>CAWILD010000011.1:0-551452 GCA_963836815.1 uncultured Gemmatimonadales bacterium | reverse complement strand
GCGCGGAAGCCGGCTCTTGAACGAGTTCAACCTGGCCTATCTCCGGGTGCGTGAGGAGGAGCGCTGCCTATCATCGAGCCCCTATTCCGAGGTTAAGGTCCGGGCCGACGAAAGCTTCCTGGTGGCGGGAGACGGCTTTAGCTGCACCGTGAATTTCTCCAACCAGGACGTCTGGGAGCTGACCGACAACCTGTCGTGGTTCCAGGGCCAGCATCAACTCACGTTCGGTACCCACAACGAGCTGATCCGTACCCGGCGGCTAACCCTGATCCAGCCGCTGGGGCACTGGGAGTTCGCCAGCCTGGACTCCCTGCAGGCCGGACTGCCGGAGCTCTACTTCGGGAGCGTCCCGAACCCGCTCCAGCCGGAGGGCGCGGAGGCAGACCTGGGAATCAACCAGATCGGGCTTTACGTCCAGGATCGGTGGGCCGCGACCCCAAGTCTCACCCTGACGGCTGGCGTGCGGATGGACGTGCCGTTCGTGACCTCGAGCCCGGTGAGAAATCCGCTACTCCAGTCGGAGCTGGGGATCGACAACTCGCTCACACCGAGCGGCAACACCCTCTGGTCGCCCCGGCTCGGGTTCAGCTACGACCTCGGCGGCAAGGGATTCCTCCGGGGTGGGGTGGGGGTCTTCTCCGGCCGGCCGGCGTACCACTGGATCAGCTCGGTATACGGCGACACCGGACTCGACGCGTCGATCTCTCTTGCGCCGGCCCGGACGTCCCCGCATTTACCCTTGACCCCGACAACCAGCCCAGCACCTGCGGGAGTGGCGCCATCCCGGTCGTGGCCGAAGTCAACTATTTCGACCCTTCGTTCCGTTCCCCCGGAACTTCCGCGTGGCGCTCGGCACCGACCTCCGGCTGCCCTGGGGAATGGTGGGGACAGTGGACCTGCTATACGTGCGCGGCATGAACCAGATCTACCTGACCGACGTAAACCTGGTGCCGACCGGTGCGGCCGCCGGGGAGGGCGGCCGGGTGCTGTACGGCTCGCTCGATCCGGCCACCGGCGCCGGCACGCCCAACAGGCGGAGCGCCGTCTTCGGGCCGGTGATCGAGGTGCGCAACTCCAGCGGGGACCGGTCCTACGTGGCTACCGCCCAGCTACAGAAGCGCTTCGCCGGGGGCGCGGAACTCGGTGTGGCCTACACTTACACCGACAGCAAGGACCGGCTGTCGGCCGCGGCGGACATGGCGTCCTTGAACATCGGCAGGGTCAACATCCTCGATGGCACCCTGGACCAGAGGCGGCTGGCGGTTTCGATGTACAGCGTGCCTCACAAGATCACCCTGGTCGGGGCCCTCGACCTTCCGTACCGGTTCCGGTTCTCCCTGTTCTACAGCGGGTTCTCGGGTGCCCCCTACACTTACCGCATCACCGGTGACGCCAACGCGGACGGGCTGACCGCGTTTGGGGGGCCGAATTTCAACGACCCCATGTACGTGCCCCGGGACGCGGCCGACATCACGCTGGAGGACCCGGGCCAGTGGGAGGCGCTGGACAGTTACATCGAGAGCCGGCCGTGTCTGCGGGAACAGCGGGGGCAACTGCTGCGGCGAAACAGCTGCCGAGACCCGTGGGTGTCGGTCATGAACGCGCGGTTCTCGAAGGTCATCCCCACCGCGAGCGGGCAGTCGATCGAGCTGATCGCCGACCTCTTCAACGTCCTGAACCTTCTCGATGGTGATTGGGGGGTCCGGCGGTTCATCGAGGAAACTCGGATCCTGACGCTGGTCGGCTATGACGCGGCGAACGGCCGCGGGATCTACGCGTTCGACACCCAGGATCCCAACATTCGTGATCACGAGGCTACCCGCTGGCGGATGCAGCTCGGGGCGCGGTACACGTTTTAGCCAGCGTTACCACGCTGACGCGGAGACCCTGGAGGAGCTGAAGCGGCTCCGGCAGCTCTCTTACTAACGCCGTACCTGTCCGTATTCCTTCACCGATCTAGTACCTGAGCAGTACCTGAACTCCGCATTCCTGGATGGTTCTGGCTGGTGCTGAGCCACCATGCGGCGGACCGTAAGGCCTTGCTGGAAGATGTCTAACCGTTCTCCGCAGTTCTCAGGGGACATGCCGCTGACGCCCTGAAAATCCGCGTGTCGGGGGTTCGATTCCCTCTCTGGCCACTCGTGGTAACTTCCATTCTAGCTAGTCTTACCAAGCAGACGGCCACCCGACGCAGGTGGCCGTTCTTATTCGTAGTGCCTGAAAAAGGTCGACGTCCGCTTGTCGGCAGGTCGACGGTGGGTCGTCTCCCCATCCCCGCCGATACGGGCATCAGCAGGCTACTCGAGCGTCCACAACACCGCGCGGTAGGTCGGGCCGCCAGAATAACTCACGCCGACGACCTGCCCGCCCTCGTTGATCGCATTGGCCTCACCATCGGAATGGCCTGCCAGAATGGGCAAGGATGTCCTCTGCCCCTTCGACCACATGGACGGGTAGAAATGCCAGGACCCCCCATTCACTCTGCGCCACCAACTCCCAACGGCCTGTCCTGATGAGTTGATGTCATTGATATCAATGAGCTGCTCTTCGTCGGTGGACTCCTTTGGACATGGTATATACGTGATCACCCCGACATGGCGAGTGCCCTTGGCGTTCAGGTCACCCGCGACATCCGGGCACTTCCAGGCCACTACATCACCCCGCCGCGTAATCGAGAGTTCCACACCCGGTTGGTCTAAGCCAGGCAGTTCGGTCATCACCCCGCGTACCCAGACGAACGGGCGCGAGGTGAACTCTGTCCGAGACTCTCTCCCACCACTCTTCCCGCCGCATCTATCCCAAACGCTTCGCTGGCAACGTCACCTGGCAGCGTGCCGAGGCTGATTAGCGTCCCCTTATGCCAGAGGACAGCGTGCTCTGTATTGAGACGGCCCGCCGTGCTCACGCCCACAATATCGCCCGCTGGGTTGATTGCGTGCGCCGTGCTGTTTACGTCACCGGGAAGCACCCCCAAGTCGCGCTTCAGTCCACGGTCCCATAGGAACACATGACCCTGGTCGCCTTCCCGGACAGCCCAGCCGACAACACTGCCAGAGGCGTTGATCTCCTCAGCGATCCCGAGCACGTAGCCCGTGGCCAAGCCCAAGTCAACAATGCTGCCCTTCTCCCATGCCACTGCGCGGATTTCCCCGCTGGGCAGTTGGGCGTCGCCGACGATCCGGCCGCGCACGCTGATGTCAGCCGCCCGGCTCGTCGGTCCACCGAGCGTGCCGAGGTCCGTGAGGGTCACGTGGCGCACGGACTTGCGGGACGCCACGAGGTCTCCAGTGGGAGCCGAAGGCTCGCTGCACGCGGCCAGGACCGCCAACATGCTCAAGGCCTTGAAGAGTACCGTTCTCATGATTGCAACCTTCCGTTTCCCTCATCGTCATTCCATGGCGAGAACACCCAATGGTGTCCGGAAATCAGTCACCGGGCCGCTTTGCGAACACGGCACCCACGGGAGATTCACGGTGCCTTCGTGAGCACAAGTCGGAGACTGGTATCGCCGAAGGTGCCTTCCGTGGTCAGCGTGTTTGCCCCGACCCTGAAGATCGCGTCTCGAACAAACGTGTCGGCACTCTGGTCGAACGTCACCGAGCGCCCGCTCAGAGTCCAATTGCCGGTGAGATCTTCATCGAGATCGACGCCATTATCGCCCCCGCCGGGCATGAACAGACGACCGGTAGTCGTGCCATCGCTGGTGAGGGTCAGCGTGAGGGTCATACCCAGCGCCAAGAGATCCGTCGGGGGGGTCGTGTTCGTGACGATGAAGGTTGTGGCCGTGTACGTACCCGCGACCGAATCCTCAGTCGGGGTGAAGCCGTCATCGTCTCCGCATGCGAGCAGACCCAGAGCGAACACGAGCGTTGCCAGCCGGGCGGCTTTGGGCAGCATGATTGCCTCGCTGGTCCGGGTCACTCCGCTCGCCTCGGCTAGCCTGCCATCAGATTCTGCGTGGCCGCCGGAGGTGGCCTGAGGTCGATGTCGGGCTCGAGCTCCTCGACCCCCGACCAGTTCAGCAGTCCGGCGACGTCGATCGCGTGCTCGATGGTGTCCACCATCACTTCTGTCTGCCCGTTCGTGACTATCGGGATCATGCTGAGGCCGTTCTGCCCTGGCACGCGCAGCGCTCGCTGCCCGTGCCTCCAGGGCCCTTCGGCGGCCATCAGGTCCACGCCGTGTGCTTTGGCGCGTTCCGCCATGCGATACACGGCAGTGGGCTCATACCGGTGGCGACGGTACCGTGGGCGCAGGCGCCGGTGCTCCGAGGTGTTCTGCAGCACCGGCGTGCCGAGTGCGGAATAGTGGGTTTGTGATGGTATCTGGACGAACGATCGATACCATGAACGGAGTCTTGGGAAAAGGCGAATGGGGCGCGACATATGTACCCCCCGGACCCGATTGAGTCCTGTTTTCGGCGCTCCATAGGGAAGCTGGTCGCCTGGACTGGACGCACTACAATGGTACTGCCTCAGGGATTAACTGCGGATGAACTCCACGTGAAGTGATGCTCACCATAGGCTCTTGCAGTGGCCGCCAAGCGTTTCTCGGCGCCCCGGAGATGAGCACCAAGAGCGAGTGGAGGTGGAGGGCGAGGCGGCGAGGTGATCGGACTGATGGCTGCCGCGGTCTGGCTCGCGCTCAGGGCGAAACAGCGCCGCGTGCCCAAAGGCCTCTCCAGTGGCCCATGAGGCCACTGCCCCAGGGGGAAGATCGATGTCGTGCCCCCCATTCGGAGCCAGGGTCCCTCCCCAGCCTCGGCCTGGGCCGGCTCACACGGTGCTGGCGCTAGCTCCCGACGGCAGCGACGACGGCATGGTCGGTCCGGGTGATCTGGCGGCGCTCCGGCTCGATGCGGACCTGGTGGTACTCTCCGGATGCCGTACGGCGGGCGGAGTGCTGGTGGAAGGCGAGGGGGTCCAGGGACTCACGGCGCCGCTGATTCAGGCTGGGGCGCGGAGCGTGGTCGCCAGCCAATGGCGCATCGCCGATCGACGCACCATCCCGTTCATTCATGCGTTCTACCAGGCGCTGGCCAAAGGCCTGCCGGTCGGCGACGCGCTCCGGGCGGCGAAGCTCGACGGGTTGCGCCGTGGGGCGCCGCCCTGGGAGTGGGCGGCGTTCACCGCCGTGGGCGATCCCATGGTCACCGTCGCGTTGCGGGCGCCATGGCTGGACGCCTGGCGATCGGACGATGCTGGTGGCAACGCTTGCGCTCGCCGCGGCGGGTTTCGCCTACTCGCAAAGGCGGCGATGAGCCAGGCCGCTTTCGCGTTCCGCGACTTTACCATCTCGATGCTGACAGGGGTTGCATAGCTCGCCGCAAGAAGGATCTCGGGACGCGAGCCTTCTCTCGGACCGCCAGCTCTTGCAGGGCCTTGCTGTTAACGGTCGCAAGCCCGGAAGAATCGCCGCCATCCGGCGCCTCCGCGCCGCGCGGACTTCCGCTGGTCTGATTTCTGCGCGAGACCCCCCAAGCCCCAATCCTTGGCTCGACCCATGGATCAGCTTGGTCGAGTCACTCCTGACTCACCCAATCCTGGCAGGTCTGGAGTCTCCATGTATCTCGTCGAGCTCAAGCCGGGCAAGGAAGAGTCGTTCCGCTCCGTCGAGGAACTCGCCGCCGCCATCCGGCGGAACGAGGTGAATTCGCAGTCCCGGATCTTTCACCGGGCGACGTTGAAGTGGATCTCGATCACGCTGCACCCGATCTACAAGCAAGTCGTACCCAGCTAGCCTCGCCCCGCTCAACGCGCCGCCACGCACCGCACCGAGATCCAGTAGGTCACGTTCACCGGAGAACGCCAGATCGAGTTCCGGTTCGCGGCGACGTCCCGATGCCACGCCGTCGCGGAGACGTCGTCCGGCGGGCCGGCGGTCGAAGTCCAGTAGGCCGCGTTGCGGCCCATGGCCTTGGAGCTGTCCGCGGCATTCCGGAAGTGGGTTTCGTCTCTCGCTACCGTGGCCGGTATGCGCCCATGGCAGCCTCTCCCTTGCCTCCCTCGCTGCTGATGAGCAGGGTCCCGTCCGGTAGAAATGCCATGCCCTCGGGCTGCGGCTGGGCTCCGCGGTCGAGCGCTCCGCCGGTGACCGGCTTCCCGTCGAGCGCGATCTCGGCGAAGACCTGCTGCGGGCCCGCGACCATCGCCAGGGACTTCCCGCCCGGCATGAAGGCCAGCGCCGAGCCGTTGAACCCCTTCGCGCCGGTGAGCGACTCCAGCGAACCGACCGGGATCGTCAGCCGAGGCTTCGGGTCGAGGCGGCGATCGCGGAGCGACCAGGCATAGATCTCCACCCGGTCGCCGGGCGGCCTTGTCCTTCATCTGCTTGCAGAGGAGCAGGAGCGTCTCCGAGGAGACGTCGTGGGCCAGGCCTTCCACTTCACAGATGCCGCCGAGCGCGGTGGGATGCGCCGTGTAAGGGACCTGCTCGCCGTCTTTCCCCTCGGCGAACTCTACCAGCACGCCGTTGCTGGTGACCATGAACAAACGGTCGCCGACCACGGCGATGTCCTCGAAATCCCCGGTCACCTGACCGTCGGTGGACTTCTTGCCCAGGTCCACCTGGTCGGTGCCAGGCATGAGCGAGAAGCGCTTGACCACATCGCCCGTACCCGGCTCCACCTGGAACACGATGCCGTGCTCATCTCCGTGAGCGAAGAGCCGTCCGTCGGCAGTGACCGCGAGTCCCGACACCTCCCGCAGCTCGCCTGGCAGCGTGACCCGCGAGGTGGGTGGACCGTCGAGCCGATACCGAGTCAGAGCCCCTTCGGGCGGCGCCGACCGCGAGCCGCAACTCAAGGTTGCGACCGCCGCCAGCGCCACGATTCCGGTGCGCATCTCAGCTCGCCTTGCGGAACAGAAGTGGGGTGCCATCGGCCAGCTTCACCGTGAGGCTGCCGTCCGCCGCCATCGTTCCGCTCTTGAAGTCGTCCAGGTCGTCGTCGTTCCCGCCGCCCAGGCCGCCGTCGTGGTTTTCACGGCCATCCTCATCGAGGAAGCGAAGGGTCTGTCCCTCGGTGGTATAAGTGCCGTGATCGCGGTCGCTGTCCTCTTCGGTGCGGTCGCCGCAGACCTCCCGGGTGACGGTCTCGAGCAGCCAGCGGCCGTCCTGACTCAGCGACAGGGTGCCCGCCGTGACGTCCTCCTGACAGCGGAGCTCCTTCTCGATCATCGTCGGCAGAGCCTTTCCGGCCACCTGCACGAGGGTATATCGCGTCGCATCCGGCGTCTGGGCGTGAGCCTCGGCGCCGGCACCGACTGCCATGGCCAAGATATAGATCAGATTCCGCATCGTTTCCTCTCCTCAGGGTTCGGTCGTGTGTCGTCGCTGCTCCTCGATCCAGCGATCGTAGGCGGTGCGCTGGTCCGGAGAGAGCAGTTTTCGTATTTCCTGCCGGGTCGAGTCCACGAGGGCCTCGATCTCGGGAATTCGAGTGCTCCAATAGGCCTCCAGCCTGTCCTCCCGCTCGTCGAGCAGTCGGTCGGCCGCACGGTACTGCTCCGGCGACAGGCCGAGGCGCTTGAGAAACGCCTCCTCGGCATCGTCGTCCAAGGGGTCGCGGGATATCCTGCCATCCCCATCGTCGTCATCGTGTTCGAGCTCGAGCGACGGCCAGTCTCCGTGATCCATCACCTCGTCGATCAGCCATCCCACCAGCCCCCCGACCAGGAACACGGCCAGAAGGACGAGAATGGCGGTGCGTCGGGTCCTGGTCGTCATCGGGCTCCCTGTCCTGCGATCGCGTTCATGACCTGTGCTCCCGTCGGTGTCCGGCCATGGACGACCGAGGATTCGGCCAGATAGGCGAGCCGGCGCGCCTCCGAGGCCGCTGGGAGCGGCCCGTCCACCGAGTGTGATCGCGGCGGTACCGAGCAGGACCACCGCGACCGCCGCGGCGGCGAGGATCGGACGGGCCCACAGGGTCAGCACCGCGAGCGGATCGGGCTCCCGGCTCCGCTGGAGCAGCGCGGCCTCGACCCGGAGACGTACCGCATCCACCGTGACGCGCCCAGCGCTGGGGGTCGCGCTCAGGATCGAGCGGCGAGAGATCGATGGGTTCGAAGTCGTTCATGGGTCCGTGTCTTTCTCTCCCAGAATCGCGCGCAGCCGCCGTCGCGCGTGGTGCAGATGCGATCGCACCGTCCCCGTCGGAAGATCCAGCAGCTCGGCAATATCCTCGTGCTTCCACCCCTCCAGATCGTGCAGCAGCACGACCTCACGATGGGCCTCGGGAAGCAGGGCGAGGCCGGCTCGCAGCCGTTCCCGCAGCTCGCTCCGCTCGACCGCTGCGGCCGTCGAGAATCTGGTGTCCGGCACGGCTTCGTCGAGCGGCTCGGCCTCGCGCACCCGGCGATGCCGCAGGAGATTGCGGCCGCGGTTCCGGACGATCTGGAGCAGCCACCCGCCGAAGCGGGCCGGATCCCGGCAATCGTCGATGCGTTCCATCGCGGAGACGAAAGCGTCCTGACAGACGTCGTCAGCGTCGGCCTCGTTTCCGGTCACCGCGAGCGCGACCGCGCGGCAACTGCGCAGGTACCGCTGCAGCAGCTGATCAGCGGCGCGGCGGTCGCCGAGCCTCACTTGGGTCACCAGGTCGGCGTCCGATTGCTCCATCTCCATATCTATGACACCGACGATGGCCGGAGTGTTGAGGCTGCTGTAAGCTCGTCTATCTAATACGCTTGACCGGCGGGCACGCCACCGGGCACGGCAACGGTCGCCATCAAGGCGCTGGCCTGATCACTGGCCTTCGTCGTCGCGCATGCGGTCAGACTCGCCAGCAACAGTACGACCGCCATCTGGCCTCTCATGAATCCCTCCCGTCCTGTGGACCGAGCCCTCGGCCGGGAGGCTGTCAAGCAAGGCCGCGGCGAGTAGCTTTTCTCTCATGGAAGTCTTCGAGCTCGTCATCACCCTCCTGCTGGTTGGAGCAGTGCTGGCGGCGTGCGCCCGGCGACTCAACCTGCCCTATCCCGCGCTGCTCGCGCTGGCCGGCGCCGGGCTCGCACTGGTGCCCGGCACACCCTCCATCACCCTCGACCCCGAGCTGGCCCTCGCGCTCTTCGTCGCGCCGGTGCTGCTGGATGCGGCGTTCGACGCGTCGCCGCGGGATCTGAAGGAGAACTGGCGCCCGGTGGCCAGCCTGGCGCTACTCGCGGTCGGACTCACCGTGGCTGCGGTGGCGATCGTTGCCCGGTGGATCGTGCCGGACCTTCCGTGGGCCGTGGCCATCGCGCTCGGCGCCATCGTGGCCCCGCCCGACGCCGCCGCGGCCACCGCCGTGCTCAAGCAGCTCCGCCCGCCGCACCGCCTGCTCGTGATCCTCGAGGGGGAGAGCCTCTTCAACGACGCGAGCGCGCTGCTGACCTACCGGCTCGCGGTCGCGGCCGCGGCGGGCGGCCTGGTGATCGGCTGGAACGTGGTGCCGCTGTTGCTCGTCACCACGATCGGCAGCATCGTCCTCGGCCTCGTGCTCTCCCGAGTCATGCTGTTTCTCTCCTCGCGGGTCCACGACATCGCGACGTCGGTCATCGTCCAGTTCATCGGCACCTTCGGCGTGTGGATCCTCGCCGAGCGGCTGCATCTCTCCGGCATCCTCACGATGGTGGTGTTCGCGATGGCGGTGGCGCGGAGAGCACCGGATCTCATTCCCGCGCGTCTTCGGATTCCCTCCTACGCCGTGTGGGAGGTGACAGTCTTCGTACTCAACGTGCTGGCCTTCATCCTGGTGGGCCTGCAGCTCAAGCCGATCCTCGCGCGCCTGGAGGGCGAGGAGGTGGTCGTCTACCTCGGCACCGCGGCGGCTGTCTGCGCGACGGTGATTCTGGTGCGGATCGCCTGGGTGCTGGGGGCCGAGGCCTTCACCTGGTGGCGGCACCGGCGAAACGGCGGTGGGGGCGAGCGCTGCGGTTCTCCGCGCGCGGCGGTGGTCGTGGCCTGGTCCGGCATGCGGGGAACGGTGACGCTCGCCGCCGCCCTGGCTCTTCCCGTCGCCGGCACCACCGGCGCCTTTCCCTATCGGGACCTGGTCCTCTTCACGGCCTTCTGTGTCGTCGTGGGCACGCTGGTACTCCAGGGCCTGACACTGGGCCCGCTGATCCGCTGGCTCAACCTGGAGCAGGACGATCCGGTGGAGCGCGAGGTGCAGCTCGCCCGGCGGGAAACCGCTCAGGCCGCGGTCGCCGTGCTGGATGGCGCCGAGGGCGACATCGCTCACCTGCTTCGGAGCCGGTACCAGACGCGGCTGGCGCGTGCCAATGG
This sequence comes from uncultured Gemmatimonadales bacterium, assembly GCA_963836815.1. Lineage (GTDB taxonomy): Bacteria > Gemmatimonadota > Gemmatimonadetes > Gemmatimonadales > GWC2-71-9 > CAVVWJ01. The sequence goes on along the minus strand of CAWILD010000011.1, from coordinate 541,186 downwards.
TGAAGCGCGTGGGGACGGCGCCGGTGCGCAGGGCGACCTGACGCGGCGGGCGGTCGAGGCGGAGCGGCAGCGGCTGTCGGCGCTCCGGGCTGACGGCACCATCGGCGACGACGCCTTCCATCGGGTCGAGGAAGAGCTCGACTGGGCGGAGCTCAACGCCGACGCGATACGCGGTCAGGAATAGGAGGCTTCAGGCGGCGTCCCGGAGCCACCTCGGCAGCGCCGTCAGCCAGCGAAGCACATACCACAGCGCCATCACGAGGAGCGAGGCCGCCGCCAGCGTCACGGCCACCAGCGCACCCACCACCACGACCGCAAGGACCAGCCAAACCAGAAAGGACCTCAGTTCCTTCCAGTCGGGCAGCGCGCCGCGAAACCGGGCCGCGAAACCGCGAGGCCGGGAAAGAGCACCGGCATCGAGGAGCGCCCCTAGCGCGGCCAGTCTTCGCAGCCGGACCTCGGGATCCACCCGCATCCTGACGAGGTGCTCGGCGATATCCGTCTGGCGATCCGGGTTCTCATCCGTCACGGGCGGCCAGGTCAGGAAGAGGAAGTTCACGGCGGTCCCTCCGGGCACTTCGACGTCGAGGCCGCGAAGGTCGTTGACCACCCGCGCGAGAGCGCCGGGATTGCGGGTGAGCTGAACGGCCGTCGCGTCGGCCAGATGCCGTCTCGCCCGCCACATCGCTCCCAGCCACGGTCCGAGCACGATGAGCGTGAACAGACCGATGACCTCCCGCGCGGCGAGCGTCGCCAGGCCGACAGCCGCGATCATGGGGATCACCACGACGATGATGTAACACCCGTGCAGGGGTGAGCGCGGCTCGATGCTCTCGATGTTCTGGAAGAACTCCTCCAGCTGCCAGCCGGCGCCACGCAACAGGTGGCCGAGCAACACGCCGACCTCGTCCGGGTCGGCGCGTCCCCGAACCGCGAGCAGCGAGAGCCGGACGAATTGACGCAGCAGCGACCGGACCCGTGCGTCGAGCGGGCTCTCGAGCAGGAGCGTCACCAGGCCCCAGGTCTGGAACACGGAGAGGATGACGGCAGCGATCTCCAGGTCGCCGTTGCCGACCGAGCCGACGAGGTGCGCGATGGCCGCCTGCCGCTGCTCGCGATCCAGGCGCTCCAGAAACCCCGTTGTCACCAGGATCACGGCGTCGTCGAGCGTGAGTCCGATCGCCACGGCGTTCACCGCCGGCGAGGCGATGATCCGCACGGAGGGCGGAGGCACACCGGCCGCGACCGCCATCTCCTGGACGACGTTGAGGAGCTGCTGCTCCGCCAAGCGTGCCGGGTCTGGTGTTCTGGAGGGGATCTGCCCGAGGATCGCGCCGGCGCCTGCGGTCCGCGAGAGCAGCTTGACGAAGGGCCAGGCGAGGAGCATGACCAGGGCGCCGGGAGCGACGTAGACCAGCGCCAGCGTGCCCCAGGAAAGATCGGCCGGTTGGCCGGTGGCCCAGCGCCAGAGATTGGGAAGCACGAATACGATGCTTCGCAGCCGGGCCCACTGAGCGTCCGAAAGCGGCGCCACCAGGTCGATGAGGTTGGCTGCGATCAGGGCGACTCCGAACAGCAGCGGCGCCACGACTACACAGAGCGGAATGCCGGCGAGACCCACGGCGATCACGGCGAAGACCGAAAAGCGGGCGCCGCGGCGTCGGTTGCGCTGCTGTTCGTCGAGGAAGTGAATGCGGTCGATGGCGGGGATGGTCATCCCAGAAACGGTACTGCTAGACTGGCAGCCCCGCGAGCCAGTGGATGAGGTGCAGGACGACCGCGTGTTCTGCGACGCCTCGGGCGCGTTCATTCCTACTGGAGCCCGGCTTCGACCACGGATGCATCCCCAGCTCGAGGGCGGCCCCCCGACGATGTTCATCTGTGGCAACGACCCAGATGCCAAGGCCACGGTTTCGAGCCTGCTCCAGCAGTTCGGCTGGGAGCCGGCCGACATGGGGACGGCCAAGTCGGCCCGGGCGATCGAGCCACTGGCCCAGCTCTGGTGCATCCCCGGATTTCTTCACGATGAATGGAGGCACGCGTTCCGCCTGCTGAGGGGATAGAGCGACCGACCCACAGGTGCTGCCGATGTCGCTCCCCGACGCTAACTTTGCAGCACCCGTGACATTCCTTCCTTCGTCCGCCCAGCTCCGCGCCATCGAGGCCGCGCCCGGCCCGGTGCTGGTCGTCGCCGGGCCGGGAGCCGGCAAGACGTTCTGCCTCATCGCCCGCATCGAGCACCTCATCCGCCGGCACCGCCTCGAGCCGCGGCGCATCTGCGCCGTCACCTTTACCACCAAGGCCGCCGACGAGATCGCCGAACGGCTCCGCGTCGCACTCGGCCCCGCCGCCGAGGAGATCACCCGCGGCACGCTCCACGCGCTCTGTCTCTCGATCCTGCGCCAGTATCCGGCAGCGGCCGGGCTCCGCCGTGGGTTCGGCGTCGCGGACGAGGACTACCAGACCCGCCTCCTCCGCCGGCTCCGGGTGCGGCGCGAGCGGATCGGTCAGCTGCTCACCCTGTTCGGCCGTCACCGGCTGCAGCACGTCCCGCTCACGCCGGGCGACCTCGAGCTGTTCCGCACCTATCGCGAGGCGCTCCGCGCCCGCAACCTGGTGGACTACGACGACCTCATCGGGCTCACCGGCGAGTTGATCCGCTGCAATCCGGAGGCGGGCGCGGAGCTCCGGGCCCGCTGGGACTGCATCCTGGTGGACGAATTCCAGGACCTGAGCCTGGCCCAGTACGAGGTCGTGACCGGCCTGACCGCCGAGCACCGCCACTGCTTCGCGGTCGGCGACGACGAGCAGTCCATCTTCTCCTGGGCCGGCGCCGACGCCGCCATCCTCGACCGCTTCCGCACCGACTTCGACATCGCCGAACCGGTCGTGCTCGACCGGAACCACCGCTGCTCGCGGCAGATCTTCGAGGTGGCACGCCGGCTCATCGCGCAGAACCCCGCGCTGTTCGAGAAGCAACTGGAGGCCGATCGCGAGTCGGAGCACTGCGTCGGGACGTACGCCTTCGACGACGACGGAGAGGAAGCGGACTGGCTGCTCGCCGATCTCCTGCGCGACCAGGCGACGAGCGATCTCAACTGGGGCGACTTCGCGCTGCTGTACCGCACCCACCGCATCGGTCAATTGCTGGAGACTCGGCTGATCCACGCCGGGGTGCCCTGCCGGCTTGCGAGGGGCCAGGCGTTGCGAGACGACGAAGTGATCGGCTATGTCGCCGCCGCCCTGCGGGTGATCCGGGCGCCGGACGACGCCCTCGCGGTCGAGGCGCTCGCCGAGCTGCTCCTTCCGGGCCATCTCCTGGAACAGGTGCGGGTGCGCTACCACGAGCTCGACCTGCTCGCGGGACTCAGGACCTACGCCCGCGCCGCGCCGGGTGACGCGGACTCGAAGAAGGCCTGGCGATTCATCTACCAGATCGGCAACCTCGAGGCGCTGCGGCGGACGCACGACACGCTGCGACCGCTGGTGGACGAGCTGCTCTCCCAGCGGATCGGGCCCTATCGGAACCCGCTCGAGGAGCGCGCCGTCGAGTTGTCCGACCCGAAGGACTTTCCCGGCGCCTGGCCGATGGCGGCGCGGCTGTACGAGACGGTCGCTCGCGGCGGCATGGTCTGGGTCGAGCCGGACCGCGGCATCGAGATTCCGCTGCTCCGGATGCTGAAGGCCGCATTGGGCGACTACGTGCAGTCGCTCTCGACCGAGAGCCGGCCCGCCCGCGGGGACTTCGTGTTCCGCGCGGGAAGCGTGCGCCCGCTCGCCCTCTTCAAGGCGCTGCAGCTCCACCACTGCCGCGATCTGGCCGATCCCTTCCAGGACTACGTCGCCTTCGATCTCGAGACGACGGACATGAACGCCGCCGAGTGCGGCATCGTGGAGATCGCGGCGGTACGGGTCAGGGGCAGGGTGATCGTCGAGCAGTTCCAGCGGCTGGTCCGGCCCGACCGGCCGGTCAGCGCCCGGGCGAGCGAGGTGCACGGCTACTACGACCGCGATCTCTGCCAGCAGCTCGCGTTCGCGGAGATCTGGCCGGAGTTCCGCGAGTTCGTCGGATCCGATCTGCTGGTCGCGCACAACGGGCGCCGATTCGATGTGCCGGTGCTGCTCCGTCTCGCCGCCGGGCTGCCGGGGTCGGACGGCCTGATCTTCTTCGACACGCTGCCGCTGGCGCGCTCGCTGATGGAAGAGAGCGCGAAGCTCGAGGACCTGGCGCACAAGTTCGGCGTCTCGATGGGCCGGTCGCACCACGCGCTGGACGACTCCAGCGCGCTGGCCGGCGTGTTGCGCCATCTGGGCGAGCTCAAGCTGGCGCATGCCCGCAAGTCCTCGCTCGTGAACCTGCTCGGCTGGCTCGGCCTCGCGCTCGCGCTGGACGAGCAGGCTGAGCCGACGGCGGAGGAGCGGCTGCTTCGGGATCTGGCGGTGCCGGCGGTCCTCGGCCGGTTCACCGACTGCCTCCAGATCTACGCCGACGAATGCGAGGCGGCGGGCGCCCCCAGCGTCGAAGAGCTCACCGAGCGACTCGGCGGCGCGCGCCTGATGGAGCGGATCCGGACGCAGCGCCCGCCGGCGGAGCGCTACCCGTCCTCGGTGACGAGGCTCGAGGCGCTCATCGGCTCGAGCGCGGCCCCCACCCTCGACGAGAGTATCGACCTGCTGCTTGGCAGGGTGGCGCTGTCGCGGAGCGACGGGTCACCGGTGGAGGACCGGCGGGTCAACCTCCTCACCCTGCACTCCACGAAGGGACTGGAATTTTCCCGGGTCTATGTCGTCGGGGCGGAGGACGCCACGCTGCCGGGGCAGCAAGCGCTGGAGAATCAGAACCTGCGGGAGATCCAGGAGGCGCGCCGGCTCCTGTACGTCGGCATGACCCGGGCGCGGGACCGGCTGGTGCTCACGCGGGCAGGTCGGCGCGACGGGAGGGGGATGGGAGGAAGCCTGTTCCTGCGCGAGGCTGGGCTCGAACCGATTCCCGCGGAATGAACAGAAGCACGACTGTCATCCCGAGCGGAGCGAGGGATCTTGCTCGGAACGGTTCGAGTCCGGCCGACAAGATCCCTCGCTCCGCTCGGGATGACAGCAACCGCCGAGCGCCGTCCCGTCCAGCGCGTCGGCGCGGTGCTCGCACCGGCCGCGCTGCTTCTCCTGCTGCTCGTCCCCATGCCCGGGCTCAAGCCCGAGGCCCATCGGCTCGCCGGCATCCTCGGCGCGGTGGTCGTCCTCTGGGTCACCGAGGCGTTGCCCCTTCCGGTGACGGCGCTGCTGGGTGCCGCCGCCTGCGTCGTGCTCGGAGTCGCCCCGGCCAAGGACGTCCTCGCGCCGTTCGCCGATCCGCTGATCTTCCTCTTCATCGGCGCCTTCATCCTCTCGCGCGCCATCTTTCTGCACGGCCTCGACCGCCGGGTCGCCTACGCGGTGCTCGGGCTGCGCTGGGTGGGTGCCCGGCCCACCCGCATCCTGGTCGCGGTCGGTGCCGTCACCGCGGCGATCTCCGCCTGGATCTCGAACACCGCGACCACCGCGATGATGTACGGGATCGGGATGTCCATCCTCGCGACTCTTCGCGGCGCGGATGAGCGTCACGCCATAGATCCGCGCTATCCGGCCGCGCTGATGCTGATGATCTCGTTCGCGGCCTCGGTCGGCGGGCTGGCGACGCCGGTCGGCACGCCGCCCAACGTCATCGGCATCGGCTTCATCCGCTCGCTGGTCGGCGTGGAGATTCCGTTCTTCAAGTGGTGCCTCATCGGCGTGCCGGTGGTGCTGGTGCTCTTCGCCTTCCTCTGTCTGTACCTGCGCGCGGTCGCGCCGGCCGGAATGCGCGAGCTGCCTGGCAGCGCCGAGCTCATCCGAAGCGAGCGCGCCAGGCTGGGGTCCGTGGACCAGGGGCCAGCGCTCGGTCGCCATCGCCTTCGGCGTGACGATCGCCCTGTGGGTGATCCCGGGTCTGGTCGCGCTGGCTGTTGGAGAGCACAGCGCGCCGTACCAGCTGCTGACGCGCCGGATGCCGGAGGGCGTCGCCGCGGTGCTGGGCGCCCTGCTCCTCTTCCTGCTGCCCGGCGACGGAGGACGCGCCATCACCTGGGACGAGGCGGTGCGGATCGACTGGGGAGTCGTCCTGCTCTACGGCGGCGGGTTCGCGCTGGGCGTGCTCTCGTTCCAGACCGGCCTCGCCGAGGCGATGGGGCGCGGCATCACCGGCCTCTTGCCGCTGGAGGGAAGCTTCGGGCTCCTGGTCGCCTCGGTGCTCGCGGCGGTGCTGCTGTCGGAGACGACTTCGAATACCGCGGCCGCGAACATGATCGTGCCGGTCGTCATCTCGATCGCCAAGGCCGCCAGCCTCGATCCGCTCGAGCCCGCCCTCGGCGCGACGATGGCCGCGAGCCTCGGCTTCATGCTGCCGGTCTCGACGCCCTGCAACGCGATCGTCTACGGGTCGGGCTACATCCCGCTCGGCCGGATGATCCGCTGGGGACTGCTGCTGGACCTCGCGGGCATCGTCGTGATCATCGCGCTCGTGCGCCTGCTCACCCCGCTGATTCGCTGAGCCTCGAGCTCATACCACCTCACCCAGCAGGCGCCGCAACCGCTCCTTCCCGCTACGGCTGAGCCGGCAGCACACCCCGCTCTCCAGCACCGCGACCTGCTCGCCGGAAGGAAGGGCACGAAGCTCGCGCACCCTGGCCAGGTTCACCAGCGCCGACCGATGGATCCGGACGAAGGACTCGGCCGGCAGCCGCCGCTCCAGGCTCCCGATGGGCTCGCGCACCAGGTCGGTGCGCCCCTCCGAGTGCACCCGCACGTAGTCTCCCCGGGCCTCGATCCATTCGATCTCCTGCAGATCCAGCAGCAGCACGCCGGCGTCCTTCCTGATCGCCAGCCGCGCGGGTGAGGCCGACGCGACGGGCAGCCGCACCCCGTCGGCGTGAGCGCCGAGGTCGCGCACGATGGCGAGCAGCCGCTCGAGGTCACCCGCCGAGCGCTGCCGCAATCGCTCCTTGATGTGGGTCAGGGCCACACGGAACCGTTCGTCGCTGAACGGCTTGAGCAGGTAGTCGGCGGCGTGCACATCGAAGGCGCGCAGGCTGTACTCGTCGAAGGCCGTCACGAATACGATGAGCGGCATCGCGCCGGGTGGAATCCGGGCGAGTACCTCGAAGCCGTTCCGCCGCGGCATCTGGACGTCCAGGAAGACCAGGTCCGGGCGGAGCTGGAGGATCGCCTCGACCGTGGCGGCGCCGTCGCCGCACTCGCCGAGCACCTGAAAATCGGCGTCGTCGGCGAGAAGAAGCTGGATGGTGCGGCGAGCGGCGGGCTCGTCGTCGGCGATGAGTACGCGCACGGGGCCGGTCATCGCCAGGGCACCTCCAGCACGGCGAGCGTTCCGCCTCGCGCGTCCGGTCCCAGCTCCAGTCGCGAGCTCCTTCCGTAGAGCCGGGCGAGGCGGGCGCGGGTGTTCGCCAGGCCGACACCCTCGGGCCTCCCGGTGGAAGCGGGGCTCATCGGCGGTCCATCGTTGGCGATCTCCACCCGAAGCGATCCGTTCTGCCGTCTGGCCCGCACCTCGACGCGCCCCGCGCTCGGGTCCGCCGCGATGCCGTGACGAATCGCGTTCTCCACCAGCGGCTGAAGCGCCATCGTGGGAATCCGCGCGTCGAGTGTCTCGGAATCCACTTCGAACCGAACCGCCAACCGGTCGGAGAACCGGGTCTGCTCGATCTCCAGATAGGCCTCCACGAAGCCGAGCTCCTCGCGCAACGACACCTCGTTCCGCTGGCCGTTCCCCAGCGTCTGCCGGAACAGCTCGCCCAGCCGGGCGATGGTCGAGGTCGCCGCCTCGCTCCGGCCGTCGCGGACGAGCGACGCGATCGTGTGCAGCGTGTTGAAGAGAAAATGCGGCTGGAGCTGCATCCGCAGCGCGGCGAGCTGTGCCTGGGTCAGCTCGGCCTGGAGTCGCAGGGTCTCGAGCTCGCGGTCGCGGGACGACCGGTAGTAGTCGATCGCGTGGGCCGCGGCCACGATGACCCAGTAGATGATGAAGGCGAAATGGAAGTACCGCAGCACGATCCGCGGGTAGACCTCGGCGAAGGTCCCCACGTAGCTCACCGTCGGGCCGAAGTACTGGTTGATCGAAGTGACGACCGCGAGGTCCAGCAGCGCGACCAGGGTGCCACAGATCAGATGCACGAAGGCGGCGAGGATCCACCCGCCCCGCTCCAGACGGAATCGCCGGCCCAACCGGAAGATGAACGGCGCGAGCAGGGCCCAGGGATACCAGTCCTGGAGCCCGGCGAGGATGGCGTGCTCCACGGACAACGGCCGCTTCATGGCCATCATCCCGAAGTAGACGAACGCGACACTGGACCACGCCAGCGGCGTCGCGACCGCGAGGCCCCAGACGAGGATCCTGGTGGACGAGGGCGCGGCGGGGTCGGTCGGGTGGTGCGAGTCGGGGTTCATGGGCGGTCCGACAATGTATCGCAGGGTGGAACGCCGGCGACTTCCGGCGCGGCGAATCGACGGACGGCACCGTCGAGTGCCTGGATTTGCATGACGAATCGCGGAAACGCGCGTCGGCCGACGTCCGACGCCGCATCGCGGCGGTTCAGCGCGCGGAGCCCGCGTCCCGCCGCAACGCCGCTACCCGGTCGCTCCGACGACCCGTAGCGTGCCGCCAACCACACACAAGGAGCCGTACCGTGCACGCCAGTCGAGGCATTGCTGCGATCGCGATCCTGCTCGGCGCATCGGGTTGCGGAGACGAGCCCCCCACGCCGGTCTCCCCATCGTTCGCCGCCGGCGGGATCGAGGCTTCGGTGACGGGGAGCGGTCATCATCTGCGAGTCGGGGCGAACGGCGAAGAGCTCACCACGCTCGCCTTCAACGCGAAGCGTCACGCGGACGGGCGGTCGTCCGGTCAATGGGAATACCATTTCCGGGCCGCGGGGTTCTCGATGCACGGTGAGGTCACGTGCCTGAGCATCGCCGGTCACGAGGCATGGGTCGGAGGCTTCATCACCAAGGTGCTGAGTCCCGATCCCGCGGATCAGGAGCTCGTCGGCATCGAGATGTGGTGGCGCTCGCGCGACAACGGACAAGGCGCCGGCGCTCCGCCGGACAGCACCACCGGCCTGGGGTTCGCCTTCCCCGGGGTAACGATCACGGCGGAGAGCTGGTGCCGGGATCAGCCCATCGCGCTGGTGCTCCGGGAAGTGTTCGCGGGCAACATTCGCATCTCGGAAGATTGATCCCGGATCGTTCAAGACAGATCCGTCCCGTGCAAGACGCGGGGCGGTCGCCGTCCTAGTCTCTGGCATGCGAGATCAACACCGTCCCAAACAGGACCTCATCAACGAGGTCACGGCCCTGCGGAAGCAGGTGTCCGACCTGAAGGAAGCGATGGCCGCTCGCCGCCGGGTGGAGGATGCTCTCCGCCAGGCGGAGGAGCAGCTCCGCGCGCTCGCCGACGCCGTCCCGGTGGGCCTCTGTCTCTTCCGGCAGAACGGGTCGCCGCTGGTGGCGAACCGTCCCTTCGCCCGGTTGCTCGGCTACGACTCTCCCGCCGAGCTGCTGCGGGTGGGCGACGCGCTCGGCGTGTTCGGCAACCGGGAGGAAGAAGTCCGCGTGCTCACCGTCGTGAAGCGGGGCCAGGACCGAGTGACCGGCGCCATCTTTCGGCGCAAGGACGGCACCCGGCAGGCGTTCGGCGTGATCGGGTGCGTTTCCGGAGACCCGCCGACCACCGCGATCGTCATCCTCGAGCGGCAGCCCCAGCCCTGGCGATCTCCCCCGCTTTCCGCCCTCAGCGCCGCATGGTCCGGCGGTACGCGCTCGGCGTAAGACCGCTGTAGCGCTTGAACGCCCGCGTGAAATGACTCTGGTCCGCGAACCCCGCGGCCAGGGCCAGCCGCGCCAATGGTCGCTCGGACTCGGCCAGCTGCCGGGCGACCCACTCGAGGCGCAGCCGCCGAACGTAGCTCCCCACGGATACCCGAAAACACCTGCGGAACGCGCGCGTGAGGTGGGCCGGGTGCACCGCCACTTCCCGCGCGATCTCCCCGATGCGTAACGGCTCAGTGAACCTCGCGTGCAGGATCTCCTGCGCGCGGAGCAACCACGCCGGCACGTGCCGCACGTCGGGCTCGGTCGCGCGCGCCAGAGACACGAGCATCTCCAGGACGATCCCTTCCGCGGCGAGCGGGGCGAGGTCGTCGCCCCACTCGAGCTCCCCCGCGAGCCGGGCGGCGCGCTCGGCGATCCCGGCATGGTGGCGGTGCGAGGTCCGGTCGAGGAAGCGGGCGAACGGGCGGAGCAGCTCGGGCTCGGCGGGATCAGGCTGCACGACGACCACCTGCGCGCCACCGGAGCCGACGTGATTCGAGTGCTGCTCGCCGGCGGGCTCGGTGAAGACTGCGGTCGGCGGACAATGAAGGCATCGGCTGTCTATTCGCAGGTCGAAGGATCCGCCCAGCATGACCGCGATACAGGCCCGGTCATGGGTGTGGCGGACAAGATGGTCACCCGGCGCGAACCACGCCTCGACGACGTCGAATCCATCCAGTGCGAGGGACCGGAAGTACGGGCTTCCCATGGTCACGGGAACGCTTGGGGCAGCGGATACCATCGGGTCTCCGGCGGGGGAGGTCAGGCCTCTCTGCGGAGGAGACGTTTCGGACGCGAACGGCCCGCACAGCTCGAGGCTCGACCGATTCAAAGGCGGCGCCGGTGGTACAAGACCACGCACAGGCAGAGGCCTAACCTGCTCCAGCGGTCCCTTTCCGCAGAACAGGAGGCATCATGCACCAGGTATCGTGGAGGTCGGCCGCGCTGCTGCTCACGCTAGCGGCCTGCTCGGAGTCCCCGACCTCCGAGCTCGCGAGCCCCCAGTTCACTGCTGGAGGCGTACAGGAGCAAGTGACCGGCGGCGGGCAGTTCGTGCATCCGGTCTTTGGAACGGTCGCGTTCTCGTTCAACGCGATCCGGCACGCCGATGGATCCGTCAGCGGGCAGTTTCAGCAGAACCAGTTCGACGTCGGCGCCAGCTACAAGGGCAGAGTCACGTGCTTCGCCGTGGACAGGGTGAACAACCGCGCCTGGATCGCGGGCGACCTGACCCAGAGCAACGATCCGAGTCCGGTGACCGAGGTGGGCGACGACGCCTGGTTCAGGGTGTTGGACCTGGGGCAGGGCACCAGCGAGGTGGACCGCTCCACCTTCCTCGGCTTCGAAGGCAGCGCGGGGATCATCACGTCCGAGGAGTACTGCGCGGTGAAGCTGTGGGCGCCCAACAACGACCGGACCTGGCCGGTGAGCGGCAACATCCAGCTCCACTGAGGGGACTACCCCACGGTCTCTCCCCCGAGTATCGGCAGCACCTCACCGCTGAGGTAGCTGGAGCAGGCCGGCGCGGCCAGGAAGACGAAGGCGGGAGCGATCTCCTCCGGTTGCGCCGGCCGTCTCATCGGCACGTCGGAGCCGAACTCGGACACGTTCTCCGCGTCCTGATCGGCGGGATTGAGCGGGGTCCAGACCGGCCCGGGGGCCACACAGTTCACCCGTATTCCTCGGTCGTTCAGGTTCTGCGCGAGGGACTTGGTGAACGCGTGGATCGCGCCCTTCGTCGCCGAATAGTCCAGCAGCTCCTTGCTGCCCGCGATCCCCGTGACCGATCCGGTGTTGATGATCGCGTCGCCCTCCTTCATATGGGGGAGCGCGGCACGCGCCATATAGAAGTAGGCGTAGATGTTCGTACGGAAGGTCCGGTCCAGTTGTTCGTCGGTGATGTCCTCCAGGGTGGCGACGTGCTCCTGGAAGGCCGCGTTGTTCACCAGGATGTCGAGTCGGCCGAACTCCTTCACTGTCGCTTCCACGGCATCCCGGCAGAAGGCCGAGTCGGTGACGTCGCCCGGAATGAGGATCGCACGCCGGCCCTCCGCCTCGACCGCCCGGCAGGTCTCCTCGGCATCTTGGTCCTCGCTGAGATACACGATCGCAACGTCGGCCCCCTCGCGGGCGTACAGCACGGCCACGGCTCGGCCAATGCCGGAATCCCCTCCGGTGATGATGGCGACCATGTCCTTGAGCTTGCTGGAGCCGAGGTATTCGGGCGCCTGATAGTAGGGTTTCGGCTTCAGCTCACTTTCGAAGCCGGGCTTCGGCTGATGTTGCTTGGGTAGCGGTGGCTCGGGATAGCGGCGTGCGCCCGCCTGCACCGCGCCCTTCTTCTTCTCGGAGGCCGCTTTTGCCTTGCCTGCTGCCCCACCCCTGGTCTTTCCTCTCGCTGCCACTGATCCCTCCTGAAGGCTGGTCACGACGATGAATGCCGGATCATGCGACCGCGGGTGCATGCATGAGATGTGACAGCCCTCACCGGCCGGGCCCTCCGCTCGGCGGGCGCAGGCGACCGCTCGACCGGGTCAGGTTGCCGCTCGGCGGGACGGGGGCGTAGACTGGCAGTGGACAGACGGCGGACAACCGATGACGGACGGATCCTCGACCTCGAAGCTCACCCCATTCTGGACCGCTCAGCTCCTCGGCTGGGGAGCATACGGTCTGGCGAAATACGCCCTGGCCCGGGCCCAGTATCCCAGCGCCGGCCGGGTACTTCTTTTGGTCGGCATCGGACTCGTCATCAGCCTTCCGCTGCGCCTGCTGTTCCGGCGGTTGCGGTCCAGCGGTGTCTCCCAACCCACGACGATCGCGATCGCCGCCGTGGCCTCGTTCGCCCTGGCCAATGTGTGGCTCCTCTTCTACGACGGGCTGCTCCACTGGTACGGCGTGCTGCCGTTCGAGGGGTGGGACAGCTACTCGAAGGGCGTCCTCAACAAGACGCCCGTGCTGCTCGCGTGGAGCGCGCTCTACCTCGGGCTCAAGCACCGGCAGGACCTCCTGGCCGAGCGGGAGCGAGCGCTCCGGGCGACCGCACTGGCCAAGGAGGCGCAGCTCGAGATGCTGCGTTATCAGCTCCAACCCCACTTCCTGTTCAACGCCCTCAATTCCCTCCGCGCGCTCATCGCCGAAGACCCGGCCAAGGCGCGGGCGATGGTCACGGAGCTCTCGGGCTTCCTTCGCTATTCGCTCCTCCCCCTCGGAACCACGGATGTAGGCCTCGGCGAGGAGATCGCCTCGATCCGCCGGTACCTGGCGCTCGAGCAGGTGCGGTTCGAGGAGCGGCTCCAGGTGGATTTCCAGATCGAGGAGGCCGCGGAGACGAGGCGGGTGCCGAGCTTCCTGCTGCATCCCCTGGCGGAGAACGCGGTGAAGTACGGGATCCGGACCAGTCCGGTGCCCCTCAAGGTCCGGATCTCCGCGCGAACGGACGGCGACCGCCTACTGGTCGAGATCGCCAACACCGGGCGGTGGTGCGGGGATCGGCACAACGGAACCGGCAACGGGTCCGGACATCCCATCGACGACGGTGCCGGTGTCGGGCTCGTCAACGTTCGCGAGCGCCTGGAGCGGCTCTATCCCGGGCGGCATCGATTCGAGGTTGGCCAGGAGGACGGTTGGGTGAAGGCGCGGATCGAGATCGAGACCGGTGGGGCCGAATGAGCGCGGAGCCACTTACCGCCCTCATCGTGGACGACGAGCGGCTCGCCCGGCAGGAGTTGCGAGCGCTGCTGTCGGTGCACCCGGAGGTGCGGGTCGTGGGGGAGGCGGCGAGCGTGGACGAGGCGGTGCGCCACCTGGTCCGGGAGCAGCCGGACGTGGTGTTCCTCGACATCCAGATGCCGGGCGAGTCGGGGTTCGATCTGTTCGCCCGGGCGCCGGTGTCCTCGCGGGTCATCTTCGTGACGGCTCACGACGCCCATGCGTTGCGCGCCTTCGACGTGAACGCGCTGGACTATCTGCTCAAGCCGGTGGTTCCCGCTCGGCTGGCGGAGAGCATCGGCCGGCTTCGGGAGCAGACGGCTACCACCCCGGTGGCCGCGCGGCGGTTCGAGATCGGTGACTTCGTTTTCCTGCCCATCGACGGGCGGTCACGCTTCATCCGGGTGAACCAGATCGTCGCGGTCGCCGCGGCGGGAGACGCCACCGAGGTGTCTACGGCCGATGGCATGCGCGGGAGGGTCCCCCGCAGCCTCAAGGCGTGGGAGGAGCGCCTTCCTGCCAAGCAGTTCATCCGGATCCATCGCGAGGCGATCGTCAACCTGCAATTCGTGGATCGCATCGAGGAGTGGTCGCACGACGCCTACCAGGTGTATCTGCGCGGACAGCCTGCCCCGCTCACGCTGAGCCGCCGCTACGCCTCGCGGCTCAAGGCCCGCTTCGCCTGACGCTCACCGGCTCTCCGGCGCCGCTCGTCGGGCCGCCGTTGTGCGCTGCCGTGCAGAGCCCCCAACATGATCGCGCGATGTTTCACGACCACTGCACCGGAGATCCTGGCATGCGATACCTCACCCTGCTGGTCATCGTTTCGGCGTTGGGAACGGGCGCCGCCGCGAGCCACGATGACGACGAGCAGCTGATACGGCAGCATATCGAGCGGTACTACTTCGACGGCGTGCGCAACAGCGACACCGCGGCCGCGCACAAGGCGTTTCATCAGGTCGCGGTCATGTACTCCGTGCGCGACGGGGCCCTCGCCCAGCGCACCATTCCCGACTGGCTCGGGGCCATCGCCGAGCGGGCACCCAACCCGCCCAAACCGGATGCTGTGAAGCGGAGGGTCGCGATGGTGGATGTGAGCGGCAATGCGGCCGTGGCCAAGCTCGAGCTGGAAAGCCCCGAGGCGACCATCACCGACTACATGTCGCTGCTCAAGGTGGATGGCCGGTGGACCGTCGTAGGCAAGATCTTCGACCGCAGGGCGGTCGGCACCCAGGCGGCAGGGCAATGACCGTGTACACCAACCTCGCGGCGGTGCTCCTCCTCGCGACCGCCTGCGCACCGCGCCAGACCGGGGAATCCGCCCCGGCGCTCACCGATGAGCGCGGCGGCGCGCCCGGCGCGCTTCCCGGGACCGGCCCCGATCCCGAGCTTCCTCCGCCGGACACGACCGCCGCCGGCATCGCGCTCTACTCCAAGGTCGTGCCCTGGCCCGAAGGGCGGACGCCCATCGCTCCGGCGGGCTTCCGGGTCTCGCTCTTCGCGGAGGGGCTGCAGCGCCCGCGCTGGCTCTACGTGCTCCCCAACGGCGACCTGCTGGTTGCCGAATCGGCCAACGCCGGCAGTCCGCGTGACACCTTGCTCCCCCCGGAGCAAGTCGCGGCGCGATGGGCGTCGGGCAACCGCGGCCACTCCGCGAACCGGATCACCCTGCTGCGCGACGCGAACCGCGACGGGACGCCCGAGCTGAGAACGGCACTGCTCTGGGGGCTCAACCGTCCGGTGGGAATGCTCTACCTGGATGGCTGGCTCTACGTCGCCAACACCGACGAGCTCGTGCGCTACCCGTTCCGACTCGGCGATACCTCGGTCACGGCGCCTCCGCGCCGGGTGCTCGAGCTTCCGGCCGGCGGCTACAACAACCACTGGACCCGGAACGTCGTCGCCAACGCCGAGGGGACGAAGCTTTACGTCACCGTGGGCTCCGCGACCAACGTGGATACCGAAGGCGTCGACGCCCGCGACCCGCGGCGCGCCGCGATCCTCGAGCTCAATCCCGACGGCAGCGGCATGAGGGTCTTCGCCTCGGGACTTCGCAATCCGCTCGGCCTCGACTGGGCACCCGGTACGGGGGCGCTCTGGACCGTGGTGAACGAGCGGGACGGACTGGGCGACGATCTGGTGCCCGACTATCTCACCAGCGTGCGCGACGGCGCTTTCTACGGCTGGCCGTACGCGTACTTCGGCCGGCATGAAGATCCGCGGCAGGCCGGCAAGCGGCCCGATCTCGTCGCCAGGAGCGTGGCTCCGGATTTCGCGCTCGGCGCACATACCGCGTCGCTGGGGCTCGCGTTCTATCGGGGCAGCGCGTTCCCGGAGCGCTACCGCCACGGAGCCTTCATCGGTCAGCGGGGCTCGTGGAACCGATCGCAGCTCGCGGGCTACCGCGTGCTCTTCGTCCCCTTCGCCGCCGGCCGGCCGTCCGGCCCGGCCGAGGAGTTCCTGGGCGGGTTCCTGGTCTCGCCGGGAGGGACCGAGGTCTACGGCCGGCCGATCGGCGTCGCGACGCTGCCCGACGGCTCCCTCCTCGTGGCTGACGATCCCGCCAACCGGATCTGGCGCGTGGCGTACGGGAGCGGTGAGCCCGCCGGTCAGCCGGCGGTCAAGGTGGGCGAGGTACGGGAGGGCCTGGCGCGGCCCGAGTCGGCGCGGTGGGATCCGGATCAGCAGGTCTGGTTCATCAGCAACATCAACGGCAGGCAAGCGAAGGATGACAACGGATACATCAGCCGGGTAGGCAAGGACTGGCGGGTGGAGAACCTGCGGTTCATCGCCGGCGGAAGTGGTGGGGTGACGCTGCACGCGCCCAAGGGGATGGCCATCGCGGGCGATACGCTCTGGGTCACCGACCTCGACGCGGTGCGGGCCTTCAACCGCAGGACCGGTGCGCCCGTGGCGAGCGTGGACCTGGCGCCGCTCGGCGCGCTCTTCCTCAACGACATCACCGTGGGTCCGGATGGGGCGCTCTACATCACCGATACGGGCGTGCGGTTCGACTCGGCCGGGACCCGCCAGCATACCGGCCCTGACCGTGTTTTCCGCATCAAGGGACGCGTGCCATCGGTGGTGCTCGAGGGAGACTTCCTGGACCAGCCGAATGGGATCACCTACGATCGGAAGGGACGGCGCTTTCTATTGGCACCGATCGGTGTCGGAAACGCCGTGCTCGAGTGGAAAGGGCCGGGTCACCAACCCAAGCCCATCGCGACCGGCGCGGGCAGGTATGATGGGATCGAGACGTTCGCCGACGGTCGGATTCTGGTGTCGGCCTGGAACGACTCGACGCTGAGCGAGGTGAACGGCGACCGTCTTCGCGCGGTGGTGCGAGGCGTGCCGTCGGTGGCGGATATCGGGCTGGACCCGGAGGCCGGAATCGTGGCGCTTCCGCTGATCGGGGACGATCGGGTGGAGTTCTGGAGGGTGGGGAAGTAACGGCGAGAGGCAGTCCCAGGGTACCTCATCCCGAGCGTAGCGAGGGATCTTCTCAAACAAGGTCCCTCGCTCGCTTCGCTCCCTCGGGATGAGGTATTCTCGAGATTGACGCCCTAGCCTCCCGAAACGCCCCGGCCCACCCCCTCGTAGTGGGTCGCTCCGTAGCCACCCCTACCGAGGAACTCGCCATGCCCGTCCGCTACGTCCTGCTTCTCACCGTACTCTCCTGGGGGCCGGCCACCGCCCAGACCGCAGGGGACTCCGCCGCCATCCGCGGCACCGTGCTCGACTACGCCGAAGGCTGGTACACGGGCGATGCCGAGCGCATGAGCCGGGCTGTCCATCCCGAGCTGGTCAAGCGGATCGTCGTCGCCGATACCGCGACCCGGAAGAGCGTCCTCCAGAACATGGGCGCGTCCGCGCTGGTGAACGGCACTCGTCACGGGTACGGCAAGACGACGCCGAAGGATCGGCAGGAGAAGGACGTGACCATCCTGGACATCTTCGGCAACGCGGCGAGCGCCAAGGCGAACATGGCCGATTGGATCGACTACCTGCAGCTCGCCAGGGTGGACGGGCGCTGGGTGATCGTGAACGTGCTGTGGGAGAAGAAGCCCGGCCGGGTGGGGTAAACCGCTCACCCTTCATAACCCCTTTTCAACCACCACCTTCGCCCAAATGATCCCACGGTGATCGGCGAGTGATGTCCGCCCGCTGCTGCTGCCCTCGCAAACCAGGGTAGCAGACTTCACCGGGAGGCATCATGCGGAAGCGTACGAAGGCAATCCTGATCGTTCTGGCTTCGGCCACCCTGATCGCAGCGGCGGCGGGGGCCCGGCACACGTCCCCGCGCCTGCCGCGCGGCACCAACACCATAGAGATCACCGCCCGCGAATACGGCTACGCGGGGCCCGATACCATACCCGCGGGTCTCACCGAGCTCCGCCTGGTCAATGCCGGCTCCGAGCTGCACCACATGCAGCTGGTTCGGCTGGACGAGGGTCGCACCGCGACCCAATTGGTCGCGGCGATCGCCGCCGGAGGTCCGCCGCCCGAGTGGGCCGACCTGGTAGGCGGTCCCAATGCCATCGCGCCCGGCTCTTCCGCGGCGAGCGTTCAGGAGCTGCGGCCGGGCCATTACGCCATCCTCTGCTTCATCCCGACCTCGGACGGCGTGCACCATTTCGCGATGGGAATGCACCGGGATCTGTGGGTCACCGGCACGCCGGCCCAGGTCTCCGAGCCGCGCGCGGATGTCGAGATCAAGCTGGTGGACTATGCGTTCGCCCTTTCCACTCCGCTCGCCGCGGGCAGGCAGACCTTCAAGGTGCACAACGCCGGTCCTCAACCCCACGAGGTCGAGCTGCTCCGGCTGCTTCCAGGCAAGACGCTGGGCGACTGGGATCGCTGGGTGCGCTCCGGCATGAAGGGCTCGCCGCCGGCGGCGCTCATCGGCGGCATCGTGGGTCTCGCGCCCGGGCGACACGCCTACTTCACCGCCCGGATAGAGCCCGGCAAGCACCTGCTCATCTGCTATGTCCCGGACGCGCGGGACGGCAGGTCGCACAAGGCCCACGGCATGGTCCGCGAGATCGAGGTGAGCGGAGTCTGACCGTTTCCTGAATCCCCAGCTGGGGCCTTCCGTAGATCCTGAGGGGTTCCCTCGTCTACGGAGGCTTCACGCGTGCGGACCGTCCTGCTGCTCATCCTGCTTCCATCCTTCGCCCAAGCGGCCGGCGCCCAACAGGCTGCCGGTCCGGGCGGACTGGCCCGACATGCCATGACCGGTGCCGCAGTCGAGCCCCTCGGCGGGGACTCGGCCGACCGCGCCGAGATCCTCGCGGTGCTGGATCGCCTGATGCAAGCGATGGAGAAACGCGATACCGCGCTGCTCGGCAGTCTGTTCGCTCCTGGAGCCAGGCTGGTCGGGATGCGGCCGCGGGACGGCACATCCGTGCTTCAGGCACTCACGGTACAGCAGTTCGCCGAGTTCGTCGCCAACGACAAGCGCGATCGCTGGCTGGAGCGGCTCCATCAGCCGGAAGTCCGCATCGACCGGACGCTCGCCACCGTCTGGGCCGGTTACGACTTCAGCTTCGGCGACCGGCGGAGCCACTGCGGCACGGACGCCTTTCAGCTGCTTCGTACCGGTGAGGGATGGAAGATCGTTTCGCTGGCGGATACCTACCGCACGGACGGGTGTCAGTGAGACGGTGGGTGAAACGCCGCTGCCGCCGGTGGCTCCGGCGGCAGCGAACGCAATTCGGCAGTGGCTGCTTATTCCCCGAGCTTGATCCGCTCCACCCGGCGGCTCTTGACCTGTGGGTTGTAGACTCGGACGCTGACGATGTCGCCCGACTTCATGCCGGCGATGGACTGGCGCAGCTCGGCGGCGGTTTTCACCGCCTTCCCCTCGACCTCGAGGATGATGTCGGGCCCGCCGCGATCGGGGTCGGCCAGCTCACCCCAGGAGGGTCCGCCCGCCTTGACCTCGGTGACAACGAGCCCACGCTGCTGCTCGGCGGTGAGCTCGAAGCGAGCGGCGTCCTCTCGGCTCACCGGAGCGACCGTCACGCCAAGCTTGCCGATGGAAGCCGCGCCGGACCCGGTGTCATCGCGGTCTTCGCTACCACCGTTCCGGGTCGCGACTCCCTTGGGCGACGGGAGCTCCTGGAGCTTCACGTCGTACGTCTTCCGGGCGCCACCCTTCCGGGCGACTTCGACCTTGACCGACTCACCCGGCTTGCGGAAGGCGATCTGTTGTTGCAGCTGCCCGACGTATTCAACCCGCTTGCCATCCACGGCGATGATGATGTCGCCGGGCTCGAGGCCGGCGGCCTTGGCGGGCGAGGCCTCGCCGAAATCTTCGACCAGCACGCCGCGAATATCGGGCAGCCCGACGTAGGCGGCGTCATTGGCGGACGCATTGCGCACGCTGATGCCGAGCGCCACGCGACGGACGCTGCCGTGCTGGATCAGCTGATCCATCACGCTCCGCGCGAGGTTGATCGGGATGGCGAAACCGTAGCCGGAGTAGAACCCGGTGCGGCTCGCGATCGCGGAGTTCACCCCGATGACCTGACCCTCTACGCTCACGAGCGGACCACCGGAGTTGCCGGGATTGATCGCGGCGTCGGTCTGAATGAAGTCCTGGATGCTGCGGTCGCTGACGTTGGGCAGCTCCAGGCTCCGACCCTTCGCGCTGATGATCCCCGAGGTGACGGTGAACGTGAGGTTGTCGCCCAAAGGATTGCCGACGGCCAGCACCCATTCGCCCACCCGCGCCGCGTCGCTGTTGCCCAGTGGGGCCGGTGTCAGGTTGTCGGCGTCGATCTTGAGCACGGCGAGGTCGGTATTCGGATCGGTGCCGACGACCTTGGCCTTGAACTCCCGCCGGTCGAGGAGCCGGACCGTCACCTGGTCCGAGCCGTCCACCACGTGGTCATTGGTGAGGATGTAACCGTCCCGCGAAACGATGAAGCCCGAGCCGGCGGCCTCCTGAAATTCGGGGGCCGGCATCCGGAATTGAGGGAAGAACTGTTCGAATCCCGGCGGGACCTGCGGCCGAGCATCGTCCGACTGGTCATCGTCCCCGCCGGTCTTCCCGGACGTGATGTACACGACGCTGGGCTTGACCGTCTCGGCGACCGAGGCAAACGCCTCGCTCAGACTCTGAAGGTTGGCCGACCCGGCCGGTGGAACCGCCGGATGCTCCACTGCGTAACGTGATTCCTGTTGCTGAGCACTGGCCCAGGGGAGGGAGAACGACCCCGCCAGCCCCAGACCGGCCAGAAACGCGACACCAACACCGCCGGCCCAAAGCCGGCGCGACCAACCATCCGACATGTGCATTTCCTCCACGCCTTTGAGTCTCTTGAGAGAGCCGGTAGAGCTCCCGAATGTCCAACAGGATGCCCGGAAACGGCTCACGGTCGCGGCGATGCCCAACCTTGCCAGCGGCCGCCCGTCCAGCGATCATCCGCCCCCGGGCGGACCGCCGCCCAGAACCCGACAGATGGAGAAGCTGATGGATCGCGTTGCAGCAAGCCTGTTCCTTTCTCTTGCAGTGGCCGGCTGTAGCTCCGGCAGAACTGAATCGGCGAGCACTACCCCGGCGCCGGCCCACTCGTCTGCCGCCCCGGCGACGGCCCGTCTGATGGAAGTGCCGGTCATGGAAGGGTTCGAGCGGGCGGTGGCGGCCGGGACCCGGCTCCGGACCGGTCAGCCGGGTCCGTTGTACTGGCAACAGTGGTCCGAGTATCGGCTGAAGGCCGACCTCAACCCTGTGTCCAAGCGGCTCTCCGGTCAGGGGACGATCGTCTACCACAACCGGTCGCCCAACACGCTCAACGCGGTCTACGTCCAGCTGCTCGGCAACCTCTTTTCTCCCGACTCCCGCCACAACACGGACGTGCCCTGGTCGGTCGAGGGTGTGGAGCTGAGCAAGGTCGGCGCGCAGGGGACGGAGCTGTCCCGCGGCACGGGACAGGGGCCCGGCTACAGCGTGAATGGGACGATCATGGAAATTCGTCTGCCCAAGCCGCTCGAGTCGGGCGGATCGGCGGAATTGGCGATCGACTGGCGCCTTCGCGTCCCGCCCGATGGGGCGCCGCGCGGCGGCCAGGACGGCGAGGTGTACTTCCTCAGCTACTGGTACCCCCAGATGGCCGTGTACGACGACGTCAACGGCTGGCAGACCGACCAGTACCTCGGCAATGCCGAGTTCTACATGGGCTACGGCAACTACGACGTCACGTTGACGGTGCCGGAAGGATGGCTGGTGACGGGTACGGGGCAGCTGATGAACCCGAAGGACGTCCTCTCCGAGCAGACCCGGGCCCGGCTCGACTCCGCCGCGCATGCCACCGGCGTCGTGCAGATAGTAAAGGAAGTGGATCGGACGCCGGGGAAGTCCACGGCCAGCGGGAAGGACGGCAAGCTCACCTGGCACTTCAAGGCCGAGAACGTTCGCGACTTCGCCTGGGGCACCTCGGCCAAGTATCTGTGGGACGCGGTGCCGGCAGCCGCGGGTGATCACAACGACGACGGGCGCCCGGACACCGCCCTGGTCGAGTCGTTCTATCGCCCGGAGATGCGGCAGAGCCACTGGGACCAGGCGGCGCGCTACGGCCAGCACTCGGTCGAGTTCTTCTCCAAGTATCTCTGGCCCTACCCCTATCCCCACATGACCGCGGTGGACGGCCCGACCTCGTGCGGCGGCATGGAGTACCCGATGATGACCTGCATCGGGGGCCAGTGGGATACGCTCGACATGTACGAAGTCGTCGATCACGAGATCGGGCACATGTGGTTCCCGATGATGGTGGGCTCCGACGAGAAGCGCTACGCATGGATGGACGAGGGAGTCACCCAGTTCATCCAGTCGCAGGGCATGGCCGACTTCTTCAAGGGGTACGATGACGAGGCCCAGAACCGCGCGCCGTACCTGAGCCTCGCCGAGGTCGGCGGGGAAGTCGAGCTGATGCGGCACGGCGACCGGTATCCCAGCTACAACACCTATGGCGTGGCGAGCTACTACAAGATGGCCACGATCATGGTGGCGCTCCGCGGGGTGCTGGGCACCGACACCTTCAACCGTGCGCTCAAGGAGTACGGGCGCCGCTGGATATACAAGCATCCTACGCCGTACGATCTGTTCGACACCTTCGAGAACGTCTCGGGACAGGACCTCTCCTGGTTCTGGCGCACCTGGTTCTTCGAGACCTGGAGGCTCGATCAGGCGATCGACACGGTGACCACGGTCGGCGACTCGCTCGAGGTGGTGGTGTCCAACCGGGGGAAGGCATCGATGCCCGTCCACCTGGTCGTCACTCGCACCGACGGAAAGACCGACAGCGTCACGGCTCCTGCGAGCGTCTGGTTCGAGGGGGCCAAGCGAACCACCCTGCGGGTGGCGAAAGAGCCGACGATCAAGACCATGGAGATCGATCCGAGGAACGACTTTCCGGATGTGGATCGGGAGAATCAGATCTGGCCTAGATAGGCGGCGGGACGGCGCTAAGGGCGCTACGGCGGAAGGTATACGAAGCTCGCCCTACGTCATCCCGAGGGAGCAAAGCGACCGAGGGACCTTGTTTGAGAAGGTCCCTCGCTGCGCTCGGGATGACGTACCTTCGCGAGCGCCGTAACTCCCCTAGCGCCCAAACGCCGTACAGCCGTAGCGCCGCCCCCGCCCCCCGCCCGCTCCCCCCCTGCCGTTCCCGAGGTACCTTTCTGGCATGTCCCGCCTGCTGATCGTGGCCAACCGGCTGCCCATCACCGTCCATCTCCGGGATGGCGAGGTGGAGGTCGAGCGGAGCTCCGGTGGGCTGGCGACCGGCCTCCAGCGGCCCCACGAGCAGTCCGACGGTCTCTGGATCGGGTGGTCCGGGGCGCCGGACTCGCTGACGCCGGACCAGCAAGCGTCGCTCGACGCCAAGCTGGCCGCGGACCGGTTGGTGTCTGTCCCGCTCAGCGCGGACCAGGTCACCCGCTACTACGAGGGGTACTCCAACGGGGTCCTGTGGCCCCTCTTCCACTATCTGCTGGACCAGATCCCGCTCCACGTCACCGACTGGGATGCCTACGTGGAGGCCAATGAGCGGTTCGCCGAGGTGGTGGCGGCGCAGTACCGCCCCGGCGACATGATCTGGGTTCACGACTACCAGCTCTTTCTGGTCCCCGGACTGCTGCGGCGCCGGCTCCCCGACGCCCGGATCGGTTTCTTTCTCCACATCCCGTTCCCGTCGGAGGAGCTGTTCCGAACCCTCCCGGCCCGGGGCCGCCTGCTCGAAGGGCTGCTCGGCGCCGACCTCATCGGCTTCCACACCCCCACCTACCTCCGCCACTTCGCCACCTCCCTCACCGACATCCTGGGCCTCACCGTAGACATCGACCGGGTCCAGCTGCCCGGGCGCGAGGTGCGGCTCGGCGTGTTCCCGATGGGGATCGACACGGCGTCCTTCCAGCAGATCGCCAACGATCCCGCGGTGGAGGCCGAGGCACAGGCGCTCCGCGGCGATGGCAGCGTCCGGATCCTCGTCGGCGTGGACCGGCTCGACTATACCAAGGGCATCCCCCGCCGGCTGCTCGCCTACGAGCGGATGCTCCAGATCCATCCGGAGCTGCGCGAACGGGTGCGGCTGGTGCAGGTGGCGGTGCCGTCGCGCACCGGCGTCGAAGCGTACCAGGAGTTTCGCACGCTGGTGGATCAGCTGGTCGGCCGCATCAACGGCACGTTCGGCACCCCGCGGTGGGCCCCGGTGCACTACATCTTCCGGAACCTGTCGCCGGCTGACCTCGTGGCCCTCTATCGCGCGGCCGACGTGATGCTGGTGACGCCGCTCCGGGATGGCATGAACCTGGTCGCGAAGGAGTTTCTCGCCTCCCGCACCGACGGCGACGGCGTATTGGTGTTGAGCGAATTCGCCGGCGCGTCGTGGGAGCTTCCCGAGGCGGTCCAGGTGAATCCGTACGACAGCGACGGGTCGGCCGACGTCTTCTACCGCGCACTCACCATGGAGTTCGAGGAGCGCCGGGCCCGGCTCGCCCCGCTCCGGACCCGGGTGGAGACGTTCGACGTCCATCGCTGGGCCGCGTCGTTCCTCGAGCAGCTCGCCGCGGTGAGCCCGCCGACGGCCCGGGCCGGTGCGGTCGCCGGGAGCTCGGCCGCGCGGGATGAGCTGTCGCGCCGGCTGAGCGAGACCGATTCGCTCCTCCTGCTGCTCGACTATGACGGCACGCTGGTGCCCTTCACGCCGACGCCGGAGCTCGCGCGCCCGGATAGCGAGCTGCTCTCGCTGCTGCGCTCGCTGGCTGGGCGCCCCTCCACCGAAGTGCACGTCGTGAGTGGCCGCGGTCGCGAGGCGCTCGACCACTGGCTGGGCACGCTCCCCGTCTGGCTGCATGCCGAGCACGGGTTCTGGTCCCGGTCTCCGACGGAGCGCACCTGGATTCCGGCGGGAGAAGTCGGTGGGTCGTGGCGGGAGCCGGTGCTCGCGATCCTGCGCGACACGACGGCGCGGACCCCGGGCTCGCTGATCGAGGTGAAGGCTGTCGCGCTCGCGTGGCACTACCGCCTGGCCGATCTGGAGACCGGCGCGCGCCGGGCCAACGAGCTGCGGCTGCATCTCAACCAGCTGCTGAGCAACCAGCCGGTGGAGGTCCTCGCCGGGAACCGCGTCCTCGAGATCCGGCCCCACGGCATCCACAAGGGCCGCATCGTGCCTCCGCTGCCGCCGGAGAAGCTGGCGCGCACCACCGTCGTCGCCATCGGGGACGACCGGACCGACGAAGACCTCTTCGCCGCGCTGCCGCCGGAGGCGATCAGCATCCGCGTGGGACCCGGCAACACCCGCGCCCGCTTCCGACTCGAGAGCGTGGCCGCGGTCCGCGGACTGCTGCAGTCGCTCGTCGAGAGCGGCACGCGCCCGGATCGCCGGATCCCCGGGAGAGTCGCACCGGTCCGGCCATGAGCGAGCTGCACGCCTCCGGTCACCGAACGCGACCACGCGGAGGGCCCGGCGACCGCGAGGGTGACGCTGGTCGAGTACGGAGACTACGAGTGCCCCATGTGCGGCCAGACCCACGTGGCGATCAAACAGGCGCAACAGGCATTCGGGCCGAACCTGCGCTTCGTGTTCCGCCACTTTCCGCTGCGAGCTTCGCACCCGCACGCGCTGGAGGCCGCCAAGGCGGCCGAAGCGGCCGCGGCGCAGGGGCGTTTCTGGCAGATGCACGACCGGCTCTTCCAGCACCAGACGCAGCTGGACTCCGAGTCTCTGGTGGCGCACGCGCGGACGCATCGGGCTCGACCTGGAGCGCTTTCGGCGCGATCTCCAGGCAGGGGAAGCGGAATTCAGGATTCGCGAGGATCAGTCGAGCGGCGGCCACAGCGGTGTCAACGGCACGCCGAGCCTATTCATCAACGGCGTGCGTTATGACGGACCGCGCGACCGGCGCTCGCTGGTCGATGCGCTGGCGCGGGCTGCGGTCGCCACCGCCCAAGGAGTGAACTGATGGCCAAGCGGGTGACCCCGGAGATGGGACGAGCGATCGTTCGGGAGATCGGTCGGGTCACCGTGGTCCGGCTGACGATCTACTACCTGATCGCCGGCGCGGTCCTGCTCCTCCTCACGGCGGTCTTCCCCGAGCGGTCGATGTCGCCCGGTACGGCGGCCCCGGCCACCCCGGCAGAAGTGGTTGACTGGTTCCGCCACGAGGTGGCGCTGTTCCCCGCGCGGCGCGCCGGGCTGGGTGGATGCACTCGTCCAGATGTTCGGCGCGCTGCTGCTGGTGCTGCCGATGGCCTTCGTGTACGTGCGCACCCGCACGCGGCTCAAGTACGACCACTCGCTGGTGCAGACGGTGATCGTGCTGCCGATCGTCGTCACCGCGATTCTCGTCGTGGTCCGCAACAGCCTCGCGCTCGCGTTCAGCCTGGCGGGGATCGTGGCCGCGGTCCGGTTCCGCAACAACCTGAAGGAATCGGGCGACGCCGTGTACATCTTCGGGTCGATCGGCATCGGCTTCGCCACCGGCATCCACGCGCTGTCGGTCGCCGCGGTCCTCTCCGTCTTCTTCGTCGTGGTCGAGCTGGCGCTGTGGAAGTTCAACTTCAGCGCCGAGTTCGAGGAGACGTTCGCGCGTCTCTGTCTTCCCTCGGGTGCCGACCTCGAGGCGATCTCCCAGGCCACCGGCGAGCACCCGCGTCCCGTCCCCGGGAACGGCGCCGCCGAGGCGGACGGGCGGACCGTCGCCCTGCGGGTCTACGTGGACGCGGTGGAACCGGTCAAAGCCACGATCGAGACGATCCTGGAGCGGGACGCGAAGAAGTGGTCGCTGGTGCACACCAGCGAAGGCGACGGCGGCCCCAAAGTGCTGGAGTACCGCGTCCGGCCGCGGAAGAGCATCGGCCTCGACGGACTGCGGGAGCGACTGCTGCGCGAGGGCGCGCCCCACGTCGTCGCCGCGGACGGTGTCGCCGACGGACAGCTCTGACACGATTCTGTCATTCGGCGCATGGCCCCGCCGAGGTTGCGAGTGATATGTATGACGCATGAGCCTCGCCACCCGGAAAAGCATCGCCGACCTGCAGTCCACGAGTCCGGCCGGCCCACGCTCCGCCGCGCGCTCGGCCCGCTCAACCTCACCACCCTCGGCATCGGCTCGGTCATCGGCACCGGGATCTTCGTGCTCACCGGCGCCGCGGCCTCGCAGCACGCGGGACCCGCGCTCGTGCTCTCGATGATCATCGCGGCCTTCGCCTGCGCGCTCGCGGGCCTCTGCTACGCCGAGCTCGCGTCGATGATCCCGGTCGCCGGAAGCGCCTATACCTACGCCTACGCCTCTGTCGGGTGAGTTCGTCGCCTGGATGATCGGCTGGGACCTCATCCTCGAATACGCGCTCAGCATGTCCACCATCGCCGTCGGCTGGTCGGGCTACTTCGTGAGCTTCCTGCGGGATCTCGGCATCCACCTTCCGCCTGCGCTCACCGCCGCGCCGGGCGTCGGTACCATGGCGCTCGACGGCACGATGGTGACCGGCGTCTTCAATCTCCCCGCGGCGCTCATCGTCGCTGCTGGTCGCCGGACTCCTCATGATCGGGATCCGGCAGTCGGCCGGCGCCAACACCGCGCTCGTGGTGATCAAGGTCGTGGTGCTGCTCCTCTTCATCGCGCTTCGGCGCGGCGTACGTCCGGCGGGAGAACCTCACACCGTTCATTCCGCCCAACACCGGCGAGTTCGGCTCCTTCGGCTGGAGCGGCGTGCTTCGCGGGGCGGCGGTGATGTTCTTCGCCTACGTCGGGTTCGACGCCGTGTCCACGGCGGCGCAGGAGGCGCGGAATCCGCAGCGCGACATGCCGATCGGGATCCTCGCCTCGCTGGCGATCTGCACCGTCATCTACATCGCGGTGGCGATCGTGCTGATCGGCATCGTGCCCTACCAGCGGCTCAACGTCGCCGACCCGATCGCCGTGGGGATCGACGCCACCGGCCTCACCTGGTTCAGCCCCGTCGTGAAGATCAGCGCGCTCTTCGGTCTCTTCAGCACCATGCTGGTGCAGCTCCTCGGCCAGACGCGCATCTTCTATTCGATGAGCCGGGACGGGCTGCTGCCCGAGCTCTTCAGCGCGGTCCATCCGCGCTTCCGCACGCCCCATCTCAGCACGATGCATCACGGGAGGCGTCGTCGCCATCGCGGCGGGGATCCTGCCGATCGCGGTGCTGAGCCAGCTCGTCAGCATCGGGTCGCTCCTGGCGTTCGTGCTCGTCTGTATCGGCGTCATCGTGCTGCGCCGGACGGCGCCCGACGTCGCGCGCCCCTTCCGGACACCCGGCGTGCCGTGGGTGCCGGTGCTGGGCGCGCTGGTCTGCGTCGCGCAGATGGTGAGCCTGCCGCTGGGCGACCTGGGAGCGGCTGCTTGTGTGGCTCGTCCTCGGTCTGGCGATCTACTTCGGGTACAGCCGCCACCGGGCGCGGGCGAAGCGGGAAAGTGCGGAAGGGGTGGTGCCGGTCACGTCCTGACGGACAGATGGCCGGTGACGCATGAAATCCTCCTCCCGCTTCCTCATCCTGCTCCTCGCGCTCACCGTCGCGCTCGCGGCGATGCTGGCGTTCGAGGCGCAGCGCGCCGCCCGGTCCCACCGGGTGACGGCGGAGCGGGCGCTCCGGGACTACGCCACCGTCGCGGCCTGGGAATTCCTCACGGCGACGGGTGAGGCGCTCGATCGAACGCTCGGCCAGGCGTTCGGCCCCGTGCTGGGCACGCCGGCGGCTTCGCCCTACGACTCGCTGCCGCCTCCCGCGGCCTTCGCCGCCAGCGCCGGCCGCACCCTCGGCTGCCCGTCGCCATCGGCAGCGGGCCGATTCACCTTTCATGCTCGACCTCCGGAGCGGGACGCTCACGACCGACGGACCCGCCTCGACGCCGGTGCGCCAGTGGCTCCGCGACTCGGTGCTGGCGCGGAGCGCCCGCGAAACTCCGGCGGCCGGGCACGCGGAGCTGCTCTGGGGCGAAGGGGCCGTGGCGGTGTATGGGGTCAAGGTCCTCCGGTACAGCGGATTCGCCCAGCACGACGCGCCGGTAGCCGCGTACGGCATGGTGACCTGTCCCTCCGCGCTGCTCCCGATCTTTTCGGAGGTGATGAAGAGCCACCCGCTCCTGCCCCGGCCGGTGACCGGCGGTATCTCGAACGCCGACCTGGTCTCGCTGCGGGTGACCGATCCCCGCGGCCGGCCGCTGTTCGAGTCGGGCGCATTCCCGCCAGGGAGGCTACGCGGGCGACTCGGCGTCGAACGGGGTGGGCTCGCTGGTCGTGGCCGCCTCACTCCCGCCGGAAACCGCCGGCCGCCTGGTGGTCGCGACCCCGGGCGCGCGCCTCCCGGTTCTCGCCGGCCTGCTGGTGCTCGCGGCGGGGCTCGCGCTCGTCGCGGTCCGGCAGCTCCGGCGGGAGCAGGAGCTGGCCCGGCTCCGCGCGG
Source organism: uncultured Gemmatimonadales bacterium (assembly GCA_963836815.1). Lineage (GTDB taxonomy): Bacteria > Gemmatimonadota > Gemmatimonadetes > Gemmatimonadales > GWC2-71-9 > CAVVWJ01. Next base: position 511,646 of record CAWILD010000011.1, on the reverse strand, counting down.
ACTTCACCTCCAGCGTCTCCCACGAGCTGCGCACCCCGCTCACCCAGATCCTGCTCTTCGCCGAGACGCTCGAGCTGGGCCGCGCGACGGGCGAGGACGCGCGCCGGCAGGCGCTCGCGATCATCGTGCAGGAAGCCCGGAGGCTGGCGCACCTGGTGGAGAACGTGCTCCAGTTCTCCCGGGCGGAGCGCCGGCTCACGCGGGTGCGCCCCGAGACCGCTGGCCCTGGCACCACTCGTCCGCGAGATCGTCGAGCGCTTCACCCCGCTGGCGGGTTCGGCCGCGGTGCGGCTCCGGACCGAGCTGGACGAGACGGCTGGTCGCCACCGTGCATCCCGAGTCGCTGCACCAGATCCTGCTCAACCTGCTGGACAACGCGGTGAAGCACGGAGGCACCGGCGGCGCCGATCGTGCTCCGCACCGCGCCTGCAACGCGGGGCGAACCCGGATCGAAGTGGAGGACGCCGGCGCAGGCATTCCTCCGGCCGACCGCGAGTCGCGTGTGGGAGCCGTACGTCCGCCTCGGCGGGCCGCGGCGGCGGGCAGCGGAATCGGTCTCGCGGTCGTGCGGGAGCTGGTCGCCGCGCACGGCGGCGAGTGCTGGGTCGAGGACGGCGCAGCCGGCGGTGCCCGGTTCGTCGTGGAGCTGCCCGGCGGGCCGCCGAGTGTGGAGTCGGCCAGACCCGAGCGCGTCGAAGCGGCGGAGGGGTGATGGCACGCGTGCTCATCGTCGAAGACAACCGCAACCTGGCCCTCGGCCTCAAGGGCAACCTGGAGTACGAGGGCTACGAGGTCGAGGTCGCGGCGGACGGAGAGGCGGGACTGGCCCATGCGCCGGTGCCGAAGCCACGATCTCATCGTCCTCGACCTCATGCTGCCCAGCCTCGACGGCTTCCGGCTGCTCGAGACGCTGCGGCGGGAGGGCGTGACCACGCCGATTCTCGTCCTCACCGCGCGAGGCGACGAAGCCGACAAGGTGCGCGGGCTCCGGGACGGGGCCGATGACTACGTGACGAAGCCGTTCGCCCTCAAGGAGCTGCTCGCGCGGGTGACGGCGCTGCTCCGCAGGGCGCGGGACCAGCGCCGTCAGGGCCGATCGCGTTCGGGGCGGTCGTCGTGGACCCGACGACGCGGGTGGTGACCCGCGACGGCCTCGCGGTGCCGCTCCGCCCCAAGGAGTTCGACCTGCTCGGCGCATTGCTCCGGCGCGAGGGGCGGGTCGCGACCCGCCTGGAGCTGTTGCGCGAGGTGTGGGGCTACCACGAGAGCGTGCTCAGCCGGACACTCGACTACCCATGTGGGAGAGCTGCGCAGAAAGCTCGAGCGCGATCCCGCGGAGCCGCGGCATATTCTGACGGTGAGGAAAGCGGGGTATCGGCTGGTGGTGGAGTGAGGGGCTGGGGAACGGCAGACGATGCGTCATCCCGAGCGAAGCGAGGGATCTTCTCACGGACTCGTCGAGAGATCCCTCGCTTCGCTCGGGATATCACACTACGCCGACACCGCCGCCGGCTCCGGTAGGCACGACGCTCGGAGGGCCCAGGTGCTCGCCGGATACTTCGCCTGCAATTCCGCCCACTCCGGCGTGAGGCCGTCCAAGCCTCGCCCGTTCCGGCGATACCCCGCGACCCCCGACCAATACAACGCCTCTGGCGCCGCATGGGTCTGTCCCCAGCGCTCAGCGACCTCCCGCAGCCGGATGTACGCCTCGTCATATCGCGCATGCAGCAGATCGGCGAGGCCCGAGCACCAACCGGAGATCCGCCTCGAGCTCGAGCGGAGGGAGATAGCCCGTCGTCCGACGAAGCTCCGTGCCCGTCGCGTCGAGGAAGAGCAGCAACGGCGTAAACAGGGGCTTGGTCATCCGCAGCAGATCGCGAAACTCGGCCCGCGGCTCCTTCACGTTGAACTTGACCGGCACGAACTCCCGCTCGATCAGCGCCGCCGACCTCCGCCGTCGGATAGGTCCGGGCGTCCATCGCCTGACAGCCGAGACAGGTGTCGGAATAGAAGTCCACGAACAGAGGCTTCCGCTCGCTTCTGGCTTTCAGGACTGCGGGGCCCAGCTCTCGCCACCATTGGATTGCTGCCATCGTAGGCTCCGGAAGGGATGTCTGGCGCAATGTGGGGAGCCGACACATATTAAGCCACCGATTCGTTGCAATCGGTTCAATGAAAATTATTCATAGCGAGGCGCTATGATCCTGGAAATCCGGCACCTGCGACTCGTGGCCGCCGTTGCCGAGTACGGGAGCCTCACCCGGGCCGGGCGCGAGCTTCACCTCACCCAGTCGGCGCTCAGCCACCAGCTGCTGGACCTCGAGGGGCGGCTCCGTACTCCGCTGTTCCTGCGGATGGGCAAGCGCATGGTGCCCACCGTCGCCGGGCTTCGACTCCTCGAGGCCGCCCGCCAGACCTTGCCTACGCTGCTCGCCACCGAGGAGTCGCTGCGGCGGCTGGCGAGCGGCCGCGAGTCCGTGCTCCGACTCAGCACCGAGTGCTACACCTGCTATCACTGGCTGCCGGGGGCGCTCGAGCGCTTCCGCGAGCGATTCCCTCGCGTCGACGTGCAGGTCGTCGCGGAAGTCACCCGCGATCCCATTCCGGCACTCTTCGACGGCCGGATCGACCTCGCGATCGTCTACAGCGCCGAGCGGGACGAGCGGCTGGAGTATCGCCCCCTCTTCGGCGACGAGCTGTGCGTCATCATGGCGCCGGGTCACCGGCTCGCGGGTCGCGCCTACATCCGGGCCGAGGACTTCGCCACCGAGAACGTCGTGATGTACGCGATGCGGGAGAGCGAGAGCACTCTATTCCGGGAGGTCCTGATACCCGCCGGGGTTCGGCCGGCGCGGGTCACCTCGATCCAGATCACCGAGGGCATCGTCGAGCTGGTCAAGGCCGGCCACGGGATCGCGGTGCTCGCGCGCTGGGCGGTGGCGCCCCACCTGGATTCCGGCGCGCTCAAGGCCGTCCGTCTCACGCGGGACGGCTATCACCGGCAGTGGTGTGCCGCCCTCGTCCGGCAGCCCAGCCCGCCCGAGTACCTCGGCGCCTTCGCCGAGCTGCTCGCGGCTGGTCCCGCGATGCTCGACAAGGGGAGACCGGCGGCATGACGGAGGAGACCCTCGACCCGCGCGACTGGGACGAGCTTCGGCTTCTGGGCCACCGGATGGTGGACGACATGCTCGCCTACCTGCAGCAGGTGCGCGAGCGCCCCGTCTGGCAGTCGGTTCCGGCCGAGGTGAAGGCCTCGCTCGACGAGCCGGCGCCGATGGAGCCGGGCGATGTCGCGGCGGTGTACGACCAGTTCCGCCGTGACATTCTTCCCTATCCCACCGGCAACATTCATCCCCGCTTCTGGGGCTGGGTGATGGGGACCGGAACGCCGGTCGCGATGCTGGCGGACATGCTGGCGTCCGGCATGAACCCGCATCTCGCGGGGTACGATCAGTCTGCGGCGCTGGTGGAGCGGCAGGTGGTCCGCTGGATGGCCGAGCTGCTCGGCCAACCGGCGGACGCCAGCGGTCTCCTCGTGAGCGGCGGCTCGATGGCGAACCTCGTCGGACTGGCGGTGGCTCGAAATGCGAAGGCCGGATTCGATCTGCGGGAGGTGGGCCTGCAGGAGCCGGGGCTGCCGCGTCTCGTCTTCTACGGCTCGCGCGAAACCCATAGTTGGGCCCGGAAATCCGCCGAGCTGCTCGGTCTGGGGAACTCCGCCTTCCGGCGAGTGCCGGTGACGGCGGACTACCGGATCGATCTCGCCGCCCTTCGTTCCGCCATCGCGGCGGACCGCAAGTCCGGCGCTCGGCCGTTCTGCGTGATCGGCAACGCCGGCACGGTGAACACCGGCGCCACCGACGACCTTCGCGCGCTCGCCGGGATCGCACGCGGAGAAGATCTGTGGTTCCACGTGGACGGCGCCTTCGGTGCCTTCGCGGCGTTGGCGCCCTCGCTCAGGGAGATCGTCGCGGGCATGGAGCAGGCCGACTCGCTCGCCGTGGACCTGCACAAGTGGGGATATCTGCCGTTCGAGGTCGGGCTGGCACTGGTGCGCGACGAGGCCTCACACCGCGCGGCATTCGCCACCCGGTCGAGCTACCTCGACGCCACTCCTCGTGGGATCGTCGCCGGAGGGTTGCCGTTCGCCGAGCTCGGCGTGCAGCTCTCCCGCGGATTCCGGGCGCTCAAGGTGTGGATGTCGCTCAAGACCCACGGAGCGCACACCCTCGGGCGGTTGGTCGAGCAGAATGTCCGGCAGGCCCGCCATCTTCGCGATCTGGTGCTGGCCCATCCTCGCCTGGAGCTCCTGGCGCCGGTGCCGCTCAACGTGGTCTGCTTTCGCTTCACCTCGCCGGGTCTGGACGACGCGGCGCTCGACGGGATCAACCAGGAGATCCTCATCCGGGTGCAGGAGCGGGGCATCGCGGTGCCCTCGAGCACGGTGCTGGAGGGGCGGCTCGCGCTCCGAGTGGCGATTACGAATCATCGGAGCAGGCTGGAGGACTTCGACCTGCTGGTGGGAGCGGTGACGAGCATCGGGCAGGAATTGGTTGGGGACTGACGGATCTGTCATCCCGAGCGGAGCGAGGGATCCTCTTAGCCGGCAATTTCGATTGCCGGCTGAGAAGATCCCTCGCTCCGCTCGGGATGACATCACGCTGACGAGACTTACCTTGCGAGGCACCTCCATGCGGATCGAGACCCTGGCCGTGCACGCCGGACACGAGCCGGATCCCGCCACCGGCGCGGTCAGCCCGCCCATCTATCTCTCCACCACCTTCGCCCGCGAGGAAGACCTCTCGCTGCCGGGCGGCTTTCTCTACGCCCGGCAGGACAATCCCTCGCGCCGCGCGCTCGAGGCGGCGCTGGCCCCGCTGGAAGGCGGCGTGGTCGCGCTCGCGTTCGCCAGCGGAATGGCGGCGAGCGCCGCAGTGTTCCAGTCGCTCGCACCAGGTGACCACGTCCTGGCCCCGATCGATGCCTACTACGGAACCGCGAAGTTCCTGCGAGATGTGCTCGGCCCCTGGGGGCTGACGGCGAGCTTCGTGGACATGACCGACCTCGGGGCGGTCGAGCGCGCGATCACTCCGCGAACCCGGCTCATCTGGATCGAGACTCCCTCGAACCCTGCCCTCGCGGTGACCGACATCGCCGGCGTGGCCGCGCTCGCACACGCGGCAGGTGCACGGTCCGCCTGTGACAATACCTGGGCCACCCCGCTGCTGCAGCGGCCGCTTGACCTCGGCGTCGACATCGTCATGCACGCCACCACCAAGTACCTCGGCGGACACACCGACGTGACGGGGGGCGCACTGGTACTCAAGGAAGACGGTGAAGCTGCCGCACGCCTGCGCGGCATTCAGACGGTAGGAGGCGCCGTCCCGTCGGCGTTCGACTGCTGGCTCGTGTCCCGCGGGATCCGCACGCTGCCCTACCGCATGCGGGGGCACTGCGACAACGCCGAAGCCGTCGCGGGGTTCCTCGCGAGCCATCCGAAAGTTGAGAAGGTGCACTACCCTGGGCTGAAGAACGATCCGGGCCACGAGGTGGCGAGGCGGCAGATGAGCCGGTTTGGCGGGATGCTGTCCTTCGAGGTACGCGGAGGCGCGCCTCCCGCCCTCTCCGTTGTCTCGCGAGTGAAGGTCTTTACCCGGGCCACCAGCCTCGGTGGCCCGGAGAGCCTCATCGAGCACCGGGCCTCGGTGGAGGGGCCCGAGACCCGCACACCGCCGGGGCTTCTCCGCTGCTCGATCGGCCTGGAGCACCCGGACGATCTGATCGAGGATCTCGAACAGGCACTGGCATGAGCCGATCCCGAGGGGCGCTCGCTCTGGCGATGGGCACCTCGCTCTTGCTCTGGGCCTCGAGCTTCGTCGCCATCCGCGCGGTGGTGCGCGAGTATTCTCCCGGCGGGCTGGCGCTGGTCCGCTTCGGAGTCGCCTCTCTCGTCTTCCTTGTCTGGGCACTCGCCCGGGGCGACACGATGCGCCGGCCGGCGGCGCGTGACCTGCCGGGCTTTCTCGCGACCGGGATCGTCGGCATCACGATCTATCACCTCGCGCTCAACGCGGGCGAGCGCACGGTGAGCGCCGGGGTCGCGAGCCTCATCGTCAATCTCAATCCCATCTTCACCGCGCTCATCGCCGCGCTGACGCTGGGCGAGCGCCTCGGCCCGCGCGGCTGGGCCGGCGTCGCCATCGGCTTCACCGGGGCCGCGATTCTGTCGGTTGGGCAGTCCGGAGGTTTGCGGTTGGAGCCGGGCACCGGGCTGGTGCTGGTGGCCGCGGTCGCGCAGGCGATCTACTTCGTTCTGCAGAAGCCCTATCTCACCCGCTATCGGCCGATCGAAGCCACGGCCTACGCGATCTGGCTGGGAACGCTCTTCCTCCTTCCGCTGCTGCCCGCCGCGCTGGCGGACGTGCGGCAGAGCTCCACCGCGGCGACGCTCGGCGCGGTCTACCTGGGCGTCTTCCCCGGGGCGGTGGCGTACGCGTGCTGGGCCTACGTGCTGTCCCGCATGCCGGCGGGGCGCGCGACGAGCAGCCTCTACCTCGTGCCGCCGATCGCGCTGCTCATCGGATGGTTGCTGCTGGGGGAGCGACCCGGCGCGCTCGCGCTGGTGGGCGGCGCGGTCGCGCTCGGGGGAGTGGCGCTGGTGAACGCGGGCCGCGCCCGCGCGCGGGAGATCACTCCGGCGGAACCGCCTCGGGCCGAATGCGCCTGATGGCGCGACGGGCGCTCGCGGCCACCTCGTCGTTCAGGTCCTCCTCCACCACCTGCTTGAGCCGCGGAATCGCCGCTTCGGCCGCCGGACCGATCTCGCCGAGGGCCACCGTCACCGGGAAGCGCACGGCGGCGACCTCGTCGTCGAGGGCCACGATCAATGCGGGAACCGCGGCGGCGGCGGCCGGGCCCATGCCCGCGATCTCGTACGCCGCCGCATTGCGGCTGACCGGCGCGGGGGCCTTCAGGTCGGCGATCCACTCGCTGAGCGTGTGGCCGTCGGAGACGGGCTCGCCTTTGGCGTTGGCCTGCGAGTTCTGGCCCGATGCCGCACTCGCCGACAGGGTGACGGCGAGCAGCAGGATGCCGAGCGTACGAAACGACATGCAGCCTCCAGGGGGTCGTATCACTGACTTGCAGCTTCGTCAGCTAAATATAGACCCCCCGAGAGACCGGGACGCTCATGCCCCAGCCGCCAACCCTTTGCGGAATCTCTGGTACAGACCCTCGAACAAGACGGCTCCCTGCCGCAAACGCTCTGCATCGTCGGGCTCGACCGCCGCGATCCCTTCTATGATGGCCGCGAGTCCCTGAGTCTCGGGCCGCTCGAACTTGCCGTCCTTGCAGTCGATGTCGTGAACCACTTCGCCGACCGCCTTCAGCGCGGCATCGTCGAGCGAGAAGCGCTGGAGGAGCACCTCGAAGGTGCAGCGGTCCCCTTCGTGGGTGTATTCGCCCTCGTACGTGTCGAAGCGAAGGCCCGGGGTCTTGGGATCGAAAGCGAACCTGGCCGCCGGATCGATGAACCGGCGAATGAGCCACGCGCTGGCCATCCGGTCCACCTTCACGCCCGGTCGGGTCACCCAGAGGGCCCCGCGTGGCGCCGATCCTGAAGCCACTGCCTCCGGCGGGCTGGCCACGGCCCGCTCGGCCCGCTCGCGTCCGGCTGATTCGAAGAAGTCCACCTTCCGCACCTGGTCCAGCCGTCGCCGCAACCGCTCCAGCTCGGCTTCGTCGGTCGATTCACTCGCCATACGCTCCACCTCGGCATAATCTGCGTCCCGCGCAGCACGGAACATTCCCTCGAGATCGCTATCGCGGATCCCGTCGATGAAGGCGGCCCGACACAGGGTCGCCTCCCCACCCTCTGCTCGGATCTCGCGAGCAAGCCATTCGAAGTCCTCAATCGTATCGTCCTGCAATGGAAGGACATAGACGGAGTTCTTCAGCGGGATCGACCCCAGCCGCTCCAGGCGGCGGCGCACCTTCACCCTGAAGTAGTCGGGCTTGGGAGGGATCTGGTGGAAGAGAAGGAGCCAATCCCGCGATCCGTGGAGCCCATCGTCTGTCACAGTTGAATCATTCATGTCGCAAATGTATCATATCGGGGGAATGTCGCAAGCCTGTCTCCTCTGAGCCCAGGTGACCTATGGACAGTGGCTATCCCGATCGAATCGGACTGGTTGGACATCTCGCGCTGCGCCGGCGACTCGGGTTCGACCCGAAGCTCGACGATCGAACCCGCCATCTCGTGAGCCAGCTCGCGGCCGAGCTGAGCGGCTGCCGCTGGTGCATCGATCGCGGCCGGCACGACTGGCGCAAGGCTCGGCTCCCGTCGATCCTTCTGCGTCAGCTTCGCACGTACGACTCGAGCCCGCTCTTCACTCCGCGAGAGCGGGCCGCACTCAGCTTCGCCCGCGAGGCGTTGTGCGCCCCCGAGGGTCAAGGGGACGTTCCGCTCGGGATCCTTGAGGAAGCGCGGCGGTACTTCACCGAGGGCGAGATCGCGGAGATCGCCGGATGCCTCGCCGACCACCATTCTCTGGACGACCCACTCACATGATCCTCCGCCCGCTCCTCACGATCGCTGTCGGGCTCGTGCTCGTCGCCCCCGCGCCACTTCCGGCTCAGGCCCCATCCATCGCCACCGACTACGCCCCCATGGCCGACAGCCTCATCCGCGCGGCCACCCGCGACAGCTCCGCGTACACCCGGCTGGGCGTGCTGGTGGACCGGTTCGGCCATCGTTTGAGCGGATCGGCCAGCCTCGAGGCGGCGATCGACTGGATCCTGGGGGAGATGAAGAAGGACGGCCTGCAGAACGTGCGGGGAGAGCCGGTGAGCGTGGTCAACTGGCAGCGTGGCCAGGAATCGGCCGAGCTGGTGAAGCCCCGCCGCGTGCGGCTCGCGATGCTGGGACTCGGCGGTAGCGTCGGGACGCCGGCTGGCGGCGTGACGGCGCCCGTGCTCGTGGTCTCGAGCTTCGACGAGCTGGAGCGGCGGAAGGCCGAGGCCAAGGGCAGGATCGTCCTGTTCGACGTGCCGTTCACGACCTATCCGGAGACCCGACGCTACCGGACCGACGGCCCTTCCACCGCCGCGCGAGCCGGAGCTGTGGCGTGCCTCATTCGGTCGGTCGCCTCCAATTCGATCCGGAGCCCTCACACCGGTCGCACCAGCTACGACTCCACCGTCGCCCGCATCCCCGCCGCGGCGCTCAGCGTGGAGGACGCAATGATGCTGCGGCGGATGTCGGACCGGGGAGACCCCGTGGTCGTCACGCTGCGGATGGGCGCGCGCCTGCTTCCCAACGCCAAGTCGCGGAACGTCGTGGCGGAGGTGGTGGGCCGGGAGAAGCCGGACGAGGTCGTCGTGCTCGGCGGGCACATCGACTCGTGGGACGTGGGGCAGGGCGCCATGGACGACGCCGGGGGATCGGTCGCCGCGTGGGAAGCCGTCAAACTGATGAAGCGGCTCGGGCTCCGGCCCCGCCGCACGGTCCGGGTGGTCCTCTGGACCAACGAGGAGAGTGGTGTGGATGGCGGCCGGGCCTACCGCGACGCGCATTCCGCCGAGCTGGACAAGCACGTGCTGGCGATGGAATCCGACGGCGGAGTGTTCAACCCGAAGGGATACGACTTCGCGGGCTCGGACTCGGCCGCGAGCATCGTCCAACAGGTGGCATCGCTGCTTCGCCCGATCAACGCCACCGGGGTGCAGCGCTCGAAGGAGAGCCCCGAGGCGGACATCGGGCCGCTGGTGGAGCGAGGCGTGCCCGGCATCGGCCTCGACGTAGATGCGGAACGCTATTTCTGGTATCACCACAGCCAGGGCGACACGCTGGACAAGCTGGATCCGGGGGAGCTGGCGCGGTGCGTCGCGGTGATGGCGGTGATGGCGTACGTGGTGGCGGACCTGCCGGAGGCGCTTCCGCGGTAGGAGCGGACGTAAGCGTGTCATCAGCAAGCTGTCATCCCGAGCGCAGCGAGGGATCTTCTCACGCGAGGTTCGATGACCCGCTGAGAAGATCCCTCGCTGCGCTCGGGATGACAGTATTCTCGCTTCCCTCTGACGCCTAGTCCCACTCAGCGCCTAGTCCCATTCACAACATCAGCATCCCGATCCTCGCCGCGATCGCCACCGCTTCCGCACGGGTCGAGACGCCGAGCTTGCCGAAGACGGCGGCGACATGCGTCTTGACCGTGTGTTCCGAGATCGCGAGCCGCCCGGCGATCGCCTTGTTGGCCAGGCCTTCGGCGAGCATGGTGAGCACCTCGACCTCGCGTGGAGTGAGCGGCTGCGCGGGCGCAGTCGCGTTGAGCGTTGGTCGCACCGGCGCCCGTGACGAGACCGCGGGCTGGACCGAGAGCCCCACCGCGGCCGCCACGACGGCGGCCGCGATCTGTTCTCCGCTCGCGCCGCGCGGCAGCACTCCGCGCGCACCGGCCCTGAGCGCGCGCTGCATCCAGCCCTCGGCTGTGTCGTCTCCCACCACGACCACCGCGGGCTCACGCCCCGCCGAGTCGGGCGGGAGCGCCAGCGGGAGCGGCAGCGGCTCGCCCGGTTCCAGCGCGAGGAGCACCACATCGGCCTCGACCGTCTCGGCCAGGTCGGCGAGCAGGGCGGGGCGCCCCGGCGCCTCGAGCACGGTCAGTCCGTGTTGACCCGCGAGCAGCGCGCCCAGACCCGCACGGATCGTCGGGGAAGACGCCGCGACGAGGACGCGCGTCACGCCGCCCTTTCGTCCGGTGACGCCAACCCGGCGCGACGGAGAAACCGGGCGATCAGCGGCACCGGCAGCGCATAGCCCAGTCCGCCGGCCACCAGCGTATTGATCCCGACGACGCGGCCGTCAGCGCCCGCGAGCGGTCCGCCCGAATTTCCCGGCGCGAGACGAAGGTCGGCCGCGACCCATCGCGGAGTGCCGTCCGGCTCCCGCACCGACTTCGTGCACCACCCCGAGAGACACCGCGTTGGCTACCCCGAGCGGATGACCGAGCGCCACGATCAGCTCACCGGGCCGGAGGGCCGCGGTGTCACCCAGCGAAGCCGCGGTGAGACCTCTTGCCGCTATCGCCAGGACGGCGAGATCAACCGAGGGGTCGCGTGCCAGCACCCGGCCCTCGACCGTCGCGCCATCCTCCAGGCGCACTCGCGCCGTGCGACCGCGCGCCACGTGCGCGTTGGTGACCACGAGCCCATCCGGTCGCCAGACGATGCCGCAGCCCTCGCCCGCGCCCCCGATCTGGAGCCGGACCGTCACCCGCCGCAGACGTTCTGCGAGCGCCGCGAGCTCGGCGTCGAGTCGCGCCGGCATCTCAGCGGCCCCGGCGAGTCGGCCGCTCGCCTACGGTGATCGCGATCGTCTTCGGCGCCCCGCCCCGGAGCAGCCGCACCTCGATCGGCTTGCCCACCCGCTCGGTCCCCAGCGCGGCGAGGATGTCCGCGGGGTCGCCGAGCTCCTGGCCGTCCAACGCGGTGAGGATGTCACCGAGCAGCAGGCCCGCCTGCTCGGCAGGCCCGCCGGGCTCGAGCTTGACGACGACGAGCCCGAGGCGCAGCGGCTCCGGTAACTGGACCGGCTGCACGGCGAGCCCGAGATATCCGCGACGCACCCGTCCCGACGTGAGCAGCTGATCGGTCACCCGGTCCACGGTGCTCGCGGGAAGCGCGAGCGCCATGGCCCGCGAGAGACCCGACGTGTTGAGTCCCAGCACCTTGCCACCCGCCTCCACCAGCGGGCCTCCGGAGAACCCATCGTAGATGGCGAGGTCGAGGCGCACGAAGCGCTCCACCCGGCCGCCTTGCCAGGTTCGCCACTCGCCTCCGACGGCGCTGATGATGCCGAGGCTCGCGGTGATGCCCGGGCCCGGGCCGGCCGAGCGCGAGGACGAGCCGGCCGACCTGGAGATCGGTGTCGTCTCCCCGCTCCACCGGGGGGACGGCCGCGTCCTCCAGGCGCAGGACGGCCAGGTCGGTCGTCGGATCGCGACCGGCGAGCGTGGCGCCGGCGGTCCGGCCGCTGGCGAGGGTGACTCCGATGTCCTCATCGCGAGAGATCGTGTGACTGGCGGAGACCACGACGCCCGGCCGCCAGACGATGCCGGACGAGGGAATCCGCCGCCGCGCGTTGATGGCGACGACCGAACGGCCCACCAGCTCGACGGCGGACGACAGATCCTGAGAAAGCCCTGCGAGAACGCTCATGGATGACCCCGGAAAGATGCCTGTTAGAGAGTCGCAAGGCGCGGCGTCGGCGGCATCGGCCGAACGGGGGAGTCGGCATCACCCGGCCGGGGGACCGAAACCGCCGCCGGTACCGGAGCGTAGGCGGAAATACATGCTCGAACCAATTCTCCTGAGCCTCGCGCTCGGCGGCACCGATCCGATCGCGGTCTACCACGGCCGCAACGGAAAGCTCGACGTCCGGCCCCTGCGTGACGAGGCGGCGGTGACGGTGGACGGTGTGCTGGACGAGGCCGTGTGGGGCCGTGCCGCGGTTCTGACAGGATTCTCACAATTCTCTCCCGTGGACGGCGTGCCGGCGGCCGACTCGACCGAAGTACTGGTCTGGTACTCGCCCACGGCGATCTACTTCGGCATCCGCGCCTTCGAGGCTCACGGCGCGGTGCACGCCACCCTGGCCGACCGCGACAAGATCGGCTCCGACGACCACATCCAGATCCTGCTCAGCACCTTCAACGACGCGCGGCAGGCGACCGTGTTCGCGGTGAATCCCTTCGGCGTGCAGTCCGACGGCGCGCTGGTGGAGACGGGGGCGACGCGAAGCGGCAACGGATTCAGCAACGCGGTGGTGCGCCGGGAGACCGCCGACCTGAGCCCGGACTACGTCTACGACTCGAAGGGCCGGGTCACCGACTACGGCTACGAGGTCGAGGTCCGGATCCCGTTCAAGAGCCTGCGCTACCAATCGGCGGCGGAGCAGATCTGGGGGCTCAACGTGACCCGCCGGGTGCAGCATTCCGGCTACGAGGACTCCTGGACGCCGGCGCGCCGGGCGAGCGCCTCGTTCCTGGCGCAGTCGGGCCGTCTGGTGGGACTCACCGACCTGCAGCGCGGGCTGGTGCTCGACTTCACGCCTTCGGTCACCTCGCGCACCATCGGGCAGCGCTCGGACGACGGCTCCTGGGACTACAGCGGCGGCGATCCGGAGCTGGGGGGCACCGTGCGCTGGGGCATCACCAACAACCTGAGCCTCAACGGCACGGCCAACCCCGACTTCTCGCAGGTGGAGTCGGACGCCGGACAGCTGCTCTTCGATCCGCGGGACGAGCAGTTTCTCCAGGAGAAGCGGCCGTTCTTCCTCGACGGCATCGAGCAGTTCGCCACGCCCAACAACCTGATCTACACCCGGCGGATCGTGCAGCCGAGCGCGGCGGTCAAGCTGACGGGAAAGGCGTTCGCCACCGACATCGCAGTCCTGTCGGCGATGGACGACCGGGAGGTCTCGTTCACCGGAGAGGATCATCCGTTCTTCAACATCCTCCGGCTGCAGCGGGACATGGGGTCGAGCTCGCGGGTCGGCGTCGTGTACACCGACCGGATCGAAGGCGGCGACTACAACCGGGTCGCCGGCGCGGACGCGCGCATCGTCTTCGGCGGGATCTACGCGCTGCAGCTCCAGCTGGCGGGCAGCACGACCCGCAGCGCCGGGGAAACGACCTCCGGTCCGCTCTGGCAGGCGCGCTTCAACCGGAATGGCCGGACGCTCGGCATCCGGGCCTCGATCCTGGCGAGCGATGAAGACTTCCGCGCGCGAAGCGGCTTCTTTCCCCGGCCCGGGCTGGTGCACGTCAACTTCGATCCCGGCGTGACGCTCTACGGGAAAGAGGGCTCGATGGTCGAGACCTTCACCTTCGACGTCAATCTCAACGGCCGCTGGCGCTACCAGGAGTTCATCCACAACGAGGGGATTCTCGACGAGCAGCTCCACTTCAACGTGAACGCCACGCTGCGCGGAGGCTGGCAGGTGACCGGTTCCCTGCTCGTGGAGTCCTTCGGGTATCCGCACGAGATCTACGAGGATTACCGGGTGGAGCTGCCTCGCACCGACGGAAGCGGAGTGGACACGGTCGGCTTCGTGGGCCGGCCTCGGATTCCCAACCGCGACTACGTGCTCTCGTTCCAGTCTCCGGAGTTCGAGCACATCTCGGCCAACGCGTTCCTGCTCTGGGGCAACGACGAGAACTTCTTCGAGTGGTCGCCCGGCCGGATCATCATCGGCAATGCGGCGCTGACCTGGCGGCCCACGGACAAGCTGCGGCTGGAAGGGACCTATGCGATCCAGCAGGTCCGGCGGCGGAGTGACGGATCGCTGGTGGACGTGCAGCACATTCCGCGACTCAAGGCCGAGTACCAGCTCTCCCGTCCCATCTTCCTCCGGGTGGTCGGCGAATACGCGACGGATCATCAGGACGACCTGCGCGACGACACGCGGACCGAGGCCCCGCTCCTGATCTTCGACAATTCGGTCGGCGATTTCGTCCGGGCCACCGGGTTCAGCCGGAGCTTGTTCCGCGGCGACCTGCTGTTCTCCTACCAGCCGCGGCCGGGAACGGTGCTGTTCGCGGGATACGGCAGCACGCTGCTGGACCCGGACGACCCGTTCCGCACCGGGATGCGGAAGGTGGCGGATGGGTTCTTCATGAAGCTGAGCTATTTGTTTAGGACGTAGGGGGGTAGGGGGCAGTTGGCGGTCGAACGCGTGCGATGCGGTACTTCATCCCGAGGGAGCGGAGCGACTGAGGGATCTTGTTTGAGAAGGTCCCTCGCTTCGCTCGGGATGAGGTGCACCGCTGGTTCCCGTCACCCCTCCACCCCGCGCCATCCGCCGTTCCTCCCACTACCTTTCCCCCATGCCCCGCGTGCTGCTGCTCTTCTCGCGCGCCCTGCGGCTCCGCTGTCCCAACTGCGGCGGAGGGCCCCTGTTCCATTCGTGGTTCAAGCCCCGGAAGCACTGTCCCGCCTGCGGGCTGCCGCTGGAGCGAGGGGAGGAGGGCTACCAGGTCGGCTCCTACATGTTCAACATCATCGCCGCGGAGCTGATCTTCGCGGTGCTCTTCCTCGGAATCGTTCTCGCGACCTGGCCCGATCCACCCTGGACGGAGCTCCAGATCGGCGGGAATCGCGCTGATGATCGTCGCGCCGTTCATCTTCTTCCCCTTCTCCAAGACGCTGTTCCTCGCGTTCGACCTCGTCTTCCGTCCTCCGACCAAAGACGAGCTTCGCTAGTGGAGCTCGCGCTCGGTGGCTGCCGGATCCGGAGCTGGCGGCGGGAGGACGTGAGCGCGCTCAGCCGCCACGCCGACAACCGGAAGATCTGGCTCAATGTGCGCGATCACTTCCCGCACCCCTACACGCTGGCCGACGCCGAGCTCTGGATCGACCGCGTGCTCACGAGCGGACAGCCGGAGACGCAATTCGCCATCGAGGTGGACGGCGAGGCGGTGGGCGGCGTCGGTGTGTTCCTGCAGGAGGACGTATCGCGGCGCTCCGCCGAGATCGGCTACTGGCTGGGCGAGGCACACTGGGGCCGGGGCATCATGACCGACGTGGTCCGCCGTTTCACCGCCTACGCCTTCGACGCCTACGACCTGCTCCGGGTCTACGCGATGGTCTTCGAGTGGAATGCCTCTTCCTGTCGTGTCCTGGAGAAGGCAGGGTACACCTGCGAGGCCCGGCTTCGGCGCGCGGTGCTCAAGGACGGGCACGTGCTCGACCAGTTCGTCTACGCGGCGGTACGCTAGCCGGACTCCCCACCGGTGCACGACTCCGCACCTGTGCACGCCGGAGGGGTCTCGAACATCCTACCGGGCACGGACATTGCCCGTCCTGGGCCCGCGTGGACAACCTCCCGGTGAGACACCGATGACTCGAACGCTGTACGCCGTAGGCTGGGGCTATGTGGCCGTCTGTGGCCTGCTTCTGGCCCGGCCTCGATCCGTACCTCTCCAGCCGCGCCCGAACCATGCGCCGGCGCCGGCGTTTCGTGGTGATGCGGCCGGGTGGTTCGCCCAGATGAAGCCGTTCTGCAATGCAGTCGAGGTCGAGGTGCAGCAGCAGGCCAATCCCGCGCCTTCCGGCGCCGACGGCGCGGGCTACAGCGCCGCCTGCTTCGCGCTCGCCGGCAAGATCGACCGTGCCCGCGCCACCATCGACCAGCTCGATGCCTCCGACCGCCCCTCGGCCGCGGGGATCGTGTTCGCCGTCGGCCACCCAGTCGCCGACGCGGGTGACGACCAGTCTGCCGGCCCGATCATGCGCCTCGTCGTCGAGTACCAGCCCGAGAACTACATGGCGCTCTATCACGCAGGCATCTCCGAGAGCATCCTCGGCCACTCCGATCTCGCCCGCACCCATCTCGAGCGGTTTCTGGAGATCTACAAGGCCGAGGACGGATGGCGGTCGAACGCGATCACGGTGCTCAAGCGGCTCTCGGGCAACCCATGACCGCGCCGGCCCTCCTCGCGCCCGGCACCCTGCTCCGCAACCGCTACGAGATCCGCCGCGAGATCGGCCGCGGTGGCTACTCCATCGTCTATCAGGCCTACGATCGCGATGTGGGCAGCGACGTGGCGGTGAAGCTGCTGGTGCCGCCGCCGGCGACCGCCCACCTGGCACGCGAGCGGCTCCGGCGCGAGGTCCACGCGGTCCGCGGTCTCTCGCACGGCAACATCGTCGCGGTCTACGACCTGCTCGACGAGGAGCCGTGGAGCTACATCATCATGGAATACGTGGCGGGCCCGGACCTCGCGATACGGGTGCGCGAGCACGGGCCGCTCTCGCCGGAGGAGGCCGTGCGAGTGGGACGCGACATCGCTTCCGCCCTGGCCGCGGCTCACCGTCGGGGGATCCTCCACCGGGACGTGAAGCCGCAGAACATTCTGCTCGACCCGGACGGCAGGGCCCGGCTCACGGACTTCGGCTCCGCCAAGCTCGACGGGCAGCTCGGCATCACCGCGACCGGCGCCCTGGCCGGAACGCTGGCCTACGCGGCACCGGAAATCGTCGCGGGTCGGCGGGGCGATGCCCGGGCGGACGTCTACGCGCTTGGTCTCACCCTCTATTTCGCGCTCACGGGCACGCTGCCCGGCCGTCCCACCGGCCACCTCCCGACGACGCCGGCTCCCGAGGGCCACCGGCCTGCCACGGTGAACCCCGGCGTCCCGGCGTGGCTCGATGGAGTCGTCGCTCGGGCGACGTCGGCCTCGGCCGAATCGCGCTATCCCACGGCCGCGGCGCTCGACGAGGCGCTCGCGGCGGCGGCCCCGCACAGCCGGCGCCCTCAGCACCACGGAGCGTTGCGCTCTCTGCGGCGGGAGCGATCCGCTCGGTCTCGGCCTGTGTCCCGCCTGCGGCGGAGCTCCGGCGGGCGCGGCCGACACGCTGGTCTTTCTGCAGCCGCCGCGCGGGCGCGCCGAGCGTCACGCCTTCGAGGCTCGACTCACGGCGCTCCTGCCGGCAGCGGCGGGACCGGAAGGACAGGCCGTCGTGCGAGGCGAGCGCCCCCTCTTTCGGGCGACGCTCGAGGGGTCGCGGCGTATCGTCACGGCGCTGGACGAGCGGCACCTTCCGGCGCGGTCCCTCCCGGTAGCTCGAGCCTGGAGCGCGGTGCCCGGGACCTACAAGACCATGGTTCTCGCCACGGCGATCGCGGGGTTCGGTGCCGGCGCCGCGGTCGCACCGGTGCTGCTGTGGACGACGCCGTTGGTCGGTGGGCTGCTCCTCCTTGGCGCGCATCAGACGGTTCGTCGGCCGCTCGTCGCGCGCCCCGAGCGGCGCGGGGAGCTTCCGCCCGAGCTCGAGGACAAGGTGGTGCGGACTCTGGCCGAGCTGCCCGACGGATCGGCGCGAGGCCTGCTCGCGGACGTGACCCGGCTCGCGCACTCGCTCTTCGCCCGGCTCAGGCGGACCGGTGACGACCGCCGGGTCACACCCGCGCTCACCGATCTCGTCGCCTCCGCCTGCGCGGCGGCGGCGGACCTAGCGATGCTGGACGAGAATCTCAGCCGGTTCGAGCAGCAGCGGGCGCGGGCGGCCTCACATCCCGCTGGATGGCTCGACGCGCTCGCGCGGTCCGAGCGGGCAAGGGACGCACTGGTCCAGCGACTTCTCGAGGCGATGACCGTCCTGGGACGGCTTCAGAGCCAGGCCACTGCCGATCTCGCCGACGAGGATGCGACCCTCGCCGAGATGACCCGCGAGCTGCGGCTCGAGGCCGACGCCCAGGCCGCGGCGTCACGCGAGATCGCCGAGCTGCTCGCCGTGTAGTCCCCCCGCCGCATCAGTGGGCGCCGCGCTCCCACGCAAGCCGCTGCAGCCGACTGCTCACCTCCGCTCCAACCCGCACCTCCACTTCGACTTGACTACGTACCCCAGGGCCTCTTGCAGGTGGCTTGCCTCTTGCCCTTCCCGCTATCCGGCACTCCACCCTTCGGGTCATCCGAGCCAATGCGCGTTCTCCTGCTCAACTACGAGTACCCTCCCTTCGGCGGCAGCGATGGTCTTGCCTGCCAGGCCTTGGCGCGTGGCCTGGCCGGGCGTGGGGCGGTGGTGGACGTCATTACCTCCGGGGACTTCGACGGGTGCACTCGGGAGCCGTTCCGGGGGCCGGCCCTGGTGGAGGAAGGGCTGCTCACGGTCCACCGCGTGAAGTGCCGGGGGGCGCAGATCCACCCGTCCGGCGTACGCGACGTGCTCAGCTACCTTCGCGCGACGCTGCCGCTGGTCCGCCAGCGGCTCCGCGGTGAGCCCTATGACGTGGTCCACCTGTTCTATTCGCCCGCTACCGCGGCGATGCTGCCGCTGCTCAATCTCGGGGATCTCCCGGTCGTCGTCTCGCACCGGTCGGAAATCCCGGACCACTGGGCGCCACGGGCGCTCACCCGCTGGCTCTGGCGCCGGGCCGACCGCGTGGTCGCGGTGTGCGAGAGCCTCGGTCAGGAGATCCGGCGCGCGTCGCCGCATCAGCGGTATACGGTGATTCCAGACGGCGTGGATCTCGCCCGGTTTCGTCCGACGCTTCGGCGCCGGCCCTCCTCGCGCGTCCGCTGTCTCGCGGTGGCTCGGCTGGTGGAGCAAAAGGGTCTGAGAGAGCTGATCCGAGCGATCGCCATGCTGGAGCGGGAGCGGTGCGAGGTGGAGATCGTCGGTGCTGGGTCGGACGAGCTCGCGTTGCGCCAGCTCGCTGCCAGCCTGGGCATCCCCGACCGTGTGGTTTTCAGCGGATTGCCCGACCGTGAGTCGCTCGCCCGGCGCTACCGCGAAGCGGACATCTTCACGCTCGCCTCGTGGGAGGAGTCGTTCGGCGACGCCTTCGCCGACGCACTGGCGTCGGGGCTGCCCATCGTGGGCAGCAACGTCGGCGGAATTCCCGAGCTGGTTCGCCATGGCCAGAACGGACTGCTGGTCCCGCCACGCGATCCCGTCGCGCTCGCCTCCGCCATCCGCCACCTCGCCGAGCATCCGGAGCTTCGCGCCCGCATGGGCCGGCAGAACCGGGCCGACGCCGAGGCCAACCTCTCCTGGGACCGGGTCGTGCAACGCTACCTCTCCACTTACAGCGGTGTGCGGCGCCGGACGTCGGCACGTCGCCCGCTGACCCAGATCCCCTCGGGCACCTGGTAGTCGCGCCACGGCGCCACGGGGCATGGTAGACTCCGTGACCCTCATCGGCGGAGCGTCTCCATCCATCAGATCCCTCGCGAGCCGGTCCTCGCCGATCCCGAGCTCCCGGTCGCGGAGGCCGATCCGCCTCACGAGGGAAAACTGCTCCGGCGGGTAGCCGCGTACGCCGTCTCCCGGGGGACGACCGAAGGCCTCCTCGCGATCCGTGGCGTTCTGCTGGCGACCGTGCTTGGCCCGGCCGCCTTCGGAACCTGGGCTCTGCTCCGCCTCTCCACCCGATATGCCTCACTCGCAGGCCTCTCCGTCTTTCGCGGTCTCGAAGTCGAGCTGCTCCACTCCGAGGACTCGAAGTCATCCTCCACCGCGCTCGGATCCATCCTGGTGCTGACCGGTGGCCTCGCGGTCGTCGCCCTGGGGGCGAGCCTGGCGGTGAGTGACCCGCAGCGGCAGGTGCTGTTCCGCGCCTTCGCCGCGGCCGCGGTGGCCGAGGGTCTGTACAACTACGCCCTCGTCTGGACACGGGTACGGACCACGTTGAGGCGCTACGCCGTGCTCGAGGCCGCGACCGCGGCGCTTCACCTGGGAGTCGGCGTCGCGCTCGCGCGGGCGTGGGGGCTTCCCGGCGCGCTCGTCGGGCTCGCGCTCGCGAGCGCCACGGGGTTCGCCGTCGCGACCCGCTGGATCCCCATGAGACCGGCCCTCCACGCTTCGGCGCTGAACCGGATGCTGCACATCGGCTTTCCGCTCGCGCTCACCGGCTGTGTCGGAACCGCGCTCCAGACGGCGGACCGCTGGGTCGTCGCCGCGTGGGGCGGAGCCACGCTGCTGGGCTACTACGCCTTCGCGGGCGCGGTGGCCGGTGCCGCGACGGCGCTGTCGCTGGTGATCCGCACGGTGGTATTTCCGAAGGTCTATGCCGACGCGAGGAACGCCGCTCCCGGGGCCGCCGTCCGCCTTCACCTGGTAAACACTCTGCTGCCGTACGCGAGGCTCTTCCCCCCTGTGCTCGGCGCGGTGGGACTGGCCCTCGGACCGGTGCTCGCCGTGGTGCTCCCGGGCTACACGCCGGCCGTGGCCCCGGCGCGGATCTTTCTCCTGACCGGGGCGGCGATCGGGATCGTGAACCTGGCTTCGATCGGTGCGGTGGCGGCGGGCCGGCAGCGCAGGCTTCCCGGCGTATGCGGTGGTCGCGCTGACGCTCAATCTCGGCTTGGCGCTCGCCGCGCTGTCACTCGGCGCCGGTCTCGAGGCGGTGGCCCTCTCTTCTCTCACGGGCCACCTGCTGTTCGCCGCCGCGGTCCTGCGCCTCAACGCGAGAGAGGGCGGAATCGCCCAGCCAGGGCGCTTCACCGTCACCGCGCTGCTTCCGCTGGTCTGGTGCACCGCCGCCCTCCTCGCGGCCGCGCGGCTGTCGCCCCCGACCGACCTCGGCTCGGAGGCGGTCGCCCTGGGCATCTACCTGGCCCTGCTGCTACCGCTCCTGCCCCTGCTCCGCGGGGACTGGAAGCGGTTGGGAGGCGAGCCGGCGCGCGGTTGACTTTCCCGGGAAACGGCCGGTAAGTTCACCTACACATTCACCCTGTCGAGTCCGTGACAATGTCCGTTCCGCGCCCGAGCGCGCAGGTCCGAATGCACTGCTGTTGTCCTTCCGGTTCGAGCCGGAGGAGTGCGGTGCTGTAGGCCATTGGGTGAATCGTCCCGGCCGGCCGCGCTCCCTCCAGTGGAGCTGCGGCCGGCTTTTGTTTTGGGTGGCGGAGGGGATTCCCATCCGATCAACGTGCAGTGCAAGGAGGCAGAGATGACGTCAGTTCAGGCTCCCGCCGTGACCCCCATCGAGAGCCGGGGATATGCCAAGCCGGAAGTGCTGGTCTCGACCGATTGGGTCGCCCAGCATCTCAAGGATCCCAAGGTGCGTCTCGTCGAGTCCAACGAGGACATCCTCCTCTACGACACCGGGCATATCCCGGGTGCGGTCAAGATCGACTGGACCAGCGACCTCAACGATCAGCTGGTCCGCGACTACGTGGATCGCGAGCGGCTCCAGAAGCTGCTCCGCTCCAAGGGGATCAACAACGACACCACGATCGTCTTCTACGGCGACAAGAACAACTGGTGGGCCACGTACGCGCTCTGGGTGCTCAAGCTCTTCGGGGTGAAGGACGTGCGGATCCTCGACGGGGGGCGGCTCCGCTGGGTGGACGAAGGCCGCCAGCTCTCGACCGAGAAGCCCAGCTATCCGGAGGGCAACATCACGGTCGGCGAGCGGGACGACGGCAAGATCCGCGCGTTCCGCGACGAGGTCCTCGACGCACGCGAAGGGGAAGGGGCAGCTGGTGGACGTGCGCAGCCCGGAGGAATACAGCGGCCAGAAGACCCACATGCCCGAGTATCCGCAGGAAGGCTGCCTCCGCGGCGGGCACATCCCGGGTGCCAAGAGCGTTCCCTGGGCCAAGGCGATCGATCCGGAGACGCACACCTTCAAGCCGGCGAGCGAGCTCAAGAAGCTGTACGAACAGGACAACAGCCTGAAGAAGGACAAGGAGACGATCGCGTACTGCCGCATCGGCGAGCGGTCGTCGCACACCTGGTTCGCGCTGACGTATCTGCTCGGCTTCGACAACGTGCGGAACTACGACGGGTCGTGGACCGAGTGGGGCAACGCGGTGCGGCTGCCGGTGGAGCGGTAGGCAGCGATAGTCGGTTAGTCAGGTCATCTGCGCCGGCCCCCGCCGCTTGAGATGCGACGGGGGCCGCGTGCCGTTTGGGACCTGAGGGTCGGACGCGGGGCGGGCTGGCCACAGTCTCTGTGTTGCCCCACAGCCTCACTCCCGTGGCCCTGGCCGTGCCCGGGTATTCCGTATTTGCGCACCGCTCAACGTCTTCGCGGCAGGCCGCTCCCACCCCGCATTCACGGTACGGTCCCTGCCCCTTACCATCCCCTCCACTGCAATTGCTGACGCGAATTGACCAGGCGTTCGAGACGGCCCCGTCTCGTGCGTCTTGAAGTTTCCCTGTTCCGGTTGCCCTAATCCACGGATCTGCCCGATGCGGATCGGGACGGCAGTGTGCTCTCAGGAGGAGCGAATGCGTGCGCGTGCGTGGTGGACCAGCCTGTGTCTGATCGCGGCGGCGGTGGCATGTGGGGATCAGCCGACCGAGGTGGTGCCGGAACGTGTTCAGCCGGTGACCGGCGGACCGGCGCCTGGCGGTGGCGTCCAGTGATGACGGGCTCTCGATTGCCACGGACAAGGACGACTACGCGCCGGGTGACACGGTGTGGTTCACCGGCGCGGGCTGGCCGGCGAACGACGTGCTGGACATCCTGCTCGAGGACGAGCCGGCGACGCACGAGCCGCACCGGTGGACGGTCGCGACTGGCGAGGACGGGACGTTCCGGGATTCGACGTACGTCGTGGACGTCGGCGATCTGGGCGTGACGTTTACGCTGACGGCGACGAGCCAATCGACAGGGCGGTGGCTGAGGTGGTGTTCACTGATGGCGTAATCACCTTCACCAGCTTCACTTTCTTCCCTGGCGGGTCCACCTCTGGCTCGCCTCCAACCGGCTGCACCGGCGTGAGCGGAACCAGCGTCGCATCGGGCACCCAGATCTGCGCCTTGGGAGCGTTCACAGTATCCGGTAACGGGGAATACTCCGGTATCGATCCGCTGGAAGAATCCGAGCGGCACAGTCGTGGCAGTCGCCGCTCGGTCACCGAACTTCCCCAATGGTACCACTGGTGCCCAGGCCTTCTCTCAGCGTTCACACCGACTGTAGTCGGCACCTGGACTGCACTGCTGTGCGAGAGCTCGTAATCTCAGCATTACAGGAGGTGGCGCGAACGGATGCCAGGGTGGGCCCGAGCGGGGATCGGCCACCTTCACAGTTACAGCGGCGGCCGCCGCCACCACAACCGCAGGTGACCTCTCCGCAAAATCCCTCAGCTTCCGGCGACGAGGTGACCTTCACAGCGACCGTAACCTCCGGCAGCCCGGCAACCCCTGTGACCACCGGCCAGCGTCTCCTTCAAATCCGGCGGGACTTCCTGCTCCGACGCAACCGAACTCAAGCCGCGCAGAATGTGAATACCAGCGGCCAGGCGACCTTCGCCACGTCCTCGCTGGGGATGGGATCCCACGCGATTTGGGCTGCTACGGCGGCGCTTCGGGTTCCTCGCGAGCGAGGGCAGCGTTACCCAGCAGGTCAGCAACACCGCGACCGATATCGATCTGGCCTCCTCTGCCAACCCCTCGAAGACCGGTCAGTCGGTCACCTTCACAGCCACAGTCACCAACAACTCCAACCCCGTCACTACCGGCCAGGTGATCTTTAAGACTGGCGGTAACGACTGCTCCGATGCGACCCCAGTGCAGAGCCAGGGCGGGCCGACCCCGAACAGCAGTGGCCAGGTCATTTATACCGCCACGCTCGCTGCCTCGCAGAGCCCGGTCACGATATGGGCGTGTTATGGCGGATCGCCGACGCCGGCCCCAGGTCTCGCTGCCAGCGCGGCATCGCTGACCCAGGTGTGCAAAAGGCCGGGACGTCTACCACGGTCACGTCATCGCCGAACCCCTCGGTGTTCAGCCAGTCGGTGACCCTCCAGGCCACCGTCAGCGTGGTCTTGCCCGGCACAGGCACGCCGACCGGCAATGTCACGTTCAAGGACGGAACCTGCGCTGCGGGCACCGTCCTGGGCCCGGCCTCGCTCGACGGGAGCGGCCAGGCAACCTGATCACCGTCGGCACTCGACGCCGGGTCCCACCGGCATCCACGCCTGCTATGTTGGCGACGGATGACTTCGAGGCGAGAGCGACGGCACCTTCACACCAGGTGAACCAGGCCCAGACCACGACGGCGGTCACGTCCGTCCCGACTCAATCGGTCTTCAGCCAGTCGGTGACGTTCAACGTGACCGTGACCCCGGTCGCACCGGCCGTCGCTACGCCGGTCGGCACCGTGACACTCAAGGATGGTACCTGTGTGCGGGGTACAGTGCTTGGGTGAGCGCCTCGCTCACGAGCGGCGTAGCGAGCTTCAGCACGGACTTCGCTCGCGGTAGGGGTCCACACGATCACGGCGTGCTACGGCGGAACTCGAACTTCGTGGCCAGTGACGGTGACGTTTCACACGAGGTGGAAAAGGCCGCGACTGCCACGGCCGTAACCTCGATGCCACAATCCGTCCGTGTTCAGCCAATCGGTCACCTTCACCGTGACGGTGACCCCGGTCTCCCCGGCCGTTGCGACGCCGGATGGTAACGTGAACTCAAGAACGGGACCTGTGCGTTGGGAACTGACATAGGTACCAGCGCGCTCGACGGCAGTGGCGAGGCCAGCTTCACGACCTCGACGCTGGGCGTAGGGTCGCACACCATCACTGCCTGCTACGAAGGCACCGGCAGCTTCGAGGCCAGCAACGAGTTCGTATCTCAGACGGTGGATAAGGCCTCGACCGCGACGGCGGTGACTTCCTCGGTGAACCCGTCGATCCTCGCGCAGCCGGTGACGTTCACTGTCACGGTGACACCGGTGTCCCCGCGGTAGCGACCCCAGTCGGCAATGTCACGCTCAAGGATGGGAGTTGTGGTGCGGGAGCCGGGCTCGGCGGCGTCGGTGGCGCTCGACGCCTCGGCAAGGCGAGCTTCACTGTCTCGAGCCTCGCTGCCGGCAACCACGCGGTGACGGCTGCTACGCCGGCAACGCCAGCTTCAAGGCGAGCGACGGCTACGTCACGCAGCAGGTCACGTTCAATTTCGTCGGGTTCGCACCTCCGGTCGACCGGCCCAACATGTAAACTTGTCCAAGGCCGGTCAGGCAATTCCGCTGAAGTGGGAGCTGCGCGACTTCTTCGGCAATCCGGTTACCACACTGACCAACGTGACGGTCAAGGTGACCGACCAGGGCTGCTCGACGATCCCCAATGCCGATCAGATCGAGGAGTACGCCTCAGGGCAGTCGGGTCTGCAGAACTTGGGCGACGGGTACTACCAGTTCAACTGGAAGACGCCCGGGAGCTATGCGACGAGCTGCAAGACCCTCGGGCTGGATATAGGAGAGGGGTCGGTGCGAACGAACCTCGCGTACTTCACGTTCAAGAAGTAGCCTGACGTATCGCTGACGGCAGGTCCGTCACCACGCCCGCCACCCCCCGCGCCCACAGGCGCTGGGCGGTGGCGGCGTCGTTTATGGTCCAGACATGCACCGGGCATCCGAAGCCGCGGGCCGCGGCCACGAACCGGCGGGTCGGCACCGTGATTCCGCGATAGCGGAGCGGGACCGAGAGCAGATCGTAGCGCGGCGGCGGCACCTTCCGCCGAAGGACGAGGCCCCAGTACAGCTCGGAGATCTCCGCTGCCGCGGCCGCGCGCGAGAAAGGCGGCTCGCTGAACGCCTCGAGTGTCGCCCGGTGCTCCGACGCGACGACGCAGCGCTCGACCGCCTCCTCCTGTACCAGCACCCGCTTCACCGCTTCCTGCGCCTCCGGTTCCTTCACTTCGACCAGGATGCTCATGCGAGGAAACGCCCACAGCACCTCGCCGAGCGTGGGAACCCGGAGCCCCTGTCCTCGGAACGGAAAGGTCGCACCGCCGTCGGTGGAGAAATTGGCGCCCGCGTCGAGCGTCCGCAGATCCACGAGACTCTGCGCCCGGACGAGCCCCTTGCCGTCGGTCGTGCGCTCCAGAGTCGGATCGTGCATCGACGACCGGCGCGCCGTCGGCCGAGAGCCGCACGTCGAGCTCGAAGGCGTCCGCACCCTGCCGCTCGGCGAGCTCGAAAGCGGCGAGCGTATTCTCGGGGGCAGCCCCCGAGGTGCCCCGGTGCGCGATGACCGGGTGGGCGCTCAGATCGAGCAGCGGATTGGCGCGTTTCGCCATGCCGTCAGGACCTGGGGTGGTCGCGAAAGAAGTCCCAAATCGTCCTGCGTCGCGTTGATCTCCCGGCTCACCCGGCCGACGCGGCTCGAGCCGTCGGGGCCGCCGGGCCAGGTGTGCCCCCCGCCTTCGATGGTATAGAGCACGACCGCGCGGTTGGCCGGGCAGCCCGCGTAGCTCAGGCGGCGGAGTCTCGTGCCGTCCCTCACGCTGTCGCTCACCGTCGTCGCCGCACCCGCCGAATCGCACGCGCCGGCCCCGGCCCAGAAGGCGACGCTCCGCGCGGCCGACAACACGGTTCCCGGCGGGCTGCCGCCGCCATCGTAGGGCAGCGATCGGTCGGCGGTTCCCTGAAACGCGACGACGGATAGCGGTGTCGCCGGGGCGCAGCGCGGCGGGAGATTCGCCGGCAAGGCGCCCGCGACTGATGCGATGGCCGCGAAGACGCCGGGGAGATCGCAGGCCAGCCGATAGGAGAACATCGCGCCGTTGGAGATGCCCGCCGCATAGACCCGGTTGGAGTCCAGCGTGAGCTCGCGCCTAAGCGAGTCGAGCAGCGCGCGCACGAAGCCGACGTCGTCCCCGCCGCTCGGTCGGCGGCCGTCGTTCCAGCGGCCCCCGATCCCGTCGGGGTAGGCGACGGCGAACCCCTCCCGCTCCGCGAGCCCGGTGAAGCCGGTGTGACGGGCGATGCTCCGCCCCTTGCCGCCGGCGGCGTGGAACACGAGCACGAGCGGCACCGGCCGGCCGGGCTGGTAGGATTTCGGGACATACAAGAGGAATGAGCGCCTGCCCCCTGCGACCTCCAGGAACCGCTGCTGTTCGACCCCCGGGGTCTGAAACGGAAGCCCGCCGAGGAGGAGAAGAAAAGCCAAGGTCATGATGCTGCATTATAGCGGCGGCCCGGGGCGATTATCGTAGAACCATGCTCCATGCACTTCGCAATCGGAACTTTCGCGTGTTCTTCATGGGCCAGCTGGTCTCCCTGATCGGCACCTGGATGCAGTCAGTCGCGCAGTCCTGGCTGGTATACCGTCTGACGGGCTCGGCGGTGCTGCTCGGCACCGTCGGTTTCGCCAGTCAGATTCCGATCTTCCTGCTGTCCCCGCTCGGCGGTGTCGTCGCCGACCGTCACGAGCGCCGCCGGGTGCTGCTCATCACTCAGTCGGTGATGATGGTGCTGGCCACGGTGCTCGCCGTGCTGACCCTCGCCGGCCACATCCAGGTGTGGCACGTGCTGGTGCTCGCTTCACTGCTCGGCATCGCCAACGGGTTCGACATCCCGACACGGCAGTCGTTCGTGGTGGAGCTGGTGCCGCGGCAGGACCTGCCCAACGCCATCGCGCTCAACTCCTCGATGTTCAATGGTGCGCGGGTCGTGGGCCCCGCGGTCGCGGGTGTCATCGTGGCCGCGGTCGGCGAGGGGTGGTGTTTCGCCGGCAACGCGGTCAGCTACCTCGCGGTCCTCGCGAGCCTGCTGTCGCTTCGTCTGCCGGCGCGGGAGCGGACCGCCATCCGGGCCGGCCCGTTCGACGAGATCCTCGAAGGATTCCGGTTCGTCGCGGGCACGCGCCCTATCCGTGCGCTGCTGCTATTGCTCGGCCTGGTGAGCATGACGGGCATGCCCTACGCCGTCCTGATGCCGGTGATGGCGCAGGATGTCCTGCATTCCGGAGCGAGCGGGCTCGGCCTGCTGATGGGCGCGGCGGGGACCGGCGCGTTGACCGGGGCCCTGGCCCTCGCCTGGCACAACTCGCTCCGCGGGCTCGGCCGCTGGGTCGGATTCGGCGCGGTGGCATTCGGCACCAGCCTGATCCTGTTCTCGCTGTCGCGGACCTTCTGGCTCTCGGTGGCGCTGCTGTTGCCGGTCGGGTTCTCGATGCTGCTCCAGATGTCGTCCACCAACACCCTGATTCAGTCCATGGTGCCGGACCGCCTGCGCGGCCGGGTGATGTCGGTGTACGCGATGACGTTCATGGGGATGGCGCCGATCGGCGCGCTGCTGGCCGGGACCGCGGCGGGCGTGCTCGGCGCCCCGGCCACGATCGCGATCGGCGGGGCGGTGAGCATCGTGGGCGGGCTGCTGTTCCTGTGGCGGCTGCCGGGGCTCAGGCCGGAGGCGAGGAGGTTGATCGGGGAGCAGGCGAACGTGGGGCTCCGTTCGGAGCTACCACCTCATCCCGAGCGCAGCGAGGGACCTGCTCCACGGGCATCGAACGCCGGGTGAGGAGGTCCCTCGGTCGTTTCACTCCCTCGGGATGAGGTAGGGGCACCTCGCAGAGATGCCGGACCGCCTCGGGATGACACACCCTCTCGCGCGAAGTAACATACCCCCATGACCCTCCCACCCTCGATCGCCGATCTCCGCCGCGAGTACGCCCGTGCCCGCCTGGACGAGCACGACGTGAGCCACGACCCCATCGTCGAGTTCGCGCGCTGGTTCGCCCAGGCGCAGGAGGTGCAGGTCCGCGACGCCAACGCCATGACCCTGGCGACCGCGACCGCCGACGGCGCGCCGTCGGCGCGGATCGTCCTGCTCAAGGCCTTCGACGAGCGCGGCTTCGTCTTCTTCACCGACTACCGCAGCCGGAAGGGCGCCGAGCTCGAGGCCAATCCGCGGGCGGCGCTGGTGTTCTACTGGGGCGAGCTGGAGCGGCAGGTGCGGATCACCGGCGAAGTGACGCCGACGTCGGCCGAGGAGTCGGAGCGGTATTTCCGGAGCCGCCCCCTGGGCAGCCGCCTCGGCGCGTGGGCGTCCCACCAGAGCCAGGTGATCGCGGGGCGCGCGGCGCTCGAAGCGGACCTCCGGGAGATCGAGGCGCGCTACGCCGACGCCGACGTGCCGTTGCCGCCGTACTGGGGCGGGTATCGGGTGCTGCCGGACGCGATCGAGTTCTGGCAGGGACGGGAGAGCCGGCTGCACGATCGGATCCGGTATGTGCGCGAGGGTGAAAGGGCGTGGCGCGTCGAGCGCCTGTCACCGTAGCGAGCGGCAACGTGGGCTTGCCCCGATGCGCGACTTTATGCACACTAGATCTGGCGCCTGATCCGCGCCCAACCTCGTCGGACCCGCCCCAGCCGGTCCCTCGCGAGGCAAAGGGGGGCACACTCCCGGATCCGTCTGCTTGAGCCTTTGGCGCCACGGGCGTCGCCGCTGGGGGGCGTGTCGCCCGTGGCTTGTCCAAAGGACCTTCCGATGACCGCCAACAAAGACTTCAAGCGCCTCGTTCGCTCGCGGATGAAAAAGACGGGCGAGTCCTACACCGCCGCCCGCGCGCAACTCCGCACTCGGAAACCCGTCGCTGCCGCGCCCCCGCCCACCGACTACGCCAAGCTCGCCGGCAGGAGCGACGCGACCATCAAGGCCAAGACCGGCTG
Source organism: uncultured Gemmatimonadales bacterium (assembly GCA_963836815.1). Taxonomy (GTDB): domain Bacteria; phylum Gemmatimonadota; class Gemmatimonadetes; order Gemmatimonadales; family GWC2-71-9; genus CAVVWJ01. The sequence goes on along the minus strand of CAWILD010000011.1, from coordinate 481,740 downwards.
CACCTGGGAGCGCTGGGTCAAGGCGCTCGACGGCTCGAAGGCGCATACGTGGACCCACAAGGAGATCGCGAAGCACGTGATGGAGAAGTACAAGATCCCCGGCTGGTGGGCGCAGACGGTGACGGTGGGCTATGAGCGCATCAAGGGGCTGCGGGCCGTCGGGCAGCGGCGGGACGGCACGTTCGAGGCCAACAAGAGCCGGACGCTGGCCGTGCCGGTCGCACGGTTGTACAGCGCCTTCCACGACCCCCGCGTTCGCACTCGCTGGCTCCCGGACGTCAACCTGACCGTGCGCACCGCCACGCCGCCGAAGCACATGCGGATCACCTGGCCGGACCAGACCTCAGTGGTGGTGGGATTCACGTCCATGGGCGCCGCCAAGAGCCAGGTCGCGATCCAGCACGGAAAGCTGACGGACAGAGCAGCCGTGCTGCGCACGAAGGAGTTCTGGGCCGAGCGGCTGGACGCGTTGAAGGAGGTGCTGAGCTAAAGCTCAATTGCGTCCCCGGAGCGGCGTGACAACTGTTGGTACCATGCTCCGAACCGGCCCGGCTACCGAATCGCAATACACGGTGCTCTCCCCCGGCACTCCCGCGCCGAAGGAGCCGGGCGCGGCTCGGAAGCTCGCGGTCTTCATCACCCACGGGATGGGCCAGCAGGTGCCGTTCGCGACGCTCGATGCGGTGTTCGAGCGGCTGCGCCGCCTGGAACCGTTCGCCTCGACCCGGCCGGAGGCGGAGACGGTACGCTTGGGCGGGGTGCAGATGCAGCGTCTGGTCCTGCGGCTGCCCTCGGTCCAGCGGGAGCTCCATTTCTACGAGGGATACTGGGCCCCGCTGACCGAAGGCGAAGTCACGCTGCGAGACATCTCCCGGTTCCTGCTGCGCGCCGGGTTCAACGGTATCCGGAACAGCACCACGAGCTTCTCCCGCTGGGTCTTCGGCCGTTGGCAGTCGTACTACATCCCGGTGCGGACCTGGGCGTTCCTGATGGTGGCGCTCGCGACCATCGGCGCGCTCGCGCTGATGAATGCGGTGGTGCTGGTAGTGAGCGCCGCCCGCGCCCCCCTCGGCCAGACGCCTCCGCCCTGGCTCAGCGACGCGCTGTTCTGCGATCTGACCATCACTCTCAATCTCTTTCTCGTCGTCGCGACGCTGTTCGCAGTGACGCTCGGCCTCGCTAGTTTCAGCCGACGCCCGGGCCTTCGCTGGATGCACCGGGCGCTCGGGCCGGTGAGCGCCATCGCTTTCGCGCTCACGCTGCTGGCGGCCGTGCTCGCCGGCCTCGGCCTTCCGTTGCTCATCCTGTCGCACGTACAGCACGGCGGCGGGTGGAACGCCGACATGCCTCGCTGGAGCAGCCTGCTCGGCGAACGGCGCGCGGCGACGCTCAACACCTGGTTCAGCGTCGCGTTCCTCGCCCTGCCCGTGATCGCGGTGGTCTACGCCCTGACGGCCTGGGCCTGGCATCTCGTCGCAGCAGCCGGCTCACGGATGCGCACCGGCCGTGGGGGCGGGCGGCGGCTGTCGTCGCTCCTGGTGCTCGCGGCACTCGGCATCGGCACGGCGCTCGTCGCCGGGGAAGTGCTGCTGCTCTGGCCCGGCGGCGGGTCGGACAACCACTGGCCGCTGCGGCTGCTGGTGAGCTGGGTCGCGGTACTGCTGCTGAGCGGTGTGGTCCGCCGGTACCTAGTGCAGTACTTCGGTGACGTGGCCGCATACGTCGAGTCGCATACCCTCGACCGCTTCGCCGAGTTGCGTGCCCGGATCAGGGAATGCGTCACGGACCGGGCCAGGGCCATCTATGCGGTCACAGGAGCGGAGGCCTACGCCGGCGTGGTCGTGGTTGGTCACTCGCTCGGCTCGGTGGTGAGCTACGACGTGCTCAACCAGCTGCTCTGCGAGGATGCCATTGATCGCCAGGCAGGCCGGCCGACGCGCGAGATCGCGCGGCGCACGCCGTTGTTCCTCACCTTCGGGTCGCCTCTCGACAAGACCGCCTTCGTTTTCGCCATCCAGCACCGCCGGACGACCCAGGCGCGCGAGGCCCTTGCGGCCTCGGCCCAGCCGATGCTGCAGGACTACGACAGCCGGCCGGCGCGATGGGTGAACATCTACTCGCCATGGGATATCATCAGTGGGGAACTCGAGTACTACGACCTCCCGGGCGGCTCCGACCCGAGGCAGGTCATGAACCGCCGTGATGAGGGCGCCACCACCCTTCTTCTGTCGCACGTGGAATACTGGGAAAGCGAGGCACTGCCCCAGGTACTGTCGGAGGCACTACTCTCGGCGTAGCGCTTATCTTTGGCCCGACCGTTCGACCGATCCGCGTACCCGCAGGCTCGAGGACCCATGATTCGTCCGTCCGCCATTCTCGTGCTGCTGGCAATCTCGACACAGCCCGCGCTCCTTCCCGCCCAGGCCAGTCAGGCTCACCCGCCCGCGCCGACGCTCGACACCGCCGGCATGGACCGCTCGGTCAAGCCGGGCGACAACTTCTTCGCCTACGCCAACGGCACCTGGCTCGCCCGGACCGAGATCCCGGCCGACCGGAGCACGTACGCCACCGGTGCCATCGTCGCCGAGCTCACCGACCGCCGCACGGTCGACCTGATCCAGGAGGCCGCGAAGTCCCAGGCGGCGGCCGGCTCCGAGTCCAGAAAGATCGGCGACTACTACGCCAGCTTCATGGACTCGACGCGCCATCGACGCGGCGGGCCTCAAGCCGCTGCAGCCGACGCTCGATTCCATCGCCGCGATCCGCGACCGGAAGGACCTCGCCCGCTTCCTCGGCTCCACCCTCCGCGCCGACGTGGACGCGTTCAACGCCACGAACTTCTACACCGAGAACCTGTTCGGCCTCTGGGTCGCGCAGGACCTGGACGATCCGACGCAGTACTCGCCGTTCCTGCTCCAGGGCGGGCTGGGCATGCCCGACCGCGGCTACTACGTGGACTCGTGCGCCGCGATGGCCGCGATCCGCGCCAAGTACCAGGCGCACATCGCGGCCATGCTCGGACTGGCCAAGGTCGCCGAGCCGGAGAAGACAGCCGCCGACATCATGCGGCTCGAGACCGGCATCGCCAAGGCGCACTGGACCCGCGAGCAGTCGGGCGACGTCACCAAGGGCAACAACCACTGGACCCGGGCCGAGTTCGGCAGCAAGGCGCCGGGGCTCGACTGGGAGACGTACTTCGCCGCCGCCGGGCTCGGGAAGCCGGCGCGATTCGTGGTCTGGCAGCCGAGTGCCGTCACCGGCATCTCGGCGCTCACGGCGAGCGAGCCGCTCGAGACGTGGAAGGACTACCTGACCTTCCACGCCATCCAGTCCCGCGTGGCGGTGCTCCCGGCTGCCCTCGACAACCAGTCCTTCGCGTTCTTCGGGCCGGTGCTGAGCGGCGCCCAGAAGCCCCGCGACCGCTGGAAGCGCGCGGTCACCGCCACCAACGACGCGCTCGGCTTCGCCGTCGGCCAGCTCTACACCGACCGCTGGTTCCCCGCGGAGGAGAAGGCGCGGGCCCAGGCGATGGTGGCGAACCTCATCGCCGCCTTCCGCGAGCGCATCGACCGGCTCGACTGGATGGCGCCCGCGACGAAGAAGGAGGCCAAGGCCAAGCTCGCGGTGCTCAAGGTGGGCGTCGGGTATCCCGACAAGTGGCCCGACTACGGCGGGCTCGAGGTCGTGGCGGGCGACGCGTTCGGCAACGCGGAGCGCGCGGCGCTGTTCAACTACCGGAAGAGCCTCGCGAAGCTGGGAGCCCCGGTGGACCGCGACGAGTGGGTGATGACCCCGCAGACCGTGAACGCGGTGAACCTGCCGGCGATGAACGCGATGAACTTCCCGGCGGCCATCCTGCAGCCGCCGTACTTCGACCCCAAGCGGCCGACCGTGATGGACTACGGCGCCATCGGGTCCGTCATCGGCCACGAGGTGAGCCACAGCTTCGACAACCAGGGCGCGCTCTTCGACTCCAAGGGCCGCCTGCACAACTGGTGGACCAAGGAGGACTTCAAGCACTTCGAGGGGTCCGCCGCGCGGCTCGTCGCGCAGTACGACGCGTACAAGCCGTTCCCCGACCTGGCGGTCAACGGCAAGCTGACGCTGGGCGAGAACATCGCCGACCTCGCCGGGCTCGCCGCCGCCTACGACGCCTACCGCCGCTCGCTCGGCGGCAAGCCGGCGCCGGCGGTGCAGGGGTTCACCGGCGACCAGCAGTTCTTCATCAGCTTCGCCCAGGGCTGGCGCGGCAAGCTGCGGGAGCCCGCGCTGCGCAACAGGATCCTCACCGACGGCCACGCGCCATACGAGTACCGGGCCTCCACGGTGCGCAACCTCGACGCGTGGTACACGGCGTTCGACGTGAAGGCCGGGGAGACGCTCTACCTGCCGCCGGCCGACAGGGTCCGGGTCTGGTGAGGTGAGCCCGCGGCCGCGGTGAATTCCCCGCGCACGACGAGCTGCCGTTCCTCATCCATGGGGTCGGCAGCTTCGAACCCCGTGGCGTGGATCTCGAATCGTCCCTCGAGGAGGCTGCCCCGCGAGCGGGTCAGCGTGATCGTGCCGCCGCGGGCGCGGAAAGCGCCGGTCGGCGCGGTCGGCGGACCGGTGACCACCAGCGCCTGGATCCCCGAGGCGGGGTCGATGGCGAGCGGGTAGACGCCCGGCTCGGGCCGTGGCCCGCTGGGCCAGGTGAACACGACGGCACCGGTCGGCGAGTCAGCGCCCAGCGTCAGCACGAACGCGCCGGGCCCCACATCTCCATCGACCACTCCGAACTCCGCCGCGCCCCGCAGGGCGAGCGCCTTGGCACCCGTGGTGCGCGCCTCGAACCAGGAGGGACTGGCGGATCCGGCCGCTACGGTCGCGGCCAGCAGGCAGGTCCCGAGTACATAGAGCATCGGCTTCGCTTGCATCTGGCTATCTCTCCCCGTGGTGGGTGCCCGTTGCGTCCCTGGGGCGGAGCGTCGCCAGGGAGTGCTGGTGCCCTCGTCGATGAGGGTATACGCAGGGCAGGGGGATGCCGTCTCACCGCGGGCTGGTCAGGCCTTGGTCGGGAGGTGGAACAACTCGGGCGTTCAGAAGGAACGCCCGGGTGGGTGCAGTGGGAATTACGGGGAACGAGCTAGCCCGCGAACGCCCGCTCCAGCTCGGCGATGTTCAGCTTCTTCATCTCGAGCATCGCCTCCATGGCCCGGTCGGCCTTCTTCCGGTCGGGGTCGTTCAACATTTCGACCATTCCGGTCGGCACGACCTGCCAGGACACGCCGAACTTGTCCTTGAGCCAGCCGCACTGCTGGGCCGCCGGATCCCCTCCTTGGGTCAGCTTGTTCCAGTAGTAGTCCACTTCCTCCTGGTTAGCGCACATGATCTGGAAGGAGATGGCCTCGTTGAAGGTGAACAGGGGCCCACCGTTGAGCGCGGTGAACGGCTGCTCGTTCAGCTCGAACTCCACCGTCATGACGGAGCCCGCGGGCCGATGATGGACGTCGTGGCCCGCCTCGCTATACCGGGTGATCGCGACGATCTTCGAGTTCTTGAAGATGCCGGTATAGTATCGTGCGGCCTCTTCGGCCTGCGAGTCGAACCACAGGCACGGGGCAATTGGCTGAACGGCGGTCATGATTCTGCTCCGGTCGGAAGCGTTACGCCCATCGCACGCGATAGCGGCAGACCTTCCCGCCGGTCGCGCGGCATTCCTCTTCGACGACTCGCACGCCTTTCATCCCACACATCTCCAGCGCCTTCCGGTACCAGCCGACCACCGTCAGACAATCCGGCGCGCTGAAGGTCTCCGCGTCGTAGGTCGTGAGGACCCCTTCGCGGGGACCCACCTCCTGGTACTCGCGGCGCCCGGCTTCGTAGTAGAGGGAATAGATGGCCGGCGACTTGCCCAGGAAGGCGTGCGGGTCGCCCTTGGTGAGGAAGCCGGCGTGGACGGTGGCGAGGTTCTTTTCGGCTGACGCCTCGCCCAGCCGCTCGAAGAATTCGGGCTTCCCTCCGCCGAGCACTCGGACGATCGCGTCGTCCAGCGCCTTGCCCAGCGCGAAAGGATACCAGTTCGAGGTGAACAGCATGCGCAGCGTTCGCTGGTCCGCCACGGGGAGCGCGTCCAGTACCCGCTGGACCCCCTCCTTGCCGAAATGTTCCTGGACGAACGCCAGCCGGGACTTGAGCACCGCGCCCTTGATCTGTTGCATGGCGGGAAGGATGCGAAGGGCCGTCGGCGGTCGCAAGCGCCGCTCGCCGGTCGGATGATAGCTTAGAGCATGACTCGCCCCGACCCTGGATCGTTTCGCTCCGGACCGCTGCTGCTCGAGGACGCGGCCCTCTTTACGGACCTGTACGAGCTCACGATGGCGGCCGCCTTCTTTCGCGAGGGGATTCGGGCGCCGGCGACCTTCAGCCTCTTCACCCGGCGGCTGCCTCCCGGCCGCGGATTTCTGGTCGCGGCGGGGCTCGAGGAGGCGCTGGAATACCTGCGGGGGTTCCGGTTCTCCGATGGCGCGCTGGCTCGCCTGGCCACACTGGGGCGTTTCGAGCCGGCGTTCCTCGATCATCTCGGCGCGCTGCGGTTCACCGGCGAAGTGCGCGCGGTGGCGGAGGGAACGGTCCTCTTCGCCGACGAGCCGTTCCTCGAGGTCACGGCTCCGCTCATCGAGGCGCAGATCGTGGAGACCGCACTGCTCAACTTCGTCCACGTTCAGACGGTGCTGGCCAGCAAGGCGGCGCGGGTGGCGCTCGCGGCCGACGGACGGTCCGTGGCGGAGTTCGGGATGCGCCGGAGTCATGGCATGGATGCGGGACTCAAGGCCGCGCGGTGCGCCTACCTCGCGGGCTGCGGCGCCACCAGCGATGTGCTGGCCGGCAGCGTGTATGGCATCCCGCTGGCCGGAACGATGGCACACTCCTACGTGACGGCGTTTTCGGACGAGCTGGAGGCCTTTCGCGCGTACGCCCGCGCCTTTCCCGACGATGCGATACTGTTGCTCGATACCTACGACACGCTCGAGGGGGCGAGGAAGGCGGCGGTGGTCGCCGGCGAGCTCGCGGCCCGGGGGCACAAGCTGGCCGGTGTGCGGCTCGACAGCGGCGATCTGCTCAGGCTCAGCCGCGAGGTACGGCGGATCCTGGACGAGGCGGGATTTCCGGCGGTCCGGATCCTGGTGAGCGGCGGGCTCGACGAGCACGACACCGAGCGGCTGCTCGCGGCCGGGGCACCGATCGACGCCTTCGGGGTCGGTACGCGGATGAACGTCTCGGCCGATGCGCCGTCGGTGGATCTAGTGTACAAGCTGGTCGAGTACAATGGCCGGGACGTTCTCAAGTTGAGCGAAGGGAAGGAGACCTGGGTCGGCGCGAAGGCGATCTATCGGCTGCACGACGAGGATGTGCTGGCATTGGCCGAAGAGCCGCCGCCGGCGGAGGGCGTGGAATCGCTGCTGCAGCCGGTGATGCGCGCAGGCGTAGCTTCTGCGGCCCCATCCGACGCTGGCGGAAGCGCGGGCGCACTGCCTCGGGCAGATCGCCCAGCTGCCTGAGGGCCTTCGCAAACTCGATCAGCCGGACGTGCGTCCGGTCAGGGCCAGCAGCGCGCTGCGGGCGCGGCAGGCCGCCGCGGTGGCGGCGGCTCGGCGTGGTGGTTGATAGGCTCGTCGGGGTGTTGCGAAAGGGGACAACATGATTCGGAAGCTTGCGTCAGGCGGATACCGCCTGTATTCGAAGAAGAAGGACCCGAAGACCGGGAAGCGACGGAACCTCGGCACGTTCAAGACGCGGGCCGCGGCCGAAAAGCACGAGCGCGCCGTACAGTTCTTCAAGAAACGAGGCTGACGTTGCGACACACGATCCGACTACTCACGGCCCTGCTCCTCGCGACGGCTTGCTCCGACGACGGCGGCACCCCGCCGCAGGCGGGCCGAGTCACGGGCGAAGTCCACCTGCTCGGCGACCCCCCGCCGGCTCCAGCCGCGGGGGTGGCGCAGCTCTACATCTCGGTGGCCGACATGGACCGGCGCAACGCCGTGATCGAAGTGGCGCTCAACGGCGGTCCGGTGGACTGGACCTTCGATTTCGAGGTAGTTCCGGTGGGCAGATACTATCTGGGCGCGTGCTTTACGTTCGGCTGCGGAGACTACCGCGACATCGAGGGGCAACCAGTCCCGCTGGACGTCCCTCCCGAGCAGACCGTAACCGCCTCGATCTCCTTCTGACGCCGCGAGTCCTAGCGGCCTAGCCGCGCCGGGGAACGGCGAAACGCGAACCTACCTCATCCCGAGGGAGCGAAGCGACCGAGGGACCTTCTCACCCGGGGTTCGATACCCGCGGAGAAGGTCCCTCGCTTCGCTCGGGATGAGGTACGCTGCCTAGCGCCGTCCCGCCCTAGCGCCGTCCCGCCGTCCCTCCCTCAGAACGTCGCCGTCACCCCTCCCAGAATCCGCCGTCCGATCACCGACCCGCCGTACATCTGGAACCGCTCCTGATCCAGCAGATTCGTCGCGGTGGCGTGGACCCGGAAGTAGTTGTTGACCCGGTACCCGGCGCTCAGGTTCACGAACTCGCTGGCCGGCACGTAGCCGGAGAAGATGCCCGCCGCCCACTGATAGCCGTCCACCAGGCGCACGGTCATGTTGCCGTCGAAGCCCTGCTGGCCCACGTAGCTGACCGAGAGCGTCGCCTTCTTGCTGGGCGTGTTGGGCAGCAGCTGGTCGCCCGCGGCCTGCTGGTCCTCGTCCACGGTGAAGTCGAACCCGGTGAACGAGACATCGCCCCTGAGCTCGGGCGTGAACTGATAGCCGAGCCCGATCTCGACGCCACGCTCGGTGACCTGGCCGGCGTTGGTGTAGGAGAGGACGACCGCCCGGCTGCCGTCGGGCAGGGTGGCGAGGGCGTTGCCGCCCTGGATGGTGGTCCCGACGGAGAGCTGCTGATATCCGCCGAGGAGCAGCGGAATGGGAGCCCGCAGCGCCGTCGCCTGCTGGGCGTTGAGCTGTCCGCCCTGCTGGAGCTGCTGGATTCGCTGGTCGATCGCGGTCAGCTCGGCAGGGAGATCCACGCCGTCAGTGAGCGCGAACGAGGGATACGCCGGATTCACGCCCGGCAGCAGGTCGGTCACGAAGTTGCTGAGCTCGTTGATGTAGGCGTCCACGGTCACGTAGACCTTCTCGCTCAGCGTGCCCTTGTAGCCCAGCTCCCAGCCGGTCACCGTCTCCACCTCCAGCTCGCTGTTGCCCAGCGCGAGCGCGTTGGTGGAGGGCGAGAAATTCCAGGGCAGATTGTCGGTGATGGTGAGACCCGCCAGGCGCCGCAGGCGGCAGGCTCGCACGCAGCGCCGCGTAGTACTGCTCGACGCCGCCCTCCAGCTGCCGCGGCGCGGCCGAAGGCGCGGCGACCGGGACCTGGAGGAAGAACTCGGAATAGTTCGGCGTCTGGAACGCCTGGTTGACCGAGGCGCGGAACGAGTGGTTCTCGTTCGGGCTGTAGACGATCGCGCCCTTGGGCGAGAACTGGGCGTCGATCAGGTCGCCGTCGTCGAACCGGCCGGCCGCGACCAGTCGGATCTGGGGCGTGACCTTGTACTCGACCTGGCCGTAGCCGGAATAGAGATCGTCGTTCCGGTCGTCGTTCGCCAGGTTCATCAGCGTGCCGGAGGTGTTGACCTTGGTGTTCCGCGCCGACGCGCCCACCACGACCCGTCCGCGCTCCTCCTGGAAGTTGAAGTTGGTCTGGCCCTCGAGGTGGAAGATGTCCGAGCGCTCCTCGAGCGGCAGGCCCGAAGTGAGCGAGAACTGCGGGTCGAGCGAGGTCCGGCTGTTCCAGAAGCCGAAGACGTTGAACCGCTCGGCGGCCCAGGCGGCGCGGGCGTAGGGCTTGATCGCCTTGCTCACCTGCACCCGGCCGATGCCGGTCACGAAGATCTCGTTCTCGACCTGCGAGGCACCGCCGTCCACGCTGAGCACCGAGCCGTTGTCCAGGTAGTAGTCGAGGCGGCCGGCCCCGTAGGCGTTGACCAGCGGGTCCCGGTCGCCGACCGCGTCGCCCGCGGCGTCGAGGCTTTGTCCCGCGAGCGGCAGCACCTCCCGGTTGAGGGGCACCGGCTCGTCGGTCGCCGGCGAGTACTCCTCCTGGAGCGAGGTGCCGTCGAACCGGGTACGGGAGCGGGAGAACGTGTCGCTGCGGTTGTACCCGCCGTTCAGCCGGAGTCCGAGCCGTCCGTCGGCGAACACCGAGGCGTGCCGGCCGTCCATCCGGAAGCTCTCGACCTCTCCGCCGGCCACCGTGAGGCGGTTGCCGAGGATCTCGCGGGCCGTCGGCGTCGTGATGTTGACCACGCCGCTGAAGGCGTTGGCGCCGTAGAGCGCGGAGCCTGGCCCGCGGACCATCTCGACCTTGCCCAGGTCCTCCAGGGGCTGGGTCATGCCGTTCCATTCCTGCGAGCCGAGGAAGGCGATGGCGAGGTCGCGGCCGTCCTGCAATACGAGGACCCGGCGATTGAGGGTGGAGTTGAACCCGCGGGCGTTGACGTTGAAGTCGTTCATGCCGCTCTGGGTGATGTCCACGCCGGGCACGGCCTGCAGCGCCATCGGCGCCTGGCCGGTGACGGCCACGGCCTGAAGCTGCTCCTGCGGCACGACCGAGATCGCCGCCGGCGCCTCGGTGATCCGCTCGGGCGCCCGTGAGGCACCTTCGACCACGATCTCACCCAGCGAGATGATCACCGCCTCGAGCGCGGCGTCGGCGGTGACGGTCGCGCCGGGCTCGACCACGACCTGCACCTCCGTGGGCTTGTAACCCAGCCAGCGGAACACGATCGTCTGTGGCCCCGCCGGCACCCGCCGGAGCGTGTACTTCCCGTCGTTCCCCGTCACCGTCTCCTCCCCGCTGCCCGCGACCGACACCGACACGCTGCTCAGCGCGCCGCCCTCGGCGCGGGTGACGGTCCCGGTGACGGTGCCGGTTTCCTGGGCTGTGGCGAAGTGGATGGGAGCAAGCAGCAGGGCAAGGACGGTTGTGGTGCATGCGAACGAATTTCGGCTCATACCGGCGTCCCTTCTGGGTAGCAGGCAGTGCACGGACGTGGAGATGCGTTCAGCAAGAGCGAGGACGGGAGTCCGTGCGTGTTGGGGGGTTGTACGAGTATAACGTACCGATTAGCGGCGCCAAGAGCGAGGGGTGGCGACGTTCCGCGCGCCGGGAAAGCGCGCGAGAACGGCGGCCATCTCGGTCGTGGTTCGCTCCGGGCCCCACCCCAGCTCGCAGGCGGCAAGCCCGGCGGCCTCCTCGAGGGCCGCCAAACCCGGGTGACCCGCGGTGCCGAGCTCGGTGCGCTGGAAGACGCAATCCGCGAGGGTCTGCGCCATTTCCTCCCTGATCGCGTAGACCACTTCCGCCTGGAGCACCCTCGAGGCTCCGAGCGGTCTCGCCAACACCGGGCTCTCGCGCGCCACCCGGATCACCTTCCCGTACGAGCAGCCATGGTTGCGAATCAGGCGCTCGATGATATCTCCGGGGACGAGCCCCGCGGCACTTTGTTCCCCCTCGGCCTGAATCTCCGAGAAGCTGCCGAACCGACCCCCCTCCAGCGCAATCTGCTCGGTGCGGCAAGGCGGCGGTGTCTTTCCCAGCTTCCGAAAGGCGAGGTCGACGGTTCGTTCGGCCACGCGCCGGGCCATGGTAAACCGGTTCGTGATCGCGGTGACCAGGCCCTCCAGGCCGTCCGACGCGGCGTTGTCGATCACGAGCGAGCGCTTGCCGAAGCTGACGTTGCCGCCCACCAGTTCACTCTCGCCAATCGGCAGCAGTCCGGCGTGCACCAACGCCACGTCGTCCGGCGTGAGGGCCAGGTGCGGTGCGGCCTCGTTGATCTCGCCCAGGAAACCAAGAACCTCTTCATCGGTCACGGCGAGGCAGGCGGGGTCACCGGGGAAGACCGCGCTGTGCACGCCAATCAGCGTCACGTCGCGCCAGGGTACGAGGAACAGGTGCCGCGGGCCGCGGCTCAGGACCGCATCGGGATCGCGGTATCTGGTCTGCAACGCCAGAGCATGTCTGGTGGGACGACGCCTGACCACCAGTGCCAGGTCCCGGGAGAAGGGGACCCGGCGGACGGCCCGCAAGCCGCATCGGACGTACAGTTGCTCGGCATAGGGCCCGGTGGCGTTGACCACGACTCTCGCGCGCACCTCGAACCGATCGCCGGCGAGGCGGTCGCGCACCGCCACGCCGACAACGCGGTTGCCCCGGCGAACGAAGTCCTCGACCTCGCAGTAGTTGGCCGCCTCGGCACCGGCCCCAGCCGCGGTGCGGATGAACTCCCACACCAGTCGCGGAGGATTGGCGAGCTGGCCGTCCCAGAATATTCCGGCGCCGGTGAGCTCGGGACGATCGAGATACGGGTACCAATCGCGGACCTGCCGGCGGGAGATCAGTCGCGCGCGAGGAACCCGGCGCGCGGGATCAGGGAGTCGGCGGTTGCGGGTGGCGGTGAGGGCTCTCGAGCAGACAGAAACGCCGCGCCCAGCGCTTCCCGGCCGCCGAGTCCGTGGCCGAAGGTCGGGACCATCACGGGCAACGGATGCACCAGGTGCGGCGCGATTCGCAGCAGAGCGGAGCGCTCGCGGGATGACTCCCGCACCCGGGTGAAGTCGAGATGCTGCAGATAGCGAATGCCGCCGTGTACGACCTTCAGTGAGTGTGCCGAGGTTCGCGGCGGCGAAGTCCTCCCGCTCGACCAGAGCGGCCGAGAGTCCACGCTGGGCCGCGTCCCACAGGATCGCGGAGCCACAGATCCCGCCGCCCACCACGACCACGTCGAATTCGCGCTCGGTCAGCGCCGAGGGGTTTCTTCGCATGGAGGATGCCCGGCGGCTAGAGGACTTCCTCCCGCCGTCCGCGGATGCGACTCCACATCGCCCAGAAGAACAGCGCCATTCCGAGTGCCTGCGCGCCGCCCCCGGCCACGACGGCCCACCGCACGGCCGCCGCGTCACTGAGCCCCCGGGCCAGCTCGCCGGCCACCCGCGCCGCCGTTCCCAGGGTGATCAGCCAGTACGCCGCCTCCGCGAACCTGGGATCGAACTGAGGGTCGTCCTTCGCCGGGCGGGGAAACATCCACAGTGCCACGCCGAAGATCATGAGGATCACGAAGCCGACCAGGATCGCGTGGGTGTGGGCGCTGATCCACCAGGGGCTGGGCCAGACGCCCAGGAGTTCGCGACGGATCAACATGTACACACCCAGCCCGATCCCGATGAACAGGAAGCCGATGGCGGTCTTGAGGAAGCGGCGCACCAGGGGTGGCATCGAGGCCTCACGGGACGACGGGAAGCGAACGGCGATGGCCAGGCGGAATCCCCGCCGGCACGACAGGGGCCGACCCCAGCGTACGCCACACGTTGTAGACGAACAGGTAGGCGCCCAGAGCGGCCGACGTGCCTCCGGCCCCGAGGATCACGGGCGCGGCGGCCACTCCGCCCGCGCGGAGCACAAAGCCCGTCGCCATCGCGGCAACCCCCAGGTTGGCCAGCCACCAGTGCGGCATGACCAGTCCGGGACGGTGGAGCGGGCGGCCCGCGAAACGGGGAAAGACGTGATAGCCCACGCCGAAAATCATCCCGGTCACGAAGCCGAGCACCAGGAGATGGATGTGGGCCGAGCGGTGCACCAGCAGTGGCGGGTGCAGGGCCATGCCCAGGCCGAGGGTCACCCCGGCGGCGAGCCAGATCAGGCTCGCCTTGAGAAAGAGCACGACGGACCGGTCCATGTTCAGTTCTCCTCGCATCCGCACGCGGGTCCGCGCCACCGCAGTCGCCCCGCCGCACTTGCCCGGTGCATCACCGCTCGATACGGTGGAGCATGCGCATCGACCGGCCTAGCGATCGGGACCGTGGGACTCATCGGGGTCGCGTTCGGACTGGGCGCCTTCACGTTCGTCTACGCGAAAGGAGCCTCGTACCTCAGCACCGATCCCGCCGTCTGCGCCAACTGTCACATCATGCAGGAGCACTTCGACGCATGGCAGCGCTCCAGTCACCGCGCCGTGGCAGGGTGCGCCGACTGCCACATGCCCCACGAGCTGGTCGGCAAGTACGTCGCCAAGGCTACCAACGGCTTCTGGCACTCGCTGGCCTTCACCACCGGAAGGTTTCCTGATCCACTGCAGATCAAGCCGCACAACCGCGCGATCACCGAGCGCGCCTGCCGCGACTGCCACGCCGACATCGTTGCTGCGATCGACCCGGTGGAAAGCCAGGAGTCGATCGGGATCCGTACCGCTGCGACGGGACGCCCGGCCACCGACCGTCCGCAGATCCACGACGGCCCGCCGGTCGCCCTGACGCGCGAGTCCTGCATTCGCTGCCATACCTACGTGGGCCACCTGGTGCGTTGACCCTGGCACCTCGGGAGACACGATGACCCAACCGCCCGACGTCCCTTCTCGCCGATCCCCCCGCCTCACTCGCTGGATCGTGCTGACCGCGCTCGGATCGGTGCTCGTGACGCTCGCGATTGCGGCGCTGCTGACGAACGTCTTCGAGCGCAAGCAGGAGGCGCGGAATCCGTTCTACCGCGTGGTCGAGCTCACCGACACCACGGTGGATCCCGCGGTCTGGGGCCAGAATTTCCCTCAGCAGTACGACGACTATCGCAAGACGGTGGACATGGTCCACACTCGCTACGGCGGGAGCGAGGCGACGCCCCGGACTCCGACCGCCATCGATCCACGCGCCGTGGTCGCCCAAAGCCGCCTCCAGGAGGACCCGCGCCTCATGCAGATGTGGGCCGGCTACGCCTTCGCAAAGGACTTTCGGGAGGAGCGCGGCCACGCCTACATGCTCGACGACCAGGTCTTCACCGAGCGGCAACAGGCCGCCAAGCAACCCGGGGCATGCCTGCATTGCCACGCGTCCCTGTACGTCGCCTACCGCCGGGCGGGCGGGGGCGATCTCATCAAGGGATTCGAGAAGCTGAATCCGCTGCCGTACGCCGAGGCCAAGCGACTGGCCGGAAACCACCCGGTGGCGTGCATCGACTGCCACGATCCGGCGACCATGGGGCTCCGCGTCACCCGCCCGGGCTTCCTCGAAGGGATCCAGGCGCTCAAGGTATCGCAGGGGGTGGTCGACTACGACGTGAACCGCGACGCCTCGCGGCAGGAGATGCGCACCTACGTCTGCGGCCAGTGCCACGTCGAGTACTACTTCAAGGGGAAGGAAAAGCGGCTCACCTACCCCTGGGCACGCGGCCTCAAGGTGGACAGCATCCTGGCCTACTACGAAGCGAACGGCCATCAGGACTGGACCCACGCCCGCTCGGGCGCTCCGGTGCTGAAGGCGCAGCACCCTGAGTTCGAGATGTACAGCCAGGGCATCCACGCCCGGTCGGGCGTGGCCTGCGCCGATTGCCACATGCCCTACGAGCGGCGAGGAGCGCTCAAGATCAGCGACCACCATGTGCGCAGCCCGCTCCTCAACCTCGAGCAGGCCTGCCAGACCTGCCACAAGGTCTCGGCGGAGGAGCTGCGCGAGCGGGTCTACACGATTCAGGATCGCACCTTCGAGATGCGGAACATCGCGATCGACGCGCTGCTGGAGCTGATCGGCGAGATCGAGCGGGCAGGGAAGGCGGACAGTTCCACCCCCACGCTGACGACGGCCCGCCGCTATCAGCGCGCGGCCCAGTTCTTCGCCGATTTCGTCGAGGCGGAGAACTCGATGGGCTTCCACGCGGACCAGGAGGCGGTGCGGATCCTGGGCAACTCGATCAACTTCTCGCGGCTGGGCCTCGCGGCCCTGCAGGGAGGAGACGTCCCAGCCGCGCCGCTCGCCGCGGCGGAGGCATCGGCCCATCGGCCGAAGGGCGCGCAGTAGTCGCGCCGTCAGGCGACCGCCGGCTGCACCACCAGCGCCGTCACCATCCCGAACATCCCGTGCTCCGACTCGGCGTGCGGCAGGATGTGGCAGTGGAACGCCCACGTCCCGGGATTGGTCGCCTTCACCAGCACGTCCCAGCGCTCCCCGGGGGCGACGTTGAGGGTGTCGCACTTCCACGGCGCCGGCTGGTCCCACCCGTCCTTCGCGATCACGGTCATGTGCATCCCGTGCAGGTGCATGGGATGGATCATCATCCCTTCGTTCATGAACCGGAGCCGCACGGTCTGGCCCTGCCTGCAGACGATCGGCTCGGTGGCGGGAAAGCCCTTGCCGTTCAGCGTGTAGCCGTGCGAGCCGTCGTTCAGCACCATCACGTAGTCCACCTGGGCCTTGTGCGCCGGAAGCGGACGGCGGGGCTCGACCACGAACGCGCCGAGCAACCCCAGGCCGACCTGCGTCGCGGCGTTGTGGTGCGAGTGGTACATGTGCGAGCCGGCATTGGGTACCGTGAATTCGTAGGTGTAGCTATCGCCCGGCTTGACCGGAGGCTGAGTGATGAACGGCACGCCGTCCTGATCGTTGGGCAGCTCGAGCCCGTGGAAGTGGATCGCGGTGGACTCGGGGAGCTTGTTGGTCAGGTTGACCCGCACGCGGTCACCCTCGCGCACCCGGATCTGCGGGCCGGGCACCTGGCCATTGTAGGCCCAGGCCTTCACCTTGCGGCCGGGCTCGACCTCCCACTGGATCTCTTCCGCCACGAGATCGTACACTTTGACACCCTTCTCGACCCGCGGCTTCAGGAGCTGGTTGCCCTGACCTTCGGTCTTCGCGGGGAACGCCTTCACACCCTTCTCGTGCATCGCGTCCATCTGGTCGGCCTTCTGCCGTGGCGTCGGTGCCGGAGGGGCAGGTGGCGTCGGCTTGGCGGCGGCGCTGTCGGCCTTGGTCTCGCTGCAGGCACCGAGGGTGGAGGCGATCGCGGGAAGGGCGGCGGCGGCAACGGCCCCGTGTCGAATGAACCCGCGGCGGGTCGTCAGAGTCACGATTTTCCTCGTCGGCTGTGGGTGCAGGCATCTCTTCGAACGCGGAACAGTCTACCGTCGGCTGTGTGAAGACTGGACCTTGCCGAGAATGAACCTTTCTTCATCCGCGTCTGTCGACGCCTTCCGCGTTCCGGCACTACCATGGGCCAACACGTGAACGGAGGTGGAGGTGCGTAGGGTCGCGATGGTACTCGGCGGCACGGCGGCTGTCGGGGCGGTGACCGCACTGGTCGCCTCGCGTCGATGGCGCGGGGAGAGCAAGCGCCTGACCCGGCATCTGCCGAGGACGCGTGCACGAGTCGAGGAGCGCGTCGACTTTGCTTCGCTGTCCTCGCTGCCCGATCCAGTGCGGCGCTACTTCCGTGCGGTGCTTCGGGACGGTCAACCTTACGTCCGGGCCGCGCGCATCGTGCAGATGGGCGAGTTTCGCAGCAAGGAAAGCGCGGACACCGCGGCGGGATGGCAGCCCTTCGAGGCAATGGAGGTCTTCGCCGCCAGCCCGCCCGGGTTCTTGTGGGACGCGCGTATCCGCATGAATCCATTCGGCAGCGTGTGGGTGCGGGACGCGTACGTCGCCGGGAGCGCGTCGATGCTCGCGGCCGTCTTCGGCGTGATTCCCGTCGCCTCGGCCGCGGACGGAGCCGAGCTTCGGGCCGGAGCGCTCCAGCGTTACCTCGCGGAGTCGGTCTGGCTCCCGACCGCGCTGCTTCCCGGTGAGCGGGTCAGTTGGAGTGCGATCGACGCGTCCCATGCCCGCGCCACCCTGCAGGACGGCCCGGTGACGGTGTCGCTGGATTTCGAGTTCGGGCCCGGCGACGAGATCCTCGGAGTGACGACACCAGCCCGGGCGCGCGCTTCAGGCAAAGGCCGCTACGGCCTGCTGCCGTGGGGAGGCCGATTCCGCGGATACGACGAGCGGGGCGGGATGCGGGTGCCGCTCGAGTCCGAGGTCTACTGGGTCGTGGACGGGAAGGAGCAGCCCTATTACCGCGGCCGTAACATCCAGATCGTCTTCGAGCACTAGCGAGGGACGAGCACGGCGGCGCCCTTCAACGCACCCGAACGCAGGCGAGCCAACCCCTCGTTCGCGCGCTCGAGCGGCAGCGGCTCGGCCGCTACGCGCAGCGGCAATCCCGACACCAGCCGGAAGAACTCTTCGCCATCCTGCCGGGTGAGATTCGCGACCGACCGCACGACCCGCTCGCCCCAGAGCAGATCGTAAGAGAAGGAAGGAATGGCGCTCATGTGGATGCCGGCGCACACCACGGTCCCGCCTTTGACCACGGCCGCGAGCGCCAATGGGACCAACGCCCCGATGGGCGCAAAGAGAATGGCGGCGTCGAGCGGCTCCGGTGGGCGAGTGTCGGAGCCGCCGGCCCATTCCGCACCCAGCTCCCGGGCGAACGCCTGACCGTCCGTGTCGCCGGGGCGGGTGAACGCGAACACCCGCCGGCCCTGGTGCCGAGCCACCTGCGCCACCAGATGCCCGGCGGCACCGAAGCCGTAGATCCCGAGCCGCTCGGCGTCGCCCGGCGGCGCGGAGGGACCGGTATCCGATCAGGCCGGCACAGAGCAGGGGTGCGGCCTGGACATCGGCGATGCCGACCGGCAAGCGCGAAACAGAATCGCTCGTCCGCCACTGTGTACTCGGCATAGCCTCCATCCACCTGGTAGCCGGTGAAGCGGGCCCGGTCGCAGAGGTTCTCCCTCCCCGACCGGCAGTACACACATGTTCCGCAGGTCCAAGCCAACCAGGGGACGCCCACGCGTTCGCCCGGCCGGAAACGCTCGGCGCCGTGTCCCGCCCGCGCCACCGTGGCCACGATCTCGTGGCCAAGTACAAGCGGGAGCTTGGGATCGGGCAGCTCGCCGTCGGCCACGTGCAGGTCGGTCCGGCAGATGCCGCAGGCCCGGACCTCGAGCAGAAGCTGTCCGGGGCCCGGGCTCGGGATCGGGGAGATCGGCCGGACGGAGCGGGCGCCCCGGGCCGGTCCAGAAGCATGGCTCGCATGGCCTGCAGGTACCCGTGGTAGATTACATCCGCAATATGACACATCGAATCAAGATCTTCGGGCTTCTCGCTCTGGGCGCGGCCCTGCTCTCCACCGGCTGCGGCCGGTCGATGAACCTGCTGAACGCCGATGGCTCCCCAGTTCCTGGGCGAGTACGCAACGCCGGTGGTCACCACTCAGACACCAGGTGCAGCGCTCCGCGGTCACCACTCAGCGCCAGGTGCAACGCTCCGCGTGGTCACCTTCAACATCAAGGCGTCGCGCGAGATCGACCGCGCCATCACTGTGCTGCAGAGCGACAGCCTCCGCGGGGCGCGATATCGTGGCGCTGCAGGAGATGGACGATACAGGCGTGGACCGGATCGCGCGGGCCCTGGGGCTCAACTACGCCTACTACCCCTCCGTCATTCACCCCGAGACCAAGGGCTACTACGGCCCGGCGGTCCTGTCCCGCTGGCCGATCGAGCGCAGCTGGAAGGTGTTCCTGCCGTATGAGGCCTGGGGGCGAAAGCTGCGGCGAACGGCCACCGCAGCCATCGTCCGGGTCCACGGGCTGCCGGTCGCTGGTCTATGCCGTGCATCTGGAGACGATGGTGAAGCTTTCGGACCCGAAGCGGTCGGAGCAGGCGCGAGCGGTGACGGAGGACGCGAAAGGGTTTTCCGGGCCGGTCGTCATCGCGGGGGACTTCAACGACTACGCCATGGCGCGCCCGGATGCGGCACCAGGGGTTCACTCTGGACGAGCGAATGGCTGGGACCCACCCACCTGGTATTCACGCTGGATCACATTCATGACCCGCGGCCTGGTCGCCGGCCAGTCCGGGGAGCGTCGGCGTGGTGGACCGGAGTCCAGGGCGCCAGCGATCATCATCCGGTGTGGGCCGTGCTGACGCCGGGGGCCCCCATTCACGCTTCGGCCTGCACGAGTCGGCCCGGGTCCACCTCCTCCCAAACGGCGGCGGTCTGCTGAACCTGCTTCGCCTTGAGCACACCTCTCGTATCGCCCGCCTGGCATGCGCTTCCGATCGAAGAGGTCTTCGCTAGGCTGAACTCGGCGCCCGCCGGGTTGTCGGAGCGCGAGGCGGCTGTGCGGTTGGCTGGCCACGGCCCCAACCGCTTCGAACGGTCCCCTCCGGTTTCCGCCTGGTCGGTCCTCCTCGAGCAGTTTCGAAGCGTAGTCGTGGCCTTGCTGGTCGTCGCTGCCGCGGTGGCGGCGCTCTCGGGTGATGTCCCGGATGCCATCGCGATCGGCGCCGTGCTCGTCCTGAACGTGGCCATCGGTTTCGGGACGGAGTTGCGGGCGCATCGGGCGATGGAGGCGCTCCTTCGCCTCGAGGTCTCCCGGGCGACCGTGAGGCGGGATGGACTCGCGCACGAGATCGATGCGAGCTCGCTGGTGCCCGGCGATGTCATCGTGCTGGAGGCGGGCGCCAGTGTGCCGGCCGACGCCCGGCTCGTCGAAGCCGTCGAGCTGCGGACGGTCGAATCGTCGCTGACCGGCGAGTCGATGCCGGTAGACAAGCGGTCCGGCGGGCCCTTGACTCCCGACACCCCCCTGCCCGAGCGCATCACCATGGTCTATAAGACAACTGCGGCCGTCGCGGGACACGCGACGGCCGTGGTCGTGTCCACGGGGATGGCGACCGAGGTGGGCCGGATCGGCACGCTGACCGCCGGCGTACAGGAGGAGCGAACCCCGCTCGAGCTGCGGCTCGATGCCCTGGGACGCCGCCTCGCCGCGGTGGCGATCGCCGTGGCCGTCCTCGTCGCCGGGCTCGGCTATCTCCAGGGTCAACCGCTCGACGAGCTGTTGCAGACCGCGATCGCGCTGGCGGTCGCAGCCGTTCCGGAAGGACTGCCCGTCGTGGGCACGATCGCGATGGCCGTCGGAATGCACCGGATGGCGCGGCGCCGCGCGCTCGTGCGCCACCTGCCTGTCGTGGATACCCTCGGCTCGGCCACCGTCATCTGCACCGACAAGACGGGCACGCTCACCACGGGCGAGATGACCGCGACGGTGCTGCGGCTGGCCGACCGGGAGGAACCGATACCCGCCGGCGAGTTCGCCCCGTCCGCCGGGACTGCGCTCGCGCTGCGGATCGGCGCGCTGGCCAATCGGGGCGAGGTCGTGCCATCCGCCCAGGGATGGGAGCAGCGCGGCGACCCGACGGAGACGGCGTTGCTGGTAGCGGCCCTGAAGGCCGGACTCGATCCCCGGCGCGCTCGCCTCGACTGGCCGGAAGTCGGTCGAGGTGCCCTTCTCGAGCGAGCGGATGTACATGGCCACCTTCCATCGGACTCCCGCCGGCGTGGTGGCCTGTGTCAAAGGCGCGCCCCGCCGGGTCCTGCCCGCTCTGCGACCGGATGCGCACCGATGCCGGAACGGAGGAGCTCTCGAGTGAGGAGAGAGAGCGGCTGCTGGCGCTCAACCGGGAGCTCGCCTCACGGGGACTTCGGGTGCTCGCGCTCGCGACGGGCGACGTGAAGGCCGCGGAAGAGTCGGCGCTCCGGGCTCTCACCTGGGTCGGCTACGTCGGGATGATCGATCCGCCGGCACCTGGGGTCCGGGAGACCATCGACGTGTTCCACGGTGCGGGCATCCGGACCGTGATGCTGACGGGAGACCAGCGGCTCACCGGGGAGAGCATCGCCCGCGACCTCGGCGTGCTGCGCGACGGGGATGAGGTGCTGGATGGGCGGGAGGCGGACGGGCTCTCCGATCCGCGAGCTCGAAGCGGCGGTCGCGAAGACCGCCGTCTTCAGCCGGGTGAGTCCCGAGACCAAGCTGCGGATCGTGACCGCCCATCAGGCCCGGGGTGAGGTCGTGGCCATGCTGGGGGACGGCGTCAACGATGCCGCCGCGCTCCGCAAGGCCGACATCGGGGTGGCGATGGGAGGGCGGGGAACGGACCTCGCCAAGGAAGCGGCCGACCTCACGCTCGAGGACGACCGGTTCCCGACCATCGCGGTAGCGGTGGAGCAGGGGCGGGTCATCTTCGACAATATCCGCAAGTTCGTCTTCTATCTGTTCAGCTGCAATCTCGCGGAGATCCTCGTCGTGCTGGGGGCGAGCCTGGCCGGCCATCCGTCGCTGCTGCTGCCGCTTCAGATCCTCTGGCTCAACCTGCTCACGGATACCTTCCCTGCGCTCGCTCTGGCGGTGGAGCCGGGCGAGGCCGACATCATGCGTCAGCCGCCGCGCGATCCGCGCGCCGCGATCCTGTCGGGGACCATGCTCCGTGACACGGTTGTCTATGGCGGCCTCATCGCGGCCTGCACGCTCGGGGTGTTTGCCTGGGGGATGAGCGGTGGGGAGGAGCGCGCCGCGGGGGCCTCCACCTTTGCTTTTCTGACGCTGGCGTTCGCTCAGATCTTCCATCTCGGTAACGCTCGCAGCTCGGGCGCCGTGCTCTCCTGGCGGAGAATCCTCGCCAATCGATTTGCCCTGGGCGCCGTCGTGCTCGCGGGTGGGCTGCAGGTGCTGGCGGTCTCGAGTCCGCCGTTGGCGCGGCTACTCGAGGTGCGGAGGCCGGACCCGGAGGAGTGGCTGGTCATCATCGTCGCAGCGTTGCTCCCCGCGGTGCTTGGTCAAATGATCAAGATCCTGAGTGGTGTCATTCACTCCCGCGTCGCTGCCGCCGGCACTCCTGCCTGACCGAGCGCTCAACGCAGGACGGCAAGCGCCACGGCTGTGGCAGCCCCCAACGCCAGGAGTCCCGGCGCCGCCGCGCGTCGGAATCCCGGCGATCCCACAGAGAGTACGATAAGCAGCTTCAGTGAGGTATTCGCGAGGATACCCACGCCGATCGCCCGAGCAGCCAAGTCGGCATATCCGGTCGCGCCCAGACGCGTCATCGAGTACGTGAGCGCGTCCACATCGGTGAGCCCCAGCACGGCTGCGGTGCCCAGCACGCCTTCGGTCCCCCAGAGGCGCTGGACTGCCGGGACCAGCAGGAGAACCACCTGAAAAGCCGCAGCCATCTTGACGGCAGACAGAAGCCCGAGAGGGCTGGCGTCCAGAGCCTCCCGCGTCGGTGCAGCAGGACGTCTCCGGGCCAATGCCCAGTACACGAATCCGCTGCCGATGACGAGGGGCGGCGCAAGGTAGGCCGCGAGCTCGCGCGCGACCGGTGGACCAAGCACGAGTGTCATGACCAACACACGCGGAATGACGACGGTGCAGGCGGCGAGGACCCCCAGCGCCAGACTCGCCGCATGTTCCGGCTCGACCCGACTCCTCCGCGAGAAGTTCAAGGTGACGGCGGTGGAGGAGATCAGTCCGCCGAGAAGGCCCGTCATGGCGTAGCCTCGGTCCGGTCCGACGGCCTTGCGAGCCAGATAGCCGAGGAAGTTGAGGCCGGAGAACACAAGGACAATGGCCCAGAGCTCGCGAGGGCGGACGGCGTCGTACGGTCCGAACGGGCCGGTGGGAAGCAGGGGCAGCACGACCACGGCGAGCACCGCGAAGCGGAGGGCCGCGAGTAGCTCATGCTCGCCGATCTGCGCGACAAACTTCTGGATCCGACTCTTCTCGGCCAACGCCAACACAGCCAGAGCCGCGACGCCACTTCCGAGGCCGGTGTAGCCCAGCCCGCTGAGACCGCCTGTGGCAAGGACCAGGAGGGCGGCGGTCTCTGTCGTCCCGTCGCGGTCGCCGGTTTGTTGCGAGGCGACCACGTAGGCCAGTATCGCCAGCAACGCCGCACTCCCGATCAGAGCCGCCCCGATGGCGACCCATCCCGCTGCAGCGAACACGCCGCTGATCCCGCCGATCAGTCCCAGCAGCAGGAAGGTCCTGACTCCTCCAAAGCGGGCCCGTGGACCCGAGGCGTGCCCGGACCATTCGCGTTCGATCCCGACGGCGAGCCCGGTCAGGCCAGCCAGGGCGACATGACGGGCGAATTCCAGGCCCGTCGTGGAGGATTCGAGCATGTGTGAGATGGTATTCCCCGCCTGTGAAAAAAGTCACGGCGTAATGTGAAGAAGTCCTCATGCTCTTTGGTGCTCGCCGCCTTGCACCGGTCGTCCGGCTGCAGGACGCACCGATGCCGCAGCGCAAGGAGTGGCTGGTCGTGGGAGGCGCTTCACCCCCGCTTCACAGCCGCTTCAGGGTAGGGGCACGATCTTGCTGGTAGCCACTCTTCTTGGACGGTTCATATGTCGGACGCCCACTGGCACCTGATCGTCAGCCACCTCCCGGTTCTCGGAGTTCCCTTCGGGGCCGCGCTGCTCGCGGCCGGTCTGTGGCGAAAGAATGTCACCCTGCAGCGCACCGCTCTGGTCGTCTTGCTCCTCGCGGGGCTGGCCGCGGGGGTCGCCTTCCTCACCGGTGAGCCCGCCGAGCACATGCTCGAGAACATGGCGGGGCGGCCGGAATCGCTGATCGAGTCACACGAGGAGGCCGCTCTGGCCGCCACGATCGCCACCGGGGTACTGGCATTCATCGCTGCCACCGCGCTGTGGCTGCTGCGGCGAGGGGTGCTCGGCCGCGGCTGGGGACTGGGCACGATGGTCCTCGCCATCGGTGTATCCGTGGCGTTGGCGTGGGTCGCGACTCTTGGGGGACGGATCTCGCATCCTGAGGTCCGGCCGGGTGAACAGGTCTACGGGGCGAACTCTACGGACGACTGAGGCCCGTCGTCGTCGAGTTCCTGGTCCTGCTCGGCACGGCCTCGCCAATCGCTTCGCCTCGACGTGGTGATCCTCGCGTGTGGGCCCCAGGTGCTCGCCGTCCCCGCACCCGCAGCGAGTAGCTGACCATCGTGGTCCTCGCACCGCTCCCGGGCTTGCTTGGGCAGGCCGTGAAAGCGCTGACTTAGCCCGGGTAAAGGGCCCTTCGCCATGCCTTCACGCCGGGTTCATGGCGCGGCCGGTATACATGCGGTGTCTTTCGACCGAGGCACCCGAATGGAAGCCCCTACGACACTCGCCGCCGAGCTGACCGCGCTCAACGGCCGCTGGCTCGACGAGGTACGCCAGCACCTGTCGCCCGCCTGCGACCCGCACGCCGGTTTCTGGGACCGCTGGGCTGCCGTCCGCTATCTGGCGGACCAGTTCGAGGAGCCCTACCGGCGCACGGGTGACCTCCTCGAGGCATTGCTCGACCACCTCGACCAGCGAACAGCGGGCAGGCTGGTGGACGATCGGCAGGCGATCGATCACCTTCGCGCGGATTTCAACGAGATCGGCCGCGAGCGGGGAACCGCGATCGCGGCCGCGGCGATCGCGTGTTCGCTGTTGGCGACGCTGCAGCGGTGGTGCAGCGCGCTGGAGGATGCCGTCCGCACAGTCGGGCGGGAGAATCCCACACGGGTTCGGGACGCGCTGGCCCGGCTCGCGTCAGCCGACATCGGCGCGTCGTCCTGAAGCATATGCCCCGGAGCCGGTTCAATCCCGAACGGCGAACCAGTGCCTTTGAGCGAAGGCACCTTGGTCGACCCAGACCCGCCTCGATTGCGACCCCGTAGCAAACACGCCGCTGATCCTGCCGATCAGTTCAGCAGCGGAAGGTCCTGATTCCTCCATGAAAAGAGTCACGCCGTACAATGAAGAAGTCCTCATGCCCGACTCCCAAGTTCTTCGGAACTGGGGGGGTAGTGTCTTGTGGGGGCTGGCGCTCCAGCACCGCTCGCTGAATGGCGGTTGCTCACGACGCTAACACACTTCGGAGCGAGGGAACCATGCGCAGATTCGAAGGGAAGCTCCGCACAGTTGTCGGAGCTGATATCGCCAGGTTAGCGCATGCCGGGGCATCGGTCGGGGCCGTAGCGCGATGAGCGGTCTGATGTCAGTGCACGACACGAGCGCCCCTCGGCGGGATCTCTCCCGCCCGGGGGCGGCCGTGCTGGAGACCATCGCGCTCACCAAGGTGTACCGGATGGGCGAGGTCGCAGGTGCACGCGCTCCGCGGGGTGGACTTCCACCTCGCCGCAGGCGAGTTCCTGGTCCTGCTCGGCGCCTCGGGCAGCGGCAAGTCAACCTTGCTCAACATCCTCGGTGGGCTGGACCTGCCCACCGAGGGGCGGGTGTTCTATCGCCGGCGTGAGCTCACCCGGGCGTCGGAGAGCGAGCTCACCCGCTACCGCCGGGATCACGTCGGATTCGTCTTCCAGTTCTACAACCTCATTCCCAGCCTCACGGCCCGGGAGAACGTCGCCCTGGTTACCGACATCGCCCCGGCACCGTATGACCCCGAGGAAGTACTCGACCTGGTGGGGCTGGGCGACCGCCTCGACCACTTCCCGGCCCAGCTCTCGGGCGGCGAGCAGCAACGGGTGGCGATCGCGCGGGCCATGGCCAAGCGCCCCGACGTCCTGCTCTGCGACGAGCCCACCGGCGCCCTCGACTTCCAGACCGGCAAGATGGTGCTGGATGCCATCGTGAGGGTGAATCGCGAGATCGGCACCACGACCGCGATCATCACCCACAACGTCCCGATCGCGGCGATCGCCGACCGGGTGGTCACGCTCGCGGACGGCCGGATCGTGCAGGAGGTGCGACCGTCCGTGCGGGCCTCCGTGGAGAGCCTCAAGTGGTGAGCACGCTCGACCGGAAGCTCCTCCGCGACCTGGTCCAGCTGAAAGGGCCAGGTGCTCACCGTGGCGTTGGTGGTCGCCTGTGGGGTCGCGGGCTTCGTGACGTTCCAGAGCACCTGGGACTCTCTGGAGCGCTCGAGAAACGCCTACTACGAGCGCTACCACTTCGCCGATGCGTTCGTCCGGCTCAAGCGGGCACCGGAGAGCATCGCCCGACGGCTGGAGGCGATACCAGGGGTCGCGATGGTGCAGAGCCGCGTGGTCCAGACCGTCAATCTGCCGCTTCCCGGGCGAGTGCAGTCCCCCATCGGGCAGATCGTGAGCCTCCCAGGGGGAGCACAGCCGCCGCTCAACCGCCTGATCCTCGAGGCCGGCCGGCTGCCGGAGGCGGGGCGGACCGAGGAGGCGGTCCTCCTCACCGCGTTCGCCCGCCGGAACGGCATCGCTCCCGGCGACAGCGTCCCCCGATCATCAACGGCAAGCTGCGCCAGCTCCGCGTCGTCGGGTTGGCCAGCTCACCGGAGTTCGTCTACCCCCAGCCGCCCGGGGCCGGGACCTTCGCCGACGATGAGCGCTTCGCCGTGCTCTGGATGGACCGCGCGGTAGTCGCCCCCGCCTTCCAGATGGAGGGTGCCTTCAACGACGTGGTGTTCCGGCTGCAACCGGGCGCGTCGGAGGAAGCGGTGTTGCGGGAGATCGACCGCGTGCTCGAGCCGTACGGTGGATTCACGGCGGTGGGCGCAGGCACGTCAGGCCTCGAACTACATCGTGCTCGAGGAGATGGGCCAGCTCCGCGCCTGGGCCACGGTGGTCCCGCTCATCTTCCTCAGCGTATCCGCCTTCCTGGTGAACGTGGTGCTCTCGCGCCTGGTGAGCCTCCAGCGGCCGGAGATCGCCACGCTCAAGGCGGTGGGATATTCCGACCTCGACATCGGGCTTCACTTCCTTAAGCTGGTTTCCGTCTTCGTCCTGCTCGGCGCCGTGCTCGGGGTCGGCCTCGGGGCCGTGCTGGGCCGCGGCCTCACCGAGTTGTACATCGACGTCTTCCATTTCCCGCTCTTCAGCTACCGCGTATCCGCGGCGGTGGGGCTCGCCGGGACGGCCGTCAGCCTGTTGTCGGCGATCGCAGGGGCGGCCGCGGCGGTGCGTCAGGTGGTACGGCTCACCCCGGCGGAGGCGATGCGGCCGGCTTCGCCGGCGGTGTACCGGCCGCTGGTGACCGAGCGGCTCGGCCTCGACCGCTACATATCGCAGGCGGCGCGTATGGTCCTGCGGGAGCTGGAGCGTCGTCCGCTGCGCACACTGCTGTCGTCCCTGGGAATCGCCGCCACTATCGCCATCCTCGTCGTTGGACGGATCAGCCAGGACGCCATCCAACGGGTGCTCGACGTGCAGTTCCAGCGCGCCTGGCGGGAAGACCTGAGCATCGCGTTCCGGGACCCGCTGCCCGACCGGGTGATCGGATCCCTCGCCCGGCTTCCCGGCGTGCTGCGAGCGGAAGGGATGCGGACGACGGCCGCGCGGGTCGAGGCGGGCCAGCGTAGCCGGGACGTCGCCGTGCTGGGCTACCCCGAGGGGGCCGAGCTCCGGCGGGTGGTAGACGGGGAGGGCTCGGGAGGTCGCCCTTCCGCTGGAGGGTGTGCTCATGAGCGCGCAGTTGGGCCGGGCGCTGCTCATCCGCGCGGGCGACACGCTGACGGTGAAGATCCTGGAAGGGGAGCGGCAGGCGCTGAGCGTGCCGGTGGTCGGGCTGGTCGAGGATATGGCAGGGCTGCAGCTCTACCTGCGGAAGGCGGTGCTGGAATCGCTGCTGGGCGAGGCGCCGAGCAGCAACACGGTCTCGCTTACGGTCGAGCCGGCACTTCGGCGAGAGGTGGAGCGCCGACTCAACGACATGCCGCAGGTCGTCTCCATCAGCAACCGGCCCGACGCGATCCGCCATTTCCGCGAGGAGAGCGGGACCTCCATGCTGATCATCTCGGCGGTGCTGACCGCGTTCGCCGCAACGATCGCGATCGGGGTAGTCTACAACAACGCCCGGGTGGCGCTGTCGATGCGAAGCCGGGACCTCGCCAGCCTCCGGGTGCTCGGCTTCACCCGGGGTGAGGTCTCCGGAATCCTGCTCTCCGAGCTGGCCCTGCAGGTTCTGGTGGCGCTCCCGCTGGGGCTGCTGCTGAGCCGCTGGTTCACCGCCTGGGTGGTCAACATGAGCCATCCGGAGCGGTTCCGTTTGCCCGGCGACGTGTCGGCGCAGCGCCTCGCATTCGCGGTGCTCCTGACCCTGGCCGCCTCCGCGGCCAGTGGCCTCCTGGTACGGCGCCAGCTCGACCACCTGGACCTCATCGGGGTCCTCAAGACGAGAGAGTAGCCATGCCGGAACAGTCGACGAAGACCAATTCGCTTCCAGTGGCTCTCCCCGAGAGCGGTGTCGCTCCCTCGCCGACGATTGCCGCGGCCGCGCCGCTGAGCATGCGCTCGCGCGCTCTACCGGCCCGGCGGCCGGGTCGCCAGCGGAAGGTCAAGCGAGCGCTGTGGGTGGCACTGGCCGTGGGGCTGGGGGTGACCCTTGCCCTCGGGCTGCGTCCGCGACCCGTGGCCGTGGAGACCGCGCCGGCCGTTCGGGGCACGCTGGTGATCACGGTGGACGAGGACGGGCGGACAAGAGTGAAGGATCGCTACCTGGTATCGGCGCCGCTCGCAGGCACGCTCGCCCGGATCACGCTTCGCGCGGGTGACTCGGTGGAGCGGGGTGCGATCGTCGCACGCCTGGTGCCGCTCGCCGCCCCACTGCTCGATCCTCGCTCACGGGCGGAGGCCCAGGCACGGATCGCCGCCGCCCGGGCAGCGCTGAGCCAGGCCGTGGCGGCGGTCGAGCGCGCGCGTGCCGCCTCTGCCTTCGCTGTCCGGGATGCGGAGCGGCAGCGCGCGCTGCTCCGCGCTGGAGCGAGCGCTCCGCTTCTCGTCGAGCAGGCGGAGCTCGCCGAGCGCATGCGACGGGAGGAGCTGGCGAGCGCGGAGTTCGGCGAACGGGTGGCGGCCTCGGAGCTGCACCTGGCTCAGGCGGCCCTCGCGCGGCTGGGCACGTCCTCCCGGGAGGAGTTTCCCGTGCGGGCGCCGGTCCGCGGACATGTGCTTCGGGTGCTGCAGGAGAGCGAAGCGGTAGTACAGCCGGGGACCGCGCTGCTCGAGGTGGGCGAGCCGGAGGCGCTCGAGGTCGTGGTGGACGTGCTCACGACCGATGCGGTGAGGATCCGTCCGGGCGCGCCGGTACGCATCGAGCGATGGGGAGGCGACTCCGCCCTGACCGGCCATGTGCATCAGGTGGAACCGTCCGCCTTCACCCGACTGTCGGCCCTGGGGGTGGAGGAGCAGCGCGTGAACGTCATCATCGACCTGGACACCCGGAGCGCGGCGGGGGCCGAGCTGGGCGATGGCTACCGGGTCGAGGCGAGCATCGTCGTCTGGGAGGGACGCGACCGGCTGCTGATCCCGGCCGGGGCGGTGTTCCGCCTCGGTGAGGGGTGGGCGACCTACGTGGCCGAGGATGGCCGGGCGCAGCTCCGCTCGGTGCGCGTCGGCCGCCGCAACGGCTCACAGGCGGAGGTGTTGGGCGGGGTCGAGCCGGGGGAGCGAGTGGTGTTGTATCCGACCGACAATGTTGTCGATGGACTTCGGGTGAAGGAGCGCTAGGCGCAAGGAGGCATGAAATGGGTGGAGCTTTGACGAGGCAGGCAGCCAGGATCGCCGGCGCGGGGATCGGCGCCGCGACCGCCGTGGGAATCGGCTGGGCGGGCTACGCGGCCCTGACGTGGAGCAGGTACGGAAAACTCTCTCACCGGGCGAAGTCCGACGACCTGCTCGACCGATACATGCCCGTCTTCGAGGTACGTGAGGTCCATGAAACCAGGGTGGCTGCGCCCCCGCCGGTGACCTGGCAGGCGGCGGTAGACCTGGACCTCAATCGCTCGCCCCTGGTACGAGCGATTTTCCGGGGACGCGAAGTGTTCATGGGTGCCCAGGCGACAGAGAAGCGTCCGCAGGGATTTCTGCGGGAGATCCTCGCCATTGGGTGGGGCGTGCTGGCCGAGGAGCCCGGGCGGGAGATGGTCTTCGGCGCGGCCACGCAGCCGTGGCAGGCCGACGTGCGGTTCCGCGCCATTCCAGCGGAGGAATTCGCGGCGTTCAGCGAGCCGGGGTACGCCAAGATCGCCTGGACCTTTTCTGTCGAGCCGGCCGGGCCCGAAGCCTCCGTCTTCCGCACCGAGACCAGGGTGGTCACGACGGATCCCGATTCGCGGGCGCGGTTCCGCCGCTACTGGGCGATCTTCTCGCCCGGCATCCTGCTCATCCGGTACGAGACGCTGAGGCTGGTTCGGGCGGACGGCGGAGCAGCGTGCCCGGGCCCTGCTGCCCGCGACGACATGAGCCGCCCGCGCGAGCCGCGCAACACTTTCACTTGGACGCTGGTCGCTGGTGCGGTCGGCTTCGGTTCCTCCACGCTCTTTTCCTCGCTACTCCGCCTCGAGCCGGCAGCGTTCGTGCTCGCCCACGGACTAGTCACAGCGGGGTTCGCCGCTGCCTACGCCTCCGGCACCGGAGTCGCGCCGGCAAGCCAGCTGCGCCATCGGCGATTGGCGGGATTTCTAGGAGGATTGATCCTTGGCGTGATCCTGATCCGGGCAGTGGCGATGCAACCAGCCTCGACCGCGCCCAGGGGCTGGTCGCTTGCCGGGGCACTGGCCTGGTACGGGGCCGCGTACGGAGTTGCGGACGCGGTGCTGCTGAACGTCATCCCCGTGATGGCGGCACGAAGGGAGATCGGGCGTTTGCGACATGGCGTCGTCGCTCTGGCCGGAAGCCTCTTCGTGACCGCCCTCTACCACCTGGGCTTCGACGAGTTCCGCGGGGCCGCGCTGTTCCAGCCACTCCTGGGGAACGCCATCATCACCGGCGGCTACCTCGCGACGGGAAGTCCGCTCACCCCGATTCTCGGCCGCAGTCAGGGATGCCCCGCGCTGGAGCGCGGAGTGGCGTCGACGCGTGATCGAGATGATTCGGCACGGCACGGTGGTGTTCGCCTACTACCCCGCGCCCGAACTCCTGCGGAGAGTCGCCTCCTAGAAGCGAATCACTCGCGGACGACGAACCACCGGCCCGTCAGTAACGGCATGTTGGCGGCTTCGCGCCGGGAGCTGAAGGTGCCGGCGATGCTGTCACCGGTCAGCTCACCTTCGAACACGGTGTGGGTGCGACAGTCGCAATCCGGATCCCAGTAGGGCGCGAGCGTGCCGCGCACAGTATTTCCCGCCATCCGGACCACGGCGACGTCCAAGGTCGTACAGGGACTGCGCCGCAGCGGCGCCTCCGCGCTCTCTCCGTACAGTCGCAGGCCGGCCGCGAAGTTCATCTCGATTTCCCCGTAGGCCGTATCCGCTCCCGGCCGAAGCCGGAAGGTCAGTGTGCCATGCCGGGCCACGCTGTCGCCCCAGTACCGCCCGGACCATTCCCCGGCGATGGCGGCGAGGTCGACCTGGGTCCCTTCCACCGGCACCGGGGCAAGCGCGGGAGGTGGTCCACAACCACTCCCGTACAGGATCGCGCCGAAGCCGATCGCCGCCAGCAGGGCGTGGCGGCTCATGGGACGATGCTCTCGGCGGCGGCGCCCGCGCCCTCCATCGCGAGCAGGTCGTGCATGAGGCGACCAGTCCTGGTCGGTACGACGAGCACCGGTTGGGTGGCGCCCCGAACGACCTTGTCCGCGACACTTCCCAGGATCAGTCGCTCGGCCCCGCGTGCGGCATGAGTGCCGACCACGATCAGATCGGCGCCCTCGAGACGGGCGAGCGCGTGGATCCGCGCGGCCGTCCCTTCCCCAGTGACGACCCGCACGGTCGCGGTGTATCCCCTCATCCGCAAACGATTCGCGAGCTGCTCGAAATGCTCCGTGATCCGCCGGCACTCCTCCTCCACCCAGGCGGGCCCGAGAAGAGTGGGTGTAGGCTCGAGGACGTGCGCGAGAACGAGGCGCGTGCCCGCGGTTGTCCGGGCAAGTGGGAGGGCTGGAGCGATGGAGGCCTCCGACCTGGGGGAGCCGTCGAGCGCGATCAGCACGCAATGGAACTGGCCAGGGGGCGAGGTACTGCCCGGGCGAAGCAGCAACACCGGCGTCGCGATGCGGCGCAGCAGGCGATCGGCGACACTGCCGAGCCAGAAGCGGCTGAGGCCCCCGCGCCCGTGCGTCGTCATGACGACCAGGTCGATCTTGTGCTCATCGGCGTATGCCGCGAGGGCCGACGGCGCCGAGCCACGGATCAGCGCGGAGACGACCCTCACTCCGTGGGTGCTCGACAGGGCCTCGGCCTGCGCGGCAAGGTACCCGCGCAGACTGTCCTGGTGCTCGCGCTGCGGAGCGGGGCTCCACGGTGACGAGATGCACGCGCCCCCCGGTCGGCCTTGGCCAGACGCGCGGCCGTCGGGATCGCCTGTTCGGCCAGCGCCGACCCATCGAGCGGGACGAGGAAGCTCTTGACGGCTGCCATGGATTGCCTCATGTCGGTTGACGTGGGTCCCGGGCGACCTTGCGCCCCTCGGAACAAAGATGGGAACCCGCGCTGAAGCTCCGGTGAGATCACTCGGAAGGGTTCTTCATCAGGACATCCGCAAAGGAGGCAGCGTCAGACATCTCCTGGTGGTCAACTGCGGCAGCGCCACGGTCAAGACCAAGCTGTTTCGCGAGCATGAGGCTCGTCTCACCGAGGTTGCGGCCGTCACGGACGAGGTGGAGGCAGGCTACCGCATCGCGGTCGAGCGGGCCGCTGGCCGCGCTGCCGGCCAGGCCGGATGCGATCGCCCACCGGGTGGTGCACGGCGGGGACAACCTGGCGGAGGCTCGTCATCGTGAACGCAGCGACGCTGCGTGAGCTCCGCGACGCCGGCGGATCTGTGAGCGGCTCGGCTGGGCCGGCCTCACGCTCGAACCCGAGCGGAACGAGACGGGCCACGAGCGCATCTCGACCGACGACTCCCGCCTGGCGGCCTACGTCATCGCCACCGACGAGGAGCGGCTCATCGCGCGCGAAGCGGCCCGGCTTCTGGGTTGGAGCCGGATTGATCCAGGATGCCCAAGGCGGAAGCGGCTTTCCCCCGGCCTTCACGAAATCCTCATAGGAGGAGGCCTAAGGTGCGAGGAGAGAACATCCGACGGAGGCCTTCTCATGACGACGACTCCTGCAACCGATCGGCTCGACACTGCGCTTGTCGCGGATCCACGAACGCTGGGTCGAGGAGGTCGGCGGATCCTCGAGCCCGCGATGGTGCCCGCGCGCCGGCTTCTGGGACCGCTGGGGCACGGTGCGCTTTCTGACGGATCAGTTCGAGGCCTTCTACCGCCTCGAGGCCACGCTGCTCGAGAGCCTTGCCGCCTCGTCTCCCGCCCTCCGACCTCGCCCGACTCCGCCAGGGGCTCGGCGAGTTGGAGCGCACCCGCTCCCGCACTGGTCGGAGTGGGCCGGCGACGGGGCACCGGCGTCGAGGTCAGCCGACAGGCGACGGCGTTGCTGACGCTGGTCCGCCGCTGGGGCGCGGAGCTCGAGGGCGCGGCGCCGGCCTCGGCCAGGCCGATCTCCCGCCCGAGTGCAGGGACCTGCTCGACCGACTGGCGAGCCTCGCGCGCGTCGAGCCTTGACCGCGACCCACCGGGCCCGGCGCCTCGGGATCGATACCGGGCAGGAGGCGGTGGTCTATCTCCACCGCGATTCACCGATCGTCCGGTCGGAGGGATTCAATTCCCAGGCGCGCGTCGAGGTGCGTGCCGGGGACGGGTGATTCTCGCGACCCTCGGCGTCGTGCATGGGTCTCTCCTCGCCCCGGACGAAGGCGGGCTCTCCGAGGCCGCGTGGATCCGACTGGAGATGACGGACGCCCAGCCCCTGACCTTCGCGCACCCGCGGCCGATCGAGTCGCTCAGTCTGGTCCGGGCCAAGATCCATGGCCGGCCACTCACGGCCGGCCATTTTACCGCGATCGTGGGTGACATTGCCGCGGGCCGGTTCTCCGATATCGAGCTTGCGGCCTTCCTGGCCGGCTGTGCCGGCGGCCGCCTGACGGACCGGGAGGTCGTGGATCTCACCCTTGCGATGATCGCGGCCGGTGATCGGCTGGCCTGGCCGCGGACTCCCGTGATGGACAAGCACAGCGTGGGCGGACTCTCCCGGAAATCGGACCTCCCTCATCGTCGTGCCGATCGTCGCCGCGGCCGGCCTGCTCATGCCCAAGACCTCCTCGAGGGCGATCACCTCACCGGCGGGGCACGCGGACACCATGGAGATGTTGGCGCCGGTGGAGCTCGACCTCGCGGCCATGCGCCGCGTCGTCGAGCGAGAAGGCGGCTGCCTGGTGTGGGGTGGGCGGGCTCGCCTGAGTCCGGCCGACGACGTATTGATCCGGGTGGAGCGGCCGCTGGCCCGACTATCCGCCAGCTCCTTGCAGCGGTTCAAGAAGGCGGCAGTACGTGGAGAATCTCGGGGTCAAGGAGATCTGGCTCTGGCAGAGCCAGTTCGACGCCGGCCGACCGTCCTACGGGAACCTCGATTGCGCCGCCGCTCATCAGAAAGGCTTGAAGCCGGGGCTTCCGTACCGGGTCAGATGGAAGATGTCCCACAGCGGGATGGCGTAGGCGAGCGCCACCAGGACCACGGCCACCCCGAACCAGAGTCCGAGTCGATCCCAGATCCCGTCGACGAAGCCGCCCTCGGGACGGCCGAGCGAGTCGGCCCACACAATGGACGGCTGCTCCTTCCGCTGGCCCGCGAGCAGGGTGCCGAGCATGACGAGCACGAAGAATCCGGCGCTGGCGAACAACACGATCCCGCCCAGGGCCGAGACCTTGGTCAACGTCTCCCAGGCCTGCGCCTGATCCGCTCCGGCATAGGCGGTCGCGAACACGCGCCGTGGGAGGCCCAGCAATCCCGCGATGTGTCCGGTAAATGAGAAGAGGGCCATCCCGAGGAACCACAGGTACGGCTGTACCCGAGCCAGCAGCTTCAGCTCCAGCTCCCGTCCGCTCACGATCGGCACCAGCCAGTAGCACGCGCCCATGAACGTGAGCGCGGCCGCGCTCCCGACGGTCAGATGGAAATGGGCGGCCACCCACGCCGTGTTGTGGACCACCGAGTTCAGCGCGTACGCGGCGTTGATCGCCCCGCCGAAGCCGCCCACCATGAAGAGCAGGCACGCCAGCAGCACGCTGGACACCACCGGGTTGCCCCAGGGCAGGGCGCGGATCCAGCCGAAGAGTCCCTTGCCCCCGCGGAGCCGCCCCGCGACCTCCAGCGAGGCGACGATCGTGAACGCCGTCACCATGCTGGGGAAGGAGATGATCATGGTGTTGAAGGTGTGGAACAGCTTCCACCCCGCGGGAATGCCAGGGTCCTGGAACTGGTGGTGCAATCCGACGGGCGTGGACAGGATGAGGAACAGGGTGAACACCATCCGGCCGAGCGGCTCGGAGAACAGCATGCCCCCGGCCTCGCGCGGCAACACGGTGTACCAGATGGTATAGGCCGGCAGGATCCAGAAGTACACCAGCGGATGCCCGAAGAACCAGAAGAGGGTCCGGGCCAGCAGCGGGTCCACCCGATCGACCAGTCCGAGCGACCACGGGATGAGCTGGAACAGCATCTCCGACGCGACCCCGAGGGTGGCGAGCAGCCAGAGCATGGCGTTGGCCGCCGTGGCGTGCATCGCCAGGCTCACCGGCCGGCCGGGATGCGACCGTCTGGCGGTCCGCCACGCGGCGACCATGGCCGCGGCCCACACCCAGGAACCCACTACCAGGAGCGTCAGGCCGATGTAGAACAGCGGATGGGCCTGGAGCGGCGGGTAGAAGGTGTACAGCACGCTCGACTTGAAGGCGAACACCGTCGCCAGCGCCATCACCACGCCCGCTACCGCGACCACGAACGCGACCCAGGCGGCACGAGGCCAGGGTATCCGGCCGATCTCCTTCTGGGCCACGGCGTAGCCGAGTGCCATGATGAAGAAGGTGGTGAACACCAGCGCCATCAGGATCCCGTGCGCCGTCACCGACATGTAGTACATGCTGGCGGAGCGGTAGGGGAGCTCCAGGTTGGCGCGGCTGATCGCCTGCATCATCGCCATCGCGGCGGCGACGCCGAACGCGAGGACGGCGACCCAGATGTTGGCCCGGATCAGCGTATTGGCGGCCTCGCCGTCGCGCGGGAGCCGCCCGGGATGGCGTCTCGATCGAGATGCGGGCCCGCTCCGATTCAGTTGCCATGTGCCGCCTCCGGGCCGGCGCCCGCCATGGCTCTTCGCGACGACGTGCAGCTTGGCTGGCCATCGTGTGATGGCCCACCCCGCAATACTCGTTGCAGGCGATGAGATACTCCCCGGCGGCGAACTGGGTCGTGAACTGGCTCACGTAGCCGGGAATGACCATGGACTGCCGTTGGTCCGCACGATCTGATATCCGTGCACGACATCCGCCGACGTGAGGTGAAACGTCACCGGGGTCTCCGCCGGCAGGGTGAGCTCGCCCGGGAGCCACGCGAACATCAATCCCACGACCGTCGCGTGCACCCGGCCGCCCGCGTCGACACTGACGCCCTGGCGGCGGAAGCGGGGATCGGTGAGCGCCTTCGCCGGGTCGATGGTCTCGACGTGGCTGGGAGGATGGATCTGCCGGCCGAAGGCCGCGACCGCGGTGCTCACGAAGAAGAGGGCGAGCATGAGCCCGACCCCCCACATCCAGAGCCGCTCGTAGAGATCGACGTTCATGGCGTCACCGGCTGGCGGGCGAGGAAGATGTACAGATAGATACCGAACCAGGCGAGGACGAAGAGCACGGCGTAGGCGCCGACGAACGCGAAGGTGCCAACCGGATGTTTCGGCAGCCCGGGGGGCATGTCCGACATGGCGAATCTCCTGATCCCTTCGAGGTGTTAGGAATGGGCGACGGCGCCTTCGGCCGCGCCGCGGGGCGTCGCGGCGGGTTCCCGCGCGGCGTGACAGACCAGCACCGGCGTGTTCGCCATGCTCGACGACGTGGTCCGCCACGCTGCCGAAGAGCACCCGGGCCCCTTCGCCTCGGTCCCGGGTGGTGATCGCGATCAGATCGGCGTTCCAGCGCCCGGCGGCACCGACGATCGCGGCGGCCGTGTTGCTCCGGATGGTCACGTAGTGATCGACGAGCAGGCCGTCCCGCCGCGCCAGCCGGTCGGCTGCGTCCTCGAGGTAGCTGCTTCGCCTCCTGGCGCAGCTCCAGCAATGCCTGCACGTCCTCCACCGGCGGGATCACCTGCATCAGCAACACCTCCGCCGAGCCGGGCGCCGCCAGAGCGAGCGCCGGCTCCAGGCTCGCCTCCGCCCCCGCCGACCCGTCGAGCGGCACCAGGATCCGGTGGACGCCTTTCGGGGACAGCTGGCCGGCAGGCGGCCGGAGCGGTTTGAGCAGGAGCGCGGGACAGGAGACGGCATGGGCCACTGAGAGGGCATTGCCGCCCCGAAACAGCCTGGCGATCATCCCGCGCCCGTGGGTACTGGCCACCACGAGGTCCACTCGGCGCTCCCGAACGAATTCCGCCAGGGACGCCGCCACCTTCCCCGACAACAGCGTCACCTCGGCGTCCATTCCGAACGTCGCGGTGACCCGGTCTCGCACCCGGGCCAGATAGTCAGCCTCCGACGCTCGAAGATCCAGATCGGCCTGTGTGCCGGAGAACGGGGCGTCCTCCGTGCCGCCCAGCGGATGGACTATCGCCAGCGTCAGCGCGGCTCCGACCCGCCGGGCGATGGCGCCCCCGGGCACAATGGCCTCTTCGGCCATCGCGGATCCATCCAGGGGCACGAGAATCGAGCGGTACATGCCCCTAAAGTGGGCTGGCCCATGTGAGCGCCGCATGAAGACGCCTTGAAGAATTCTTCCTGAAACCGGGACGCGGCCTTCCCTGCGCCGATGCTCACCCGGCTTTCAGGGGCGCTTCATGCCCTCGGGCCTACAATGGAGTACCTGCTCGAACGGAGGATCCGATGCCGTTTACTGATCGCCGTGATGCCGGGCGGCGCCTCGCGGCCCGGCTTGCCGGCTACCGCTCCGCCGCGCCGGTCGTGCTGGGCCTTCCCCGCGGGGGCGTCGTGGTCGGTTGCGAGATAGCCGAGGCGCTGGACGCCCCACTCGACGTCCTGATCGTGCGCAAGGTCGGGGTGCCTGGAGCGGAGGAGGTTGCTCTGGGAGCCGTGGCGCCGGGACGAACGCTGCTCGACCTC
Organism: uncultured Gemmatimonadales bacterium; assembly: GCA_963836815.1. GTDB lineage: Bacteria > Gemmatimonadota > Gemmatimonadetes > Gemmatimonadales > GWC2-71-9 > CAVVWJ01. Next base: position 442,993 of record CAWILD010000011.1, on the reverse strand, counting down.
GGTCTGGCCGCCCGGCTCGGAATCCCCCGAGCTCGCCTCGCCGAAGTGGTCGGGCGGGAGGTGGCCGAGCTCGAGCGGCGGGAGCGGATCTATCGGGGCGATCGTCCCCCGATCGAGGTGGAGGGACGGACGGTCATCGTGGTGGACGACGGACTCGCGACGGGCGCGACGGCGCAGGCCGCGATCGAATCGCTCCGGCGCCGCAACCCCAAGTGGGTCGTGTTTGCCGCACCGGTCTGCTCGCCGGATGGCGCCCGGATGCTGCGCGCGGTAGCCGACGAAGTCGTCTGTCTGGAATGCCCGCCCGACTTCATGTCCGTCGGTGGGTGGTACCGCGATTTCTCGCAGACGAGCGATGCGGAAGTCATCGCCTGCCTGCACAGGACCGAAGAGAGGAGGATTCCCGCATGACCTCGACCATACTCATCAAAGGGGAGCGACCGGTATCCATCCCGGCCGCGCCCGCCAGCCTGCCGGGCACTCTCGCATGGCCGAGCCACCCGTCGGGGATCGTACTCTTCGCGCACGGGAGCGGAAGCGGGCGCCTCAGTCCGCGCAATGCCGCCGTCGCGCGGCAGCTCCGCGCCGCCGGCCTCGGCACGCTGCTGTTCGACCTCCTCACCGAGGCGGAGGCGCAGGACCGGGCCAATGTCTTCGACATCGATCTTCTGGCCGACCGGCTGCTCCTGGCGACGGAATGGGTGGCCCGCCAGCCCGAGGCCGCCGGATTGTCGCTCGGGTATTTCGGTGCGAGCACCGGCGCCGCCGCTGCGCTCAGGGCTGCCGCTCACTCCGGAACTCCGATCGGGGCCGTGGTCTCGCGTGGCGGCCGGCCCGACCTGGCCATGAGAGACCTCGACAGGGTGAGCGCGCCGACGCTGCTGCTGGTCGGTGCCCGAGACCTCGATGTCCTCGAGCTCAACCGCCGGGCATTCCGCCGGCTGAGCTGTACCAAGCAGCTGGTCGTGATCCCGCGGGCAGGACACCTGTTCGAGGAGCCCGGAACGCTGGCACAGGTGGGGGAGTGGGCCGCCGAATGGTTCGTGCACCATCTCGCCATGGAGCGCACCTGGCAGGCTGCGCGGGCTTGAGCGGTGACGACCGCGAGCCGGTCCCGCCACGGTCGCGCGCTTGGTGCGCGAGGCGGCGGAGCCATTCGACGACATCGACAGCGTCGAGCTGGGGCCGCTGCTGGAGCGGATCGGCGACGCCCGCGTCGTCCTGCTCGGCGAGGCGACCCACGGGACGTCCGAGTTCTACCGGATGCGCGCCCGGATCACCCGTGAGCTGATCCTGCGCCGCGGCTTCACCCACGTGGCGGTCGAGGCCGACTGGCCGGACGCCGGCTGGATCGACCGACTACGTGCGTCATGCCGGCCGCGCCACCGTCGTCCGGTACGCCGTTCACCCGCTTCCCGACCTGGATGTGGCGCAACCGGGAGGTGCACGAGTTCGTCGAGTGGCTGCGGGAGCACAATGCCGGTGTCGCCGAGCCGGCGGCACGGACCGGGTTCTACGGCCTCGACCTCTACAGCCTGCTACGGATCCATCGCGGCGGTCCTCGGCTACCTCGACGAGGTCGATCCCGGCGCGGCGCGCATCGCCGCGGTCGCGCTACGCCTGCCTGACCCCCTGGGCAGCGATCCCGCGGCGTACGGCCATGCGGCGCGTGACCGAGCGCTACCGGAGCTGCGAAGGGGAGGTCGTCGCCATGCTGCTGGACCTGCTCGATCGCCGGCTCGACTATGCCCGGCGCGACGGCGAGCGCTTCTTCGAGGCGATCCAGAACGCCCGGCTGGTGGCCAACGCCGAGCGGTACTACCGGGCGATGTACTACGGCGCGGTGGCGTCCTGGAACCTGCGGGACCAGCACATGTTCGACACGCTGCGCGATGCTGCTCGTCGGTCGGCGGCCCGGCCGCGAAGGCCGTCGTGTGGGAGCACAACTCGCACATCGGCGACGCGGCGGCGACCGAGATGGGGACGCGCGGCGAGCACAACGTGGGCCGGCTCTGCCGTCAGGCACTGCGGCGAGCGCGGCCTGCCTCGTCGGCTTCGGGACCGATCACGGGACCGTCGCGGCGGCGAGCGACTGGGACGGGCCGATGGAGGTGATGAGCGTGCGGCCCGCGCTGCCCGACAGCTACGAGAGCTCTATGCCATCTCACCGAAGTGCCGGCGTTCCTGCTGGCGCTGCGCCAGCCCGCGCGGCCGGAGGTCCGCGAGGAGCTGGCAGCCCGGCTCGGCTCGAGCGGGCCATCGGCGTGATCTACCGCCCCGAGACCGAGCGCCAGAGCCATTACTTCTACGCCTCGCTGCCCGACCAGTTCGACGAGTACATCTGGCTCGACGGGACCACGGCGGTCACGCCGCTTGAGCGCGCCCGCCGCCGGCAGGCGTGCCCGATACCTATCCCTTCGGGCTCTGAGTTCCGGGGTTGACGAATTATCTGGAGGACGCCCCGACTGTAGGCTACGTCGGGCCGCTCTCGGAATTGCGCCTGATTGGAACCACGAGCACCGGCACCTTCGCCCCTCGCAGGACCTTCGCCGCCACGCTCCCCAGCACCATCCGTTCGATCCCGGTGAGCCCGTGGGTGCCCACCACCACGCACTCCGCGCCGAGCGCGCGTCCGAGCTCCAGCACGCAATCGGCGATGCCGCGGCCCTCGACGACCTTCCAGATCGCGGCGTGACCTTGGCGCTGGAGTTCTTCGACCAGGCCGGTGAGCCGAGCCCGGGCCTCGGCCACACGGTGCTCGTCCCAGTTCGGCCCGAGGTGGTGGGGATACATGGCGAGCGGCGTGAGGAGCGGAACCTCGGGCTCGACCACCCGCGTCAGCACGTAGCGCGCGCCCGGCCACAGGGCGCCGAAGGCCAGTGCCGCTTCCAGCACCGCGGCGGTCGGTCTCGCCGTCCAGTCCCACCATGATTCGGCCGAAGACGGTGGGCTGGGGCAGCTCGCTCGGGTGCAGCAGCAGGAGCGGCGTGACGCTGTTCCGCAGGAGCTGGTCGGCGACGCTTCCGAGCCACCAGCGGGCGAGACCGCCTCGACCGTGGGTCGTCAGTACGACCAGGTCGATCTTCTCCCGCTCGGCGTACATCCCGAGCGCATCGGACACCGGGCCCTCGAGCACGGCGGTTCGCACCGTACCGGGTCGCACCGCCACGGTGGCGTCGGCCAGCCGTTCGAGGTATCGCTGCACCCCTGACCGCAAGGCATCCGGCACAGCCTCCGCGACGGCCGTCGGTGCGCGGCTCTTCCACCGTCACGAGATGCAGGGGAACGCCCGCCCGTTTGGCGATGGCGGCGCCGACCGACAGGGCCTGCTCGGCGAGCACGGAGCCGTCGAGCGGCACGAGCACGCCGCGGAGCGTGGGTGTGACGAGCGCTTGCTCACGGGATGCGGCGGTCCCGGAAACGCTGCCGGATATGGTCGACATGGCGCTCACCTGAAGCGAAGGGTGGCGGCCATCCGGTCGATTGCGCCGGTGGCCTCGCGAGGGACGACGACGACTCTCGCCCGCAGCCGGAGTGCCTCCTCGATCGCCTCGTCGGCCAGGGCCCGCACCGGGCGGACTTCTCCCTCGCCTCGGCAATCGCCCGGAGCGAGCACCAGGCGCGCGGTCGCCGGCGCAGCGATAACCCTGCCCTTCGAACTCCTCCTGCACGAACAGCGTGCGGACCTGGCCGCGGTGCAACGCGCGAAGTGTTTCGGCAGGGCCATCCACGGTCCACCCGGTTCCCAGCGTCTCCCGCAGCATCCTGAGCTCGGTGGCGATCGCGCGGGCGTCGTGGTCCTCGGCCGCCGCCATGGCGGCGGTGCGGACATCGGTGATGGTGGCACTCGTGGGGTTGAGCCTCACGGTGCCCAGCAGACGCTCGGCAACTCTGTGGGGGAGAAACCGTATCAGCGCGGCCGTGTCCTTGGCGGGCCCCGCGAGCACGATCCCGCGGATCACCCGCCGTCGGGCGAGTTCTTCGATCCGGTGTCCCACCGCGGCATAACGCCGGTGGCGCTCCGCCTCCAGGCGGCCGTGGTAGTCCCGCTCCCCCCATCCAGGCGCGTCCCCTCTGTCGGAGTGGAACTTCCCGCCCCGCCGCGCCGGTTCCACCAGACCGGCGAGCTCCGTGGCCGCCATCGGTGTCGTCTCGAAGAAGCGAGCGTGCGTCCGGTCGCTCAGCGCGACCAGGACCGGCTCGAACTCGTCCTCGAGTGCGACCAGCTCGGCGATCCAAGGGGTGTCGTCCAGCACGAGCCGGGTCCGGTGCACTCGCGGAAGGGGAACGGCGGCGAAGAGTCCGAGCGACTCGCAGGCGAACAGTGCCAGCCCGCGGGCATGCGGGCAGGCGCGCCGGCGTGGCCAGATAGTCGAGCAAGGCCGCGATCCCGCGGCTGACCTCGCCGCGCTCGTCGGGAGAGAGCGACAGAAACATCGGATCCTGCGCCAAGGCGCGAGCCCGGTTCCGAACCTCGGTGAGGTACTTGCGCTCGGGTCCGGTCGCGCGGCCCGAGCCGGACGTAGCAGGACAGCACGCGTTGACGGCCCGGCGTGATCGCCGCAAGGCGCTCGATCAGCGGCGAGAGCTCGGTAACGACGCGCGGCTCAACCGCTGGGACGACGGTCTGATGGCTCATAGGCCCTCCAACAGCAACATCAGCCCGGAGCGCTGAAACGAGCGTGAATCCAGCCTCAAGGGTTCTTCATCGAGGCCACCGCCGTCGCGTCTGGCGCCCGGGTGTCGCTCGGCAGCTCGATCCGCACTCGTAGGCCGCCCGCGGAGCCGCGCTCGGCCCACACCCGACCTCGGTGTCGCTCCACGATCGTTGCGACGATCGTGAGTCCCAGTCCCGGTCCACTACCGCCGCGCCGAGCCGCGTCGGCCCGATAAAATGGCTCGAAGAGATGGGGCAGCATCTCGTCCGCCACGCCGTCGCCGTCGTCCTCCACGGTGATCGTCGCCCCATCCGCGTGTTCGTCGAGCCGGAGCTCGATGCGGGTCCCAGCGACGGTGTGGCGCAGGGCGTTGTCGAGCACCTGGTCGAGCGCCCTCTCGACGAGGAGGGCGTCGGCACTCACGATCACGGGCGCGGACGGTGGGGCATAGTGGAGCACGTGCCCCCCCATCCGCCCCCGGATTCGGCCGGCCGCGGCCTCGACGAGCTTCCTGAGGTCCGTCGGCTCCGGCGACGGCAGCAGATCGCCCGACTCCAGTCGGCCCAACAGACTCAGTGCATCGGCGAGGAGCGTGAGGCGGTCAGCCTCCTCGAGACAGCCGGCCAGAACCCGCCGGTACTCGTCCGGCTCCCGCTTGCTCCGCAGCGCCAACTCCAACTCGGCCCGGAGCGCAGTGATCGGCGTCCGCAGGTCGTGACCGAGATCGCGAATGACCCGGCGATGCCACTCGCTGAACCGATCCACCCGCTCGAGCATCGCGTTGAGGACCTGCACCAGACCGCGCAGCTCCTCTATGTCGCCGTGCACGGTGATGCGCTGCCCCGGGGTGCCCCCCTGTACGGAGGCCGCCTGCCTGGCGATTTCTGCCACGGGCGCCAATGCGGAACGGGCCAGCCACCAGGCCCCGAACATGGTCACCACGGCGCCGACGAGGGCGGTGCCCAGCATGCGCATGAGGATCCGGCGGGCGGCCTGGTCGGACGGCGTCAGCGAGGCGGCGACCTGGAGCACTGCCGCTGAGGGCGGGCCCCCCGGGAACACCGGACCATAGACCGAGCGCGACCGGCGTCCCTGGAACGTGCCGGTGGTGAAGACGCTTTCCCCCCTGAGCGCACCCGCGAGCGCGGTGCTGTCTAGCGAGAGTGTCCGGGCCAGCTCGACGTTCGCCTGGAGGATCCGCCCCGTGGCATCTCGCACGAGGACGAGCCGGTTCACACCCGAGATAAACCTGTCCTGGTCGAGCAATCCGGGGCCCGGGGTGATCCGGCCCTCCGCGGCCAGGCTGTATGCCTGGAGTTGGTATGTGGTGTGGACCTCCCGGTCGGTCACCTCGAGCAGGATGCGCCGTACGCCCCGGTCGACCCATAGCCCCATCCCAAGCAGGGCAACGGCCATGGTGAGGGAGAAGCGGACGGCGAGGGTGCGTTGCAGGCTTCTGGCCATGCGGCGGCTCAGCGCTGGTTCTCGGCCTCGGACAGCAGTGCCTGGATGCGGTCCAGCAGCTCCCCGAAGCGAAATGGCTTCCCCATCACCTCACTCACCCCCGCTTCCACGGCGCGCCGCAGGTCCTCCGGCGCATCGCGCGCCGTGAGCATCAGGATGGGCATGCGGCGGCCCGAGCGCCGAAGCACCTCCGCGACCTCGGGACCACTCTTTCCCGGCAGCATGTAGTCCAGCAGGACGAGGTGGTATTCGGTCGCGGAGGCCAGGGCGATCGCGTCCTCGCCGTCGCCCGTGCGGTCGACCTCGAAAGCCTCCTCCCGCAAGGCCGCCTCCAGGACGCTGCCCACTCGAGGGTCGTCTTCGACGATGAGGATACGCATGAGTTCTCCTGGCGAGCTGGGAGCCGTCCGAGGTGCCGCGATCTGTCATGGTGGCGACGGCCGGGTGAAGAAATCGTGAGATCCGCCGTAAGCTCACGCCGCACTCGCCAAGGTGAACAGAACTTCATCGTTCCTTCAGAACGCCTTCGCCCGGCCGATCGCATGCTGGTACGGAGACCGCGGGCACGCGGGCGCTGGCCCTCGACGCCTGGCGACTCCAGCAACAGCGGGCGCGACCTGGTACCCGCCCCCGTACTCGAGGAGGCTGACCCGATGAGCACCATCGCCACTGCGCGGCGCGACGTCTCGGAGCAGGCCTTTCCCGGAACGCTTCCGATCGAGGAGCAGCTCCGATTCCTGCTGCGCTATGCCATCCTGGCACCATCCGCACGGAACTCCCAGCCGTGGCGCTTCGTGGTCGAGGCGAACGCCGTGCTGATCTACCCCGACCTCGCCCGCTGGCAAGCCGTGGCCGACCCGGAGCAGCGGGAGCTGTATCTCAGCCTCGGGTGCGCCATGGAGAACCTGCTGGTGGCGGCGGAGCATTTTGGCTTCCGCTTTTCGGTGGCGCACTCCCAGGAGCGGTTCCCCGAGGGACCGGCGGTGATGATTGCCTTCGCGCCGGGCGGGCGGCGATCCCGGATGCGCGGCCGCCTCCGGCTGGAGACGCTCCTTGCCCGACGCACGGCCCACGGGCGCTTCACGGGCGACGGGGTCACGATCGAAGACCGGCAGGCGCTCATCGGTTGTGCCGAGGGCGACAGCGTCCTCGCCGTGTTCAGCGACCTCCCGGGGCATCGGGAGAAGGTGGAGGAGTTGTACCGCCGTGCCTGCGAGGCCCTGCTCACCCGTGAGGAATACCGTCGAGAGCTCGCGCAGGTCGTGGGCGAGGGCGCGTTCGGCACGCCGTGGCCGCTGTCGGTTCTGGCGGGGCGCGCCATGTCGTCCGAGAGGATGGCGCGGCGGTTGGAGGGGATCGAGCTGGCGGCGCTGCGAAGCGCCCCCTTGTTCGGCGTGGTCGCGTCGCGTGATGACAGCCGCGGCTCCCAGCTCTGCAGCGGACAACTGCTCGAGCGGGTCTGGCTCACCGCCACTGCGTGCGGTCTCGGCGTCCAACCGGTCAGCGCGGTCGTGGAGGTGCCTAAGACGCGCGCCGAGCTGGCCGACATCTTCGCGCTGCCGGACGGATACCAGGCTCAGGAGCTGGTGCGCATCGGGTATCCGCGCAGCACTCGAAAGCGTCCGACGCCCCGACGTCCGGTCGAGGAGGTGACCGGAGGAGGAGCGCCGTGAGGGGCTTCGCTCTCGTGCTCTCGGCCTGCATCGCGCTGCCCGCTGCCGCCCAGCAGCGGCCGCCGGGCGTGACCGACTCGGCCATCGCCTGGGGCAGGGAGCTGTTCCACGGCTCCGCCAACTGCTCGGCCTGCCATGGCGAAGGCGGCCGGGGCACGGAGTACGGACCGAACATCACCGGCGCCTTTTGGTTGCACGGGCCCGGGACCTACGAGTCCCTCGTCGAACAGGTCAAGCACGGCGTGCCGGCCTCCCGATCGGCCACAGGACAGGCGATGCCGATGCGGGGCTGGACCACGATGAACGATGACGATGTGAAGGCGGTCGCCGCTTATGTCTGGTCCATCAGCCATCCTCCGCAGCCTCCGCCCCCCTCCCGCCCCCGCGTGCCGGGTGGCTGACCGCCGCCTGCGGGTCGAGCCCTGGAGAGGCCGCAGGGCGGTCGTGCTGGCCCTTCTGGTCGGCGGCGCGGCGCTGCTGCTCTTGGCCCCCTCGGTACATGCGCGCCTGTTGGAGACCATCGAGGCGGTGGGAGAGCTGATCCAGCGCCGACCGGCGGCGGGGATGGTTGCATTCGTGCTGCTGGCGGCGCTATCGGCGATGCTTGCGTTCCTGTCCAGCGCCGTGCTGATCCCGGTGGCGGTACATGTGTGGGGGGCGCCGCTCTGCGCGCTCCTGCTCTGGATCGGATGGTTTCTGGGCGGCGTCGCGACCTACGCGATCGGTCGCTACTTCGGGCGTCCGATCGTGGAGCGGCTGGTTCGCCCGGCGACGATCGCGCGGTACGAGGCCTGGGCCCGCTCGGGTGTCGCCCTGGTCCCCATACTCCTGGTCCAACTGGCCCTGCCCTCGGATGCCGCGGGTTACGTCTTCGGCATCGTTCGCTGCCGGCCCGCCACCTTCCTCGTGGCGCTCGCGCTGGTCGAGGTGCCCTACGCGCTGGGTGCCGTGTACCTCGGCGTGAGCTTCCTGGAGCGCAATCTGCTCACGCTGCTGGCGCTCGGCTTGGGCGGGATCGCGCTCAGCTTCTGGGCCCTCACCCGTCTCCACCGGCGCGCGGCGGCCAAGGGGGATGAAGAAACCGTCACCGAGCATTCATCGCGACTTGAGAGTGCGTGAGCCAGAGTTGAAGCATGCGCCTCATCCTCTTCCTCGCATGAGCCGACTCAGTTTGGTCGCGCCGTCTGAGAAGGATCTCCGCCGCGCTTCATGATTTCTTGTGGATGGGCGCGTCATCTTGGATACCTGCCCGAGCGGAACGGCGCCACGGGCGCGCCAACTCAAAGGGGGCACCTATGGCCGCGATTCTGCCTCATGCCGGTCCGGCGACCGAGGTCGAGTCTCTGGACAACGCGCTTGCGATGATCCACGACCGTTGGGTGCCACGCCTGGCCGCCGTGCTGTCCCCGGCGATGGCCCCCCGAAGCCGGTTCTGGGAGCGGTGGGAAGTCACCCGCTGCTTCGCCGGCGAGTTCCAGCATTGGCTGCAGATGGAGTTCACGGTGGCCGAGAGCATCGGGGAACGGTTAGCCCCGGAAGCCCGCGTGCGTCTGGCGACGCAGCGGGCTGCGCTTGAACGCACCGGGGCCGAGTTGATGGCGCACCGCGCGGCATCAGTGGAATCCAGGGCTGATGGCCATGCTGTCGCGCCGCCTGCTCGAACTGACTCAGTGCTGGTGCGCCGAGGTCGAGCTGGTGACCATGGGGCTCACCACGGATGACCTGCCGCAGCCGGTCCGGGCGGTGCTCGAGCGGATGGGGCGATGATGGCGCGGGACTTGGTGGCTGAAGCGGTCGCCGTGACGTGCCTAGGTGGTAACGCGGCCCCGCTGGATGTGAGATGCTGGATTCGCATCTCGCAGGCATAGGCCCGCCCGTCGCCCCCATGCCATCCGAAAGCGAGAAGTTCACCGCCGAGCTCCAGGCATTGCTCGATGCGTCACCGGACGCGGTGCTCGTCGTGGACCGCGGCGGGACTATTGTCGCGCTCAACCGCCGGACCGAGACGCTCTTCGCGACGACGGCCAACCAGCTTCGGGGCGAATCCGTCGAGACGCTGCTGCCCGCGCGCGTGCGCGAGGCGCATAGGGCAGCTCGCTCCGGGTACAGCAGCGCCCCTACCGTGCGGGCGATGAGCATGAGGCGGGGGCTCACGGGCCTTCGCGCGGACGGGACCGAGTTCCCGGTCGAGATCTCCCTCACGCCGGTGGTCGGTTCCGAAGCGGGTCTGGTGATGGCGGTGGTGCATGAGGTCGGCGCCCGGCCTTCGATCGAGCAGGCGGTCGGGCCGTCGGAGCTTACGGCGGGCGCGCTCGACGCGCTCGTGGACGCGATCCTCATGACCGACAGCCGCGGCGGTGTCGATTTCCTCAATCGCTCGGCCGAGCAACTGACCGGATGGAGCCGGGAAGCGGCGCGCGGCCGGCCGTTCCCCGAGATCCTGCCACTCACGCGCGAGTCCGGCGAGCCGCTGCCTTGTCCGGTGACCGAGTGCCTCCGGAGCGGGGCCCCCGGCGCTTGCGAGGCGGTTCTCCCGACGGTCCCCGGACGCGAAGGCCGTGCCCTGGACATCTCGACGACGCCCCTGCATGACCCATCGGGTGCGGTCAGCGGCACGACTGTGCTCGCGCGCGACGTAACCCATGCCCGCATGATCGCCCGGCAACTCTCTCATCAGGCGACTCACGACGCCCTCACCGGCCTGATCAATCGCTCCGAGTTCGAAAGGCGCCTCGATCGCGCCCTGGCGAGCGCGGCGTCGGAGCACGCGGAGCACGCGCTCTGCTTCGTCGACCTGGACGGGTTCAAACGGGTCAACGACACCTGCGGTCACCTGGCAGGGGATCAGCTGCTCCGGCAACTGAGCGACCTCATGCGGGAGCGAATGCGGTCCCGCGACACCTTGGCGCGACTGGGTGGGGATGAATTCGGGATGCTTCTCGAGCACTGCCGGTTGCCGAGGGCCGCCCGCATCGCCGATGAGATCCGGACGGCGATCGGCGCCCATCGCTTCGGCTTTGACGGGCAGACCCATACCGTCGGAGCGAGCATCGGGATCGTGCGGATCCGCACGGGACAGGAGCGGGCGGCGGATCTCATGCGGGCGGCGGACAGCGCCTGTTACCTTGCCAAGCGGCGCGGAGGCAACCAGATCCAGCTGCATGACCGGCGGCAGTCGGCGGCCAGGGGGTCGCGAAACCCCGACTGGGCCCGGCGAGTCCGGGCGGCCATCGAGGAGGATCGATTGCAGCTCTACGCGCAGGCGCTCCGCCCGCTCGACGGGCCGAACCAGCGGATGCCTCGGCTCGAGTTGCTGTTGCGCCTGGACGAGGGACAGAAGGAGCCGCTGCTGCCCGGCGCCTTTCTTCCCGCGGCGAGCCGCCACGGCCTCATGCCGAGCATCGACCGTTGGGTGATCGGGCACGCGGTCCGGCGGCTGTCCGACTGGCAACGCACGCACGCGGGAATCGACCCGCCGGTCGTGGCGATCAACCTCGGCCGAGGAGACCGTCGGGGCCGGCGGCGGCGGCGAGCTGGTGCGTCAGGCGCTGGCCGGAGGCCGGTGTCCGCCCGGAGACGCTCTGCTTCGAGATCGGCGAGTCCGTCGCGGCGACCCACGGGGCGGCGAGTGAGCGGCTCGTCCGCGAGCTGCGGTCGGCCGGCTGCCGGGTCACGCTCGAGCACTGCGGCAGCGGGACGGCGGCGTTCGGGCTGTTGCGGCGGCTGCAGGTCGACTTCCTCAAGATCGCCGGTCCCATCGTCCGGGGGCTCTCCCGGGATCCGGTGGACCGCGCGCTGGCGAACGCCCTCGTCGAGATCGGGCGTGCGCTGCGCCTGGGTACGATCGGCGCGGAAGCGGAGAGCCCGGAGGTCCTCGCCTGCCTGCGCGAACTCGGGGTGGACTATGCCCAGGGGTACGGGGTCGGCCGCCCCGAGCCGCTCGACAGCGCCCTCGAGCGGCTCGTCACGCCGGGCAGCGGAACCTTCGGAAACCAGTGAGCCCCGTCCCGGCCTCTCTGTCCGAGGTTTCACCCTGGTTTCACGGCCACTTCAGGACCGTCGCGTAGAATGCACTGCACCGGGTGGTGGAGTTTCCAGCTCAAGTGATTTTCCCTGCAACGGTGACCAAGAGGACGATATGTACAGCGACAACGACATCCAGAAGGACATCGCCGCGGAGCTGACGTGGGAGCCCAGCCTTCGGAACGATGATATCGCGGTGGGCGTGCGGGAGGGGGTCGTCACCCTCGGCGGCTTCGTGGACAGCTACGCCGACAAGAAGAAGGCCGAGCGAGCGGCCACCAGGGTCAAGGGCGTGAAGGCCATCGCGAACGAGCTCGAGGTGAAGCTTCCGTCCTTCTCCGAGCGGGCCGATCCGGATATCGCCCGGGCGGCGCTGGAGCACCTGCGATGGAACATCTCGGTCCCGCACGAGAAGATCCAGGTGGGAGTCGAGAAGGGCTGGCTCACCCTCGAGGGTGAGGCGCAGTGGCCCTATCAGAAGGAGGCCGCCGAAAAAGCGGTCCACAATCTGACCGGAGTCAAGGGTGTGACCAACCTCATCCACCTGGGGCCCCAGGTGGAGTCCCGCCTCGCTATAGAAGGCGAGCTCGCCACCGCGTAGAGCGTCAGGAGGGGTGGAGCATGGCGAAGATTCTGGCCGTGTATGGGACCGCCTACGGGCACACCGAGCGGGTGGTCGGCAAGATCGCCGGGGTACTGGAGGAGATGGGCCATACGGTGACCACGATGAAAGGCGACGCACGGCCGAGCGACTTCTCACTCGACGCCTTCGATGCCGTCCTCGTGGCCTCTTCCGTCCTTTTCGGCCACCACCAACGCTACATCCGCGACTTCGTTCGCCGCTGCGCCGCCCAGCTCAACGCACTACCCACCGCCTTCGTCTCGGTCTCGGGCGCCGCGGCCGGCGAATCGCCGCAGGACCACAAGCAGGCGCAGGGATACGCCACCGCGCTGCTTAAGGAAACCGGGTGGCGTCCCCGGATGGTGCAGTTGGTCGGCGGTGTCATGGCATATACTCGATACGACCCCGTGACGCGCTGGATCATCCGGTTGATCAGCAAGCGGAAGGGTGGTCCCACCGACACGTCGCGCGATCACGAGCACACCGACTGGGCGGCCGTGGATCGCTTCGCCCGGCAGTTCGGGGCCGCGGTGACGACCTCACGGACGCGCGCAGCTACCGCTTCAGCTCACTGACGGTAGTCAACCCAGGCTCGGGCTCGCCGGTCAGGTTCAGGCTCCCGAGCCTGGCGTACGTCTCCCGGCGAAACTCGCCCAAGGTCTGGTCGATCTCCTCCCGCGATGCCCCCAACTGGCGCAGCAGCGCCGCCCCGAGCTGCAGACTTCCCTCGACTACCTCGGGTACCACCGCCGTCGCGCCGACGCGGGCGAGCCGCTCGCACTGTTGGATGTCGCGGGCGCGCGCGAGTACCGGCAGCTCCGGAGCCAGCGTTCGCACGGCGTGGACGGTACGTCCGGCCGCATCCGGTTCGTCCACCGTGATGACGACCGCCCGCGCCCGTTCCACGGCGGCGGCCTTGAGCACCTCCGGCCGACCGGCGTCACCGTAATAGACCGGTAGGTCGTCCAGCCGTGCCGCGGTCACCCGCTCGGGGTCGATGTCGATGGCCAGGTACGGGGTCCCGCGGGACTCCAGCAGGAGCGCCAGCGTCTCGCCCACCCGACCGTAGCCGGCGATCACCACGTGGTCACGCCATTCGTCGGCGTCGGGCGCGAGCATGATGTCCGAGGTCCCAGGTTGCTCGAGGTGCCGCGCCACCCGGCGGCTCAGCGCCAGGAGCAGTGGGGTGACCGCCATGCTGAGTCCGACCACCGACACGGCGAGCTGGGCGGTCACCTCGGAGAGAACGTCCGGCCTGGCGGGCGAGGGCGAAGAGCACGAAGCCGAACTCTCCGCCCTGTGCGAGCATGAGGCCGACCGCGGCGGCCGTGCCGACGGGCAGACGAAACGCCCGTGCCAGCCCCATCAGAATGCCGGCCTTGATCAGCACAAGCGCGGTCATGAACCCCAGCAGCAGCGGGGCGTGCGTCCAGACGAGCGCGACGTTCACGCCCATCCCGACCGTCATGAAGAAGAGCGCGAGCAGAATCCCACGGAATGGCTGGACATCGCCCTCCACCTGAGGCCGGTATTCCGTCCCGGCGACGAGCACTCCGGCGAGAAAGGCGCCGAGAGCCATCGAGAGCCCCACCTGTTCCGTGAGCCACCCGATCCCGAGGACGAGGAGCAAGACGATAGCGGTGAAGAGCTCCGGCGTACCCCCGCGGGCGACTGAACGCAACCATGGCCGGAGTGCCAGCCGACCGGCCGCGAGAATCAGCACGAGCACTCCCGATGCCTTGAGGAAGGCGAGCCCGAGGGCCGGCAGTACCCGACCCTCCGATCCGTGCAGCTGAGGGACCAGAGTGAGCAGCGGCACGACCGCCAGGTCCTGGAGCAGCAACACGGCGAAGGCCACCCGCCCTCTCGGTGTGGCGATCTCCCGCCGCTCGATCAGAATCTGGAGCACCACCGCGGTGGAGGAGAGCGCCAGTCCGCCACCGAGCACCAGGGCCGCGGGGCTCTCGACCCCCAGCAGCCGGAAGAGTCCCCACAGGACCAGTCCGGTGGTCACGACCTGCGCCGTCCCGAGCCCGAACACGTAACCCTTGAGCGCGGTCAGTCGCTCGGTCGAGAGCGACAGGCCGATGGAGAAGAGGAGGAACACGACGCCGAACTGGGCGAGGACCTCGGTGGCCCCGACATCCCGGACCAGGCCCAGCCCATGGGGGCCGATCAACCCGCCGGCCACGAGGTAGCCCAGCACCGCGCTCGCGCGGAACCGGCGAAAGAGGGGAACGACCGCGATCGCCGCCAGCAGGATGATCAGGACGTCTCGGAGATGGACGGGCTCGGGCATCGGTCGCCGCCTTAGAAACGGTTGTTCAGCCCGGTCGCGACCACCCCGGCGATCGCGCCACCCAGCACCAGCCACGCCGAGCTGACCCGGTAGCGCAGGAGCAGCACGGCGCTCGCCGCCGCGAGCAGAATCGTGGCCGGATCCACCAGCGCCGCTCGCGCGAGCTGCCAGGTGACCACTGCCATGAGCGCCAGCGAGGCGGCGTTTACGCCGTCCAGCACCGCGCCGGCCGTCGGCGAGCGGCGGAGCCGGGGCACCAGCGGACCGCTCAGCGCCACGAAGAAGAAGGCCGGGAGGAAGATCCCCGCCGTCGCGACGGCGGCGCCGGGCCCACCGCCCAGGACGTAGCCGACGAACGT
The DNA here is from genome assembly GCA_963836815.1 of uncultured Gemmatimonadales bacterium. Lineage (GTDB taxonomy): Bacteria > Gemmatimonadota > Gemmatimonadetes > Gemmatimonadales > GWC2-71-9 > CAVVWJ01. The sequence continues at coordinate 427,895 of CAWILD010000011.1, read as the reverse complement.
GGCGGTGGTGAACACGGGGCCCGGCGTGACCTGTCCTACCGCCACGGCATCGAGCAGCTGTTGCTCCGTGAGCCAGCCGAGCCGCTCGACCAGGTCCGCGCGCAGAAAGGCGAGCAGCACGTAGCCGCTGCCGAAGAGCACGGCGCCGGTCTTGAGGAAGACGCCGAAGAGCGTGCCGAGGCTGAACGGTGCCACCGCGCCGGTCAGAACGCAGCGGAGAGCCGAGGGCGACGAGCGCCGATGTGGTTCCACCCGTCGCCCGGCTGAGGAGCGCCATGGCCGCGCCCCCGGCGAACAGGACGACCAGCTCGTGCACGCCGGCCGCCGCGGCAATGACCGCGGCGAGGCCGAGGGCAATCAGCATGCGGGGACTTGAGCGCCGCCTTCCCCAACCCCAGGAGCGCCTGCACCACTACGGCGATCACCACCGGCTTCACCCCGTAGAGCACCCCTTCGAGCGCGGGGAGCGTGCCGAAGCGCACGTAGGCCCAGGCGATCGCGGTGACGATCAGCGCGGCCGGCAGGATGAAGCAGATCCCCGCGACCACGAGCCCGGCCACCCCGCCCGCGCGTGGCCGATGTGAATCGCCAGCTCGGTCGAATTCGGCCCCGGAATCAGGTTCGTGGCGCCGAGGTAGTCGAGGAACTGCTCGCGCGTGAGCCAGCCGCGGCGGCGGACGACCTCGTCCTCCATCATCGCGATGTGCGCCGCGGGGCCGCCGAAGCCGATGGTGCCGAGCTTGAGGAAGAGCCGGGCAAGCTCGGCCAGGGAAGTACGCCCGCTCTCAGCCACCGATTTCCGGTGCCGAGGCGCGAAGCGCGTTCAGGATCACCGCGACGTCGATCCCTTCCTGGAGCAGCGCGCCGACCGTCGGGGGGATGTAGCCCAGGCTCGCCACCGCCATCGCCGCCGCGCTCAGGCCGAGCCCCACCCAGATGCTCTGCCGCGCGAGTCGGAGCGTTCGCCGACTGATCTCGATCGCATCCGCCAGGCGAGTCGGATCGTCCGCCAGGATGACGGCGTCGGCCGCCTCGGCGGTAATGCCGCCACCGCCGCTGGCGAGCGCGACGCCGACGGTCGCGGCGCTGAGGGCGGGCGCGTCGTTGGTCCCGTCGCCCAACATTACGACCCGCTCGCCCGCCTTCACCAGCCGGTGGATGAACGCGACCTTGGCCTCCGGGAGAAGCTCGCCGTGACCCTCGGCGATGCCGACGTCCCGGGCGACCTCGTCCACGTTCTCCTGGTTGTCGCCGGAGAGGAGGACGGTACGGCGCACCCCCAGTGTCCGCAGCCGGTCGAGAAAGGCGACCAGATCGGGGCGCGCACGGTCCGCATACTCGATGATCCCCGCGGCGCGGCCATCCACGGCCACGTAGGCGCGGAGCGCCTGCTTCCGCTCCCGCTCCATCATCTGCCGGAGCCCGGCGGCCGCGCCGGGCTCGCGCCCGACGACGTACAGCCAACCGCCCACCGTCACCCGGCTTCCGTCCACGATGCCGGTGACGCCCTGACCCGGCGACTCTATCACGTCGCGGCTGGCTTCAGGCGCGATTCCCCTCGTGGCCGCTTCCTCTACCACCATCCTGGCCAGCAGGTGCCCGGACCCGTGCTCCACTCCTGCCGCGAGCCGAAGCAGCTCCCTGGGACCGACCCCGTCGGCGGACAGGATCCGGGCGATTCTGGGACGGCCGATCGTGAGGGTTCCGGTCTTGTCGAACACCGCCACCCGGATCCGGCCGAGCTGTTCCAACGCGGTTCCGTGACGGAAGACGATCCCGCGTCGCGCCGCGCGGTTGATCCCACCGATAACGGCGACCGGCGTGGCGATGATCAGCGGACAGGGCGTGGCCACGACGAGCACGGCGAGCACGCGGACCGGATCTCCGGAGAGCAGCCAGGCAGCCGCGCAGATGACGAGCGTCAGGGGAGTGAACCATACGGCGTAGCGGTCCGCGAGTCGCTGAATCGGCGACTTGCTCGCCTGGGCCGTGCGGACGAGCTCCACGATTCTCGCGTACTGACTCTCCCGTGCCGGTGCCGTGGCCCGGAGCGTCAGCGGGCTCTCCAGGTTGATGCTGCCGCTGCGGAGCGCGATGCCGGGCGCGCCGGTGACCGGCAGCGGCTCGCCGGTGAGCCGCGAGGCGTCGACATGCGAGCGGCCGTGGAGCACCACGCCGTCACAGGGCACCATCTCGCCGGGACGGATCAACAGTTCATCCCCGGGGACGACGTCCTCCGCGGCAATCGTCACGACGCCGAGCCTCTGGATCCGGTGCGCGGTGCGCGGGGCCGCCTCCTCCAACTCCCGTACCGCCTCCGACGCGCGGCCTTCGGCGTACCGCTCGAGGGCCTCGCCGCCGGTCTGCATGAGCACGACGATCAGCCCTGCGAGCGGCTGGCGGAGGATGAGAGCGGTGATGATGGCGAGCATCGCGACCAGGTCGGCCGCGAAGCGACCCGCGGCCATGCCGCGGAAAGTGCGCCAGACCACGGGCGCCCCCGTGAGGGCGAGGCCCACGCTCCAGACGAGCGGACTCGTGCCGGGGTCCGTGCCCAGCAAGATGAGACCGAGGAGGATGAAGCCCAGAGCCGCGGCAGGCAGGAACGCGACGCGCGGGATCGTCAGTCGGCGGCGGTCTCCTCCGGATGCCTTGTCTGGCGTGGGCTCTTTACCAGGCACATGGGTGCCGGCAGAGGCCTTCCCGCCGGCCGGTCCGCCGCGGAGCTTTCGGGCTCGAACAGCATGTCCCATAACTTCTCCAGAAACGGCGGACGACACTCGAGGAGCTTGCTCTCGGACCAGCGAGCGCCCCACCGAAGGCAATCTACCGGTGCAGTCTGAAGTCCCCCGCAAGCTCTTGTGAACGTTCGTTCATCGGCCGATGGTGGCCGGGATGAACACGTCCTCTCCGAACTCCCACTCGTCCAGGATCTGCACCCGCTCCGGCGAGAATCGGTAGAACTTGAGACGCTCCTCGGGCGCACGCCGGAGGAAATCCCGGTAGCGCGGAAAGCGCTCCGCGTAGAGCTCCCGGGCACGGCTGCCGGCGTCCCCGTTTGCGCGCGCGCCCCTGCCGAAGAATTGAAGTCCCGTGTGGGGATCGCCCCAGGCCTGATGGCTGTCGCAGACCGAGACCGCCATCTGGGGAACGCGGGCGAGATTGTGGCAGTGGACCGAGTCGGGATGGGACAGAAAGTAGACGATCAGCTCGCTGTCGAAACAGAAGAAGGCCGTATTGACATGCACCGCCCCGGCCTCGTTGCGCGTGGCCATGGAGCAGAGGGTATTGGCCACGAGCGTGCGAGTCACCGAGGCGGTGAGCCGGTCACTGTCGAACCCCCGGGCGTGGAGCGTTGCGCTCATGGCTGGGCTACCCGGTCCGACAGCGGCCGCGGACATCACAGCTTGCCGGTGGCGACCGCGCGGACAATGTCCGTCGTGGAAATGACGCCCACTACCTTGTCGCCCTCGGCTACGAAGAGACGGTGCACATCGGCGTAGAGCATCTGGCGCGCCGCTTCACGCAGGTCCTCATTCGCGGCAACCGTGAAGGGACGCGGGGTCATGATCTCCCGCACCGCCGTGTTCTCGAACAGCGTCTGGCGGGTGTCGGGGTCATCGGCCTCGGCTTCGGCGGCCAGTACATCGGTCGTGGAGAGTACGCCGATCACCCTCCCGGTACCGTCCACGACGGGCATCCCGGAAATGTGCGCGTCCGCCAGAGACACGATCGCCTCGGCGATGCTGGTCTCGCTCCCGACCGTCTTCACATTGCGCTGCATGAGCTCGGCGACCGTCATGGCATTCTCACGGTGAGTGACGGGAACAACATGCAGTGCCGCCGCTGAACCCACCGTGAAGGGCGCGTGAAGCTGCCTTCCGGAATCAGGAAGTCACGGGGCTGTTGGCTGAAACTGAATGAGGAGGGTAGCGTCGAGGTGGTTCAGGCCTGCGCGGGTCGTCCCGTGCCGGAGGCAACGGGGCAGGGGGCCTTGGGTTCCGGTGCCAGACGCGGCTCGGCCCCCAGCCAGTACAGCCCGTTCGCCATGATGCAGTAGCCGGTCGCGGCGAACCATACCATGGCGACCCCGACGAAGCCGGTAAACAGAAGCCACCAGGGACTGTGCGATCAGCGACAGCACCGACGCGAGGGAGATGTTGATCCCGACCGCCAGGTAGATGCGCCGCTCGAGGTACCATCGGTCGGTCTGCATGAAGTACAGGTTCCAGCGCGTCGGTGCGGTGGTTCCCAGCATGGGGGTGAACCCGACGAGGCGGAGCAGGTTGCCGACGACGCAGAAGCCGGTCAGGGCCACGTTGATGGAGGCGAGCCCCGTCACGATGATCGCCAGGACCCACCGGCGGATCGTACAGCGCCGCCAGCGCGGTGGCTGCGAGGAGGGCGAGCCCGGCGATCAGCCAGACCGTTCTCTCGATGTACCACCGGTGGGTGGGGACGATGTAGACGCCGGAGCGCAACGGCATGGCACTACGATATAGAACGGGGGCCGCCGGCGCCAGCGCCTTCCTCCAATGCATCGGCGCAGGCCCGGCGCAGGGCACCCACAAATCCGTTCACGTGGTCCGGCGCCGGCGGCCGGCGCCGCGAGGAACGGATCCATGATCGTCGACCGCAGGACGACCAGCCCTTCCGCTCCGCTCGCCTTCCATTCGTCGACCGATCCGACCGCCAGGAGCGCCAGAATCGGGTCGATCGCGCCGTCGTACGCCGGACTCCGCAGCCGCGTCCGGGTGATGATGTACTCGGGCGGGCCGTCGGTCCGCGCCAGGCTCATCCGGGTATACACCCGCTCGTTGAAGTCGTTGACCGCACGGAGCGTCGCCAGCGAAGGATGGGAGAGCAGGTAGCAGACGATGTTGATGTCCGGAAGCGGCAGCATGACCGCACGGAACGGCGAGAGGTCGGCGGTCGCGAGGGCGGCGTGAAATCGCCGGGCTCCCGCGACGGTGCGCTCGATGAGGTAGCCATACCCCCGCTCGTCCAGCGGGAGCACCTTGTGGCTGAGCCAGACGGCCGCCGCCGCCGCTCCCGGTTTCGAGCCTTCGAGGATGTACCGGCCGAGAAACCGTTCGGTCCTCGGGGCCGGAAGCTCGACCGGCGAGAGGTAGGGCGGATCGGTCGCGACCAGGTGGCGAGTCCGACCGTCCCGCACCAGGATCGCGCCGGCCGAGTAGGGGACGTAGCCCATCTTGTGAGGGTCGACGGTCACCGAGTCCGCCCGGCCCAGCGCCTCGACCGCCCGCACCCAGTCGTCGGTAGGCCAATCGTCCCCTACCGACTCCCGGATCTCCGCGGCGGTACGCCGGGTCCCATCCGCCCGGCGGGTGACCGCGGCCGCGTAGCCCCCGTAGCAGGCGTCGGAATGCACGTGGAAGGTGGTCCCCAGCTCCCGCTCGGCCCGCGCCCGCACCTCGAGCACCTGGTCCAGCCGATCCACCGCGCTCTCCTCCGTGGTCCCGCAGACGCTTACCAGGGCGAGTATCGGCTGCCGCCGTCGCGCCAGCCCATGCACCCGCTGCCAGAGCGCCTCCGGATCCATGCGATAGTACCGGTCGAGCGGGACGTGCACCAGCTGATTGGACCCGATTCCCAGCGCCCGGACGATCTTCTCCCAGGAGTAGTGGGCCGTCGCGGCGACCAGCACCACGCCTGCAGGAAGCGGGTCGCCATAGTCCATCGCGAGGCGGCGGCTGTACTCCTGGTAGCCGATCGTGGCGAGCGAATGATTCGCGAGGGCGCGCTGCACCTCGGGACGGGGAGCCGCCTCCCAGAGGCGATCCCACAGGTCGAGCGTGTCGTCGTTGGTGACGTTGAGCAGCTCCCAGAGCGAAAGCTCGGCGATCGGCGCCGTAGTGCCGCCGGGGAGGCGCACGGGGAGCTCGATCCCCAGCTCGGCGGCGGCCCCCGCGGCGGCCACCGCCAGGTAGCGGACGCTGCGCGCCAGCCAGAGCGCCTCGAAGTTGGCGATCGTGCCGCCCGAGGTGAGATGGCCCCAGCTGCGCGACGGATCGTAGCCGATCATGCGGGCCAGCTGTCCGGCCACCTCCAGCTCGAGCCGGGTGGTGACCGGCGAGATCTCGAGGGCGATGTTGTTGGGATTGTAGAGCATGGTGGCGAAGTAGCCGATCTGCGACGCGATGGTCTGCTCCCCGACCATGTGTCCCTTGTAGCGACCGCTGAAGAAGGGCACGTCGCGCTTGAGCTCGGCCAGGAGCCCCATCAGCTCCTGGGTCAGGGTGGCGACGTTCTCCTCGTAGCCTTCCTGCCGCTTGTCCGTCTCCCGGATGGCGAAGCCGTCCTCCGGGTGGTAGTTGCGGCGCCAGAAGACGTGGTCGCGGAGCGACTCGACGACGAGGCGCTCGAGCAGCTCGGCGTTCTCCGCGCGGGGGCCGAGAAACCAGGCGCGCAGGGCTTCGCGGGGATCGGTGGGCATGGAGGCGAAATCTGGGGAACAGGCGGTAAGGGTCGGCTGAATGCAGAATGAAGGAATCTTCAGTGTCCAGCCCGAACCGTGAAGACCTGTTCACGATCGCTTCATGCCGCCTTGGCCCGCGAGTTCCGACATTATCAGGTGGGAGGGCGCGCTGGCCAACACGGTAGCCCGGGGGATGAGTGAACCGACACGGCGTGCCGCAGCCCGGCGGCCGAGACAGACGATGGCCTGAGCCGTCTCATCGAGGCCGAGGCCCGGCTCGCGCATGATCTTGTGGCCGCCGAGGCGGAGGCCGCAACGCTGATCAGCGCCGCGCGCGAGGCTGCCGCCGAGGAGGAATCCCGGCTCCAGGCGCGGATCGATGCCGAAGTGTGCACGCCTCGCACAGCAGATCGCCGCCGAGCGGGACGCGGAGATCGCGCGCGTGATCGCGGCGGCCGAGAAACGCTGCCTCCTGCTCGCAGGATGTGCCCGCCGCGGTCATCGACCAGCTCGCCGCGGAGGTGGAGGCGCGTCTCCTGTCGGTCGAGGAGCAGGAGCCGCCCCAATGATCGTGCCCATGGCGCGCGTTCGGATCATGGGTCCGAGGGGCCGGCTCCCCGAAGTGCTCGGCATGGTCCAGGACCTGGGGGTGCTCCACCTCGCATCCGCACCTTCCGGCGGCCCGCTTCACGGCAACGCGCTCACCTCCGGCGAGGCCCGTCGTCGCCGCCAGTTGTGGCGCATACTCGAGGATGTCGATGCGGTCCTGACGGAGTGTCCCACCTCGTCGGAGGCAGGCGCTCCCGGAGCGCCGGAGTGCCCGCGCTGGGCCCGCCTGGCGCGGCGCACCCGGCGCATCGCTCGCACGGCTCGACGAGCGTGCCGCGCGGCTGGAGGAGGAGCGGGGGCTGCTGCTGCGCTACCAGGATTTCTTCGCGGCCTTCGAGACGCTGCTTCAGACACGACCACTCCAGCCCGGCTTTACCGCCTTTCACGTCGTGCTTCGCGCCGATCAGGATGAAGTGCTCCCGGTCCTGGAGCGCGCGCTCCAGAGCTTGCTGAGCGGTGCGTGCGAGACGCTGAGCCGCCGGCTGCCTGGAGGGGAGACGGCGCTGCTGCTGTTGGTCCCGGCCTCACGCGCGCCTGAGGTCGAGCGACTGCTCGCGGACTCCCGGGTGCAGGAAGTTCCCACTCCGGGTGGCTATGGGCCCACCCTGCTGGAAGCCGTGCCCCGGATGCGAGAGCGAGCCTCCGCCATCCCTGTGGAGCTGGAGGCGACTCGGCGCGAGCGGGCGGATCTTCTGGCCCGCCACGCGCCGGATCTGTTGAGCGCCCGGGTGGCCCTCCGCGACCAGCTCGCTCGGCTGGAGGCGCTGGGGCTCACCGCCGTCACGCCCAGGCTCTTCGTCCTCGACGGCTGGCTCCCTGCCGGCACCGAGCTGCGGCTCGCCCGGGTACTGGAGCGTGGCTTCGGCGGGACGGTCGTGATGGAGACGGTAGACCGCGCGCACTGGCAGGGGCAGAACGCTCCCGTGGTGTTGCGCAATCCGCGGCTCTTCCGCCCCTTCGAGCTGCTCACCGGCATGCTGCCGCTGCCCCGGTACGGGACCATCGATCCGACGCCCTACGTCGCGGTCTTCTTTCCGATGTTCTTCGGGCTCATGGTGGGCGACGTGGGCTACGGGGCGGCGATGGGACTGCTGGCCCTGGTGCTGCACCGCCGGTCCCGACCGGGCACCACCTTGCGGGCCGTAGCCGAGGTGGCCGGCCCGTGCGCCGCGTTCGCCATCGTGTTCGGAGTCCTGTTCGGCGAGTACTTCGGCGATCTCGGCCGGCGCTGGCTGGGGTTGACCCCGGTCTGGTTCGATCGGCACGAGGCGATCGTTCCATTCCTCGTCCTGACGCTGGCATTGGGTGTGGTGCATGTGGTCCTTGGGCTGGTGCTGGGCGTGCTCGCGGGGGCGCGCGAGCATCCTCGCCACGCGATCGGCCGCGGGCTCTCGGCGGTGATGGTCGTGCTCGTCGTGGTGGCGCTCCTCGGCGCGCTCGAGGTCCTCCCGGGCGCGGTCCTCACTCCGGCGGTCATAGCCCTCCTGGTGGCGTTTCCGGTGTTGATCTTCGTGGAAGGGATCGTCGCCGCCATCGAGCTGCTCGGCGCGCTCGGCCACATCCTTTCCTATGCCCGTATCATGGCGCTGGGGACGGCTTCGGTGATGCTCGCGATCGTGGCGAATCGTCTGGCCGGGGCCTTCGGCAGCGCGCTGGTCGGCGTCCTGTTCGCCCTCCTTTTCCACTCTGGTGAACTTCGGGCTCGGACTGTTCAGCCCGACGATCCACGCTCTGCGTCTCCACTACGTGGAGTTCTTCGGCCCCTTCTACAGTCCCGGTGGGACCCGGTATGAGCCGCTCGGCCACTGGACTCCCCCGACCACCCGTACCGCCTAGTCAAGGAGTGCCCACATGTCGATCCTCTGGGTCACGCTCAGCGCCGCGCTCGCCATCGGCATCCCCGCTCTCGCGACCGCCTGGGCCCAGTCCCGGATCGGCCCGGCAGCGGCGGCCAGTCTGGCCGAGAAGCCTCAGCTCAGCACCACGGTCATCATCCTGGTGGCCATCCCCGAAACCATGGTGATCCTCGGCTTCGTGGTCTCGATCCTCATCCTGCTCCGCGGCGAGCCCGCCTGAGGTCGTCGTGGCGCTCAACGAGCTCCTGCGGACGCTGGAGGCGGAAGCGGCCGTCCACATCGAGGAAGTGCGGAGTCGGGCCCGGAACGAGGCGGAGCGGCTGCGGCGCGAGTGCCGAGGCCGAGCTGTCCCGTCGGCGTGCGGAGACCCTCGCAGCCCGGGAGGCCGAGTTGCGCGCTGCCGCGGCCCGCGAAGTCGCCACAGCCCGCCGCGAGGCCGCCCGGCGTGTGCTCGAGGCCCGGGCCGCGATACTTGCGCGGATCCGCAGCAGGGTAGGGGATCGGCTGGCCGCGCGCGCCGCGGATCCCATGCTCCTGCCGCTGTTGCAACGCGATCTCCGGCGCGGCCTGGGTTATGTGGGGGAGAATGCCGTGGTCCGGGCCGACGGCGGCGTTGCTCGACGGGCTCCGCAGCTCTCTGGACGGACGGCGCGACGTGACCTTCGAGCCGGCCATCCCGCCGCGCGCCGGACTCGTTCTGCATTCCGCCGACGGGTCGCTCACCGTCGACGCGACCCTGGAGAGCCGGCTCGACCAGGCGTGGCCCCGCTTCGCCATCGACCTGATGCGCCGGCTGGAGACGCAGGGCGTGATGATGAACTGGGGGGACGTCAACGCGCGGGTGCGGGGACTCGGCTCCCGGCTCCTTCCGCCGGAGGAGATGTCCCGCCTCGCGGCAGGCTGACGACCTCCAGGCGCTTGCGCGAGCATTGGCGACGCTCGGCGTTCTGTCGGACGAGATGCCGGGCGCTACCGCGCCCGCGATCGAGCTTGCCCTTCGCCGCGCCGCCGGCCGCCGCCGTCCGGATTCTTCGGCGCTGGCTGGGAGACCGGGAGGGCGCGATGGCCGTCGGGCTCGATGTCGAGGACCGTCGGAGCCTTCGGGCGCTTGATCCGTGGCGCGGCGGAAGGGGTCCACGCCGAGGCCCGGCTCACCGGGCTGATCCCGACACCTGCGCTCCCCGAGCGCTTGCTGGAGGAGCTGGCCGGCCGCGTGCGCGTCCGCGACCAGGCCACGCTGCTGATCGCCGCCGGGCATCCGTACGGGCCTGCCATCCTCGCCGCGGCGGCCGAGACGGTGCCCGATCTCTTCTCGATCGAGCTGGCCATCGCGCGGACGTTCGCGGAGCGCGCTCTGCGCGGCGCCCGGAGTGCCGGCCGCTTCCTCCGGGACTACGTACGCGGGCTCATCGACAGCGACAACTGCAGGATCGCCCTGCTCCTCGCTGGGACGGAGCTCGTGGAGCCCGCGGCGTCAGCCTTCCTGGCCGGGGGACGACTCTCTCCGGGCGACTTCGAACAGGCCGCCGCGGCGGGCGACCCCCATCGCGCCGCGCGAATACTCGATGCCGCGCTCGGCGGGCGCCTCGCGAGCCTGGTGGTGCGGCACGCATCGGATCCGGCCGCATTGGAGGAAGCGCTCGAGGCGCACGACCTCGAATACCTGCTCGGCACCACGCCCGGCTCGACCCCCTCGGCCCGGCCCCCGTCCTCCTCTATCTCCGGCAACTGCGACAACAGTCGATCGCGCTCGGCCGGTTGGTGTGGAGCCTGGACCTTGGCCTTCCGCGCCGCGTGCGAGGCCCGGCCGGGGTTGGCGCGCTATGAGCGACCGCGTGCGCGTTCTGTGTCGGCCCGGCATCGCTGCGGGCTTCCGTCTGGCGGGATTGCGGCCCGACCTGGCCGAGGACGACACCGAAGGCGCGGGACGGCTCGCCGCATTGCTGGAGGATCCCGCCGCCGGTGTCGTGCTGGTGCAGGAGGACTTCTACTCCGCACTTCCGGAATCCCAGCGGCGGACCCTCGCCCGGCGTCCGCTCCCGATGGTGGTGCCGTTCCCGGCCCCATCGGCGGCGCTCGCCGCGCCGGCGCCGGACGCGTTCATCGCCGAGCTGCTCCGGCAGGCGATCGGCTATCGGGTGAGGATCGGTTGAGCGGCGCGGCGCTGGTTCGGCTCTCCGGGGCCCTCGCCGAGGCCCGTCCGATGCCGCGCGCGGCGCTGTACGAGCTCGCCCGTGTCGGACGGCGCCGCCTGCTCGGTGAGGTCATCCGGGTTCAGGGCGACCTCGCCACCCTTCAAGTCTACGAGGAGACCAACGGCCTGGAGATCGGTGAGCCGGTCGAGTCGACCGGCAACGCGCTGACCGTGTCGCTCGGTCCCGGGCTCCTGGGCGCCATTCTGGACGGCATCGGCAGGCCGCTCGGCCGCCTGGCGGAGCAGACCGGGGACTTCATTCGGCCCGGCGCCGAGGCCGCGACGCTCGACGCCGGCGCGCGCTGGCGCTTCACTCCGGCGGTGCGGGCGGGGGAAAGCATCCAGGGCGGCGACGTGATCGGAACGGTGGCCGAGCGGCCGGGATTCGAGCACCGGGTACTGCTTCCCCCGGGCGTCGCCGGAGTCGTGGCGGCCATCGAGGCCGGCGAGTTCACGGTGACCGACGCCGTCGGGCGGCTGGAGGACGGCACCCCGCTGCGGCTGGCGCACTCCTGGCCGGTGCGCCGGCCCCGTCCCGTCGCCGAGCATCTCCCCGACGACCGGCCGTTCGTCACCGGGCAACGGGTGTTCGACTTCCTGTTTCCGGTGGCCGAGGGCGGCGCGGTCGTGGTGCCTGGGGGATTCGGCACGGGGAAGACGGTCATCGAGCAATCGCTGGCCAAGTACGCCGACGCCGACATCGTCGTGTACATCGGGTGCGGCGAGCGAGGGAACGAGATGGCGGAGCTGCTGCACGAGTTCCCGCGGCTCACCGACCGGCGGACCACCCGCTCGATCATGGACCGGACGGTCATGGTGGTGAACACGTCCAACATGCCCGTCGCCGCCCGCGAGGCGTCGGTCTACCTCGGCATCACCATCGCCGAGTACTACCGCGACATGGGATATCGGGTCGCCCTGCTGGCCGACAGCCTCTCCCGCTGGGCGGAGGCCCTGCGCGAGATCGGCGCGCGGCTGGCCGAGATGCCGGGCGAGGAGGGCTATCCCACCTACCTCGCCACGCGTCTGGGCCAGTTCTTCGAGCGCGCCGGTCGAGCCCGGGCAGCGGGCCGACCCGCCCGCGAGGGAGCGTTGACCATCGTCGCTGCCATCTCGCCCCCGGGGGGCGACCTCTCGGAGCCGGTCACCCAGGCCACGCTGCGGGTGGCGGGGGCGCTCTGGGCCCTCGATCCCGCGCTGGCCCAGCAGCGCCAGTTCCCCGCGGTGGACTGGAGCTCCAGCTACTCACTCCATGCCGAGCGGGTTGCGCCTTGGTTCATCCGGGAAGGAGGCGCCGGTTGGGTCGAGCTGCGCCGTGAGACGCTGGAGCTGCTCCAGCGTGGGCGCGAGCTGCGCGACATCGCCGGCCTGGTGGGACCGGATGCCCTGCAGGACGCCGACCGCCTGCTCCTCGAGTCGGCCCGCAACGTCCAGGAGCTGGTGCTGGGGCAGAGCGCCTACGACCCCGAGGACGCGTTCTCTTCGGTGGAGAAGACCTACCGCCTCGCGAGCCTTGCCATCGAGGCCCACCGGCGAGGCCTCGCGGCGATCACGGGAGGCGCCCGCTTCGACCAGCTCCAGCTCGGCGCGGCGCGGCGGGCGCTGGCCGCGCTGCGGTCCGCGCCACCCGGCGAGCGTGGAGGCTCGGCTTCGCGAGGCGCGCGAGGCGGGTATGAGGCCCGATGAGGCGAACCTACCATGGTGCCGCGGGCGCCGCCGGCCCGCTCCTGTTCCTGCGGGACACCCGCCGGGTGGCGCTGGGCGAGTGGGTCACCCTCGCGCTGCCCGGCACTGCCGCCGCGCCGCGGTCAGGTCATCGAGGCGGGCGAATCGCTGACTGTCATACAGGTGCTGGAGGAGACGCTCGGCCTTGCGCCGGCGAGCACCGACGTGACGCTCACCGGAGAGGTGGCCTCGGTGACGGTGGGCCGGGAGCTGATCGGCCGCGCGTTCAACGGTGTCGGCGAGCCGCTGGACGGCCTCCCCCCGCCGGTGGGAGAGGCGCTGGTGCCCATCTGGGGCGCGCCCATGAATCCGGTGCGGCGGCGGCCGGCCGGCCGACTTCATCGAGACCGGCATCTCGGCCATCGACGGGCTCAACACTCTGGTGCGCGGCCAGAAGCTCCCGGTCTTCTCCGGACCGGGGCTTGCCGGGACTCGAGCTGGCCGCACGCATCGTGGAGGGAGCCCGCGCGCCACGCGACGAGCCGTTCGCCGTGATCTTCGCGGGCATGGGCATCACCGCCCGCGAGACGCGCGGCTTCCTCGATCGCTTTCGGGCCAGCGGCGCGATGGAGCGCAGCGTCCTCTTCCTCAACGAGACCCGCGATCCCGGCATCGAGCGGCTCCTCGCCCCGCGAGTCGCGCTGGCGCAGGCGGAGTTCCTCGCCTTCGAGGCCGGGCTGCACGTGCTCGTCGTCCTGGCCGACCTCACCAGCTACTGCGAGACGCTGCGCGAGGTGGCGACCGCCCGGGAGGAGCTGCCGGGCCGGCGCGGGTACCCCGGGCTACATGTACACCGACCTCGCCACCCTGCTCGAGCGCGCCGGCATCTTCGAGGGCCGGCCCGGGTCGGTGACCCAGATCCCGATCCTCACGATGCCGGACGACGACATCACTCATCCCATTCCCGATCTCACCGGCTACATCACCGAAGGGCAGCTGGTGCTGAGCCGGGAGCTGCACCAGCGCGGCGTCATGCCGCCGGTGGACGTCCTGCCCTCGCTCTCCCGCCTCATGAGCGCCGGAATCGGCGCGGGCCGCACCGTGCCGGAGCACCGCGAATGGGCCAACCAGCTCTACGCGAGCTACAGCCAGGGGCGCGAGGCCCGGCTCATGGCGGCGGTGGTCGGCGAGGCGGGGCTGAGCGAGGCGGACCGCCGCTCGCTCGCGTTCGCCGAGCGGTTCGAGCGCGAGTTCGTCGGCCAGGAGCGACGTCGCAGCCTGGCCGAGACGATCGCCACCGGCTGGCGGCTGCTCGAGACGCTGCCCCGCGACGATCTCCTCCGCCTGAGCGATGCCACCTGGAGCGCGCGACTCATGAGCTCTCGGTGCGCCAGAGCCGCGCCCACGCGGCAGAACCTGCTCGCACTCCAGCGGCGGCTCGAGCGGATCGCGAAGGGCACGGGGCTCCTCCGGAGAAAGAGGGAAGCGCTCGTGGCGGAGCTGTTCCGGCTGGCGCGCCCCGCGGCATCGGCCAGGGCGTCCATCGCCGACCGTGCCGCCACGGCCTATCCGGCCCTCCTGTCGGCGCTGGCGCGACGAGGGAGCCGACGGACTCCAGGCACTGGGCTGGCCCGGACGCGATCTCAGGGTGGAGATCCGCGCCGGCCAGGTCTGGGGAATCGCGGTCGCCGAAATCCTGCGCCGGCCGCCGATTCGCCGTACTCCGCACGCACGAGGAGCTGCCGGCGGGAGCCGCTTCCGGCGCGACGGCGGAGGCGACGGCCGCGTTCGAGGAGCTCGACCGAGCTGCTGCTCGACGCCGCCAACCGCGAGGCCCTGCTGCGCCGCCTGGGCGATGCGCTGGCCCGCACCTCCCGGCAGGTCAACACCCTGGAGCGGCGGCTCGAGCCCGCGCTGCGCGTGCAACCTGGGCACGATCCGGCGCACCCTGGACGAGCGCGAGCGCGAGGAGCACCTCCGGGTGGGGCGGCTCCTGCGCGCCCGCCAGCGCATCTCCTAGGGCCCAAAAAAACAACCCGGGTGTGAACCCGGGTCTGCAGGGTGGAAAGTGGGAGGATTACTTGATCAGGACCTTCGTGGCCGGCGCCGGCGTCTCCTTGGGGAGGTGAACCACCAGCACTCCGTCCTGATACTCCGCCGCCACCTTCTTCTCCGCTACCGGCACCGGGAGACGGATCGTCCGGATGAACTTCCCGATCGCCCTCTCCTTCAGCAGATAGCCTTCACCCTCGACCTCTGGCGCGATCTCCCTCGTCCCGGTGATGGTCAGCATCGCACCGACGAGGTTGATGTCCAGGTTCTCCTTGTGGATCCCGGGCGCCTCGAGCCACACGACATACTTGTCGGCCTTCTCGATGACGTCCATCACCGGCATCCACTCCGCGCCCGTGGTCTCGAACGGGAACGGCGGCAGGAGCGGCTCCGCCAGGAACCGGGGGGCGAGCAGCCGATCGAATACCCGATCGAACTCCTCACCCAGTTTCCCCACGAGGGGGTTCCGCAGCGCGACTCTCATAACACCTCCGGTTAGGGCCAAGCTGCGACCGCAACATTAGCAAACGCCCCATGAGGCCGGCGTGAACCCCGTGTGAGAGTCTGGTAAGCAATTGTTCATTCTTCCGGGACATGGTGCCGCGCGGCAAAAGCTGAAGAGTTGTTCATCGGCCATTCACGGGCGATTCGTCCTCCGGCGTATAGGCTATGGCATGAGAACCCGCTTGCTCGGCGCAACCGGTCCCCGGGTATTTCCCATCGGCCTGGGCCTCCATGGGGATGTCCGATCTCTACGGTCCGGCCGACGAGGGCGAGAGCGCGGCCACGATTCGGACCGCGCTCGAGGCCGGCATCACCCTGCTCGATACCGGGGACTACTATGGCGCGGGCCACAACGAGCTGCTGCTGCGGGAGGCGCTGCGCGGCCGAACCCGCCAGGAGGTCGTGCTCAGCGTCAAGTTCGGAGCGCTGCGCGATCCGGCCGGCTAATTGGACGGCATCGACGGGCGCCCCACCGCCGTGAAGAACTTTCTCGCTTATTCGCTGCGCCGGCTGGGTACGGACTACATCGACGTCTATCGGCCCGGGCGGGTGGATCCGGCCGTGCCGATCGAGGACACGGTCGGCGCCATCGCGGAGATGGTGAAGGCCGGTTACGTCCGGCATGTGGGCCTCTCGGAAGCGGGTCCGGAGACCCTGCGCCGCGCCCAGAAGGTACATCCCATCGCCGATCTGCAGATCGAGTACTCGCTGCTCTCTCGCGGCATCGAGGCCGAGATCCTGCCCACCTGCCGCGAGTTGGGGATCGGGGTGACGGCCTACGGTGTTCTGTCGCGGGGCCTGCTCAGTGGCCATTGGTCAATGGAGCGCGCGCTCACGCCCGGTGACTTCCGCAGTTTCGGCCCGCGCTTCAGCGGCCCAAACCTCGAGCACAACCTCCGGCTGGTCGAGGCGCTGCGTGGGGTCGCGGACGCGAAGGGAGCGACGGTCGCGCAGGTCGCGATCGGGTGGGTGCTGTCGCGTGGCTCCGATATCGTGCCCCTCGTCGGGCGCGGCGGCGGGACCGGCTGAGCGAGGCACTGGCGGCGTTGGATCTGGATCTCTCGCCTGAGGACCTGGCGCGGATCGAGCGCGCCGTGCCGGCCGGTGCCACGGCGGGCGAGCGCTACCCCACACCGCAGATGGCCCATCTCGACAGCGAACGGGGACGGCCGGCATGATTCGATCCCTCGATCGGGGTAGCGCTCCGCGCCCGCTCTCGGGATGCTGACCCCGGCCGAAGAGATGGGCCTGAGCGGCCGGCCCTCGCCAGCCGGGTCCGCAGGGCGCTGCACCGTCTTCCCGAGCCCGCCTGGCCGGACTCATCGACCGCCTGCGGGAAGCCGCCCTCGAGCCGCCACCTGATCTACCTGCGCGACGGCGAGCTCGAGCCCATCCGCGTCCTGCCCTGTCCCGTCACGGTGCTGCCCGACCAGCTCGCCTACATCCACTACGTCTCGCTGACGATCCAGAACGCCCTCAAGCGGCTGCCGGAGCTGTACTTGCAGGACTTCGCCGTCGCGCGAGGTGCTGCGCCTGCCCGAGGCCGAAGAGCGAGTGGCTGTGGGAATGCTGGGGGCCCAGCCAGCGCGAGAACAATCCGGTCTTCGGCCGGCTCGACGCCATGATCGACTTCACCAGCCCGATGTGGAAGGACTCGCTCCGGTTCGTCGAGCCGAACCTGAGCGGCATCGGCGGCCTGCACCTGGTGCCCGACCGCGAGCGCATGATCGCCGAGCGTCGTCCTGCCCGCTGCTGCAGGCAGGCACGACCCGAGCTCGCAGCTCGAGCATCGGCCAGGACATCCGCGAGCTGCTCATGCAGGAGGTGCTCGACCACCCGGAGGCGATCGGCCGGCCGGCGCAGAACCTCTGCTTCGTCGAGCCGAAGTACGCCGGCAGCGGCCCCGACGAGCAGGAGGCCCTGGCCCAGTACTTCCACGACCGCTACGGCCTGAAGGTGATGCACGCCGACCCGCCGAGCTGTCGCCTGCAGCGGCGGCGAGGTCTGCTACGACGGCGAGCCGGTCGACCTGGCCTACCGCGACTACGCCGTCTCCGACCTGCTCGACCTGCAGAAGCAGGGCGTGGACGTCGAGCCGATGCGGATGCTGTTCCGGCAGAACCGCATGATCTCGTCGATCGCCGCCGAGCTGGACCAGAAGAGCTGCTGGGAGGTCCTCACCGACCCGCAGTTCACGCAGAAGTACTTCAGCGCCGACGAGCGGCAAGTGTTTCGCCGGCACATCCTGTGGACGCGGATCCTCTCCGACCGGCACGACGCTGCTGCCCGACGGCCAGCCGGGCGACCTGCTCGAGTACGTCGCGCGCCGAGCACGAGACGCTGGTGCTCAAGCCGAACCGCGCGCTACGGCGGCGAAGGCGTCGTGATCGGCCCGGCGCTGACGCGCAGGCGGAGTGGGAGGCGGCCATCGACGCGGCGCTGGCCGACACCGAGCGCTGGGTGGTGCAGCAGCTGGCGAGCATCCCGGTGCGGCGAGTTCCCGGTGGTCGGCCCGGACGGACGCGTCCACGTCGAGCCGTTCTACACGGTGATGGGCTTCGCGGCCGACGCAGTACGGCCTGGCGATCCTGGGCCGGGCCTCGCAGAAGCAGGTGGTCAACGTCGCCCAGCGCGGCGGGCTGTGCGTGGTGATGGTGGGCCGCTCCCGCCCGCCGATCGGGGTGGCAACCGCGTGAGATCGAAGGGATCATGATCGAGGATCATCCGCACGACCGGAGAGTGCCGCGCGGGGTGCATATCCTGCACGACCCGCGGCTCAACAAGGGTACGGCGTTCACCGACGAAGAGCGCGAGGTGCTCGGGCTTCGAGGGCTGCTCCCACCCCGGGTCTTTACCCTGGAGGAGCAGGAGCTTCGAGTCCTGGCCAGCCTGCGCGAGCTCCACTCCCCGCTCGACCAGTACCTGTTCCTGGTCGCGCTACTCGATCGCAATGAACGGCTCTTCTATCGCACCGTCATCGACAACCTGGCCGAGCTGCTCCCCATCCTCTACACCCCGACGGTCGGGGAGGCATGCCGTCAGTTCGGTCTCCTTTTCCGCAGGCCCAGGGGACTTTACCTGTCGGCGAGAGATCGGGGCCACGTCGGCGATATCCTCCGGAACTGGCCGGAGCGCCGGGTCCGGGCCACTCGTGGTTACCGACGGGGAGCGGATTCTGGGGCTGGGTGATCTCGGGGCGCATGGGATGGGAATTCCGATTGGGAAGCTCACCCTCTACACCGCCTGCGGAGGCCTCGACCCGGCGGCCGGGTTGCCAGTGATGCTGGACGTTGGGCACCGAGAACGAAACCCTCCGCCGGGATCCGCACTATATCGGACTGCCCGAGCCACGTCTTCGGGTACCGCGTATCGACAGCCTGCTCGATGAATTCATCGAGGCCGTGGACGAAGTATTCCCCGGCGCGCTGGTCCAGTTCGAGGACTTCGCCACGGCCAACGCCTTCCGCTTGCTGGCCCGGTACCGGATGGGCGCCTGCGTCTTCAACGATGACATCCAGGGTACGGCGGCCGTGGTCTTGGCCGGGATGCTGAACGCCGGGCGCCTGACCGGCACTGGACTCGCCCAGCAACGGATTCTGTTTGTGGGTGCCGGAGTCGGGGTGGGGGCCGCCGACCTGGTTGTCGCCGCGCTCCGCGGTCAGGGGATGGCCGAGGACGACGCCCGGCGCTACCTGCTGGTTCTTCGACCGCGACGGGCTCATCCTTCGCGGGAGGAGCGGGCTCGCATCCCAACAGCAGCCGTACGCGCATGCGCACGTGCCGGGAACGGATCTGGTCGGTGCCATCCGGAGCCTCCGGCCAACTGCGTTGGTCGGGCTATCCGGGCAATCAGGTCTGTTTACCGAACCGGTGCTCCGGGCGATGGCGGACCTCAATCCGCGGCCGATCGTCTTCGCGATGTCCAACCCGACCTCGCAAGCCGAATGCACCCCCGCCCAGGCGTTTCGGGCGACGAACGGACGGGTCGTGTTCGCCAGCGGGAGTCCGTTTGGCTCGGTAGACTGGGACGGGCAGAGAAACGCGGTGGCCCAGGCGAACAACGCGTACATCTTTCCCGGCCTCGGCCTGGCCGTCGTCGCATGCCATATCCAGCGCGTGACGGACTCGATGTTCCTGGCTGCGGCGGAGGCCCTCGCCGCTACCACCACACCGGCCGAGCTCAGCCAGGGTCTCGTGTATCCGACCATCTCGCGGATGCGGGAGGTGTCTCTCGCGGTGGCGGAGGCCGTGGCCCGTATCGGGTACCGCGAGGCCCTTGCCGCTGCTCCCGGAGCCGGCCGCTCTGCGCGAGTTCCTTCGTTCGGCCCTCTACCAGCCGATGTACCGGATGTTCGCGCTGCCCGCGGCGGCGGCCGCGCAGGCGGGCGGCCAGCCGCCCACCGCCGCTCGTCAGACGAATACCAAATGGGTCGTCGATCTGGTGCACTCCGCAGGTCGACTTTCCGTGTCCGGTTTCATCTGGTCGGCCGGGTGCGCGGGAAACCTTCACCCCGATGGTATGCCGTCTCTCGTCACCGCCGACCCGAACTGGACCCAGGGGGCACCGTGCAGGTCTGGTGCAAACCGCCAGCCTTCAACACCGGGAACTCCCTCTACCGCCCCGACGCCGATCCTCCGGTCGGACCGCTTCTTCGCGGTCGACAGCTCTCCCTTCATGACCTTCCAGGGCACCCCGGGATAGTGGCAACCGACAGCACCGTAGACCTGCGTGGGATCCCTGACGATCAAGAGGGCCACTCCCTTTTCATCCGGTGACGTCTCCCTGGTAGCCGTGCCAGGCGACCATCCCCCCCGTCGCCGTGCGGACCTCGGCGAATCCACGCTGCCGCAGGATCCGGCTGGCGAAATAGGCGCGCTGTCCGCCCTTGCAGAGGGTGACTACGGGGCGCTTCGGTCCAACTCATCTATGCGGCCCCGCAGCTCTCCTAACGGGATCGCGATCGTTCCCGCCGCCGGGTCCGCCGCACGCTCGTCCGGATTGCGGACGTCCAGGAGCTGGGCGTCGGGGCACCGCATTCGAGCTCCGCGCGGGGCGACAAACTGGTCGAGTCCGCGCGCTCGTTCTCCGCGAGGAAGCGCGCCACTGGATCGGGTCGCGGGCGGAGCCGAACGGCGGGGCGTGGGCGAGGTCGAGTGCCGCGAGCTGCGTCGACCCGGGCGCCCAGACCGATGGCGGTGCCAGCACGTCGAGCCGCTTGTCCACCCCGTCGCGCCCCACTACCTGAGCCCCGCGCAGCCGGCCGTCCTCCCGGTGATAGAGCACCTTGAGCACCAGCGGTGCCGCGCCGGGATAGTAGGTCGCGTGGTCGTGCCCGGCACCAGCAGCTCGCGGGACTGGCGAGTCCCGCGGCGGCGGCCTGGCGGCGAGTGAGTCCGGTGGAACCGGCGACGACCCCGAACACCCGCACGATCGAGGTGCCGAGCACCGGCGGCATTGGGGGAGCGGCGTCGGTGGCGGCGTGCTCCCCGGCGACCCGCCCGGCCGGGTGGCCGGGCCGGCGAGCGGCACCAGCGCGGGCCGCGAGGTGACCGCGTGGATGTACTCCACCGCGTCGCCGACCGCATAGATCCCCGTGGCCGAGGTCCGCATGTCTCGTCCACCCGGATCCCACCCGCGGGGCCGATTGCGAGACCGGCGTCTTTCGCGAGCCCGAGTCTCCGGGCGGACGCCGAGGGCGAGCACCACCAGGTCGGCCTCGATCTCCCCGCCGTCATCCAGCTCACGGCACGCACCAGACCCTGCTCGAGCATGAACCCGGCGAGGCCCTGGCCCAGCCGGACACAGATGCCGCGGCGCCGGAGCTCGTCGGACACCATGGAGGCGAGCTCGGGATCGAGCGACTGGAGCACCTGGGGAAGCGCTCGACCAGGGTCACGCCGAGTCCCCGCCGCACGAGCATCTCGGCCAGCTCGAGCCCGATGTACCCCGCGCCCACCACCACCGCCCGGGCGCGCGCCGCTGGCCACGGCGGCGTGCGGTCCGTACGACATCGTGCAGGTCCCGGAGGGTGTAGACCTTCGGGGCGTGGGCGCCGGGGAGCGGGGGGCGGAGGGGATTTGCGCCGGGGGCGAGGATGAGCCGGTCCCATTCGAGCGCCTCGTGGCGTCCGGTGGCCGAGGTCCCGGACCGCCAGTAGCAGCCCGATCGGCTCGATGGCGATGGCCTCGTGACCGGTTCGCAGCTCCACGTTGAGCCAGTCGCGGAACCGCTCCGGCCTGGCGAGCAGGAGCCGGTCGCGCTCGGTGATCTCCCCGCCGACGTAGTAGGGGAGCCCGCAATTGGCGAACGAGGCGTGCGGGCCGCGCTCGATGACGGTGATCCGAGCCTGCTCGTTGGTGCGGCGCGCGCGGGCGGCGGCGCTGGCGCCGCCGGCGACACCGCCGACGATGACGATCGTGCGTGGGGTAGTCATGCCGGCACGGTAACGCGAGGGAGGTGAAGGAACCGGGGACGTCCGGTTAGGGTAGGGCCATGACGATGCACAAGATCGGGCCGATCGCGGGCATGCCTGGCGCAGGACGGGTGGTCGTTAAGACCGCTCATGGTGCTGTCCGCGGCAGCGTTGCCGAAGACGCGAGCACGTTCATGGGAATTCCCTATGCGGCGCCGCCGTTTGGCGCCAATCGGCTCCGGCCCCCGCAGCCGGTCGAGCCCTGGAGCGGCGTGCGCGACGCCCTCACCTATGGCCCGAAGCCACCCCAACTGCCGTACCCCCCGCCGTGGGACGTGCTCATCCCGGAGCGTGGCCCCCTCCGGCGAGGACTGCTTGAACCTCAACATCTGGACTCCCGACCCGGGGTCGGCCGGGCTGCCGGTGATGGTGTGGATTCCTGGCGGCATGTTCGAGGCCGGATCGGGGGCGACCTGTACGACGGCAGCCGCTTCGCCCGCGACGGCGTCGTCTGCGTGACCATCAATTACCGGGTCGGCGCCGAGGGCTTCCTCTATCTCGGCGACGGAAACGCCAACCTCGGCCTGCTCGACCAGATCGCCGCCCTCGAGTGGGTGCGGGACAACATCGCGGCCTTCGGCGGCGATCCCGGCAACGTCACCATCTTCGGCGCAGTCGGCCGGCGCGATGAGCGTCGGCACGCTGCTCTCCATGCCCCGCGCCGAGGGGCTGTTCCGGCGCGCCATCGCCCAGAGCGGGGCGGCGCATCAGGTGATCCCGGCCGAGACCGCGCGGAAGGTCGGCCGGCAGCTCGCCGAGAGGCTCGGCGTCGAAGCAACCCGCGAGGCGATCGCGGCGGTTCCGGTCGATCGCCTGCTCCAGGCCCAGGCGGAGCTGAAGGCCGATCTCATGGCGCATCCCGACCCGGAGCGCTGGGGTCGTGAGGTGGTGGTCAGCATGATGCCCTGGCAGCCGGTGGTCGACGGCGACGTCGTCCCCGCGCGCCCGATCGATCGCATCGCTGCCGGCGCCGGCGCGGATATCGACCTCATGGCCGGCGCGACCACCGACGAGTGGAACTTCTTCCTGGTACCCGCCGGCGCGATCGACCACATCACCGCCGAGGCTCTGGCCGGAGCTGTCGCGGCCTACGGGCTCCCGGTGGAAGCGACGCTGGCCACCTATCGCGCGGCGCATCCCGGCGCCAGCGCCGGCGAGCTGCTCGCGGCCATCCAGGGCGACTGGTACGTCCGGATCCCCGCTCTCCGCCTGGCCGACGCCCACGCGACGAGCCCCGCGGCCACCTACATGTACGAGTTCGCCTGGCGCTCACCGCAGTTCGGCGGGCGCCTCGGCGCGTGCCACGGCGCCGAGATCGCCTTCGTCTTCGACACCCTCGGCGACGGCGACCGAGCCGCTGGCGGGAGCCGACCCACCGCAGCAGCTCGCCGACACGATGCACGCCGCCTGGGTCGCGTTTGCGACCGACGGGAGACCCCGGTTGGCCGAGGTACGACCTCGCCGCCGGGCCACCATGCGCTTCGACACCAGCTCGGAGGTCGTGGACGACCCGCGAACGACCGAGCGGGTCCTGTGGGAAGGCGTACGGTAGTAGAGGGAGGTGAACGATGCTAAGAAAGGCCTTGCTCGTCTGCGGTGTCCTCTCATCGCTGCTGTATGTCGGTGCTGACGTACTCGCGGCGATGCGATATGGGGACTACCACAGCTTCACCTCGCAAGCCATCAGTGAGTTGACGGCGGTCGGCGCGCCAACGAAACCGCTCGTGCACCCGCTTTTCATCATCTATGACGTGCTTCTGATGGCCTTCGGTGTGGCGGTCTGGAGTTCAGCCTGGCCGGAAGCGTGCCTTGCACCTCGTAGGAGGCTTGCTGATCGGAATCGCGGCGGTCGGCTTGGTGTGGCCCCCGATGCAGCTACGGGGGACGGGTGATGTTTCGGGCGACGCCCCGCACATCGCTGTCGCCGGTGTAATCGTGCTGTTCATTCTATTGGCCATAGGCTTTGGGGCTTCGCTCTTTGGCAGGCGGTTCCGCGTCTACTCGCTTGCGACGATCCTGATACTCCTCGTGTCTGGAGCCTTGACTGGCTTCGCGGGCAGCCGGCTTGCCGCGGGGCAGCCTACACCGTGGCTCGGAATCACGGAACGGATCAACGTCGGCGCCTACTTGGTATGGGTGCTGGTGCTGGCCATCGCCCTGCTGCGCTCCAAGATTCCAGCGATTCAGGCCAATTCACTGGGGGTCGCCAGTCTAGCCTCCGAGGTAGGCACCGCCATCATCTCTCCTTGCTCGTCGTACCACGAATGCCGCTCAGCGGCCTCGGAGAAGCCGGACGACCTCAGCTCGCCGATCGACGTCTCATGCAAGCCGGCACACCGGTCGGTGCTGCTGTCGTGCCGCTACGTTGTGCGGTCCTCCGTCGAACGCTCGTGAGGCCAGTACCGCCAACCGCGACCTGCCTCTGCTGGGGGCGCGCCGGTGTCATCCAGGCAGGCAGCGCCTGCTGGGCCGTCCCCCGCTCGCCGGCGCTCGCGCCCGGGAGTCAGCCCCGCGTCAGCCTCGCGGCGCGGCGGTCTCGCCCCCCCGTCCGGCCGCCGTCGGACCTCCGGCGCTCCCAGCGCCGCCGGACAACCTCCGACGACGCTCACCTGCGCCCCGCGTCTCGGCGCCCCCCCCCGGCCGCCTCAGTGCACCAGCGGGATGCGCGAGGTCACCTCCGTCTGAGCGGCCAGGGAGAGACGACGGTCGATCTGCATCGCCCGGACGGCGAGCTTCGTCGGCAGCACCTTCTGGAACTCGCCCAGCCACTTCTGCCGCAGGGCGTTCATCTTGGTGTCTCGGGCGAAGTGCGCCTGCATCAGCGCGAGCGCGCCGGCGTCGCTCCAGGGTGTCGTAGCTCTCGACGTATTTCTTGATGTCCCGGAGCTGCCCCTCGATGATGCCGTTCTGCTCCTTCTGGTAGGCGTCGAACACCGGCCAGAACTTCGCCGCCTGCTCGGCGCTGAGCGTCATGTTCTTGGCCATGATGTCCGCCCGGCTGCTCTGCAGGTCGAGGCGCATCGCCTGAATGACGTCTTCCACCTTTTCCCCCGTCTGAGTGGTCGCGGAGGTTGCTTCGCCGGGGCCTGGGCCTGTGCGGCAGCGGCGACGAGACAGCGGCCAACAGGCACGACAGAATCCGGTACATCGCTGATCCTCCGAGCGCAAAGGGGGCGGTAGCTAGGTCGGTGCCGCAGGGGCTCGCGCCGGTGTGCTCCCCTACCTTGACTAAGGGACAAGCGGAGCGATGATCCTGCGCGTAGTGAGTCCTCCTCCGGCGGCTGCACCTCCACCCCCGGCGCGCGCTCCACAGTGCTCCGGCTCGAGTCTTCCACAGCAGCTCCGAGATCTTCCGATGAGCACGTACCCCTCGTTGTCGCACCAGCTCGGTGTCATCTGTCCTTCGTGATGACGGAGAACACGTAGTCCCCCGAGGGCGCGTTCACCAGCACACCTCCGACGTCGACTCGTCCACCGCCCCACTTCGACGCGGCCTGCACCCAGGCGGATTGCGAGAGCGCCTCGCCGTCCAGTAGACGGTGAGGCGGTACATCTGCTGGCTCGCGGCCGGCTCACCGCCTTCCTCGCGATCATCAAGAGCCGGCATTCGCGCGGCGTCGTAGCCCCACCGTACGTCCGGCCCTCCGCCCGGACCGCGAGTACGGTCGAGTCGAAGCCGTCCACCAACCCCACGTCCGAGAGTGCTGCCCTGTCGTACCACAATGCCGCTCAGCGGCTCGGAGAAGCAGGAACGGCCTCAGGGCTCCGGAATCGACGTCCCATGGCAGGCCGTGCACATCGAGGGATTCTTGCGTTGCAGTGTCGCCGGATCGAAACCCGGCCCGTGCGGGTTGAATCGCCGCCCGCCCGTGGCCGAATGGCAGGTCAGGCAGTCGCGCTCGGAATGGCAGGACACGCAGCTCTCCAGACTCTGGCGCGCGGCCTGACCGTGATTCAGCAGGAAGAACTGCTTGGCGTCATGGTAGCCGGCATCCCGCAGCCGGCCCGCCGGCACCAGGCCGGCATTCAGATGGCAATTGGCGCAGAACTGGCCCTGGTTGTGGCAGTCGGCGCACGAGCTCTCCCGGCTGTAGGCCGCCGCGGGATGGGTGGTGAGAAATCCGGTCGGGTGATAGCCCGGCGTCGGATCGGAGGCGTCGGGTCGGTGGCACGAGAGACACTCCGGACGCGCGTGGCAGGAGCTGCAGCTCTGCGGGCGTGACGAGGCGGGCTCGGCGTGGAGCTCGGAGAAATCGAGCCCGTGCGAAGCGGGCCGCTCCCGATGGATGTCCGCCCCGCGCCCGCGGCCCGGCCCCGCGATCGGCATCGCCTGCGCGCTCGCCGGCGTGCCGGTGTGGCACGCGAGACAGCTCTCCTGGGTATGGCAGACCACGCAGTTCGCCGCGTCCCTTCCCCGCGCCTGATCCATGGCGGCGCAGGAAGGCCGGATCGGCGTGGTCCGGCGGCGCCTTGAGCTCCGCCTTGTGCGCCAGGGACCGCGCGTCCAGGCCCAACGCCTGGATGATCGGCACCTCCGGGGCGTTGACGTGGCACTCGAGGCAGAAGTCCCGGGCATGACACGTGGCGCACGACGCGGCCACCGGCGCTCCCTTCACCTGCGCCTGCTTCCCATGCTCCTTCGAAGCGAACGCCGGGTCGCGATGCGATTCGGGCGCCGGGAACTCCGCCACCTGCGCGGTGGTGAGCCGGACCGCCTGCACCAGCGGCACGTGGCAACTGGCGCACGCTGAATCGGGGGCCTCGAAGTGGGCGGTGCGGATGCCATGGCAGTCGAGGCAATTCTGCACCACGGCCGCCGAGACTTTCATGGGGTCGCCGCCGCGCTCCGCGTGACAGGCGCGGCACTGGAGAGTCGAATCGGCCCCGTGCGCCTGGGTCACTTCCAGGCGATGACTCTGATGGGAGAAGCGGAGATTGCTGGCTCGCGGGGAGGCCGGCGGGCTCCAGTCCACCGGCTTCTCGACGGTACCGTCGTGGCAGACGGTGCAGTCCGATGGCTGCGGCCAGAGCGAGCGGCTGGAATCCTCCGCTCCCGCGTGGCAGCCGGAACAGGTGGGGAAGAGCGCGCGGTGCTCCCAGTGGTCGAACCGATCCTGGAGCGCGCGCGCCACCGCGCGGCCGGCCATGCCGACCGCCCCGACCGCGACCACCAGCAGGACCAGGCCTCGGACTCTCACCGCGATCCGGCCGGCGGACGCGCCCGAAGTGCGGGCGGGAGTGGCATGGCGTCGGTGCCGCTCCGAAGGATCAGCGTCACGCGCGCATGAAGGCGGGTCTGGTCCCAGTCGAAGGCCGCGGCATCGGGCCGATCGCGGTCTCTCGGCATAGTGCGCCGCCCCGACCTGGATCCGCCACTGGTTGGTCGGGCTCCACTCGGCATCGACGCCGAACGCATCGACCGACGCCTCCTCGAAGCGGAATTCGAGCGGCCGGTCGAGGGTGGATCCGTAGGCCACGAGCGAGATCGCAGGGACAGGAAGGAACGTGACGGCGCCGTCGAAGCCGTGGGAGGATGCGCCGGGACCGTATTCCTCGCGATATCCGGCGTCGAAGGTCCAGGCCGGGGTCGGGCTGTAGGTGACGCCCGCTCCCAGGCGCCACCCGTCGTCATCCACCGCGACCAGCGGCGTCTCGGTCTCGGTCTCGGAGAACGCGTACTGCTCCCATCGACCTCGCAGCTCGAGCCCGCGGACGGGCCGGATCCAGACGGCCGCGTTCGCGGCGTGGTAGGGCACCGGGCTGAAGGCGCCCCAGATGGTCCAGAGATCGAAGTGGGGCCGATACTGCCGGAGCCCTCCGGCCACCGTGATCCAGGGCGCGGTGTAGCGCAGCACCGCGTCGGCGTTCCCGAACCAGGTATTGGCGAGGTCGTAGTCCACGCCGGCCGTCAGGGTCCACCGCTGCACCGGGCGGAAATCCAGTGAGAGGGCAGCCCGTTCCGAGACGAAGTTGCGGGAGTCCTGATCGACCTCGCGCTGGTAGTCCAGCCGCACGTCCGCCAACCGCCCGGTCCAGCCCAGCGCCGCGCCGGCGAGAATCTGCCGGCTCGCCGGCTGGAAGTCGTCCAGCGGATTCAGGGCCGGATTGGTAACCGGAATCGCCGTCGCGCGCGCCAGCCCCAGTCCCACATAGGCATCGACCTCGAGCCCGGACTGGGCCACCGGCGCCGTGATCCGACCACCGTCGAACCCAACGATCCCCAGACGATTGGCCAGCAGTTGCCGACCGCCGCGGGCCTTGAATATCCGGTGCGCGTATTCGGCGTATGCCTCCATCAGCTGGACGGCCGGCTCCGTACCCGGCCACGCGTCGCTTTCGCCCAGATCAGCCCCTACCCGCGCGTTCACCTTGACGCTCAGCCCCCGGATGCCGAGCCCCCAGAGCGTCAGGTCGGCCGACGACACCATCGGCCCGCCGGTGATCTCCGGGCCGGGCCTGAAGTAGAAGCAGTAGTCGCCCCCGGAACAGCGGACGGCGAATCCGTCCGGCGTCTCGAACCCGCCTGTCGGACCGGTCACCGCCTGGCTCGCGAGTATGCTATCCGGCGTGACGCCCCGGTAGCTGACCCGCTGAGCCCCGGCATCGAGACGCAGGCGGTAACCCTGCGCCTCGGCGCTCGTCCAGAGCCAGGCGAACGCGGTGCCGAGCAGAGCGGTGCGCTTCCAGGCCGAGGTCACGGTCGCCTTACCCGTGCTGGTCAAGCCGCGTGCGATAAGCCTCGGGCGAGCTCTGCAGGTGGCAGACCGTGCACTCCTTCCCGGCGTAGTGGTCGGCCTCGGTTCCGTGGCAGGCGAGACAGAAGGAGCGGGTCGGCTCCAGCGCGGCGACGGTGCGCTCGGTGTGGCACTCGTCGCAGGCTCGATGGGCGTCGATCGGGGGCGCGTGCGCCTTCATGATGTCGGAGGTGCGGTGGCAGCTGGCGCAGTCCAGTCCGGCGGTGTGGTGCTCCGCGTGGCAGGAGGTGCACGCCGCGGCCGCGGCTTCGGGCGCGAGGCTCACCCGCTCCGTGTGGCAATCGACGCACGCGACCTTCGAGTGCTCGCTCGTGCACGAAGGGAACTTCGCGCGAGCGAGCGGGCTGTCCGGGGCACCGCCACCGAGACGGTGACCGGCTCCGGCGCCGCCAGCTCGGCCGACTGGTGGCACGCGCGCATTCGCTCGAGGCCGGCCGCTGATGATGGCAGATCTGGCACCCCCGCGGCGGCTCGAAGGTCAGCTTTCGTGTCGGGGATGTTGTCGTGTGGCAGGTGATGCAGGTGAGTCGGCGATGTTCTCTATGGGAGAAGGTGTCTGACGGGGAGGCGGTGGGAGCCATCGAGGTCTCCACCGCCTCGTCGGGAGGCGGCGCGTCCCCTCTCCCGCGCGATCTCCCGGGCTCGACCAGCCGGAACGTCTGCTGCAGTGCCTTTGTCGTATCGAACGGGAGCGGAGGGCGCAGCTTTCCTCCGCCCTGGCGGACCGACTGTGTGGCACCCGGTGCAGTCGCTCGCGTCCACCCGGGCGGCGTGCGGCTGGTGGCAGGTCTCGCAGCGCTGGGCCACCTTCCGGTGCGCCGCCCCGCCGTGGAACGCGACCCCCCGCCAGTTCGGCGTGACACTGGGCGTCGGCGCAGGACTTCATGGCGTCGGCCGGCTTCACGTCGGTGTGGGGATTGTGGCACATCCCGCAGCTCCCGCCGTGGGGATCCTTGGCCGGGTCGAACTCGGCGAGCAGAGTGCGCATCTCGTGGCAATCGAAGCACTGCCCCTCGCCCGGCCGCAGTGTGTTGCTGGCGGAGTCGAGGGTCACGAACTGCGCGTCCGCGGTGAACTGGTGGCAGGAGTTGCAGTAGAGCTGCTCCTCGTTCGGGTCCAGGTTCTCCGGCGTGAACCGCGCCGCCATGCGCCCGAGACGAATCTTCACGTCGTCGGTGAGATGGCAGCCCTGCTGGGCGCAGGTCGTGTCGGCCGGCTGGAATCGGTGGGCCGAGCGCGCGTGACAGGTGAGGCACGCCACGTCCTTCAGCGCCGAGGAGTCCGACTCGAGGTGGATGCGATGCCCCGCGGTCGTCGCGATGCGCTGCCCAGGTCTTCTTGGCCTCTCCCTGCTTGTGGCATTGCTCGCAGATCTCTCTCGGGCACCTTGGCGTGGGGCGGCACCAGGTCCGGGCGCTCCACGATCCAGTAGAACAGCTCCTTGGTCTGCGCTCGATCTCGAAGGGATGGCAGGCGTGGCAGGAGAGAGCTGTCGTGCTTGCCTTCGACCTTGTTCACCAGCAGGTAGGTCCCGGTATCGGGGCGCACGAAGGCCTGGCCGCTGGGCACGAAGATGTGGCAGCCCCGGCAGAAATCGTTGTCGTGCATCACGTAGTCGTAGGCCTTGACGCCGCTCCCCACCATCAGAAGGAGCACGGCGCCCACCGCGGCGGCCAAGGCCAGCTTGACGCCTCGCTCCCGGGTGGTCAGCCAGGTCCAGATCGCCCGCCGGCGACGCCACAGGGCGACGAGAACCACGATGGCCACGATCCCGCCCAGCACGATGCCGCCACCCATGACCCAGCCGGGTTTCTGGAAGAGCCATTGGACTACGGGAACCATCGGGTCGGGCAGCGGCGACTCCACGACGACCGAATCGATGAATCGCCCGGTCAGCGTGTCCTGAGCCTGAAATAGCGTGGCCACGGACCCTCCCCCATTCGAGGGGAGGGACACCGTGGCCGAAGCGATCGCGGCGAGGAGCCGGATCATGCCAACATGTTAGCCGGCGAAAGCGGCGGTGGGGGTTGATCTTGCCTTAAGCTCGTTCACCTCTGGCTGATCGTGAACTTGGGGCGCGCCCGCGGGTTCCGCGCCTTGACCTGCTCCATGACCGCCTGCACCTGCGCCGACACTGCGAGCCCGTACGTGGCCTCCACCGCGTCGGCGCTGGCCGTCAACAGCGCTTCCGACAGGAAGGGATTGTGGGCCCCGAAGGAGCGGTCGCCGTTGCCATAACGGTTCTCTCCGATCATGCGCACGTTGAAGAAGGCGCCCTCGGCGTCGGTGATCTTGTTGTCAGTGGTATTGAACTCGGTCACCGGCACCTGCGTGAGCAGGCCCGTGTCACCGGGGTCGAAGCCGTTCGGCTGGCCCGTGACCGGATCGGTGATGTACAGGACCTGGTTGCCGTTGGCGTCGACCCAGAGCTCGTCGGCAAAGATCTTGACGGCGTTACGCTCCGTCTCGAACGCGTTCTCCGCGGCGGTCTCGCTCCCATGGCAAGCGGCGCAGCCGTTCCACTTCCGGGAGCCTGAGACGTACGCGGGGTCCCCCGGGCGCGCACAGGTCGTGTCGGCTGTCGGCTTCCCCGTGCCGTCGAGACATGGGTTGGGCCGGAAGAGATGCCCGGTCGATGCGAAGGTCGACGTTGCCGGTCGCGTCGGTCACGTCGAACGGCGCCACATGGCAGCCGGCGCAGAGCCGGGGGTTGGCGCTGACGGTGCCGTGGGTGGAGAGGACCGCGGTAGTATCGAAGCCCGCCGGCCAGTACCCGGCCGTGCCCAGGAGCACGCCGCCTTGCGGCGCGTGGGGACCCCGCGAGCTCGTCACCTGGGGCTCCGTCCGCCTGTTGTGGCACTTCATGCACAGGTTATTGTCGGGATTGGGATCGTCGATCGCCCAGCGCAGCTGTCCCTCGTGATCCTTCGCATGCGGATCATGGCAAATCGCGCACGTGGTCGGGATCGCGTTCTCGAGGGTAACGTCATCCTCCTTCTCGACGTAGTTCGTGTTGACTCCCCATGCCTCGAGGACGTGCCGCCCCTCGTGACAGGCGGAGCAACTGGTGTTCGGATCCTCGACGATATCCTCAATCACTTCCGTCACGGTCCGGGCGTGGCCAGACGCGCTCCACTGCTCGACGAACGGTGAGAAGTCGCCCTGATGGCAGGAACCGCAAGTGGAGGACTCCAGCCACGCCGCGGGATCAGTCGGTACGTTTATGGTCGCGAGCGGCCGGTTCTCGATGGTCGGGCTCGACGCGTGCGTGAAGCCCGGTCCGTGACAGCTCTCGCATTGGACGTCCTGATACGCGGTGTCGGTGATCGCGGTGTAACCCGCCGGTGCCGCCGCGGCATTGCCCCGCTCGCTCACGGTGTGGCAGCTGTTGCACTCCGCGGTCTGATGGCCGGAGGCGACGAGGTTGTCCCACGCCTGCGAGTGCTTCGTCGTGGTCCAGTCCGCCTGCTTCTCGGCGTGACAGTTGCCGCAGGAGGTCAGCTTGTCGCTGGTCGTGAAGTAGCCCAGGAACCCGCTGGTCTGGTCGGGCGGTGGATTGAACGGCTCTCGGGGAACTTCCTGCGTATCGGTGCACGCCGAGAGCATCGCAGTGAACGCTGCGGCGAGCGGGAGAGAGTGGCGGCAGAGGACCTTGGCAAACGACATAGATCCGCCTTGGCCTGCTGTTCTGAACGCGTGTCCGGAGGAATCGTCCTACTACAATTAGGTCATCTCCGGAAATTCGCAATACAGACCTTCGCCTAGGAGAGCCGTACAGACCTTTCTCCGCAGCTCGGTACATGAAGAACTCTTTAGGGACAGCGGCAGTCGGAATTACAACGGGAGGGAAGGGATAGCTGGCGTGTTTGAGGCCAAACATTAGCTTGGGATTCCATCTTTCCTTCAGTGCCTTCGCACTGCATAGTATGTCCCGGTCGCAACCCGATCAGTTGATCGCATCCGGCTGTCCGAGGGCCTTGGCCCAGATCGGAGGAGTCGAGATGTACGTCCCCAATCCCATCCCCTGGGTCGAGGGGGAAACTCTCGGCGAGAACCTCGCGTCACGCGGCATCTCCCGTCGTCAGTTCCTGGAGTTCTGCGGCAGCCTAGCCGCGGTGCTCGGCCTCAACAGCCTGATGGTCCCCCAGCTGGCGCGGGCCCTCGAGGCGGTGCGGCGGCCGAGCGTCGTATGGATCCAGCTCCAGGAATGCACCGGCTGCGTCGAGAGCGTCCTGCGCACCGCCGAGCCGACCATCGGCAACCTGGTGCTGGATCTGATCTCGCTGGATTACTCGCACACGCTGATGGCCGCGTCCGGGCGACGCGGCCGAACGGGCGCTGCAGGACTCGATGCGGGTCAACGCCGGCAAGTATCTCCTCGTGGTGACCGGTTCGATCCCCCTCGAGGAGAACGGGATCTACACGACGATCGGCGGCCGGACCGCGAAGGAGATCCTGGAGGAGGCGGCCAAGGGTGCCGCGGCGGTGATCGCCATCGGCGCGTGCGCCCACTGGGGCAGCGTGCAGGCCGCCCGTCCCAACCCCACCGGCGCCGTCGGGGTATCCCGGGTGGTCAAGGACAAGCCGGTGGTGAACATCGCCGGCTGTCCCCCGATCGGCGACGTGGTCACCGCCACCATCATCCACTATCTCACCTTCAACCGGCTCCCCGAGCTCGATGCCGAGGGCCGTCCTCTCTTCGCCTACGGCGCCCGGATCCACGACCAGTGCCCCCGGCGCGCCAACTTCGATGCCGGCCAGTTCGTCGAGGAGTTCGACGACGAGGCCGCGCGCAAGGGCTGGTGCCTGTATAAGGTCGGGTGCAAGGGCCCGGCCACCTTCTCGCCCTGCCCGATCTTCCAGTGGAACACCCGCACCAGTTGGCCGATCGGCGCGGGGCACCCGTGCATCGGCTGCACCGAGCCGGACTTCTTCGACACGATGACGCCCTTCTACGACCGGCTGCCGGACATCGCAGGCTTCGGCGTCGGTAGCCGGGTCGACCTGCTGGGTGCCGCCCTGGCCGTCGGGGCGGCGGCCGGCGTGGGCGCGCACGCCGCTGGCCACCGGCGTCCACCAGATACGGCAGCGGAAGCGGGAGCGGGAGTTGCCGGTGCTCGGCGGTCCAGGCGAACCACCGGCAACGCCCGGCGGGCCCGCCGCCCCCGGGAAGGAGGACCCCAATGGCTAAGACCCGGGTCGTCGTCGATCCCATCACCCGGATCGAAGGGCACCTCCGGATCGAGGTCCAGGCGGAGAACGGGCGGATCGCCAACGCCTGGGCCACCTCGACCCAGTTCCGCGGGATCGAGATCATCATGCA
This sequence comes from uncultured Gemmatimonadales bacterium, assembly GCA_963836815.1. Taxonomy (GTDB): domain Bacteria; phylum Gemmatimonadota; class Gemmatimonadetes; order Gemmatimonadales; family GWC2-71-9; genus CAVVWJ01. Next base: position 394,025 of record CAWILD010000011.1, on the reverse strand, counting down.
GGGCCGCGACCCTCGCGACGCCTGGGCCTTCACCCAGCGCATCTGCGGGGTCTGCACCGTGGTCCACGCCGTGGCGTCCTGTCGCGCGGTGGAGGATGCGCTCGACATCACCATCCCGCCGAACGCGAACATCATCCGCAACCTGATCCACGGGATGCAGTACATCCAGGACCACGTGATCCACTTCTACCACCTGCACGCGCTCGACTGGGTGGACGTGGTGAGTGCCACCAAGGCGGACCCGGCCGGCACCGCGGCGATCGCGCGGAAGGTCTCGCCTTGGCCCAACAACTCCGAGACCTACTTCCGCGGGGTGCAGGACCGGCTGAAGAAGTTCGTCGCCAGTGGCCAGCTCGGGATCTTCGCCAACGGCTACTGGGGCCACCCGGCCTACAAGCTTCCCCCCGAGGTGAACCTCCTGGCGGTCGCGCACTACCTCGAGGCGCTCGACTGGCAGCGCGACGTCATCCGCCTTCACACCGTCTTCGGGGGCAAGAATCCCCACCCGAATTTCCTGATGGGCGGGATGGCGTGCGCCATCAACCTGGACGAGACCGCGACCATCAACGCGGAGCGGCTGACCGACATCCGCGACATGATCACCCGCGCCCAGCAGTTCGTGGAGCAGGTCTATTGGCCCGACGTTCTCGCCATTGCGGGCTTCTACAAGGAGTGGGCGTCGATTGGCGGCGGGGTCAGGAACTATCTGGCCGTGGGTGAGTTCCCCGACGCCGACATCCGCGACACCGAGCGGCTGTACTTCCCCCGGGGTATCGTGCTGGACCGGGATCTCACCCGGGTCTGGCCCTACGACCAGAACAAGGTCAAGGAGTACATCAACAGCTCGTGGTACGAGTACTCCAAGGGCGACGCTGCCGGACTCCACCCCTACGAGGGTGAGACCAAGCCCAAGTACGCCGGGCCACCGACGCCGTGGAAGTACCTCCAGGACTCCCCCAAGTACACCTGGATGAAGGCGCCCCGCTACGATGGCAAGCCCATGGAAGTAGGCCCCCTGGCGCGGGCGCTGGTGGGATTCGCTTCCGGCCACGAGGACATCCGGGCGATGGTGAAGGAAGTCCTGGACCGGCTCGAGGTCGGTCCGGCGGCCCTCTTCTCCACCCTGGGGCGGGTAGCGGCGCGTGGGATGGAGACGGTCCTGCTGGCCCGAAGGATGAACTTGTGGTACGACCGGCTGGTCGAGCGCATCAAGAGCGGCGACACCAAGACGTTCAACGGGGAGAAATGGAGTCCGGAGCAGTGGCCCGCCAAAGCGCAGGGCTACGGGTTTCTCGATGCCATGCGCGGCGCGCTGGGTCACTGGGTGCAGATCGAGAACGGGAAGATCTCCCGCTACCAGTGCGTGGTGCCGAGCACCTGGAACTGCTCGCCCCGTGACGGGCAGGGGCAGATGGGTCCTTACGAGGCCGCGCTGGTGGACAACCATCCGCTCGTCAAGCCGGACCAGCCGCTGGAGATTCTCCGGACGATCCACTCCTTCGATCCCTGCATGGCCTGCGGGGTCCACGTGCTGGATGCGAACGGGGACCTGATCACCAAGGTCACGGTCCAATGACCTCCCGCGGCGGCGCTGCGCCGCCCCAGCCGCGCGCCCCCGCTCCCAAGGTGCCCCCGCATGGCGGGGACTATCACTGGGTGTACCTGTGGGGATGGCCGATCCGGGCCATGCACTGGCTGGCGGCGCTCTCGATCCTGGTCCTGGCCGGCACCGGGTTCTACATCGGGAAGCCGTACTTCGTGACCAGCGGCGACACCAGCGCCCACTTCCTGATGGGCGCGGATGCGCTTCCTCCACTTCGCCGCGGCCGGCGTCTTCGTGGCGACCGCCATCGTCCGATTCTACTGGCTGTTCGCCGGCAACAAGTACGAGCGCTGGGGCGCCTTGTTCCCCGTCCGTCGTCAGGACTGGGTGAACCTGCTGAAGCAGGTCAAGTACTACCTCATGATCCAGCCGGAGAAGGCCCCGCACTATCTGGGGCACAATCCGCTGCAGCAGCTGAGCTACACCGCGGTCTACGGCCTGGCGCTGCTACAGGTGGTCACCGGCTTCGCCCTCTACGGACAGTCGCAATCCGGGCGGCTTCTTCTATCACGGCTTTCGGATGGATCGGACCGCTGCTGGGCGGGATGCCGGTCGTGCGTTTCGTGCACCACGTCGCTACCTGGGGCTTCCTCATCTTCATCCCGATCCACGTCTATCTCGCGACCCGGGCCGACATCCTCGAGCGGGGCGGCACGTCTCCTCGATCATCACCGGCGGCAAGTTCGTGCCTTCGCGACAGCACTTCATCGATGAGTGAGCCCAGCGGTGGCGGAACCCTGGTGATCGGTCTCGGGAATCCGATCATGGCGGACGACGGGCTCGGGCTCGTCGCTCTGGAGCGACTGCGGCAGGGGTGGAGCGTGCCCGATTCGGTTCAGCTGGTGGATGGTGGAACCTGGGGGATGAACCTGCTTCCTCTCGTCGAAGACGCCCAGCGGATCGCTGTTCCTCGACGCCATCGACGCGGGCCGTCCGGTCGGGGCACTGGTCGTGCTGGAGCGCGATGAATTGCCGCGGTTCTTCGCCCTCAAGCTGTCGCCGCACCAGATCGACCTGCGCGAGGTCCTGGCGGTGGCCGAGCTGCGGGGCACGCTGCCGTCGGAGCTGGTTGCGATCGGGCTCCAGCCCGGGCGGGTGGAGATGGCCTCGGGGCTGAGCCCGGAGGTCGAGTCGCGGCTCGACGACCTCCTCACCGCGGCCGTGGAGCGGCTGGAGCGCTGGGGATACGCCTGCGACGCCGCTGGAGCCAGTGGCCAATGCATGAGCTGAGCATCGCCCTCGAGGTCTGCCGGATGGCCGAGGAGCGGCTCGAGCCGGAGGAGCTGCCGCGGCTGGTCAGCGTGGGCGCTCGAGGTCGGGGACGAGGCGGGGGTCGAGCCCGCCAACCTGCGGTTCTGCCTCGAGGCCCTGCTGGCGCGCGCCGCCGTTCGCCGGAGCCCGGCCGGTGATCACCCGGCTCGCCCGGTGACGCGCTGCGCGTCGACTACCTGGAGGTGGACGATGGCAGTCCGGACGATTGAGGTGCGCGAGCGGGTGATGGCCAGGAACGACGAGCTCGCGGCCGAGGTCGCGCGAGCGCCTGCGCCGAGCGGGCGTGGTCGCGTTCAACCTCGTCTCGTCGCCGGGCTCGGGAAAGACGAGCCTGCTCGAGCGGACGCTGGACGCGCTCGGGGAGGAGCTCGACATCGCCGTCGTGACCGGCGACGTGCAGACGCAGAACGACGCCGACCGCCTGGCCCGGCACACCGACGCGGCTGGTGCAGGCGGTGGTGACCGGCGGCGCGTGCCACCTCGATGCCCTCCAGGTGCGAGACCGCGCTCGACGCGCTCGACCTGGAGCGGACCCGGCTGCTCTTCATCGAGAACGTCGGCAACCTGGTCTGCCCGGCGAGCTGGGATCTGGGCGAGGAGGCCAAGATCGTCGTCTTCTCGGTCACCGAGGGCGAGGACAAGCCGCTCAAGTACCCCAAGATGTTCCAGCAGTCGCGCTACGCGGTGCTCAACAAGATCGATCTCCTGCCGCACGTGCGGTTCGACCTCGACCAGGCGGTCGCCAATGCGCGGCAGGTGAATCCCGAGCTCCGCTTCTTCTTCACCTCGGCGCTCACCGGCGAAGGGATGGACGCAGTGGTACGGCTTCCTGCGGCGAGCAGGTCGCGCGTCGCGGCGATCCGGCGTAGCGAGCGCGACCGCTCCGGAGCGCGCCGCTCGTGCGCCTCGACGTCACCGGCGTGGTGCAGGGCGTGGGCTTCCGGCCCTTCGTCCACCGGCTGGCGCTGCGCCACGGGCTCGCCGGCTGGGTGCGCAACGCGTCGGGTGACGTCCAGATCGAGGTCGAGGGAACGCGGCGCGGCGCTCGAGGCGTTCCTGCGCGAGCTGCGCGAGGAGGCGCCGCCCCTCGCCCGCATCGACCGGGTGGAGGCGCCGGCCTGCACGCCCGATCGGCGCCGACGGCTTCGGCATCCTCCCGAGCGCCGACCGAGCCCGACCGCGCGCCAGCCGGTCCCGCCCGATGTCGCGACTCTGCGCGGCCTGCGAGGCCGAGCTCTTCGACCCGGCGCAACCGCCGCTACCGCTATCCCGTTCATCACCTGCACCGACTGCGGGCCGCGCTTCACGGTCATCGAGGCGCTGCCGTATGACCGCGAGCGCACCAGCATGCGGGCGTTCGCCCAGTGTCCTGCTGTGCGCCGAGGAGTACGACGCACCCGGGCGACCGCCGCTATCACTCCGAGACCAACAGCTGCCCCGCTTGCGGCCCTCGGCTCTGGTTCGAGCCGGTGGCCAGCCGTGGCGCCGGCATGCGACGACCGACGCGTTCGACCGCAGCCGCCGCGCTGCTCCTGCGACGGCGGGATCCTCGCGATTCGGGGCCTCGGCGGGTTCCACCTCGCGTGCGACGCGACCAGCGAGGCGGCCGTGCGCCCGGCTCCGCGCGCGCAAGCACCGGGAGGCGAAGCCGCTCGCGGTGATGGTGCGCGACTCTCGCCGACGCGCGAGCGCTCGGCGGCCGTCGAGCCGGAGGAGGAGCGCGCTGCTCGCGTCGGCGGAGCGGCCGGTCGTGCTGCTTCCGGCGCCGGGCGGACGCCGCGCTGGCCCCAGCCGTGGCGCCCGGGCTCGACACGGTCGGCGTGCTCCTCGCCGTGCACGCCGCTGCACCATCTGCTGCTCGAGCTGGTGCGGCCGGCCGCTGGTGATGACCAGCGGCAACCTCAGCGAGGAGCCGATCGCCACCGGCAACGACGAGGCGCTGAGCGCGGCTCGGCGGGCATCGCCGACGGTTCCTGCTCCATGACCGCGAGATCGTCGCGCGGTACGACGATTCCGTCGTGCGGGTGGCCGGCGAGCGCGCCGATCCTCCTGCGCCGCGCCCGCGGGCTACGCGCCGCTGCCGCTGGAGCTGCCCGGTCGCCAGCCCGCGAGCCGCTCCTCGCGGTCGGGCCGCACCTCAAGAACACCTTTACGCTGGCGCACGGGCGACTGCGCCTTCGTCAGCCAGCACATCGGCGACCTGGAGAGCCTCGAGACGCTGGAGCACTTCGAGGCAGACGCTCGCCCGGTTGCGGCACCTGTTCCGGATCGACCCGGAGGTCGTCGGTGCGTGACCTGCATCCCGGGCTATCTCTCGACCCGGATCGCCGAGGAGCTCGGCCTGGACCGGGTCATCGCCGTGCAGCACCACCATGCCCACATCGCGGCGGTGCTCGCCGAGCACGGACGTCACCGGCCCGTGCACTCGGCGTCGCCTTCGACGGCACCGGCTACGGCGCCGACGGCAATGTCTGGGGCGGCGAGATCCTGCGCGTGCGATCTGGAGGGCTACCGGCGCCTCGCGCATCTTCGGTACGCGCCGCTGCCCGGCGGCGACGCGCGCCGCGCGGGCGCCCGTGGCGTGCGGCGCTCGGGTTTCTGGCGACTCGAGCCGTCGGCGGCCGCCGGCGTTCCGCCTGGCCTTGCGACGGAGTGGAGCCCAGCGGAGCGCGCGGTCGTCGAGCGCCAGCTCGACCGCCCGGCTCAACGCGCCGCTGGCCTCGTCCATGGGCCGCCTCTTCGATGCGGCGGCGGCCGTGCTCGGCGTGCGGCAGGTGAGCTAGTACGAAGGCCAGGCGGCCATGGAGCTGGAGGCGCTCGCCGGCAGCCGTCCCGGCCGGGAGCTCCCCTGCGGCCATGCACGATGGGGACGATGGCTGCTGGATGCTCGATCCGATCCCGCTGCTGGTCGAGCTGGGCCGAGCGCCGCCAGCGCGGGCGAGGACGCCGCCGACCTCGCGGCCGACTTCCATGACAGCATCGCCGGCGCAACGGCCGAGCTGGCTCGCCGGGCCTGCCGAGGCCACCGGGCTCTCCATCGTGGCGCTGGGTGGCGGCGTGTTCCAGAACGCCCGGCTGCTGGTCTCGGTGCAGCGACGGCTCGAGGACATGGGGCTGCGGGTGCTGCTGCCCCGGCGGCTCGGGCCCAACGATGGCGCGGTCAGTTACGGCCAGGCGGCCGTCGCCGCCGCGCAGCTTGCCGCGAGAGAGCCGGTCGGTCGACGCCGGCCTGAGGAGGATCACCATGTGCCTGGGCATACCGGGACGGATCGTCGAGATGCACGACGATCGCGGCCTCCTGATGGGGCAGGTGGACTTCGGCGGGGTGCGCCGGGAGGTCTGCCTCGCCTACCTGGCGCGGAACGGTGCAGCCGGGTGACTACGCCATCGTCCACGTCGGCTTCGCGATCTCGAAGGTGGATGAGGCGGAGGCGCACCGCACCTTCGAGGCGCTGCGCGAGATGAGCCAGCTCGACGAGCTCGACTGGATGCGCGAAGTGGCCGAGCGGAGCCTCGCCGCAGGGAGGGACGCACGCATGAAATACCTCAGCGAATACCGCGACGCCGTCGGTCGCGCGGGGCGCTGATCGCGCAGAATCCGGGAGCTGGCCACGCGCCGCTGGGTGCTGATGGAGGTCTGCGGCGGCCAGACCCACACCATCGTGCAGCCAGGGTCTCGACGAGCTGCTGGGTGACGCGGTCGAGATGATCCACGGCCGGGCTGCCCGGTCTGCGTCACGCCGCTGGAGCAGATCGACAAGGCGCTGCGCCTCGCCGCCGACCCGGGGTGATCTTCACCTCCTTCGGCGACATGCTCCGGGTGCCCGGCAGCGACTGCGACCTGCTGCAGGTCCGGGCCCGCGGCGGGGACGTGCGGGTGGTGTACTCGCCGCTCGATGCGCTGGAGCTCGCCATCCGCAACCCCGACAAGCAGGTGGTCTTCTTCGCGGTCGGCTTCGAGACCACGGCCCCGGCCAACGCCATGGCGGTCTGGCGCGCCCGCGAGCTCGGGCGTGCGCAACTTCAGCATGCTGGTCTCCCACGTGACCGTGCCGCCCGCGATGACGGCCATCCTCGACGCGCCGGACAACCGGGTGCAGGGGTTCCTCGCCGCCGGCCACGTGTGCACCGTCATGGGATGGACCGAGTACGAGCCGATCGCGGCCCGCTACCGGGTGCCGATCGTGGTGACCGGCTTCGAGCCGCTCGACATCCTCGAGGGGATCTACCTCGCGGTCCGGCAGCTGGAGGAGGGCCGCCACGAGGTGGAGAACCAGTACGTGCGCGCGGTGCGGCGGGAGGGCACGGTGCCGGCGAGGAACCTCGTCGAGCGAGGTGTTCCATCTGGTGGACCGCCAGTGGCGGGGCATCGGCGAGATCCCGGCGAGTGGGCTGGGGCTCCGGGAGGAGTTTGCCGACTTCGACGCCGAGTATCGCTTCGAGCCTGCGGTCGCTGCAGGTGAAGGAGCCGACGGAGTGCCGGGCGGGAGACGTGCTGCGGGGCCGGCTCAAGCCGCACCAGTGCCCGGCGTTCGGCACGCCGCTGCACGCCCGAGCACCCGCTCGGCGCGCCGATGGTCTCGTCCGAAGGCGCCTGCGCGGCGTACTACAACTACGGCCGGTTCCGGCAGCAGCCAGCCGGTGGAGGTCTGACATGACCGGGCGCTTCTCGCCGGCGGTGCCCTGAGCTGTCCCGCGCCGTACCCGCGCAGCCGATCGGGTGCAGCTGGGCCACGGCTCGGGCGGCAAGCTGAGCGCCGCCCTGCTGCGGGAGCGCTTTCTGCCGCACTTCGGCAATCCGGTGCTCGCGCCGCCTGGGTGACGCGGCCGTCGTGCCGGTCGGCAACGCGCCAGATCGCGATCTCGACCGACACCTTCGTGGTGAGCCCGCTCGAGTTCCCGGGCGGGAACATCGGCTCGCTCGCGGTCCACGGCACCCTGAACGACCTCGCGATGATGGGCGCCCGGCCGCTCTACCTCACCGCCGGCTTCGTGCTGGAGGAAGGGCTTGCCGTTCGAGGTGCTCGACCGGATCGTCGGCAGCCATGGGCGAGCGCGGCCCGGCCGGCGGGGGTGCCGCTCGTGACCGGCGACACGAAGGTGGTCGAGCGGGGCAAGGCCGACGGCCTCTTCATCAACACCACCGGCATCGGCCTGCTGGACCCCGGCTTCCGCCCAGCCCCGGACCGCGCCCGGCCCGGCGACGTCGTGCTGGTGAGCGGTCCGCTCGGCCGCCACGGCATGGCCATCATGGCGGTGCGGGAAGGGCTCGGCTTCGAGACCACGGATCGAGAGCGACTCGGCCACGCCTCGTCCCGCTGGTCGACGCGCCTGCGCGAGGCGCTCGGCCAGCGATGTCCACGTCCTGCGCGACCCCACGCGCGGCGGGCTGGCCAGTGCCCTCAACGAGATCGCCGCCGCGTCGGGCGTCGGCATCGAGCTGGATGAGGCGGCCATCCCGGTGCCGGCCGACGTTGCCGCGGCGTGCGAGATGCTCGGGCTCGATCCGCTCTACGTGGCCAACGAAGGGGTGCTGGCGGCCATCGTGCCCGAGCCACTGGTCGATGCCGGCCCTGGCGGCGCTGCGCGCGCATCCGCTCGGCGCCGCGGCTGCCCAGGTCGGGCAAGGTGGTGGCGGGCCACCCCGGGCTGGTGGTGCTGCGCACCGCCATCGGCGGCACCCGGATCGTCGACCTGCTTGCCCGGCGACCAGCTCCCCAGAATCTGCTAGCTTGGTGACGATGACCAGCACAGCTCCCACTTCCTGTCCGGCTTGTGGGGTCTCCGGTGGAGGGAAGTTTTGCTCCAACTGCGGGGCGCCGCGCGCGGGCGCACCGTGCCCCGCTTGCGGTATGTCGCTCTCTCCTAGTGCGCGGTTCTGCTCCGGCTGCGGCTACGCGGTGGGATCGCCCGCGAATGCGCGGTCGCGCGATCGCACCCCGTGGATCATCGCGGGTGCCACGCTGGCTGGACTGCTCGCGCTGATCCTCGTCATGCTCACTCGACAGTCGCCGAACATGGCCGTCGCCGAGCCGGTGAGTCCGCCGGCTGAAGCCCCTCCCGACATCAGCAACATGAGCCCGCGGGAGCGGTTCAACCGGCTCTACAACCGTGTCATGCAAGCCGCCCAGTCGGGCGATGAGGCCACGGTCGCACGGTTCACTCCCATGGCCCTCATGGCCTACGCTCAGCTCGATACCGTAGATGCCGACGCCAGGTACCACATGGCGCTCCTCAAGGTGCACACCGGCGACGTGGAGGCATCGGGTGTCCTGGGCGATAGCATCCTGACCCAGAATCCCGGGCATCTGTTCGGGTACATGATCCAGGGGACGGTCGCCCGCTTCCGCAAGGATCAGAAGGCTCTCAGCCGGGCATACGGCGGATTTCTGAAGCACTACGATGCCGAGATGAAAGCTGGCCGAACGGAGTATCAGGACCACCGCACTTCCGTCGACGATTTCCGCAAGTCGGCGCTGGAGAGCAGGAGCGGACCAGCATCGGGCTCCTGATGCTGCAGGTTCACTTCGGAGCCTCTCGTGATGGCTTCCGAGACCTGAGGATCTGCTGATGACCCTGCTGGGGCAGTTCGCACTGTGGAGCGCCCTTCTGTTTGCGCTGTGGGGCGCCGTGATCGCCTTCGCCGGCCGCTGGGAGGATCGCGCCGAGTTGGCCACGAGCGTGGTCCGCTCGGTCTACGCCGTCCTCGGCTGTCTCGTGGTCGCCTCGCTCGCGCTGTGGAAGGGGCTGGCCAGCCACGACTTCAACATCGAGTACGTGGCCGCGTACACCTCGCGCAACCTGCCCGACGGCTACATCTTCTCGGCGTTCTGGGCGGGCCAGAAGGGCTCCCTGCTCTTCTGGGCGGTGGTGCTGTCCCTGTTCGCCGCGGTGGCCCAGCTCCTCACGCCGCGGCGCTACGCCCCGCTCATGCCCTACGTGGCCGGGGTCACCTCGGCGGTGACCGCCTTCTTCGTCTGTACCATGCTCTTCGCCGCCAACCCGTTCGAGCGGCTGCCGTTCACGCCGGCGGACGGCCGGGGCCTCAACCCCCAGCTCCAGAATCCGGGGATGATGATCCATCCCCCCATGCTCTACCTCGGCTACATCAGCATCACCATTCCGTTCGCCTTCGCCATCGCCGCCCTGCTCACCCGCGGGCTCGACACGGGGTGGATCCACGCGATCCGGAAGTGGACGCTGGTGAGCTGGCTGTTCCTCTCGATCGGCATCACGCTGGGGATGTGGTGGGCGTATGTCGAGCTGGGCTGGGGTGGCTATTGGGCGTGGGATCCGGTCGAGAACGCGAGCCTGCTCCCCTGGCTCACGATGACGGCGTTCCTTCACTCCGTGATGATCCAGGAAAAGCGGGGGATGCTCAAGCGGTGGAACGTGGGGCTCATCATCGGCACGTTCCTGCTGAGCATCTTCGGGACCTTCATTACCCGGTCCGGCGTGATCGCCAGCGTCCACAGCTTCACCCAGAGCAATGTGGGCTACTTCTTCCTGGGCTTCCTGGTGGTGGCGGGGATCCTGTCGTTCACCCTGCTGCATACCCGCTGGCCGCTGCTCAAGGCCGACGTGCAGCTGGAGGCGATGCTGAGCCGCGAGGCGGCGTTCCTCTTCAACAACCTCCTGCTGGTGGGGATCGCGTTCTCGGTGCTGTGGGGCACGCTCTTCCCGATCCTCTCGGAGCTGGTGCGGGGCAGCAAGATCACCGTGGGGCCGCCGTTCTTCAATCGGGTGAATGTGCCGCTGGGTCTGCTGCTCCTGGGGCTCACCGGGATCGGGCCGCTGATCGCGTGGCGCAAGGCCTCGGCCGCGAACCTGAAGCGCCAGTTCATCGCGCCCGTGGCCACCGGCGCGATCACCCTCGCCGCGCTCCTCGCGGCCGGCGTGCGCGAGTTCCACGCGCTGGTGGCGCTGGCACTCGCGGGCTTCGTGGCCGGAACGGTCGTGCAGGAGTTCTCTCGCGGCGTGCGGGCGCGGGTGCGGATGCACGGCGAGTCGGTGCCGCTGGCCTTCGCCCGCCTGGTGGGACGCAATCGGCGCCGGTACGGCGGGTACCTGGTCCACGTCGGGGTGCTGATCTATTTCGTCGCCTTCGCCGGGATGGCGTTCAAGCGGCAGACGGAGGCCACCCTCAAGCCCGGCGAGTCGGTCGAGCTGGCGAGCCCCTTCGGGCACACCTACAAGCTGACCCACATCGGCATCTCCCAGTTCGAGGCCTTGAACCGCGTCGTGTCGGCGGCCACGGTCTCGGTCGAGCAGGACGGGAAGTCGCTCGGCCTGATGACCTCGGAGAAGCGGCAGCACGTGGACAGCTTCAAGCGGCCGACCTTCGAGCCGTCCACCGAGGTGGGGATCCGGAGCACCCTGCAGGAGGATCTGTACATCACCTTCGCGGGCGCGGTGGGCGGCACGGAGGAGGCGGTGTACCGCTTCACCATCAATCCGCTGGTCTGGTGGGTGTGGTTCGGCGGGTTCGTGCTCGCGTTCGGGGGGATCATCACCATGTGGCCCGGCGGCGGGCCCACGCTGGCGCCGGCCACACGGCGCGGCCAGGCCGGTTACGAGGTGACGCTGGCCGGCGTCGGAAACGAGCGCTGAATCAGCGCCCGGCGCCGCTACTCCACCCAATCCGCGACGAAGATGTTCGTCTCCCCCTGCTGCGCGGCATTGCGGTTCGAGGCGAAGACCAGCCGCTTTCCGTCCGGGCTGAACATGGGGAATCCGTCGAACTCCGCACTCGTGGTCACCGCCTCGAGTCCGGTTCCGTCCAGGTTCACCAGGTAAAGATCGAAATTCCGGCTCCGGGGATCGGGCCGGTTGGAGGCGAAGATGATTCGCTTCCCGTCGGGGTGGAAGGATGGCGCGAAGTTGGCGCCACCGAGCCGGGTCACTTGGCGGGCGTCGCTTCCGTCCGCATTCGCCACCCAGATCTCGAGCCGGGAGGGACGCACCAGCCCCCGCTCCAGCAATTGCAGGTATTCGGCGGTGTCGGCTGGGGTCTCGGGGTACATCGCCCGCCACACGATCTGCTTTCCGTCGGGTGAGAAGAACGCCCCGCCGTCATAGCCGACGCGTCGCGTGACCCGGCGTACGTCGCTCCCGTCCGGGTTCATCGTGTAGAGCTCGATGTCGTGGTCCCGGGTGCTGGTGAACACCACCCGCCTCCCGTCGGGCGACACGGTGGCCTCGGCGTCGTAGGCATCGTTCCGGGTCAGCCGGTGGAGATCCGAGCCGTCGGCCTTGGCGCTGTAGATCTCGAAGGGTGCCAGCGGCCAGACGTATCCCTGCGAGCGGTCGGGCCTCGGCGGACACTCGGGCGAGTGCTCGAAGGTCGAGCTGTAGAGGATGCGTCGGCCGCCGTCGTAGAAATAGCCGCAGGTTGTCCGCCCCAGACCGTTCGACACCCGCCGTAGGCGCGCTGCCGTCCACATTCATGACGTACTGCTGATCGCAGCCGCTTCCCAGACTCTCCTGTCGCTGGAAGATCAGCTGCCGCCCTGAGGGTGAGAAATAGGCCTCGGCGTTGTTCCCGCCGAAGGTGAGCTGGCGCAGGTTGCGCAAGTGGCGCTCGCCGGGCTCGGGTTGGACGAGCACGGAGGGGGAACGAGAGCAGCCCAGCAGGACGGTGAGCAGGACCAGGGCGGACCGGATGGGGCCTCCCAGCGCTTATGGGTTCGGGTAAAGGAACGTAACGGCGCTCCAACCCTGCATGGCGCGCCGATGAGCTCTGCTCTGGCTCGCATGAAGAGCTTCTCACCTGGGATTCAGAACAGCCTCCAGCACAGGACCCATTGTTGACTATAGACGGTTCGACACCTCACCTCGGGAGGTCAACCCCCGCCTCGTGCGCCGGCCCGGCGGTTCGATCTCTTTCAGGCGTCTGGATTCGCAAACCCGGATGGGTCTTGGCCAGAGCGGATGGCTCGCCTCGGCTTGCGCGCACGCTGGCGTGGTGATCGAGGCAAAGCACACGCTGCGCAGGGCAACATTTTTGGGAAAAGGGTGGCTCGCGTGAATTGATTCTGACTTGCTTGACGGTTGACCGACTGGGCGATAGCGTGGTACCGGTGAAAGAGATAGGGGGTGATTCGCCATGAATCCATTCCGTTACGCGAAGAACTTTTACAGCAACCGCGATCTCCCGCAGCAGCTGACTTGGGAGTTCGCTCTCTTCCTGCTGTCGCTCGTAGCGGTGATGGCGGGACTGGTCCTGATACGCCGCGCCTTCGGCGAGCCGCGCCGCAGCTCGACGGGCGCCCTCCCGCCGCCGGGTCTCGCCGCGTCGAGCGCTATGAGGTGAGGGGCACGTTTCTGGCACTGGAGCCTGTTCGGAATGATTCTGGCTCTCTGGATCTCTGGCGCTGCGTTCTACGCTCCCGGGATCGTCCCTGGCCCGCTGCCCTCTTGGGGTTTCCTGGCTGTTCGTGCATCTCGCGTTCGGCGTCCTGTTCATTGTCGGTACCGTGGTTCATAGCGTCCACGGGTCCATGGCCCACCTCGACCCGCGAACGATGTGGTTCGATCGACACGACTGGCATGAGCTGGTGGCCAGCGCGCGGTACTACCTGGGCCTGCCGCACGAGTCCCGAAGCTTGGCAAGTACGGAGTGTGGAACAAAGTGTTTCACATGGCGCTCTTCCTGCTGGCGCTGATCATGATTGTTTCGGGAATCAGCCTGAGCCTGGACACGCTCGGGTGGGCGGCAGATTGACCAGAACTGGCAGCGCCGACAGCGGCTGCTGCACGACCTGGGATCCTATGGATTCCTGGTCCTCGTCGCCGCGCATGTGTTCTGGCAGCTCCTGAAATCGCGGCGGCCCCAGTTGAAGTCGATTTTCACCGGCACGATTGCCGCCGAGACGTTCAGCGCGAATCACGATTGGGATCGCTGGAAGCCCCACGTTGTCTCGCATGACGCGGACGCAGGGAAGGTCGATCATGGACAATGACGACGCGACAAAACCCACTCAGCCGGCGTCTCCCTCTCGACGATCGTTCCTGACCGGCTCACCGGCGCCGGCGTGTCGGCGATCGGCCTTGCGGGTGCCGGTCTGGCCATCCGCCAGGCGAGCAAGAGCCGACGGCTGAGGATCTCGCCGCGCCTGGAGCGGCCTCGCTGTCGGACATCACGCTCCAGGTCAACGGCAAGAGCGTCAATGTCTCCGTTCCGGATCATCGCTCCTTGCTCCTGGTGCTGCGCGAAGACCTGGGTCTCACGGGAACCAAGAAAGGCTGCAACCTCGGCGAATGCGGCGCGTGCACGGTCCTCGAGGATGGCCGGCCGATCTACGCCTGCCTGAAGCTCGCGAAGGAGGCCGTGGGGAGGCAGATCACGACGATCGAGGGGCTGGAGAAAGACGGTCGCCTTCACCCGGTCCAGCAAGCCTTCATCGATCACGCGGGCAGTCAATGCGGCTTTTGCTCGCCGGCCATGATCATGAGCGGCGCCGCCCTGCTGCTCGAGAATCCGCACCCGACTCCGGAGCAGGTGCGGATGGCCATCTCCGGCGTCGTGTGCCGGTGCGGGAACTATCCCCACGAGGTTGAAGCGATCCTGGCCGCGGCCGGGGCCGGTGGCGGCGCCACCGCGAACGCCGCCGCTGAGCCGACGAGGCGTCCTTCGACTCGCAGGCGGGCGGAACAAGCCATTTCCCCGGACTGAGGTCGATCCGCCCGTGGAGATTCACCGCGACGCCGCGAGCCAGCGCTCGCCGCGCTCCAGCGTTCACACGCGCCCGCTCGACGGTTACGCCAAAGCCACCGGGCGGGCTCGCTACGCAGGAGATATCGGCTTCCATCCGGACGATCCGGTCCGGCAGCCGCTGTTTGCCAAGGCGGTGCGCTGTCCGCATGCGCATGCTTCGGTTGTCAGCATCGACGACCGCGCGGCGAAGGCACTGCCAGGCGTCCGGGCGATCGTCACCTATCGTGACGTGGCGGACTCCATGCGCGGCGAACGCACGTATCTGTCGGGCCGTGCGCGCTTCGTCGGCGAGACCGTCGCCGTCGTGGCCGCCGATACCCAGGACATCGCCCAGCAGGCCCTCGATCTGATCCACGTCCAGTGGGATGTGCGCGAGTCTTTCCCCGACATGGAAGAGAACCTGAAACGCGACAACCGGCAGATCCACGCCAAGGGCAGCGTCTGCGGATTTGGCGGTCCACAGCCGGCCGACGTGCCGACGTGGGAGGCGCGGGTCGGGGATCTCGAGGCGGGATTTGCCGAGGCCGACCGTGATCGTCGAGGGACGCTACGTGACGAGCCGGCAGGTCACGCTGCCGATCGAGACGCACGTCTGCACGGCGACCTGGAAGGGCGACGACCTTCATCATCTGGGATTCCCAGCAGAGTGTCTTCGCCGCCCGGGCGACGCTGGCCGAAACGCTGGGGCTGCCGGAAGACGCAGGTACACGTCTACGCCGAGTACGTCGGGGGTGGGTTCGGGGGCAAGTGCCTCGATTACCCGGATGAGGATCTCTATCAGCTCTACGCAGCCATCCTTGCCAAGCAGACCGGCCGGCCGGTTCGGTTCGAGTTCACGCTGAATGAGGAGATGGGCGCCGGTGATAGCCGTCATCCGTTCATCTTCGAGACCCGATGGGGCGTCAAGAAGGACGGCACCATCACCGCCCAGTACTGGAAGGTGCTCGCCGACACCGGCGGGTACGCCTCGTCCGGGCCCGCCGTCGTCCTCATCGCCTGTCAACGTCTGGTCGGCACCTACCGGACGCCCAATTACACCGTGGAGGCCTACGGGGTCTACACCACCAATCAGGTGGCCGGTGAGTTCCGTGGCTTCGGTGGGTTGCAGGCGACGTTCGCTCAGGAAATGCACGTGGACAAGGTCGCGCAGGAACTGGGCATCAACCCGCTCGAGTTTCGGCTGAAGAATTCGAAGCGGCCTGGCGATCTCATCAACAACGACATTCCCTACGGCCATACCGACGTCGATGCGACCGTTCGCCGTGCGGCCGAGCGAATCGGCTGGGAGCGCTGGCAGCCGCCGTCGGCGAAGACAGGCCGCATACGTCGAGGTCTCGGGATGATGCAGGGTCCGATGCCCAGCGGGCGGGAAGCGAGCGACGGGCTGGTCTGGATCGATCGCAACGGCAAGGTGCACGTCCGGCTCGGCACGGGAAATATGGGCAACCTCTCGCACACCGGCATGGCGGTCATCGTGTCGGAAGTCCTGGGAGTGCCGGTCGACGACATGGACGTGACCTGGGCGAATACCGATCGCGATGCGTGGACGTACGTGACCGATGCGTCTCGTTCGTGCCACTGCGACGGGAAGGCGGTGTACAACGCGGCCAAGGACTGCGAGCGACAACTACTGGCGCTCGGAGCGCGGCATCTCGGTGCCACCGAGGCCCAGCTCGAAGTACGGGCCGGCGTCGTTGGTCGGCGCGGCGGGGGCGGCGGCGTGGACTTTCGGACCCTCGCCCGTCTGGCTGCGCCGCGCACCGAGTTCCGCCCCTACTGGGAGCCGGTGGACCAGAACCCGTTGCTGATCCAGGCCACTGGAAAGACGGATCCCAAGCCTGAGATGGTGGTCACCGCATCGACCGAGGCCGTGGCGAAAAAACTGCTGGCCGAGGGTGGTGGAATCGTGGGGCTCGGACGCTACGTCTTCGATCTCACCACCAATGCGTGGGGCTCCTGCTTCGCGGAGGTCGAGGTCGACATGGGGACCGGCCAGGTCGGCGTGCTCCGCCTGGTCGTGGCGCACGAGATTGGGCGTGTGCTCTACCCGGCCGGGGCCGAGGGACAGATTCACGGTGGAGCGCTTCAGGGCCTTGGCTGGGCGATGACCGAGGACCTCGTGCTCGATCCACACTCGAGTGTCCCCGTGAACACCTCCTATTACGAGTACCGGCCGCCGACGTCCCTCGACTACCCGGAGATGGTTCCGATCCTGATCGAGGCGCCGGGCGCGAGCGGGCCATTTGGTGCGAAGGGCCTGGGAGAGAGTCCGATCATGGGACCCGCACCCGCGATCGGCAATGCGATCCTCAATGCGACCGGCGTGCTGATTCCGGAGCTTCCCTATACGTGGGACCGCGTCTACACGGCCCTGAAGGCCGCGGGGAAGCTCGGGACCGAGGAGGGCCGGACATGAAGCTCCAAGTGGACGAGCCGCGTCCCTTCACGCTCGTGTCGCCCGCGACTGTGGAGGATGCCGTCAAGCTGTGGCACGAACGCCGCGGCGAAGCGATGTACCTCGCGGGCGGAGGCGACGTCGTGGACGTCGTCAAACGCCACCTCGCTCGACCCGCGGTGCTCATCGACCTCAAACGCATCCCCGCACTACGGGGCATCACGCGCCAACCTCACCGCCCCGGAGCCAGGCTTTACCCTGGGGTCGCTCACGACGCTCCAGGAAGTGGCCGAGGACGAGATTGTCCGACGCTATCTGCCTGCGCTCGCCGAGGCGGCTTCACGCGTCGCCACACCGCAGATCCGCAACGTGGGCACGGTTGGGGGGAATCTCCTTCAGGAGAACCGGTGTCCCTACTATCGAGGTCCGTGGCACTGCTACCGCCACGGGGGGATGCACTGCTACGCCCACCATGGCTTCAACCGCGAGCACGCCATTTTCGACGGCGATCGCTGCTACGTCGTGTCTCCATCGGATCTGGCTCCAGTGATCGTTGCCGGCAACGCCATCGTGCACGTTCATGGGCTGCGTGGACCGCGAACGATATCCGCCGAAGAGCTCTTTGTTCCAGCGAGCAAGAACCTGATGCGCATGCACTCGCTGGACGAAGGCGAGGTGCTGACTGCCGTGGAGTTCCGCGTCCGCGAGCCGCAGCCGCCCCGGCGGTTCCTGGGCATCGGCCGAGGCCTGCGGGGGAGCATCTCGCCTCTGCCGCTGGAGGAGCGCTTCCCCTCGATCTTCATCAAGTACGCGATGCGCAACGCCTTCGATTTCGCGCTTGCCAGCGTGGCCGTAATTCTGGACCGCCAAGGCGACGGCCGTCGCGTCAGTCGGTGCGCCATCGTGCTGGGCGCGGTTGCGGCCACGCCCTATCGTGCCCGCGACGCCGAGCGGGTCGTGGCGGGCAACCTGCTCACCGACGAGGTGATTCACGAAGCCGCGCGGGCGGCCGTGCGTGGCGCGGAGCCTTTGGCGCTGAACGAATACAAGGTCGGGCTGGTGCAGAAACTGGTGACAGAGGCCTTACAGGAGCTGAGTGCATGAAGAGCAGGAAGGCTGACGCGATGTGTTGGCCGTGGGACCGATAGATCTGGTCGGTCGACGGGCCCAGGCGACTCTCGCGGCGGGGTACTCACTTCTCGAATTGGAACGTGCGGGTCTGACGCTCGAGCAGGGCCGCGAGCTCGGCATTCCGATCGACACGGAGCGTACGAGTGGCGTCGGGGCCAACGTCCTCCGCCTGCGGCAGCTGATGGCGTCGCGATGAGGTCGACCGGTGCGTCATTGCAATTCCCCTTGCCTCACAGGTGGTATTTGAACATCAGGCTAACAGCCGCCTGATCCGTATCGAACGCCGAGGAGTTGGGTATCTGGTACTTGTTCCACCAGAAATCAAACTCGATGCCTGCGTAGGACTTGTCGGGACTGCCCCAATACTTGCCGACGTCGAGCGTGAGTTGCGGGTTTAGGTGATAGCTCCAATCCTCTGAACCGAGCCCGAGAACCCAGTCGAAGTAGCCGTCGACGAGAAAGCGTGCCGAGCCGACTGTGAATGGGCGCGCCGCGACCATGGTGATCTGCATGTCTTCGAAACCGCGCTCAACGCCCTCAGCGAGCTCGGCTCGCGCATAAAGGTTCAGCTGGATGTATTTGAACTTACCGAGCGGACCGAGGAGGCCGGCTTCTCGCACATCAAGATCAAAACCGACACCTACCAGCGCCGCTTCGGCGACGTCGGCATCCTCACCCCGCTCGTACTGCGCCGCAATCAACACGTCCTTCACTTCAAAAAGACTCTTGCGGAAAAGAGCAAAGGACAAATCCTTCTCTAGGGTCTTTCCCAGACTGAGCCTCGGGCTGATCTCGCCGTACCACGTGCCGCCACCGGCGTCGCTGTGGAACTTGGTCGCGTCCACGAACAGAAAGAGGTCGCCAATTTTCGAATCATGAACATGCTCGAATGTGAACGTCGACTGCTCATCGGGGTCAACCGCAAATCCCCAACCGTAAGGCAGCAACGTGATGTTGTTGTCAGTCCAATTGAAGTAGGACTGCTTGGGAGACGCCTCTGCCGTGTCCGCAGCTTCCTGCGCCTGCGCTATCCCCGCGCTCAGTGTCGAGGCAAGAGACATGCTCAGGAACGTTGCTACGCGCTGCACGCCGAAGGTCACCACGGTGTTTGCGGGTAGTTTCATTCTTTGACCCCCGTGTTCAGCTGTGGCGGGAAATCTGGGCACCCCGTATGGAGTGCCCAGATTCGTCCCTAAATGGCTCCCGTAAGCCGAGCTGCCGAGCACTCTAGGGCCGAACCGGTCCTCAGCGAGGTCGGCCTCATGCTGTACGTGGGGGACGTCTTTGCCCAGCAGCAATTCCCCGAGGGAGTGGAATGGCCCCTTCTCGCTCCCCACCGCTAACTGCTCGGTGTCTCTTCCGAGCGGTCTTCCATCACTTTCATCACCGATCTCTCGCAAGCGCCCTACACATTGCATGACGTACTGCTGATCGCAACCGCTCGTCAGGCTCTCCTGCCGCTGGAAGATCAGCTGCCGCCCTGAGGGTGAGAAATAGGCCTCCGCGTTGTTCCCGCCGAAGGTGAGCCGGCGCAGGTCGCGCAAGTGGCGCTCGCCAGCCTCGGGTTGGACGAGCACGGAGGGGGAACGAGAGCAGCCCAGCAGGACGGTGAGCACGGACCAGCGCAGACCGGATGGGGGCCTCCCAGCGCATAGGTGTTGGGTAGAGGAAGATAGCGGTGCCCGTTACCGCGTGGCGATGAACCGGATCGGCTGTTGGCTGCGTTGGCGGACGGGTTGCGGGCCGAGGCGTGCGGGATGAAAAACAGCGGCCGCCACCGATTCACGGGCCGGCCCCTCGAATCCGCTCATTGGTGCTCTCGATCACCCGGATCGAAGCGAACTCCACTCTTCCGGTCGTATCCACGATGAACTGGAGCACGACTCGGCCGGAAAGGCCGATCTCCTGAAAAACCGGCGGGTACTTCGGGACGGGCTGCGAGATGAGCACCGCAGGCTCGAAGCGGGCATCCTCCGTGGTGGCCAGGTAGACCACGTCCCTGGCAGGCGGTTCCGCGTCCACCTTGCCGGTCCCGCCCACCACGCCGTAGGCCACTCCTCCCTCGACTCCGCGTCCCGTATAGTCCCGGGGGTCGAGCGCCCTCGCCTTGAGGTCGATCGGCGGAATTGTGGTAGGAATGTCCTTCGGTGCCAGGACAGTCTGGAAGCCCTTGGCAGGCGGATTAGCGGCCACGACGAAATTCTGATTGCCCACCATGTCCCCCTCGGAGGAGCGAGGGGGCTCCGCTGGCCTTACCGCCGGAGGAGCCAGCCGCCTGAGGAACACCAGGGTCGTGTCCGCAACCGGCACTGAGCGGATATCGACAGCTGCCCGCGAAGCCTCGACCGCCAGGGCCAGAAGCAGCGCGTGGGTGAGAAGTGACCCCACGGCTCCCTGGGGTCGGCGCCGGTACGGCGGGTGCGAGCTAACCAAAACGTCCAGCATGGGCACCTCGGTGCAGCGGAGCATACGCGGCCGTTCGCATGTAGACTACGATGGATGCATGACGCCCCGATGAGCCGCGGATGAAGCGACGTTCATCCCGGGAACAATGAGAATGCTCTCTTGGAGCCGATCCGGGTGAGCTCGTTGAGCGCCGAGACGCCATGCCGAGGGTTCCCCCATCGTGACCCCCCCCGAGGACTACGAGGCCGACGTCGTCCTGCGGGACGGCTCGACCGTACAGGTGCGGGCCGTCCGACCCGGGGATGAGCCGCGCCTCCTCGAATTCCTCCGTGGTCTCTCGGAATCCTCCCGCACCCTCAGATTTGCCGGAGGGGTGAGCGACTACTTCCTGGGTCAGGCGGCAGGACAGCTAGCGAGGGAAGACCAAGGGCACGCACTGGGGCTGATCGCCATGAGCGGGCCCCAGGGTCGCATCGTCGGGCACGCGATGTATGCAGTGACCAGCCCCGGTCATGCTGAAGTCGCATTCGCGATCGCCGACGCGCGTCAACATCAGGGGTTGGGCACGATCCTGCTGGGGGAATTGGCTCAGATCGCCTCCTCCCGGGGCATCCGAGTCTTCGAGGCGATCGTCCTCCCCCGGAACCACCAGATGGTGGCGGTGTTTCGGGACTCCGGATTCCCGGTTCAGGTTCACGCCGCCCCCGACGAGATCCTCGTCGAGTTTCCGACCGAGTTCACCGAGAAGGCGCTCGAGCACTTCGAGCAGCGCGAATGGACAGCCGCCGTCAACGCGGTCCACGCCTTCTTTCACCCCCGTTCGGTTGCCGTGGTGGGCGCGTCCCGCCATCGGGGCACCATCGGTGGGGAAGTGTTTCACAACCTTCTGAGCTACGGGTTCCGCGGACCGGTCCTTCCCGTGAACCCGGCGGCGCCCGTCGTGCAGGGCGTGGACGCCTACCCGAGTGTGGAGGAGATCCCCGGGCCGGTAGACCTGGCCGTGGTCGTGGTTCCTGCCGGAGCAGGTACCGGGAGTGGCCGAGGCGTGTGGGCGAAAGGGGGTGCGGGCGCTCGTCGTGCTCTCGGCGGGGTTCGCCGAGACCGGGCCGGAGGGCCGCGCGAAACAACAGGTGGTGCTGGCCACCGCCCACGCGAGCCGGCATGCGCCTCATCGGCCCGAACTGCATGGGTGTCCTCAATACCGATCCCGAAGTCCGTCTCAACGCCACCTTCGCACCCGCACCACCTCCGCAGGGACGCACCGCCTTCATGTCGCAGAGCGGCGCCCTCGGCCTCGCGATCATGGACTACGCTGGCAGCCTCGGCGTGGGCCTGTCCACCTTCGCCTCAGTCGGGAACAAGGCGGACATCTCCGGCAACGACCTGATCCGCTACTGGGCCCAGGACCCGAACACGGACCTCATCCTGCTCTACCTGGAGTCCTTCGGGAACCCGCGGAAGTTCTCCCGGATCGCGCGCCGCGTCGCGCGCGAGAAGCCGATCGTGGCGGTGAAGAGCGGCCGTTCGCCGGCCGGGAGCCGGGCGGCCAGCTCACATACGGGCGCCCTGATCGCGGCCGCGGACGTAACGGTAGACGCCCTCTTCCGGCAGTCGGGCGTGATCCGTACCGACCGGCTCGAGGAAATGTTCGATGTCGCCTCGCTGCTCGCGAATCAGCCGGTCCCCAAGGGACGTCGGGTAGCGATCCTCACCAACGCCGGCGGGCCGGGGATCCTCTGCGCCGATGCCTGCGTAGCCGAGGGGCTCGAGGTCCCGTCGCTCACCGAGACGACCCAGGCGTCGCTCCGCGCCTTGCTACCCCGCGAGGCCAGCGTCGGAAACCCGGTGGACATGATCGCGTCCGCCACACCCGATCAGTACCGCGACGCGATCGGGATCGTGACGGGCGATCCCACCGTTGATGCGCTGATCGTCATCTTCATACCGCCCCTCGTCACCCGGCCGGAAGACGCAGCACGCGCCATCGTGGACGGGGTCCGGGCGCTGGCGCGCGACAAGCCGGTGGTGGCCGTGTTCATGCAGTCCCGCGGCGTGCCCCAGGAGCTCAGAGCGGCGGATCTCCGCATTCCATCCTATGCCTTTCCAGAGGATGCGGCGATTGCGCTGGCGCTAGTCGCCCGGTACGGCGAATGGCTCGCGCGACCGGTCTCACCACCGGTCCGCTTTGAAGACGTCCTGCGGGACGAGGCCGCGGCGATCCTGGCAGCCGCCCTCGGACGCGGCGACGAGTGGCTCGGTCCCGACGAGGTCTGGAGGCTCCTCGCCTGCTATGGGCTGCCAGTGCTCGATCAACGCGTTGTGTCGACCGCCGAGGACGCCGCGCGCGCGGCCGAGGAGCTCGGCGGCGATGGTCGCGCTCAAGGCGGTGACGCCCGGTCTGGTGCATAAGACCGAGGCGGGGGCAGTGCGGCTGAATCTGCGGTCGGACCAGGTGCTGGCCACGGCTCGGAGCATGGCGGAAGTGCTGCGGCAGGCCGGCATCGATCCCAGGGGCTTCCAGGTTCAGCGGATGGCGTCTGCGGGTGTGGAAATGATCGTGGGCGTGGTGCACGACCCGCAGTTCGGTCCGGTCCTCGCATGTGGTGCGGGCGGTGTGCTGGTGGAATTGTTAAAGGATGTCTCCGTGCGGCTCACGCCACTCGCGGCTCGGGACGCCGAGGAGATGGTCTACGAGCTCAAGACCTATCCGTTGCTCACCGGCTATCGTGGGGGGCCGGCGCACGACGTACCAGCACTGGTGGACGCAATCCTGCGCGTCAGTGCCTTGGTCGAGGAGTTACCGCAGATCGTGGAGTTGGACCTCAACCCGATACTGGTGCATCCTCGGGGCGTTACCGTGATCGACGCGCGAGTGCGGGTAGCACCCGCGCAGCGCCCAGGCCTTCCCGGCGCACTCCTCGAGAGAGGCCGGAGAGGTCGGTGATGCCTCAGGACCGAGGACGTCACCGTTCAGAGATGGAGTCTCTAAGATTACAACGCGCAAAATGAAAGCGGGGTGGCCGGAGTACGCGTCACACCGCAACTTCCGTCGTGGACCTAGGCCAGCTGCGAAACCTCGCTCGAATCGCCGCCCCGCCGGAGGCTGAAGCCCACCCCGCGCACCGTCTCCAGCAACGACTCCCCCGCCGACTGGCTCAGCTTGCGCCGCAGATTCCCGACGTGGACGTCCACCACGTTGCTCTCCGGGTCGAAGTGCATGTCCCACACTTTCTCCAGGAGCGTTGTCCGGCGGACGACCTCTTCGGGGTGGAGCAGGAAGTACTCCAGCAGCTGGAACTCCTTGGGCGTCAGGTCCAAGTGCTTGTCGCTCACGAAGACCGTGTGCCGCAGCCGATCGAGGGTGATCGGCCCGTAGCGCAACACCTCGAGTCGCTCGGCCCCGCCCCGGCGGTGCAGCGCCCGGATACGCGCCAGCAGCTCGTCGAAGCGGAACGGCTTCGCGAGGTAGTCGTCCGCGCCCGCGTCGAGCCCGCGCACCACGTCCTCGACGGCATCGCGGGAGGTGAGCATGAGGATGGGTGTGTTCCGCCCCTCACGGCGCAGCTCGGTCGCGACCTGGAAGCCGTTCTTCTTGGGGAGCACGACGTCCAACAGGATGATGTCGTACTCGTAGACGTGGGCCAGCATCGTGGCCTCGTCGCCGTCGGGGGCGACATCCACGACGAACCCCTCTTCCTTCAGTCCCTGCTCGATGAATCCGGCGACCTTCCGGTCGTCCTCCACGACGAGAATTTTCATGGCTCGAATCTCAGGCTAGGGGCATGAACCTGGCTTCAATCCAGCATGAAGTGTTCTTCATGATTCGGGCGAGGCCGGGAGCGTGAGGACGAACCGGCCCATGTCGGGAAGCGATACCGCCCGTAGCTCGCCTCCGAGGAGACGGGCGAGCCGGCGGGACAGCGGAAGCCCGAGACCTACCCCCTGGGCATCCCCCTCCTTCCGGGTGACGTAGATATCGAAGATCCGCTCGACCTCCTCAGCCGGGACTCCCGGTACCATCGTTCTCCACCACGAATTGGACCATGCCGTCACCCGCCGCCACGAGGAGCTTCACCTCGCCTCCGTCGGGTGAATGCTGAATCGCGTTTCCCAACAGGTTGACGAGGATCTGCTCGACCCGGCTCGCATCGGTTTCGCATGTGGGCAGGTTGCGACTCACCTCGATGCGCAGGGTGACCTTGCCCTCGGCCGTGGGGGTCATCCGGCTCATCGCGCGATTCACCACCGCCGCCGGCTCGACCGCCCGGATGACGGGGCGGAGGCGGTCCTCGTCGAGTCGGCTCAAGTCCAGGAGATCGTTGATGAGACCGATGGCCTGCTTGGCGGAGTCCAGGACCTCGAAAGCCGCCCTCGGGACCGTCGCCGGATCCTTCTTTCGCACCAGCATTTCCGACCAGCCGAACACCGCCGCGAGGGAGTTGCGCAGCTCGTGGTTCACCATCGCGAAGAACCGCTCGCGGGCGCGGTGAAGCTGCTGGACTTCTTCGAGGAGGCGGGCGCTCTCCTCGTGAAGCCGGGCGTTCTCTACGACCGCGGCGGTGGTGGACGCCAGCAGGATGGCGATGTGCTCGTCCTCGTCGCTGAACGCCGCCGCCCCGAGCTTCTCGGTGAGATACAGGTTCCCGAACGCCCCGCGGCGTCCCACGATCGGCACCCCCAGGAACGAGTGCATCTCCGGATGGTGGGGCGGGAAGCCGTACGAGTCGGGGTGGCGGGCGAGATCGGGAAGCCGGATGGGCCGGGCCTCCCTAATGACCAGGCCGAGGATCCCGTGGCCTCGCGGCGGCGGACCGATCCGGGCGCGGAGCTCCGCATCGATCCCGTGGGTGACGAAGCTCTCGAGCAGCCGGCCGTCCGGAGCGAGCACGCCGATGGCGGCATAGCGGGCCCCGATGACCTCGGCGGCGACCTGAACCACGCGGTCGAGGACCGCGTCCAGCGAAGTCTCCGCGATGAGGGCCTGGGTGGTGACTACAAGTTGCTCCAGCCGGTCCTGGGCAGTTGACGGATTGTGCTCTCTGGCCATGCCGTAAGGTGCGCCCGCCGGGACCGGGGCGAAACCCCGTGGGTGCTTTCCTGGCGCTTTCATCCTTCCTTCACGGCGCCGCAGGTAGCGTGCACCAACCAGGAGGGAACGATGAGGCTACACCACATAGTCGTCGCCGCGGATGAATCCGATGCCGGGCACGGCGCCGTGCGGGCGGGATTGGAGCTGGCGCGCAGGTCGTCCGCCAGGGTCACCGTCATGCGGACGCTGCCGATTCCGGCAGTGCCGGTCTTCGTCGCAGTCCGCGGCGGAGAGGATATCACCTCCACCACCAGCGGAACAGCAGTGGAGGCAAAGCGTCTGCGAGCCTGGGTGGCGGCAGACCTTCCCCCTCTTGACGACCGGCCGCACTTGGATGTGGGCATCACCTACGGCATCCCGGGGGTGGAGATCTGCCGCTTCGCCGAGGATCACGGCGCTGACCTGCTCGTGCTCGGGCGGAAGCAGCGGACGGCGATGACCCGCATGCTCCTCGGCGACACCGCGGACTCCGTCGCCCGCCGGAGCCGGATTCCCTGCCTGTTCGTGACTCCCGGGGCACGACCGATCCGGCGGATTCTGGCCGCACTGGACGGAACCGACCGCAACCTGCGAGTGCTCAGGGCAGCATCCGAATTCGCCACGAGCATCGGCGCCGAGTTGCGCATCGTCACCGTGGAGCGCACGCCTGCCGGTGAGCCCCTGGAGCTCGGCTTCGCGCTGCCTCTCGAGCGAAGCGTCCGCCTGGAGGCGCAGGTTCGCTCTTTCCTCGGCGCGGAGCATCCCGGCGCGGCGTTCGAGATCCGTCGTGGAGCGATCGTGGACCAGATACTGGCGGCGGTGGACGACAAAGACGCGGACGCCCTGGTCATCGGCTACCACCGTGGCGGTCCGCCCGGTTTGGTCGAGGCCGGCAGCACGGCACGCCGCCTGGCCCACACGGCGCACTGCCCCGTCCTGAGCATTCCACTTTGAGCTTCACCGTCGAACCGGGGGAAACAGATGCGGAACATTCACATCAGCGATCGGGTCTTCCGACTCCTCGTGGGCGTCCTGATCCTGGGCCTGTACGGCTCGCTTCCGTCGCCGTGGCGCTATCTCACCCTGATCGGTCTCCTACCACTCGGCTCGGCACTCACCGGATTCTGCCCGCTGCGCGCCTGGCGGCAGCGCGGAGTCTCGCCATGACCGCTGTCGCGTGGGGAAGGGCGAGGCGATCCGTCAAACGATCTCTCCGCTCCATCGTCGTCCCGCTGGACGGCTCGAAACTCGCCGAACACGCGCTTCCTATCGCGGGCGCGATCGCCGGCGCGGCACGCGCCCGCGTCAGACTCGTTCTGGTTCATCAACTGCCGCCCCCGCCGACGGACGACGCGACGGCGGGGCTCTACGTCTCGATTGAAGCGGCGATACGCCGATCACAGCGGGACTATCTCCGCCGTGTTGCCGTACGCCTGCGCGACGCGTGGGGGATACGAGTCACTACGGTGATCCCGGACGGTCCGATCGCCCCCACCCTGGCCGCCTGGATCGACGATGTCGGCGCCGACCTGGTCGTGATGACCACGCACGGACGAGGCGCCATCGGGCGCGCGTTCGTGGGGAGCATCGCGGATCACGTGGTACGCACGGTGGAGTCGCCGGTCGTGCTGGTACGTCCGGACGCCGGTGAGGCCGCGCCCGCGTTGCGCAACGGCTGGAGTCCCCGCGAGATCCTGGTTCCGCTCGACGGCTCGCCGCTCGCGGAGACGGCCCTGCCGCCGGCGGTCGAGCTCGCCCGCCTCTTCCGGGCATCGGTCACGCTGGTACAGGTGATCCAGCCAATTAGCGTCGCGACGGACCCGCCGCTGCCTTTCCCGGCGGTCTACGACGAGCAGATCACCGAGATCCGCCGCCAGGAAGCCCAGGACTATCTCGACAGCACCGCGGAGCGGCTGCGCAGGGACGGGGTCGAGGTCAGCGGAGCCGCCACCGTGGGGTGGAGCGTCGCGGGCACGCTGCTGGAGCTGGCTCGACCGGAGCGAACCGGACTGCTGGCCATGGCGACCCACGGGCGCGGGGGCCTCAAGCGCGTCGTCGTGGGCAGCGTTGCCGACAAGCTGGTGCGCGCCGCGGAGGTGCCCGTGCTGGTCGTCCGGCCGAAAGGACGGCGCGCCTAGCGCTGAGGGCCCATGCCGGCACGGTCGTGCATCATCTCGCGCATCCGCCGGTGCATGGCTTTCCGCTGTTCGACCAGCTCGTTGATCACGTCCGCCATGGCCGTGACCTTCCGCTCGCCCTTTGCCCGGTTCATGAGATTCACGAGGCTGTCGAGGCGTCGGTTGAGAGAGTCCATCGTCATCATCATCATGGACTGTTGCATGCCGGCCGCGGTATCGCCTCGATGGGGTTGCCGGGGCGGGGAAGTGTCTTGAGCCGCGAGCATCTGTGCGCTCAGGGCCACGGCGGCGATCCCGGCCACAAGTCTGAGCTGTCTCATAGGTTCCTCGTGCTGCGGAGTTCGGGTGACTTCGGGATCTACGATGGGAGGACTCGCCTGAAGAAGTCGTGAGCAGGTCCTGAGGTTCCCTTCAGGAGCGGGCGCTCAGCGCCCTCCGCGTGCCCGGGTGAGCGCTCCCACGGTCGTCCTCCGAAAGAACTCGGCCACCTGCTCACTCACCGCCTTCCAGCGATGGTGCGCGGGGCATGGGTTGCGATCGCTGCAGGCGGGCCGCCCCAACAGGCATCGCCGTTCCCCCGAGATTCCGTCGAACGGCTCGACCACCCGCAGCAGGGTGAGCCGGTCGGGATCCGCCGCCAGGCGGAATCCACCGCCCCTGCCCCTGGTGGAGGCCAGAATGCCTTCCCGGGCCAGCCGGTGGAGGGTCTTGGACAGGTAGTTCCGGGGCACGCCGAGGGCGCGGGCGAGCTCCTCGGCGCTGGCGGACGGGCCGTCGGTCCGGTCCGCCAGGTAGAGCACGGCCCGGAGGGCGTATTCGGCGGTGTGCGACAGCATGGGTCTCCCAGGAGAGTTTCAGCTCGAATTAATCATATTCTCATGTCATTATCAACTAATTACCGATACTACCCGCGAGGTCAGCGCGTGAAGAAAGGTTCACACGCGATTCACGACGGGCGGAAGCCACGAGGTCGAAACTACCGGTATGTCGGCTGACGGTTCTCACAGGAGGTCTTCCATGTCGCACAGGTTCACGCTCGCCCTCGCTTTCGCCATGGGCACCCTTGCGGTCACCGGATGCAACCGAGCCGGGGCCACCCGGGTCGGCGAAGTCGGCGACGCCGCGGAGAAGGTCTACGTGGCGCCCGGCAAATACGACGAGTTCTACGCCTTCATCTCCGGCGGCTTCAACGGCCAGGTCGGCGTCTACGGCCTGCCCTCGGGCCGCCTGCTCAAGGCACGTCCCGGTGTTCTCGCAGAATCCCGAGAACGGGTGGGGCTACAACGAGGAGACCAAGCCGATGCTGGAGACGAGCTACGGCTTCGTCCCCTGGGACGACGCCCACCATCCCCGAGCTCTCGCAGACCGACGGCGTCCCCGACGGCCGCTGGCTCTTCATCAACGGCAACAACACGCCGCGCATCGCCCGCATCGACCTGACCCGGTTCGAGACCGAGGAGATCCTCGAGATCCCCAATTCGGCCGGCAACCACGCCTCGCCGTTCGTCACCGAGAACAACGAGTACGTCGTCTCGGCCACGCGGTTCAGCGTCCCGGCGCCCAATCGACGACGTCCCGATCGACGACTACAAGAAGGCGTTCGACGGCATGCTCTCGTTCGTCCGGGTGGACAGCGCGACCGGGCAAGATGGAGATCGCGTTCCAGATCCTGACTGCCCGGCTTCAACTACGACCTCGCCCACGCGGGCAAGGGCCCGTCGCACGGCTGGGCGTTCTTCACCAGCTACAACAGCGAGCAGGCGAACACCAAGCTCGAGGTCAACGCGTCGCAGAACGACAAGGACTTCATCGCGGCGATGAACTGGAAGCGGGCGGAGAGCTGCGTCGCGGAAGGCAAGGCGACCACCGAGCCGGCCGCGCTACGTGCACAACCTGATGGACGAGGATGGCATCGCCGCGCACCGACTGGGGAAGCGGCGTGAAGATGCTGACCCGGCCGACTGCCCCGGCCTGGTGTACTACCTGCCCACGCCGAAGTCGCCGCACGGCGTGGATGTGGACCCGACGCGGCGAGTACATCGTGGCCGGCGGCAAGCTCGCCACGGTGATCCCGGTGCACTCCTTCTCCAAGATGCAGAAGGCGATCGCCGACAAGGCGTTCGACGAGCGAGGTGAAGGGCATTCCGGTGCTCAAGTACGAGGCGACCGTCGCCGGCGAGGTGCAGAAGCCCGGGCTCGGACCGCTGCACACCGAGTTCGACGGCAAGGGCTACGCCTACACCTCGATGTTCATCTCCTCGGAGATCGTGAAGTGGAGCCTCGAGGACTTCAAGGTGAAGGACCGGGTGCCGACCTACTACTCGATCGGCCACCTCATGATTCCCGGCGGCGACAGCCGGAAGCCGTTCGGCAAGTACGTGGTCGCGCTCAACAAGATCACCAAGGACCGCTACCTGCCCACCGGCCCGGAGCTCGCCCAGTCGGCCCAGCTCTACGACATCACCGGCGACCGGATGAAGCTGCTGCTCGACTTCCCGACCATCGGCGAGCCGCACTACGCCCAGGCGCTGCCGGCGAGCGTGATCCAGGATCGTCAGCTCAAGATGTATCCGCTGATGGAGAACAAGGATCCCTACGTCTCCAAGTCGGAGAAGACCACCCGGCGTGGAGCGGAAGGGGAACGCGGTGCACGTCGTCATGACGTCGGTCCGCAGCCACTTCATGCCGGACAACATCGAGGGCATTCAGGTCGGCGACTCGGTGTACTTCCACGTCACCAACCTCGAGCAGGACTGGGACGTGCCCCACGGCTTCGCGGTGCTGGGCGCCAACAACGCCGAGCTGCTGATCATGCCGGGACAGACGCGGACCCTGGTCTGGGTGCCCCAGCGGATCGGGATCTTCCCGTTCTACTGCACCGACTTCTGCTCGGCGCTGCATCAGGAGATGCAGGGCTACATCCGGGTGTCGCCGAAGGGATCGAGCGTCCCGCTCAAGTGGAACAGCCCGAGCTACCAGGCGGTGGCCGATGCCGGCGCCGCGGGCGCTCCCGGCAAGTAGGTCGGAGGACACGATGCGCGCTTCATCCCGGATCATCCTCGCCATCGCGGCGCTGGCGCTGCTCGCGATCTACGTCGTCCCGCTCTGGCGGATCGACCTGCACGCGCCGCAGTACCCCGAGGGACTGGGGCTGCGGATCTGGGTGAACCAGATCACCGGGGTGAAGCCGAACGACCTCAACAGCATCAACGGCCTGAACCACTACATCGGCATGCACGAGATCTCGCCCGACGACATCCCGGAGCTGCGGCTCATGCCCTGGATGCTCGCCGGGCTCGTCGTGTGCGGGCTGCTGGTCGCGGCGGCGGGTCGGCGCGGCCTGCTGTACACCTGGCTGGCGCTCCTCGCCGTCGGGGCGGCCGCCGGCCTGGTGGACTTCTGGATGTGGGGCTACCGGTACGGCCACGAGCTGGACGAGCACGCGGCCATCAAGGTGCCGGGCATGAGCTACCAGCCACCCGTGATCGGCACGAAACAGCTGCTCAATTTCGAGGCGTCGGCATGGCCCGAGCTCGGGGCTTGGATCGCGCTGGCCGTGTTCGCGATCGGGATCTGGGTGCTGGTGCGGGAGCGCCGCCGGCTGGCGGTCGCCGCGGTGGCGCTGGCGGCCGCCTGCATCCAGCCGGGGCCCCGTGCGATCGCCTACGGCGAGGAGGTCTGCCGCCACTGCCACATGACCGTCGGCGATCCGCGGTTCTCCGCGGAGCTGGTGACGCTCAAGGGTCGGGTCTACGTCTTCGACGACATCGCCTGCCTCGCGACGTTCGCCGCCGGTGAAGCGGTGCCCGCCGCCGAGGTGCACTCGCTGTGGGTGCACGACTTCCTCCAGCCGGACTCGCTGCTCGACGCGCGGACGGCGGTCTATGTCCGGGTGGACAGCCTCCACTCCCCGATGGGAAGCCGCCTCGTGGCGCTTCGCCCGGGTCCGGAGGCCGAGCGGCTTCGCGCTCGGCTCGGTGGGCGCCTCCTGGGCTGGGACGAAATCGGGCGCGGCGGCCGAGGTGGGTAACCTCGCCGTCGCGCTCATCCTGCTGGCGGCCGCCGTGCCGCCGTCTCCGCCCCGTCGCATCGTTGTCCAGCCGGGCGGACCGGTCCCGACGCTCACGGCAGCGCTCCGTTTGGCGAGGGCGCACGACACGGTGGTGGTGACGGCCGGCGTGTATCGGGAGCCACGGATCGTGATCGCGATCCCGGTGGTGGTCCTCGGGCAAGGCGATCCCGTTCTCGATGGAGGAGGCGAGCACGAGATCCTCACGGTCCAGGCGGACGGTGTCACCATCCGCGGCCTCACCCTGCGCAATGTGGGACACAGCTACATCGAGGACCGCGCCGGCATCCGCCTGGACAGTGTTCGACGGCTGCACCATCGCGGACAATCACCTGCTCGGCACGTTCTTCGGCGTGTATGCGGCGCGCTCCTCCGGGTGCACCGTCGCCGACAACACCTTCGAGGGACGCGGAAGCAGCCAGACCACCTCGGGAAACGCGATTCATCTCTTCTACTCCACCGGCTTCACCGTCGCGCGCAACCGGATCCACGGGCACCGGGACGGGATCTATCTCGAGTTCTCGCCCGGAACCAGGATTCTCGCCAACGAGAGCCGGGCCAATCTGCGGTACGGCCTCCACTTCATGTACTCCGACAGCTGCGAGTACCGGGACAACACCTTCAGCCGGAACGGCGCCGGTGTCGCGGTGATGTACAGCCGCGCGGTCACGATGGTGGGGAACCGCTTCGAGGACAACTGGGGCTCGGCCGCGTACGGCCTGCTCCTCAAGGAGATCAAGGACAGCCGGGTGGAAGGCAACCTGTTCCGCCGGAACACGGTCGGGATCTATGCCGAAGGGTCCGACCGGATCGCGGTCGAGCGCAACCAGTTCGTTCGGAACGGGTGGGCGGTGCGCTTGATGGCCGACGCGACCGACAACCGTTTCCGCCGGAATCGGTTCGAGGGCAACAGCTTCGACGTCGCCACCAACAGCAGCCGCAGCAGCCCCAGCAGCTTCTCCGAGAACTACTGGGACGGGTACACGGGCTACGATCTCGACCGCGACGGTTACGGAGACGTGCCCTACCGACCGGTGCGGCTCTTCTCGGTCCTGGTCGAACAGAGCGAGCCGGCGCTGATCCTCCTGCGGAGCTTCTTCCTCGACCTGCTGGACCTGGCCGAACGGGTGGCGCCGGTGATCACGCCGGAGCGCTTGCTGGACGAGCGCCCGCTGATGCGGTGGGTGGCGTCGTGACCGACCTCCATTCCGGTGCGGTCCGCCTGCAGGAGAGGCTGCCCGAGACCGCGCTCCCGCGCGCCGTCGTCGCCGGGGCCGGCGTCACCAAGCGCTTCGGGCGGCTGCAAGTCCTCCGCGGCGTGACCTTCGCCGCGAAGGCGGGACGCATCACCGCGCTGCTCGGGCCCAACGGGGCGGGGAAGTCCACGCTGATCAAGGCCGTGCTCGGTCTGGTGCGGCCGGACGGCGGGACTCTGACCGTGGACGGGGCGCTGGTCGGCGAGGACCCGTCGTACCGCACCGGAATCGGCTACATGCCGCAGGCGGCGCGATTTCCCGAGAATCTCACGGGACGCGAAGTCGTCAGCATGCTGCGGGATCTCCGCTCGCACGCCGTGCCGGAGGACGACGAGCTGTTCGAGGCCTTCGGCCTGGTCACGGAGCTGGACAAGCCGGTGCGGACGCTGTCGGGCGGTACGAGACAGAAGCTGAACGCGGCGGTCGCATTCATGTTCCGCCCGCAGGTGCTCATCCTGGACGAGCCCACGGCCGGCCTCGATCCGGTCGCGAGCGGACTGCTCAAGGCCAGACTCCTGCGGGCCCGGGATGCCGGTGCCACGGTGATTCTCAGCTCGCATGTGCTGAGCGAGCTCGAGGAGCTGGCGGACGACGTGATCCTGCTGCTCGACGGCCGGGTGGAGTTCGAGGGATCGCTCCGCGGCCTCCTCCGCCAGACCGGCGAGCCGCGCCTGGAGCGCGCCGTCGCCGCGCTGATGCGGCGGAGGCGCGGATGATCGCGGCCAAGATCCTCAGGTTCCAGCTCCACGACCTCGGGCGCAGCCGGTGGGTGCTCGGCTACACGCTGCTGTTGCTGGCGCTGACGGAAGCTCTGCTCCGCCTTGGCGGTGGCGGTCCCCGCGCCACGCTCAGCCTCATGAACGTGGTGCTGACGGTCGTGCCGCTCGTGAGCATCGTCTTCGGCACCATGTACCTCTACGGCGCGCGCGAGTTCATCGAGCTGCTCCTGGCCCAGCCGGTGGGACGGCGGGCGCTCTTCGCGGGGCTCTACGGCGGGCTGGCGCTGCCCCTGGCCGCGGGATTTCTGCTCGGGGTCGGGCTGCCGTTCCTCTGGAACGGGTCCGACGACGGCTCGGGGAGCGGGTCCGATCGCGCTGCTGCTCGGGTGCGGCGTCCTCCTCACCCTGATCTTCACCGCGCTCGCCTTCCTGGTGTCGCTGCTGGTGGTGGACCGCGCCCGGGGGCTCGGCGTGGCGATCGTGCTGTGGCTGTGCGCGACCGCGCTCTACGACGCGCTGCTGGTTCTCGCTGGCCACCACGCTGGCGGACTACCCCCTCGAGCTTCCGCTCCTGGGCCTCACGCTGCTCAACCCGGTGGATCTCGGCCGAGTGCTGCTGCTCCTGCGGTTCGATATCGCCGCGCTCATGGGGTACACCGGGGCGGTCTTCGAGCGCTTCTTCGGCAGTGTCCTGGGGCTCGGCATCACCGCGGGGGCGCTGGCGCTCTGGTGCGCCGTGCCGCTCCTCCTGGGCGCTCCGGCGGTTCGTACGGAAGGACTTCTGAGGCAGGAGCTAAGGCCGAATTCGCGGTCGGTTCACAGTCGCTTCATGCGTATGCGGGTACACTGGCTGTGAACCCTTGGCCGTCACTGGGCGGCAGCGAAAGAGATGGAGGTTGGAAATGTTGCGCACACTACTCGGATGTCTGGCCCTCGCCCTGATCGCCTTTCCCACGACGACTCACGCACAGAACCGCTGGCGGGTCGAGACCCGCGGCGGAGTGGCCTTCGCCACGCAGGACCTGGCGGATGCTTCCCTCGACCCCGGCTTCGGCTTCGAGGCCACGGTGGCCTACAGCTTCATGCCGCAGCTATCGGCGTACGCCGGATGGGACTGGTACCACTTCGCCGCCTCCGAGGAATCGTTCGCAGGCGCAACCAGTGACATGGAGGAAACCGGATACGCCTTCGGGCTCCGTTTCGAGCAGCCGTTCGGCGACCAGGCCCCGGTTGCGCTACGGCTGCGTGCGGGGGCCACCTACGATCACGTCGAGATCGAGAATAGCGCGGGCGAGCTGCTGGGGGATTCGGGTCATGGATTCGGCTGGGAGGCGGGGGCCGGCTTCGGGATTGTCCTGGGAGACCGCTGGGAGCTGTCGCCCGGTGTCCGCTATCGGTCGCTGACTCCGGACCTCGATTTCGCCGGTGGCACGACGTCCGGGACCCTCGAGTACCTCGCGGTGGAGGTGGGAGTCTCACGGAGTTTCTGAAATGAGCCTCCGCTCGGTCGCCGTGCCCGTGGAGACGAGGTCGAACCGTATCACCGGAACGGAGAGGAAGATGCGAAATATCTGCAGTGGTGACCGGGTCGTCCGTCTCATTCTCGGCGTGCTCATCCTCGGCCTGTACGGCGCCCTCCCCTCGCCCTGGCGCTACCTTACCCTCGCGGGTCTGGTACCGCTCGGGGCCGCGCTTACCGGATTCTGCCCGCTCCGGGCCTGGAGGCTGCGCAGGTCATCGCCATGACATTCCGCTCCATCGTCGTGCCCCTGGACGGCTCGAAGCTCGCCGAACACGCCCTGCCCGTCGCGGCGGCGATCGCGCGCGCGGCCCGGGCGCGTCTCCGGCTCGTGCTCGTCCATCAGCTGCCCCCTCCGCCGACCGACAAGCCAGCGCCAAGCTGTACGTCTCCGTCGATCTGGCGGTGCGGAAGTCAGAGCGCAGCTATCTGCGTGGCCTCGCGGCGCGGCTGCGGGACACGTGGGGGATCAAGGTGACCACGGTGTCGCCCACCGGCCCGGTCGCGGAGACCCTGGCGGCCTGGATCGAGGACGTCGAAGCCGACATGGTCGTGATGACGACGCACGGTCGCGGTGCCATCGAGCGCGCGCTGCTGGGGAGCGTCGCCGATCGCCTGGTCCGGACGCTGGAGGTGCCGATTGTCCTGCTTCGCCCGGAAGCGGGCGAGCCCGCACCACAGGCGACGCTCGACTGGAGCCCGCGCGAGATCGTGGTCGGGCTGGACGGCTCACGCCTGGCCGAAGCGGCGTTGCCTCCCGCAGTCGAGCTTGCCCGCCTCTTTCGCGTGCCCCTCACCCTGGTGCAGGTGGTCCAGCCGCTGGCGGTCGTCTCCGATCCGCCGCTGCCGTTTCCGACCGGGTACGACGAGCAGATCACCGAGTCCA
This sequence comes from uncultured Gemmatimonadales bacterium, assembly GCA_963836815.1. GTDB lineage: Bacteria > Gemmatimonadota > Gemmatimonadetes > Gemmatimonadales > GWC2-71-9 > CAVVWJ01. The sequence goes on along the minus strand of CAWILD010000011.1, from coordinate 357,847 downwards.
TCCGCCGGGAGGCGCAGGACTATCTCGACAGCGTCGCCGAGCAGCTGCGCAAGGACGGGCTCGAGGTCCGCGGAGTCGTCACGATGGGTTTGAACGTGGCCGGAACGCTGCTGGAGCTGGCACCGGAACGAGCCGGCCTGCTTGCCATTGCCACGCATGGGCATGGCGGTCTCAAGCGTGCTCTGGTGGGGAGTGTGGCGGACAAGCTGGTCCGTGCGGCGTCGGTGCCGGTGCTCGTCGTGCGACCCCGGGCACGCCGCACCTCGGGCTGACCCGCAGCCGGACCGCCTACGCCCCGATCGCCGCCAGGAGCGCCTGTCCGACCGCCTGATCGGCCGTCGGACTTCCCGTCTCGACTCGCCTCCCGCGCGAACGCCGCGACGTCTCCAATCACCGTCACCATCGGCGCCTCCAGCCCCTCGCGCTCGGCCGCGTCCGCGATCGTAGCGAGGGTCGCGACCACGACCCGCTGCGCCGGCGTCGTGGCGGACTGAACGCAGGCCGCGGGCGTATCCGGGGGGCGCCCCGCCGCGAGCAGACGTGCCGTCAACCGCGGCAGCGCGGCGCGCCCCATGAGCACGACGATGGTGTCCACCGCGACGAGACCTCCGATGTCGGGACCGTCGCCGTCCGCCTGCTGAGCCGTGACGACCGCGAACGACCGCGCGACGCCGCGAGCGGTCACCGGGATGCCCGCCGCCGCGGGCCCCGCGATGGCGCTGGACACGCCGGGGACCACTGAGACCTCGACCCCGGCGTCGCGACACGCGGCGAGCTCCTCGCTCCCGCGGCCGAACACGAACGGATCCCCGCCCTTGAGCCGCACCACGGTCTGACCCCGCCGCGCCCGCTCGACCAACAGCGAGTTGATCGCCTCCTGCTCGAGCGCCACGTGGCCGACCCCCTTGCCGACATCGATCAGCTCCACGCCGGCCCTGGTCTCGTGCAGGAGCTCGGGCCCCACCAGGCGGTCGTGCACCACGACGTCCGCGCGGCGGAGCAGATCGAGCCCGCGGGCGGTGATGAGGCCGGGATCGCCCGGCCCGGCGCCGACCAGGTGCACCGCGCCCGAGGGGCGCGGCGTGATGCGCGGGCCGCGCGGACGGAACGTCGGCGGCGGGGGAGGATGCCGGCGCGCGAGATCCACGATCAGGTCCACGATTCCCGGCAACGACCCGACCGCGTCGTCGAGCACGACGAAGCGCCCGTCCTTCGCCGGGCTCCAGTGCGGCCGGGATGTCCTCGGCCACGTGCGCGCCGCCGCCGATGAGGAACGGCAGCACCAACACCCGCCGGAGCGAAGTCGCGAGCAGCGCGTTGGCCACCGGCGGCTCGTCGTCCAGAAATCCTGCCAGGACTTCGCCGGCCACCCGCCGCCGCCGCAGCGTCTCCGCCAGCGCCAGCGTCGTCTCCCGGCTCGCCGGATGCCGCGGTGTCCCGTGCCCCACGAGCAGCAGCGCCGTCGTCGTGCGATCGAAGCCGTAGTCCCGGAGCAGCTCGCTCACCCGCCGCGCCACCAGCGCCGGCAGGCCGGGATGGGTACCCACCGGCGGCGTCTGGCGCAGCCGCACCTCCGCGAACCGCCGGTTCCTGGCGAGCGCCTCCGGCAGGACCACGTCGCTGTAGTGCCCCGCGCTCGTCATCACCGGGACGACGGTGACCTCGTCCGCCGCCACTTCGTCGAGCACGGTGTCGAACCCGGGCTCGCCCTGGTGAAACGCGACCGCGACCTCATCGAACAGCCGGTGCGCGCGGACCGCTTCGGCGAGCCGGCGGACGGCGGCGTTGGCTGCGGGATCGCGCCGGGAGCCGTGCGCGGCGAGAACGAGTGCGCGGCTGCTCACCGGGCCACCTCCAGAGGAATCAGATCCATGGTGGGATGCTCGCGGCCGGTGACGGTGGTGCGCCGGGCGCGAACGCCCATGAGCCGCTGGTAGAAGTCGCCCAGACCTTCGCCCTCCCCTCTCTCCGTCGCCCAGCGCGCCAGCAGCGGCCGAACCGTCTCCAGCAGCTCTTCGGTCGAAACGTCGGCACGGTAGAGGTCGACCAGCCGATCGCCCGCGAGGCCGCCGCCCACGTACACGTTGTAGAGCCCGAGCGAGCGGCCGACGAATGCGAGATCCGCGGTGTACGGCCGGGCGCAGCCGTTGGGGCAGCCGGTCATCCGCACGGTGAGGGGTGCGTCGCGCAGGCCGAGCGCGTCCAGCTCCGCCTCGAACTGGTCGAGCAGCGCCGGGATCGCACGCTCCGACTCGGCGACCGCGAGGCCGCAGGTGGGAAGCGCGGGGCAGGCCATCGAGAATCGCCTCACGGCGGAGAGATCGGTCGGCAGCGTGACCCCGTGCGCCTGGAGGATCCGCTCGACCGTCTCGATGCCGTCGGCATCGAGGTCGGTGAGCAGCAGGTTCTGCTGACCGGTGAGCCGGATGCCGGGCCGAAGGCGGGTGACGATCTCGTGCAGGGCGCGTCTTGAGCTCGTGTCCGGGCGCGTCCACGATCCGCCCGCTCTGGATGAACACGCCGTAGAACCAGCGCCCGTCGCTCTGGCGGTGCCGGCCGAGGTGATCGTGGAAGGGGAGCGGCGAAAGCGCGACCGCCGGTCCGAGCACGAACGCGGCGCGGCGCTGGAACTCCGCCCGGAACCGCGGCATCCCCCACTCGGCGAGGAGATACTTGAGCCGGCGTGCCGGCGGTCGCTCCGGTTTCCGTGATCGCGGAAGATCGCGGCCACGATCCGCACCGCCTCGACGCCGTGCTCGGTCGCCACGAACCCGAGCGGCTCCGCCAGGCGCGCGGTGGTGTCGCCCTTGTTGTGGGTCATGCCGAGCCCGCCGCCCACGAGCACGTTGAAGCCCGCGATGCGGCCGTCCTGCACCACGGCGAGCAGCCCGACGTCCTGCGACCAGATGTCCACGCAGTTGTCGGTCGAGAGCCCGACCGCGGTCTTGAACTTCCGCGGCAGGTAGCGGTCGCCGTAGAACGGCTCCTCCCGCTCGGTCGAGACCTGCTTCTGCCCGTCGAGCCAGATCTCGTAGTAGGCGTGGGTGGCGGGGCGCAGCTCCAGCGCCAGCGCCTCCGCGACCCTCCGGATGGCGGTGTGGTCGGCGTCGCCCAGCGGGGCGGAGCAGCCCATGACGTTCCGCTGCACGTCGCCGCAGGCGGAGATGGTGGTGAGGAGCGCGTGGTTGATGCCGGCGATGGTCGGCTTGAGATCGCCCTTGAGCACGCCGTGGAACTGGAACCCCTGGCGGGTGGTGACCCGGAGGGTGCCGTTGCCGTGCTCGTCGGCGATGCGCTCGAGGTCGAGGTACTGCTCGCCGGTGACCGCGCCCGCCGGGATCGCCACGCGCACCATGAACGAGTAGGCCTTCTCCAGGCCGGCGCTCTCGAGCGACCGCCGCGCGTCGCGGTCGTCCTGCTGGTAGGTGCCGTGGAACTTGAGCAGCGCCGTGTCGTCGTGACCGAAGTGCGTGGCCTCGGACGCGAGCGTGTCCGCGATGGTGCCGCGCAGGTGCCGGCCCTGCCGCTTGGCGATCTCGACCTTGGATTCGGGCTTACCGGGCATGCATTACTCCAATTCGATGGAATCCGATATCAGAGCAGTACCTCATCCCGAGCGCAGCGAGGGACCTTGCTGCTGGTCTCGGTACCGCTGCCTAGGTCCCTCGCTGCGCTCGGGATGAAGTACCGTCCGACATCAACTCACATACCGTCTGACATCAATTCGACCATCCGTCGCCTCACTTCGGCGACAGATGCAACCCGCACTCGGACTTCCGACTCCCCGCCCACCGCCCCTCGCGCGAGTACCCGCCGATCCGGACCCCCGTCACCGGCACCGTGCAGTGCGTGCAGCCGAGCGTCGGATAGCCCTGCTTGTGCAGCTCGTTGTACGGCACGTCGTTCGCCTGCACGTACTCCCAGACCCGGGCCCGGTCCCATCCGGCGAGCGGACTGACCTTGAGCACGTGATACTTCCAGTCCCACTCGATCACGCGGGTGTTCACCCGCGCGCCGGTCTGACTCCGGCCGATGCCGGTGATCCAGACATCCACCCCGGCGAGCGCCTCCCGCATCGGGTCCACCTTCCGCAGCTTGCAGCAGGCGTCGGGGTCGCGGCGCCACAGCTCCGGCCCGAGGCGCGCCTCCTGCTCCTCCGGGGAGACCGACGTCGCGTACCGCTCGAAGCGCAGGTGCGGATACCTCGCCTCCAGCCGCTCGCGCAGGCGGTGCGTCTCCGGGAAGAGGAACCCGGTATCGAGCCAGACCACGGAAATGGGCTGGCCGTGGCGCGCCACCATGTCGATCAGGGCGCAGCCTTCCATCCCGAACGCGGTCGTCAGCACCATCCGCCGGCCGGCGAAGCGCTCCAGCAGCCAGGAGACGATGCGCTCTGGGGGAGCGTCCTCTCCGACCGGCGTCGTATCCGTTGCCAATGACGTCATCGCGTACCCGAGCCTCGAAATCCGAAAAAACAAAAAGCCCGCAGGACACTCCTGCGGGCTTGGTACCGTCAATGTCGCTTTCGCCGCTAGGTGGTCCCGTCGGGTAGGTAGCTCTTGGCACAACAACACATCTCGGCCGCGAGGGCGGCCGGTGCCGGACGAAGGGAAGTAGCGCGACGATGCATAAAAATACGGTAGCGTCTCACGGTCGGGTTGTCAACCGACCGGCTCAATTGTTGGTGGTATCGACCTTGGCCGAATCGACGCTGTCCGCGACTGGCGGCGGCGCTATCCGCCATCGGAGCGCCGGCTGCGGCGACGGTGTCGGTGGTCTCGTTGGCGGGCGCGGCGGCCTCGGGTGGGGGCTCGGGCTTGTTGCAGGCCGAGACCAGGAGCAGGGCGGCAACGGTCACGGGGAAGAGCGTGTTCATGGTCGGCTCCGGGGTGGTGAGATCGAAGGCGTGGCACGGCCATGACAAGGGCAAGCGCCGTTCCGTCCCGTCGTAGCGCGCTCAGGGCAAGTTCTGCAAGGACTTGAGCTGGAGATCCTGCGCTGGCGACGAGCGCGCGGACGACGGAAGGGTGGGAACGCCCTGCTGCGGCCTACGAAAATGTCGCCTACTGGCGGATCAGCACGGGCACCTCGCCCTGGGACCAGCGCACCGAGACCACGTCCCCGTCCCGGATCGTGACCAATCCCTCGCCGCTCACGGTGCCGCTCGGGGTGAGCTGAAGCATGGAATCCATGTCATACACGGTGAGGCACACCCGGTAGCGGTGTGACCCCGCGGCGAACCGGCGGACCTCGAGACGCCCGGGCTGGCGCAGGCTGGACACGATTCCCACCGGCGCCTCGTCGATCCACACTCGGGCCTCGACCGCATAGCCGCCCGACCGCGCCGACGGCGCCTGCAGCTGGAAGGTGACGTTGCGCGTCTCGGCACCGCCCGGCGTCTCCGCTTCGATCGCTTCCGCGCGCTCGTCCTGCCGGAGGAAGACAGGAGAGGATTCGGGCGGCGCGCTGAGAGCCGGTCGGATGATAGTTGTCGTGCCGCAGCGGCCCCAATCGGGTGAAGAAGCGCAGCGCGGCGTCCACGGCGTCGCGATCGTGCTCCGCGAGCACGGCCGCCGCGTAGCAATCGGCGTCCAGCTCCTGTCGCTGCCGCAGCGCGCTCAGCTCGCCGTCGTGGAGCAGCGCGCCGCCGGTGTGACCCCCGTGGATGTGACCGTATTCGTGGGCGATGAAGAACGCGGAGAGCTGGGGCCCCACGCGCTGCAGGATGATCGGGTTGTAATAGATGACCGGACGGCCGCGCTCGTAGGCGACGAGCGCCACGTCCCGGAGCGTATCGGTGGGGATCTGCTGCACGTCCATCAGCCGCTGGAGCGCCTGCACTCCTTTGGGGCTGGCTGGCAGCAGTAGCAAGGTACTGGCGACGATGATCCGAAGCATCCGCATCGTCCGGCTCCCACTAGCACGCCCTCGCTGGGTTGGAGAACCGCGCGCTTGTGGGGGCTGCGACGCGCTGAAGGCGGCTGCACCTCCTTAAGGCAAGCGTCGTGCCCGGTGACTCGACGGCATCGCGACACCAGTGTAGATCCGACCGCAACCTCCTGTAGCGGCGCGGGTTCCTGCTCGGTGACGGCAACGGCACTGCGCAAACCTTTGCACCACCTCGCACCGATTTCTCCGTCTCGCAACTCGCCGCGCGATTGCGCCCCACGCCTTCGTCCGGGCCTCACGGAGGCGGTCTGTCGGCAGCGCCTGTCAGGCGACAGGAGGATCGACCCTCGGCACGAGGATCCCGTCGAACGGCTACGAGTGCTCGCGCCCGACGCCGTGGCCGATCCACGCAGGTTCGCGAAACTGGAGAGGGCTGCGGACGAGGTCCGGCTCCGCGTTCCGATCGCGGCAGTCTACCCGCTCTCCGAGGCGGCCTTCAACGCCGCGGCCCCTGGCGCTGAGTGGCGGCTCCGCTGGCTGTTTCCGGACGGGGACGCACCCGAAATTGGTGGACGGTAAAGAACAGCAGAAGCGCGCCCTCCTGGTCTACGAACCCTCCGCTCGCATCCTGAATCCGTCCGGCGATGGCCAGCATCTCCAGTCCATCGGCTCGACCGCCAGGCCATTCCGGTGTGATGAGCCGCGGAAGATCGTGCGTGGCCCCGAACGTGCGGACGACATCCAGTCCGCGCTTGGCGCTGGCAGGAATCGCGTCGTTGTTCCAGGCCCACAGGAAGGTGCCTTCCAGCTCGGAGACCGTTCCCACCACGCAGAGGTCCGCTACGACTCGATCGGTCTCTCGCTCGAAGCGCAGCTCAGCCGTGACGAGGTCCCACCGGTAAGGGGCACGGGCCAGGCCGAAGCGTGTGATCCAGGCCTCATTGCGCGCGTGCATCGCGGCCACCGCCTCGCGACTCCACTCGGCCCAATCGGTCACGGCCCCCCTTCCTCGGCGCGCGCAATCTGGCTTGCGAGCCGACGGCGATTCTCGTTGATGCGGGGTGGAAGCTCGCCGCCGAGCTCGTATAACTGATCGATCATGCTCGCCAGCCTCTTCTTGCTTTCGAGATCTCCGTGGCGGAGTGTGTGCGCCACACTTTGATCGTACTCCTGGCGAATGCCCTTGAGCTTCCGGAGATCTCGCCTGCACACCGGGCAACGCCGTGGATACGAGTCGACCCAGAAGCCATACTCCTCATACCACGCCCGCTGCTCGCCCGCGCTGAACAGAAACTCGGCATCACATCGGGCGCACCGGAACACCGCATCCACGTACCAGTACCGTGGGCACATGGAGCAGTTCTGCTTGTTGACCGCCGCGCGGAGCGCCGTTTCGTAGTTGATGCGCAGCGATCCGTAGAAGAAGTGCGCCGGCATCTCACGCGGGTTATCGCTCCCAAATGCGCTCATGTTGCTCCGTCAGGGTCCACCGAATACCAGAACCTACGTGTCTACAATCGCTTCCTGCACCTGGTCCCCTAGGATTGGCACCGTGATGCCAAGCCACTTCGCGCCGGTGGTCTCAAATGCCACATCCCATTGCGCAGGCGTCTCGCGTGGATCTTCAACACCGAAGCCGGCGAGCTTCACGTCCTGCCACATGTCGTGGGAGAGAGGGCGGTCCAGCCATTCTCGGAAGACCCGGTCGAGAGCCGGACGCACCCGCTCAACGATTCGGTTGAATTCCGGTACCAGGGCCAGGAAGAACGCCCGCGACTCTGGCCATGGTCCTTCTCTCGAGCCCGGCAGTCCGATGGAAACGCGAGTGCCGGTTGGTGGAAATGCCCACTCGCATTCCCAGTATGACCTCGAGGGATCCCGAGCGATATGCATGTACAGGAGCCGCCCGAAATCCGGGTCATCCAAGGCGGGGGGCCGGAAGCGCGAGAGAACGCGGTCGAATAGGCCCATTCGAGCTTCGGTTAAGCCGCGGCTTCCGGGAGAGACGGTCTGGCAGCCCGAGCGAGGCGCCGTCCACGATAGACTGTCACCTCCGACCCCTCTGCGAGGAAGGCCGAGCGAGGCTGGATTCCCAGGCATTCCGCAAACCCTGTCCCATACACGGCCTTCACGTCGCAGTCGAGCTGCGCCCCCTCGGCCTCCCAGACCCGCCAAGGTGGGTGGTCCACCTGATATTCCTTGGACGCGCCGTCTCGCTGGACGGTGTAGCCCCAGTAGTGCTCGCTGATGAACGCCGCCTCAGAGGTCGGCTCCGGCAGGGTAGGCCGCCCTCGGGTCCTGACTTCGAGTCGATGCCACCGATCCACCAAGCGCCAGGCGTAGGCAGCGCGCCCCGGCTGTCCGTCGGCAGCGCTGGCGATCTGGAGCTCGTGCTGCATGGGCACCGCGCTATACGGCTCGTTGTATAACCAGCGTGCTACGAAAGCGATGGCACGCCTCGGCACGAGCTCTCGAACGAACACGACTGCCCGTCGCCAATCCCCATGCTCACTGCGGCGTCGGACATAGAACCGGAGGTTTACCTCGTCGAAGTCGCGGTGCCCCGGAATCGCGATGCCGAGGACACGAGTGTCGAGGAACCGAAAGCCGACCACGCTCGCCAGGCTGGCGCCGTTCCAGGTATCGAGTTCGGTGCCCGGAGGCACGAGGGGTCGAAGCAGCGCCGGCGGCACCTCATAGTTGAGCATGGCGAGATATCGCCAGGAGGCAGTCAGAAAGGGGCGTGACTCAGGCATCCTTGAAGGTCCCTGATCTTCGGCGTCGGCCTATCTAGGTGTAGGTAGCAACGGCTCCAGTCGGGCAACGGCGACTGCGAATACGCCGTAGGAAATCAATGCGGTCAGCGCCGCAGCCTTGTCCGACACTGGCGGGGGCCCGAAGAAGACATACGCCTGGACGCCCAGCATCACCACACCGAAGACCACCATTCTCAGGCGGCTGACCGCAGCCGTGCCGAAGTACAGCCACATCCCGCCGAATAGCAGCGCGGCTTCCAACGCGAAGGCGACGGCTGGGAAATTCCAAAGACCGAGGCCGACCTTGGCCGTGTTGTCGTACAGCGGCAGATCGGGGCGGTGAACCAGGAGGTCCAACAGCCAGTGCGAAAGCACCGCCAGACCGGCCACGGAAGCCGCCTTTCCCGCGAGATCCTCGTGGGCCGAACTGACGGTAAACGAGGAGCGCTCCAATCGACCACAGGACGGCCGCCACGAGACTGTGGGTGTACGGCATGTAGTAGAGATCCAAAGGATTGGAGGCTGTGATGCCCGGAACAATTCGGACCTTCTCGATGCCGAGCAGGATGAAGGGCGCCCAGAAGACGTCCAGCAGCTGCACAGCGATGAACAGTACCCAGAGGGGAATCGCCGGCGCGACGCGCTTGGCCGCGAAGCTCACGCCGTAATGTCCAACGAACATGGGAGTCGTCTCTACCTTACCCTTCGTCCTTGTCCAGGAGATCACGCGCCGGTCGCTCGACATCAGCCTTCCAGAAGACGGCGAGCTTTTCCTTCGGTCGTGTCAAGAGCTCGGCATCCACAACCGAGTAGGTGCTCAACACCTCCGAGCCATGGCGCAGCTCCGCATCGTCGATCTCGGCGAGCTCGGCCACGCCGAGGAAATCCCAACAGGCCTTCTCCCCGATCTGAAGGGCCGCTGCCATTCCAACCCGTGCTACGAAGTAGGTGCCTCCGGAGGGAAAAAGCACGAGCAGAATGCCAGGCAGCTGAAGAATCCACGGCACGGCCCCGAGCTGCCCAGGACGAGCAGCACTGCCTCGATTCCTATGGCCTAACCGAGCGCTCGCCAGTCCATGTCCTGCCTCTCGCGTCATCTGGGCCGCGATCCTCGGCTGTTCAATCCTCCTTCAAGAGCATCCACACCCATCCCAGCAATGTCGCGACCAGGAAGGGATAGGCGAAGAAAGGCAGCGGCCTTGAAGTGGGCAGCAACATCTCGCCCGCGTAGATGCGCCCGGATGTAATCGCAAATAGGCCCGCGGCCACCCAGCCCAGCAGCCGAAGCGGCTGCTTGACGTGTGACGGTGCACTGAAAAGGATCAACGCGGCCGCCCACAATGCCGTCCCTGCAGCGAAGGCGGGCACACTCCCCTGCGGTCCCGCGGCGGTGCCTGACAGCAGGACGCCCTCCCCGATCGCAAACACCAGGAAGCCTGCGGCGACCAGATCAGCGCCAGCGCGGAAGTACTTCAGGGCCAGCAGACTGGTCCCGATCACCAGAGCCACGCTGTCAATCGCCCACAAGCTGGCCTGCACGTGCTGGGAGGCGGCAAGCGTGCCGGCAAGGCCGAACACGGAGCCCACCACCAGGCACGCAGCCGCAATCCGGTCCAGGGTTCGCTGGGAGCTTGAGGGCATCGTCCCCATCAACTTGCGCCCTGCATCGACCATGGTCGAGGGCTGCCATCATTCACGCCCCCGGCCTCTGGAGTTTCACCTTGGGTCGGACGCGCGCCTCGGCCGGGGCGTGCGGGGCCTTGCGAAACATGTGAACCTCAGGGACGAGATCAACGCCTGCGATTGCGGGGTGGGGCCGCGCGGCGCCAGCCTATTCCAAGGTAAAGCCGACCTTCAGCGTGACCTGCCAGTGAGCAACCTTGCCTTCCTCAATGTGCCCGCGAGTCTCAGTTACCTCGAACCAGCGGAGATTGCGAACCGTCTGCGACGCCTTGGCAATGGCGTTGCGAGTCGCGTCCTCGACTCCTTTCGTTGATGACCCCACGAGCTCAATTGTCTTGTAAACATGATCCGGCATCGGACCTCCGAAGGTCTGAAGACAGTGGTGGTGCGGTCGCCTGACGGCTCCGAGGTGGTCGATCCCGCGGTGGCGCGCGTCGGCTGCCAAGGCGAGCCCGAACGGGCCGGCGCCGATGATCAGGAGATCGGTGCGTCTGTCCATCTCAGACCTCATGCCACGAGGCGCGCCGTTGATTGACCGTCGTGGCACCGAGACCACGTCGCCAGTGCGCTCGGAAACCACAACTTCGCTCAGCGCTTGTAGTCGTCGTGGTGCCGCAACCAGAAGCCCGTCTCGTTGCGTCCCTTGGGCGCACGGTCGAGCCACTGATACATCCCCCACAGACCGTCCAGCCCGCGCGCATAGGCGGAATAGGTGTGGTAGACGACACCGTCCTCCAGTGCGAACGCGCTCATGCCCGGCCTCTCACGAGTGTACGTGTTCACGTCGGTGCCGGTCATCGCAGCACCCTTGGCCGGGCCGTCGGGTGTCTCGCGCGACGGCATCTCCGACGCGTTGCGGGCGAGTGGCTGCAACGGCGGCTCGCGCTGGTAGTTGTATTCGATGCCACCCTCGCGTTGCTGCTCCTCGGTGAACTGCACGTTGAAATCGGGGTTGAAGTCACTGCCGAGTGAGGACGCCCAGGGGAAGCTCCAGCCCATCCGCCGCTTGTAGGCCTGCAGCTTGTCGAGCGGCGCCCGCGACACCGCCCAGAGCATCACGTCATGGTTGGCCAGGTGAACCGCGAATCCGTTGAAGCCATCCGCGATCGCCGAGCAGGCGGGACAGCCCGCCTTGTAGTCGGGTCCGAACATGAAATGGTAGACGAGGAGCTGCGAGCGCCCTCGGAACAGGTCCGCCAGCGAGGCGTTCCCCTCGTCGGTCTCGAATCGATACTCCTTGTCGATGCGAACCCACGGCAATGCCTGCCGCAGCCGCGCCACCTCGTCGCTGCGATGCGTTAAGTCCTTCTCCGCCTTGAGCAGCCCGAGTCGGGCTGCCAGCCACTCTTCGCGGGTCCCAGTCAGGTGTTTTGTCATGCTTCTGCTCTCCTGTTCCTTGCCCCGCCGTCCTCTCTTCCGGCAGGGGTCTCCCGCAACTTCACCCCACTGCCACCCCAAGACAACGCGGAGCCCGTCCTCGGCCGCGATCGTCGAGTGACGCTATCGCTGGGGAGACGAGGCAAGGACCCGCGGGCGGCCGCCTTCGTGTCAAGCACCGCCGGCAGTCGCTTGTTGGGCGGCCGCGCCTATAGCCATCGACGGACCGAAGCCTTGTAGGTCAAATACTCCGAGGGAAACCGTGCTTCGAGGTAACGCTCTTCCCTCGGGATGACCACGAACGACATGAGCGCAACGGCTGGAATGAGCGTAATCAGCAAGGCGAGACTGTTGACCCAAAGAGAGAGACCGAGCTGAAGAAGCGAGAAGGCGAGATAGATGGGGTTCCGGCCGAAGCGGTAGGGCCCCGTGCGAACGATCGTTGTGGTGGGGCGGTTGCCTGGGATGGGCGTGCCAGCTGCGCGGAAGGTGCGAACTGCGGAGACGAAGAGGACGACGGCAAGGAGCGTGACCATGGCGCCGAGTGGCGTGCTGACCGAAGTAGGCACGAGCCGTACCGGCCAAAGGAGATGAAGCACCAGGCCGAGTGCGATCGAGCCCAGATAGACGAAAGGCGGACGGACCAGCCCAAGGTTTGCGACGTCCGGCACGGAAGTTCCGAGACTGCGGTTATCTCGAGAATCGCGTACCACGCGATATCTCCGCGGCTGCCCAACGACTTGCGCATTAGCTGCGGCGACTCACGTCGCCACTGACAATCCTACACTTCCACTGATCGGCCGGCCAGCGATCGTACCGGCGGTGGACGGACGCGCCACCGGCGAGGCTGCCGCGCATCACTCATGCTGAACCACGAGGACACGGTTGGTCCTGCCGGTCAGACGGATGCCGGAAGGGGTGAGCGACGCAGGTATCCCGTTCACATAGTATCTGGCTCCCGGCAACGAATCCTGTCTCAGGACAAAGGTCCATCCGTTTTCCTTCGCTTCGACGCGGTACTCGATCCCCTCCCCGGTCTCCTGGCGCGAGAACGAGATCGTATTGGTGCCCACCGGGAGATCCTCGATGCGCATGTCCTCCCAGCCGGTGGGGACGTGGGGATCGAAGACGACGGTCTTGTGCACGGCATCCGGCTGGATCCCGAAGACATAGTGGATCAGCGGCACCATGATCCCATAGCTCGTCCATGAGATCGCGAAGCAGCCATAGTCGGGCATCATCTCCGAGATCGAGCCTGGTAACGTCCGGTTGAACGTCTCCACGATTCGGTCGACATACCACAGCGCCTCGTCGACCCGCCCGTACCGTGCTTCCGCGACCGCCTGCACGCCGGTCGCGATGGTCATCATCGCCCCCCGCTCGACCGCGGACAGGAAGGGCCCGTACTCGCCGACATTCTCCCGGCGAATCTTGTCGAGCAACCGGATCGCCCGTTCTCGCGGGGCGATCCCGACCTCCAGCGGCGTCGCAATGACCCAGTTCTTGTTGGTGATCCACCCGTGGCCGCTGTCCGGCATCGTGGAGAATCGCCGCCTGAGCCCCTCGTAGTACCCGATGAGCTCCCGGTCTCGCGCTGTCAGCGCGGTGTCTCCCTTCAGGCGGATTTGCCTGATAGCTCCATCCGCGGCGCTCATTGCCTGCGCGCGCGACCCGTAGAAGTCGCCGTATGAGCCCTCGTCGGCGGCCCAGAAGCCGTCGTTGATGCGCGCCTCCAGTGCCGATGCCTGTCGCTCGTAGCCTGCGGCGGTGTCCGGCTCCCGAAGCATGCGGGCGATGCGCGCCGTGGCCTCCAGCGCCTGCTGGGTGTACACCGCCACATCGATCAGCTCCGCGTTGAGGCCCGACACCTCCATGATCCCATAGCCTTCCGGGAACAGATTGTGGTTCTGGTCCATGTCGGTGAGCAGCCAGCGCAGGCCCAGCTTCATACCGGGGTACATCTCCCGGGCGAAGGCCATGTCCCCCGTCCAGTCGAATACCTTGCCCACGGCCATGATGAACTGGGCGGTTTCCTGCGTGTTGCCCGGATTGACCACCCCGCCGTTGGTCGTCACCTCGTGCACGATCCGGCCGTTGCCGTTGGCCTTGAGCGACTGATCTCTCAGGAGACGAAGCGTCTGACTGGCGAGGTCGGCATTTCCCGTTGCGACGACCGCCTGCAGGGCGTAGCCCGCATCGGTCCCGAACCACCACGGGTATTCCATCAGCCCGGCGTTGAGGCCGCGGCCCATGCCCGGCACGTCTCGGACCAGCCACTGGTTGTTGACCTTGACCCAGTTGTAGACCTCCTGCAGGCGCCGGTCGGGAATGGTGACTCGTGCCCGCTCGAGCAGCGACTCGTAGTGCGCCTTCTGAGCGGCAAGCAGGCTCGCATGGTCCCTGGCCAGGGCGCGGTAGGTCTCGACCGCCGCTTTCCTGGCCGATGCCGAGCCCGCGACGACGAAGGTGAGAGTGGAGGCACGGTGGGGAGCGACCGAGACGGTGTAGCGGGAGGCGGCCGTTACACCCATGCCGCTCGTCCGGATCGGCGGCGGATCGGCGACCGGTCGTGCATCCGCGGAGCCCGTGGCTCCCCAGACGCAGAACCAGGGATGCCCGGTGTCCCTGGCGACGAAGAGCCGGCTCGACGGCTCCCAGCCCGCGGTGTCCGGAGCGTCGGTGATGCCGAGACGATCCGAGAACCAGACCGGGCGGAGGTCCGTCTTGACGGCGAATCGAAAGGTCAGCTCTCTCGGACGGCCGCTGGCGTTCCTGAACTCGTACTGGACGATGAATCCCTCGCGACCGTCGGGGCTGAACTGAAAGCGCTCGATCTCGAGGCTATCCAGCACTGGGCCGTACGCGAACCGATTGCCGTAGGGATAGGTGATGAAGTCGGTGCTCGCCGAAAGGGCGACGTCCCGATTGGTGGCCGGCTCCGCGACCGTGGCCCGGAACCCATCGATCAGTTTGATCGGGTGGAGCCAGGCCCCGCCCATCTCACCCGGCAGGTGGTCGCCCAGGTCCGGGAAGTTCCCGTCCTGGGTTCCGATCACATACGTCCGGGTGCCTGCCGTGACGTAGGCCTTGTCCCCGGTTTTCCCGTGGTTGCTGAGACCTGCCATGATGGGGGCGGCGTAGTCGGCTTGTGCGGCGACTGCCCGAAAGTTCGCCAGTGCGAGGCACAGAAAAAGAAGCGCGGGACGAATGAAATGCGTCGCGGTCATGAGGTTCGTTCTGACGTCACCAACGGAAGATGACCGCTGCTGCCGATCCCTCACCGTCGGGGCTGGAACAGCTCGACCGGGTTGCCCGACGGGTCGTCGATGATGACCTGGGCGCCACCCGGCCCGGTCACGATTTCATCCGTACGGAATGGCACCCCGGCAGCTCGTAACCGCTTGACCTCCGCCTCCAGATCGGTGACTTGGAGGTGGATACGGTTCCAGCCGCCCGGTGCCTGACGCCGACCGTCGGCAAGCGGGCGCTTTCCGGAGCTACCCTCTCCGCTCAGCAAGAGCCGCACCCCATCACGCGACACAGCGGCGAAGGCTGGGGAGGCATCCTGCTCCACGGTGAAACCCAGGAGGGCGGTGTAGAAAGTGACGGCCGCGGGCACATCGTCGATCATGTAGCGCACGCTCACGAGAGACATGGCTCTGAGTCGCCTTTCGGTTACTTGGGCGCCAAGACTCGGTCGGCTCCCAAAGATGCACCTCGCCGCGATCCCGGTCGAGTTGCCGAACGGCGGCAACCTGGTGAAAAACGCCGAGGGTCGGAAGCACCCGCCCCCGGGCCGGCGCCAATTCCACGCTCCGCCGCTCGACGTGACGACTCGCCCGAATGAATTACCCGTTCGGGTTCACTGTGTCCTACCCGAGGACGTCGCGTCCCCGGCTAAGGGAGAGGCTCGTCATTCCAGATGTCGACCGCGCATCGCCACTCCCCGTCCGCTTCCCTGCGCCAGATCGTGACCGCGCGACCCGGGAGCGTGACGAGCGTCCCGTCCGAGGCCGGCAGCGTGACCGCGTTCGTGCTCAGCATGTACGCCAGCTTCCCGTCTGGGGAAAGGATCGCGTCGGATGAGGTCCACGTGATGTGGAATCCCGGCACCCCGAGCGCGGCCTTTACATAACTTCGGAGAGCCGCCTTGCCCACCAGGATGGGCTGGCCCGGCGGATAGACGCGGGCATCATCCGTCCAGAACGAGATGATTCGTTCGACGTCCTCGCCCTCCGACGTGATGGACGCCCATTCCGCGTCCCGCTGGAGCAGTCGCTTCCGCTCGGCTTCGAGATCCATAGAGCCTCCACGCCGGTGAACTATCGTGTCCGGTCAGGACTAGATTAACCTTCCAATGCCGCCAGGGGCATCCGGAAGCTCACCTCCGGATTGAGATCGTACCCTTGGAACCTGATCCGGCTGATACCGGCGAAGGGAGCGCGGCAGGGGTGCAGGCTGCCCCCAGGCGCTCCCTTTCTTCGAACGAGGGAGCATCCGAATGACCAGCACCCTGTCCGCGCCGCCCACCTACGGCGACGCGTTCCCCAATTCCACCAAGGTCTACCTCGACGGCCCCCGCGGGATCCGCGTCCCCATGCGCGAGATCGCCCTCTCCGGCGGCGAGCCGCCGCTTCGGGTCTACGACCCGAGCGGACCGCAGGGGCATGATGTGCAGGAGGGGTTGCCGGGGGTGCGGGACGAGTGGATTCGGGAGAGGGACGTCGACGAGGCGGAACGACACATACCTCATTCCGAGCGGAGCGAGGAACCTTCGTCGCCGCGCTCGAGCCATTCCCGGGCAAGGTCTCTCGCTCCGCTCGGGATGAGGTACGCCGGGCCTTCGAGCAATACCGCCCTCCGCGGCCGCTCGCTGCATCACCCAGCTCCACTACGCCCGCCGCGGCGAGATCACGCCCGAGATGGAGTTCGTCGCCCTGCGCGAGGGCCTGCCCGCCGAGCTGGTGCGGAGCGAGGTGGCCCGCGGCCGCGCCATCATCCCGGCCAACATCAACCACCCCGAGCTCGAGCCGATGATCATCGGCCGGCGCTTCCACGTGAAGATCAACGCCAACATCGGCAACTCCGCGGTGACGTCGTCGATCGAGGAAGAAGTGGAGAAGCTCCGCTGGGCGACGCTCTGGGGCGCCGACACCGTCATGGACCTCTCCACCGGCCGCGACATCCACGAGACCCGCGAGTGGATCCTCCGCAACTCGGCCGTGCCGATCGGGACGGTGCCGATCTACCAGGCGCTGGAGAAAGTCGGCGGAGCTGCGGAGGACCTCACCTGGGAGATCTACCGCGACACACTGATCGAGCAGGCGGAGCAGGGCGTGGACTACTTCACCGTCCACGCCGGCGTGCTGCTCCGCTACGTGCCCCTGACGGCGAACCGGGTGACCGGCATCGTCTCCCGCGGCGGTTCCATCATGGCCAAGTGGTGCCTGGCCCATCACCAGGAGAGCTTCCTCTACACCCGCTTCCGCGAGATCTGCGAGATCATGGCCGCGTACGACGTCTCGTTCTCACTGGGCGACGGGCTCCGGCCCGGGAGTATCGCCGACGCGAACGACGAGGCGCAGTTCGCCGAGCTGCGCACCCAGGGCGAGCTGAACGAGATCGCCTGGGAGCACGAGGTGCAGGTGATGAACGAGGGGCCGGGCCACATCCCGATGCACCTCATCCAGGAGAACATGGAGAAGCAGCTCGAGTGGTGCCGCGAGGCGCCGTTCTACACCCTCGGCCCGCTCACCACCGACATCGCGCCGGGATACGACCACATCACCAGCGCCATCGGCGCGGCCATGATCGGCTGGTACGGCACCGCCATGCTCTGCTACGTGACGCCGAAGGAGCACCTCGGCCTCCCCAACCGGGACGACGTGAAGGCCGGCGTCATCGCCTACCGGATCGCCGCGCACGCCGCCGACCTCGCCAAGGGCCACCCCCGCGCCCGCGCGTGGGACGACGCGCTCAGCAAGGCGCGGTTCGAGTTCCGCTGGGAGGACCAGTTCAACCTCGCGCTCGATCCCGGTCACCGCCCGCGCCTATCACGACGAGACCCTGCCGGCGCACGGCGCCAAGGTGGCCCACTTCTGCTCGATGTGCGGACCGAAGTTCTGCTCCATGAAGATCACGCAGGACGTCCGGGAGTACGCGGCGGCGATGGCGTGGAAAGGCGGAGGAGTTTCGGGAGTGGGGAGGGGAGATATACGGCGCATCATCACCCTAGCTTTGCGACGAACCTCCGGTGCGATGCTGGTCGAGGAGGGCGCGGACCTGAGCGGTGAGCCGGTCGGGGGAAAACGGTTTCTGCAGAAGCATCCTCCCCGCCACCCCGAGATCAGGCTCGGCTGCTTCCCCGCTCGCCTGGCCCGACATGAACAGCACGGGCACGGTCGGATAACGCTGCCGCACCGCATCGGCGAGCTCCCTGCCGTTCAGCACGGGCATGGCCACATCGGTCACCACTAGGTCCAGGCGGCCGGCGTGCCGCTCGAGGAGATCCAGGGCCGCCCGGCCGTTGAGCGCCTCCATCACTATGTAGCCGGCTTCGCGGAGTGCCCGCGCGGCTACCGCGAGGACCTCGGACTCGTCCTCGACGACCAGCACCACTTCGCCCGGGCTGGCCTGATCGGCGAGGGGCGGCGTGGTTGCCTCCGACGTGGGGGCCGTCACGACCGGGAAGTAGATCGTGAAGGTCGTGCCGCGACCGGGGTCGCTCGCTGCCCAGACGTATCCGTGGCCCTGCTTGACGATGCCGTAGACGCTGGCCAGGCCGAGCCCGGTGCCCTTGCCCACCGGTTTGGTGGTGAAAAAGGGCTCGAACAGGTGACTGAGCGTCTCGGTGTCCATGCCATCGCCCGTGTCGCGAACGTCCAGTCGCAAGTACGGGCCGGGCCGGGTCGCGACGCCACGCGGCGCGCCCTCGGTGCTGGTCCCGAGCTGCACGAGCCGTGTCTCCAGGATCAACTCGCCTCCTCCCGGCATGGCGTCCCGCGCGTTCATGGCGAGGTTGAGCAGAGTCTGCTCCAGCTGGCCACGATCGAGCCGGATCTGGACGCCGGGCGAGCCGAGCCGGAGGTGGACGGAGGACGTGTCGCCCACCGTGCGCCGCAGCACGGGCATGAGATCGCGGAGGACGGCGTCCGCCTCGAGCACCTGCGGGCGCCACATCTGGCGGCGGCTGAAGGCCAGAAGCTGAGCCGTGACGGTGGCGGTGCGCTCGGCGGCCCGCTGGATCGACTTGACGTCCTCCCGCACCGAGTCGGGCAGGTCGCTGCGACGGAGCACGAACGACGCGGCCCCGAGCACGACCGACATCTGGTTGTTGGTTTCGTGGGCTACACCGCCGGCGAGGCGCCCCACCACCTCCATCCGCTGCATGTGCCCCAGGTGCCGCTCGACCGCGCGGCGCTGCGTGATGTCGTGGAAGGTGATCACCGCGGCGATGACCGCCCCGCCGGCGTCGCGGATAGGCGCAGCGTTCACGGTGAAGGTGGCCGGCGCTGCCCCGCCGCTCGGCACGAATTCCACTTCCTCGCCCAGCACCGTCTCACCGCTGTGGAGGGCGCGCCTCGCCGGATGATCCTCGGGGGCGTAAGCGCCGCCTTGGGCCCGGACGCACGCCGCGAGTGCCTGGTCCACCTCGTCGGGTGTCGCAGTCTCCGCCAGCCTGAACAGCCGGGCCGCGGTCGGATTGGCGAAGGCGGCCGAGCCGGTCGCCGCCTCGAGCAGCACCACGCCGGCCGGGATGTGGTCGAGTACAGTGACCAGGCGGGCGCGTTCCTGGTCGAGCGCCGCCCGCGCCGCCCGCTCGGCCTCGTACAGCCGCGCGTTCTCCTGGATCAGCCGCGCCTGCCTCACCTCTTCCGACAGTCGGGCGATCTCGATCGGCGCGGCCGACTGGTCGGCCACCGCCGCCAGCGTCGCTTCATCCAGCGGCGTCCAGGGCACCTGGCCGTCGCGGGCCGCGGCGAGCAGCCCGGTCACCTCGCCCTGGACGATCAAGGGGACGGCCATGAACGAACGCGTGCCCCCCTCGGCCAACGCGTGCTCCAGCCTCAGGATCAGCCCCTCGTCGAGCTCGCCGGAAAGGTCGGCGGCCACCGACGCGTCCACGCCGTAGTACGCCCGGCTGTGGGCCAGCCCGTCGTCGCCGACGAGCATCAGGACCGTCCGGCTGGCCGCGAGCATGGTGGCAGCCTGGCGGGCGGCGAGGTCCAGGATGGCGTCGAGCGAGCCGCTCTGCGCCACCGCGCGGCTCAGGGCCGTGAGCTGACGCAGCAGGATGAGCGACGGCGTCTCTGGCCTCGGAGCCGAGCAGGAGGTCCGGTCTACTGGACACGCACACCGCCGGCGCTGATGGTCATCGGATGCACCGCGTCGTCGTGCACGCTGCCCCGTGTCTTGTAGATGCTGAGGCGTCGGGCGAGCCGTTCCCCGCGCTGCATCTCCAGGAGGATCAGGTTGTCGCACATGTAGCTCAGGCGGCCGTGCTCCGCCGGGACGACCGAGCCTCCGCTTATGGGTCCGTGACTCATGTCCTCGAGCAGAAACAGCGCCGTGATGCCGACAACGGCGAACTGCTGCACCAGTGCGTACAGGTAGTCGTGGGTGCGCTGCGCGTCGGGCGAGGCCAGGGAGAGGTCGCCCACCGCGTCCAGCACGACGCGCCGGATGCCGTGGCGTTCGACGAGCGCGAACAGCTCCACGATGATCCGGTCGATCTGGAGCTCGACCGAGGAGGCGTAGAGCAGATGGAGCCCCTGCGCCCGCAGCGCCTCGACATCGCCGCCGAGGTTGCCGATCGCCTGGGCGAGCTGGGTCGGGTTCTCCTGAAAGTTGATGTACAGCGACGGCTGACCCTCGGCGACCCCCGTGAGCACGAACTGCAGGCCCATCGTCGTCTTGCCGGACCCGGTGGGCCCCACGATCAGCGTCGTGGTCCCGCGCCACACGCCGCCGCCGATCAGCCGGTCGAGCCCCTCGACCCCGCTCGCCACGCGCTCGCGCTCCAGGGTATAGTCCGCCGGAATGGTCGGGCTCACGAGGCGGGGGTAGATCTCCAGACCGTTGCCGGTGATGCTGAAGGCGTGCAGCCCCTCCCGGTATCCGCTGCCGCGGAGCTTGCTCACCCGGAGGAATCGCTCGTCCCTCGCGGTATGCTTGCGCCGGGCGAATTCCACGATCCCGTCCGCGACCGCGAACTCTGGATAGAGCGACACATCCTGCTCGCGGTACTCTCCGACCAGGAAGGTGGTCGTGGCATACGCGCTCAACAGGCCGGCCATGTCGGAGATCATCCGACGGGCCTCCGGGACCGACACGCTGAGATCGTGGACGGCCTTGAGCGAATCCACGACGATGAGCTTGGGGTGGAAGGAGGTGATCGCCTCGCGGAGTCGCGGCACCAGCGCGGCGATCCCCTGCGTGGAGAGGAGTCCGCTGATGTCCTCGTAGATCACGCTCGTCCCCAGCTTGCGCTCGTCGAAGAAGGGGAAGCGCTGGACGTACGTGACGATCTTGCTCAGCGGCTCGGAGAGCGTCGTGAGATACAGGACCGGCCGGTCCCCGCCCGCGTTGGCGAACAGCAGCTGCTCGGCGAACACCGTCTTGCCGGTACCCGGCTCGCCCATGAGGATATTGATCGAATTCACCAGAAAGCCCCCGCCCAGCACAAGGTCCGCTTCGGGGTTGCCGGTGGTGATTCGCTGCATCGAGTCTGTCACGGGGAGGGCTCGGACACGGGGTGGGAGCCGCCGCCATTCGGGTCGGGCGGCCGCGGGTGTGTCAGCGCGCGCACGGTGCTGGTCAGCTGCTCGGCGAGCAGCGGCTTGCTGAGGAACGCATCGGCGCCCGCCGCGCGCGCCCGGCCTTCGGCCGCCAGCAGACTGAGGATGACGACCACGGTATTCTTGATCGGCGCGTCCGACTTGACGCGGCGGCAGAGCGCGAGACCGTCCAGCCTCGGCACTAGAATTTCGGTAATGACCACGGCGGGGTGCAGCTCCCGGACCAGCTGGAGCGCCTGCAGGCCGTCGTCCGCGAACGTCACCCGGTAGCCGGCTTGCTCCAGAAAGAAGCGCTGCAGCTCCCGGACATGCGGGTCGCGTTCCACGCACAGCAGCACGTTCCGGCGATCCGGCTCTGGCACCTCTTCATGCGCGGGTATGTTGGCAGTCGGGCCGGACAGTATGCGTCGTCCTTCTGGATTGGTCAGCGGAGCGGCGCCTGGGCGCCGGGGGAATGAAGTTACGGCCTGCGTATACGGGAGGCAACCAAGGGCGCCCCGGAGCCGCCGCCCCCTTCGCTTCGCTCGGGGCGATACTACCTTCCCAGTACGCCCGGTTCACGGAACGCTTTCCGGTCACCTCCAAGCCTTCACCTCCAGCCTTTTCACTTCCAACCCTCTGCCGGCACTCCCATGGACTGGATAACCGACCCTCAGGCCTGGATTGGCTTCGCCACGCTCACGGTGCTCGAGATCGTGCTGGGCATCGACAACATCGTCTTTCTCGCCATCCTGGCGGGGAAGCTCCCCAAGGCCCAGCAACAGCGGGCCCGCCAGATCGGACTGGGGCTGGCGATGCTCATGCGCATCGGCCTGCTGCTCTCGTTGACCTGGGTCATCCAGGCCAGGGCGACGCTGTTGAGCATTGCCGGCGAGGAGCTCTCGGGACGGGATCTCGTCCTCATTCTCGGGGGACTCTTCCTCATCGGGAAGAGCACCCACGAGATCCATAACAATCTCGAGGGCGAGGAGGGGCACGCGTCGGGCAAGGTCGCGGCCACGATGGGGTCCGTCCTGATTCAGATCGTGCTCCTCGATATCGTGTTCTCCCTCGACTCGGTGATCACCGCCGTCGGGATGGTGGACGACATCGGGGTCATGATCTCCGCCGTGGTCGTGGCGGTCGCGTTCATGATGTTCTTCGCGCGCCCGATCGGCGAGTTCGTGGACCGGCACCCGACGGTGAAGATGCTGGCGCTCAGCTTCCTGATCATGATCGGCATCGCGCTCATCGCCGACGGGTTCGACCGGCACATCCCGAGGGGTTACATCTATTTCGCGATGGCGTTCTCGGTCCTGGTGGAGGTGCTGAACCTGCGGGTGAGGAAGGTCGCCGAGCCGCCGGTCCACCTGCGTCAGCCGTACACGTCGGAAGGCGGGGGTGGCAGCGCCTAGAACGGATACCCTCGTCATCGGCGCCGGGCTCGCCGGGCTCGCGGCGGCCGAGCGGCTGATCGCGGCCGGCCGCTCGGTCACCATCCTCGAGGCGCGCGACCGCATCGGGGGCCGTGTGTGGACCGCCGGGAAAGCCGGCAATGTCCCCCTGGATCTCGGCCCCGAGTGGATCGCGGAAGACGGCGCCATGCGGCAGCTCCTGGAGGCCTCCGGTGTGCGGCTGGAGCGGGCGGACGGCTCCCGCATCCAGCGGGTCGGCGATCGCTGGAAGAACCTGGACGATCGACTCGACTCGGTTCAGAAGCTGCTGAAGCGTGCCGCGAAGGTGGCGAAGAACGACATCGCGCTCGACGACGCGCTCGCTGCCTGCTGCGCCGAGCCGGAGCTCGAGGATGCGAGAACCGAGCTGCTCGCGTACGTGGAAGGCTTCAACGCGGCGGATCCCTCCGGCGTCAGCCTTCGCTGGCTCCTCGAGGTCGAGGAGAACCAGCCGGCCGACACCTCGGACCTCCGCTCCACCGAGGGCACGCAGCGGGCGGTGGATGCGCTGACCGCGGGCTGGCTCGGGAAGTGTGACGTTCGACTCGAGACCGTCGTGCGGGAGCTGCTCTGGCACCGTGGAGAGGTGAAGGTCAGGACGTCGGGCGGTGAGACGCTCCGCGCCGCCTCGGCCGTGGTCACCGTCCCGCTGCCGCATCTGGAGAGCCTGCGCTTCGATCCGGAGCTCCCCGAGAAGCGGTACGCCGCTGGCCGGCTCGCGATGGGCGCCGCCACCAAGCTGCTGCTCCACTTCCGCGAGGCGTTCTGGCGCGAGACCCCCGCCCTCCGCGACATGCTCTTCCTCCACGCGTTCGACCAGCCGTTTCCGACGTGGTGGGCACCTCTCGATCCCGACGCGCCCCTGCTCACCGCGTGGGCCGGCGGGCCGCAGTCGGATCGGCTGGGCACCGCCGACCCGAAGGCGCTCGTCGAGCTCGCCGTCCGATCGCTCGCCGCCGCGCTCGGCATGCGCGAGGCCGACGTGTCGGCGCTGCTCGAGGACCACAGCTACCACGACTGGAACGGCGACCCGTACTCCAGGGGCGCCTATACCTATGTCCGCGTCGGCGGCACCGAGGCATACCGCGCGCTCGCGGCCCCGGTGGAGGACACCCTGTTCTTCGCGGGAGAGGCGACCTGCGGGAAGGGCTACAATGCGACGATGGAAGGCGCGGTCGGCTCCGGGCGCCGCGCCGCCGACGAGGTGATTCAGAAGGGAGGCGGAGGTCCCGGACGCTCGTGACCGCGCTTGGCGAGCGCGCGGGCCTTCTCGCGCTGCTCGGGTGTCAGAATCTCTTCGATCTCCCGCCGCGTCTGTGCCACCACCGAATCCAGTCTGGGCTGCACCTCGGCGCGCAGCGCGCGAATCTCCCGCAGTTGA
Organism: uncultured Gemmatimonadales bacterium; assembly: GCA_963836815.1. GTDB lineage: Bacteria > Gemmatimonadota > Gemmatimonadetes > Gemmatimonadales > GWC2-71-9 > CAVVWJ01. The sequence continues at coordinate 333,531 of CAWILD010000011.1, read as the reverse complement.
CGGTCCATGAGCGAGTCCACGCGGGTGCGCTGGTCGGGGGTGAGGCCCAGCTCGCGCGACATCCGCTCCCGGAACGCTGCCTCGTCCGGCCGCGGAGGCGGGAAGGGGTGCATCCGGTGCGGACCTGGCCGCAGTACGAAGCGGTCCAGCGTCACGGCGGTGAGCCCACCGGTCACCGCCACGAGGAACAGCACGGCCGCCGCGATCAGGCGGTTTCGCCCGGGGGAAGTCGGATTCGTCATGACAACTCCTGGCTCACTGGCTCAGGGCCTGGGTGAGCAGCCAACTGTCGTTTGCCTGGGCGACGAGCTGATCGCCCACCTGAAGTCCACCCTCCGTCCCCGCCACCGCGCCCAGCATGACGCTGCTTTCCGTGTCGTCCGCACTCGAAGCGGTCATGCCCGTTCCCCGGACCAGGAGCGCGCCCGCGGCCAGGCTCGCGGCCAGGCCGACCGGCACCGCCACTCTGCCCCACTCGGCGGTCCACTCCCACCACGATCGCCCTCTCGCCAGCCTGGCGAGCCCCGGCTTCGCGGCGCGCACGATGCGCGCGCTCAGCTCGTCGTCGGAGTTGCTCGAGAGAGCGGGCCCGGCGGCGTCGCAGGGCGTCTCCGATCCGCGGATCGCGCTTCGGCTTTCCCCACAGGTCCATGTCCATGTCTGTCTCCTAGGCGCGGAGGTCGGCGAGCGCGAGTCGCAGGGCCCGCCGGCCCTGGTGCAGATGCCACCGAACGGTCACCTGAGTCACGCCCAGCTTCTCCGCGATCTCGGCGGTATCGAGCCCGTCCACCTCGAACCACCAGACGATGAGCCGTTGGCGGGGCGGCAGGTCGTCGAGTGCCCGATCGAACCGCTCCCGGATCTCGCCGCTCTCGGCCTCCTGATGCGGCGTCGGGGCGGCGGAAACGACCTCGGCCGTATCGTCAGCCATCGGACGCACCGCCCTGCGGCGGTGCACGTCGAGCCCCAGGTTCGTCAGGATGCGGACCAGCCACGGGCCGAAGGCGCGAGACGGATCGAAGGTCTCGATCTTCTCCAGCGCGCGGAGAAACGCTTCCTGGACCAGATCGTCCGCATCCTCGGGATGCCGCATGAGCCGGGCGGCGACCGCCCGCGCCCGTTTGATGTGCACGCGGACCAGTCCGTCGAACGCCTCGGTGTCACCCCGCTGCACCCGGAGGACGAGCTCGCGCTCCCGGGGATCGGTCATAGTCTCGACTGCATGGTCGAGAGATAACACACCTTCCGGCACGGCGGTCAGACGCTCTCGAGTGCGATGTCGAAGACGGCGGCGTAGCCGTCGCTGGTCTGAGTCGTGTTCAACACGAGTTGCGACCCGCCCTGGCCGTAGATCCCGTCGTCCGAGTTGCGGGTGTCGCGCTGGCCCTTGGCCGAGTACGGCGCCGCGGCGTGTACCTGGTCGGTCAGCGCATCGTCGAAGAAGAGCTGCGAGGTGAACTCGTACGCCGAGCTGCGACGACGGAGCCGGAGCGGACCTTGAAGTGGATGTGCACGGCGCGGCCCCGATACCAGCCCGGGATAGATCGTGGTGAACCGCGCGATGCCGTCGCTGTCGGTGACCTGATAGCCGCGCAGGAACTTCCTGCCCACCGTGTTGAACCCGCCGTCGGACACGTCCGAGTAGACCCCCTCCGCGTCGCAGTGCCAGACGTCCACGATCGCGCCGGCCAGCGGCTCGCAGACGTTGCCGCCGGCCCGCGAGACGTTGAACGTCAGCGCGAGCAGCGCGCCCGCCGCACGCTGCCGTCCGACGGGATCGGAGCGGATGTCGGAGCGGTTGAGCTCCTCGTCCACGTAGTACGGTCCTTCGGTGAGCTCCGGCCGGACCACGCAGGCCCCGGTCTCGCCGGGATCGGTCGTGGCCTCGGAGTCCGAGCAGCCGAGGAAGAAGAGGGCGCCGCTCGCGCCGAGGACGGCCAGGGCTTCCCGGCGGGTGAGCACTCGTCCCACCGGCAGATCGTCGAGATCCATTTCGTACTGCTCCCGCATCGTGAGTTACCGGGGATTACGCGCGGGGCGGCGCTTCTGTTGGGTCGCTCGGTAGCCGAACCGGGTCGGCGGGCGTATCTTGCTGCACATCCCCAACATCGCTGGTGACGTGACCCAACTGGAGACGCTGCAAGCGCATCTGGCCGGGCGATACCGGATCGAGCGCGAGCTCGGCCGGGGCGGCATGGCCACGGTGTACCTCGCCCACGACCTCCGGCACGACCGCCCGGTGGCGCTCAAGGTGCTGCACTCCGAGCTCGCCGCCACGCTCGGCGCCGAGCGGTTCCAGCGCGAGATCAAGCTCGCCGCCCGGCTTCAGCATCCCCACATCCTCACCGTGCTGGACAGCGGGGCCGCGGGGCGAGGGCGGCGCCGGCGGGGTCTTCTGGTTCACCATGCCGTTCGTGGAGGGCGAGACCCTCCGCACCCGGCTCGCGCGCGAGGGCCAGCTTCCCGTTCCGGACGCCATCCGGATCATCCGCGAGGCCGCCGACGCGCTCGGCTACGCCCACGAGCACGGCGTGGTGCACCGCGATCTCAAGCCGGAGAACATCCTCCTCACCAGCACGCACGCCCTGGTCGCCGACTTCGGCATCGCGCGGGCGCTCGGGGCCGAGACCGAGGAGAAGCTCACCAGCACGGGGCTCGCGATCGGCACGCCGGCCTACATGAGCCCGGAGCAGGCGGCCGGCGAGCAGGAGGTGGACGCCCGGAGCGACGTCTACTCCCTGGGCTGCGTGCTCTACGAGATGCTGGCGGGCGAGCCGCCGTTCACCGGCCCGACGCCGCAGGCGATCATGGTGCGCAGCCTGTCCGAGTCGCCCCGGCCGCTGCGGCAGGTGCGGGAGACGGTGCCGGCGAGCATCGACCGGGTCGTCGCCACCGCGCTCGCCAAGTCGCCGGCCGACCGCTACCCGTCGGCCGTGCAGTTCGCCCAGGCCCTCGCGCCCGAGGTGCTGACGCCGCCGGTGCTGCCGGCCGCTACGACGTGCCGACAGCGGTTCCGACCACCGCGACCGGGGCGGTCGGCCTGCAGCGCCTGCTGGGCCCTCGCCCGCTCTTCGCCGTGCTGATCCTCGGCATCGTGATCGGCAGCGGGATCCTGTTCGCCTGGCGCGAGCAGGAACGGCGCGGCGGATGCCGGAGGCGCCCGGCTGCTCGCCGTGCTGCCGTTCGAGAACCTCGGCCCGGCGGACGAGGACTACTTCGTGGACGGGATCACCGACGAGATCCGCGGCCGCCTCACCGGTCTGCCCGCGCTGCGAGTGACCTCGCGCAGCAGCTCGAGCCAGTACCGCAAGACGACCAAGTCGCCCCAGGAGCTCGGGCAGGAGCTCGGCGTGCAGTACCTGCTGACCGGCACCGTCCGCTGGGACAAGAGCAAGGACGGCGCGGGACGGATCAAGGTGAGCCCCGAGCTGATCGTGGTCTCCACCGGCGCGTCGAAGTGGCAGGAGTCGTTCGACGCGTCGATCTCGGACGTGTTCCAGGTGCAGGCCGACGTCGCGGGGCGGGTGGCCCAGGCGCTGAACGTGGCGCTGACCGAGCCGGCGAAGCAGCAGCTCGCGGAGAAGCCCACCGCGAACCTCGCCGCCTACGACGCGTATCTGCGGGGCCGGAGCTACGAGCTGCGGTCGAGGCTCAATGTCGAGCCGCAGCTCCTCCCGATCGCCCGCGACATGTATCGCCAGGCGATCGCCGCCGACTCCGGGTTCGCGCTGGCGTGGGCCGGTCTCGCCGACGTCAGCCGCTTCCTTTACCGGCGCGATCCCTCCGACCGGGAGAGCAGGGAGCTGGCGCGCCGGGCCGCGGAACGGGCCGTCGCGCTGGCGCCGGCCGCCGCGGAGACGCACCTGGCCCTGGGCGACATTCTCGACGAAGTGGAGCACGACAAGAACGCGCGCGAGAGCCCAGTACGACACCGCTCTCCGCCTGCAGCCCGGCAACGCCGAGGTCCTCAACGCGATCGCGTACGATCAGTGGGGCCGGGGGCATCGGGACTCGTCGCTCGTCACGATGCAGCGGGCGGTCGCACTCGATCCGCGCTCGGCCGAGCGGCAGCTCGGGCTCGCCCGGGCGTACTTCTCGACGCAGAGCGCTACGCGAGGCGGACAGCGCGTACGACCGGGCGATCGCGATCGCGCCCGATCAGTACCACGCCTACTTCGAGAAGGGCCGCGCGCTGATCATCTGGCGGGGCGACGTGGAGGGGGCACGGCGGGTGATGGCCGAGGCCGAGGCGCGCATCGGGAAGGTCGAGTTCGTCCGCAAGATGTGCGTCGCCTGCTTCGACTGGGCGGGTCCCCTCGCCGCCGACTACGAGCGCGTGCTGGATCAGCTCACGCTCGACGGCTTCGGTCCGAACGACTCGGCGAACTACTACACCGCCCGAGCCTACCGTGCGCTGGCGCGGAACGACGCGGCACGGGGCAGGACCTACTGGGACTCGGCCCGGGTCGTCACCGAGCGGATCGTCGCAGGCCAAGCCGGACGACGGCTACGCGCACGAGAATCTCAGCACCATCTACGCCGGGCTGGGCCGCGCCGATGCCAGCAACCGTGAGCTTCGGACCGCCACCGATCTCTACCGCGCGCAGGGCGACACCGCCTCCCTGGCCAGCTTCATGCGAACCGTCGCCGTCACCAATCTCGTGCTGCTGGGACAGCGAAGCGCCGCGGCGGACACGCTCGCGCTCGTCGTGGCCGATTCGACCTTCCCCTACGTTTCCCGCGCGTCGATCCGGGTGGATCCGTTCTACGCCGGGATGCGCGGGGTCCCGGTGTTCGATCGGCTGGTTGCCACGCCGTAGGCCGTCTCACCCGGGCCCGCCGCCGGCCCGGATCTCACGCGCCGGGTCGATACTGGCTGGTGGATGTTCGGTGCCATCCCGCAGCGGGGATGGCCCGTGCTCCATCTCCTGCTCCTGCTCGCACTTCAATCGCCCCAGGCGAGGGTCGTGGGCGTGGTCGCGGATGAAGCCACCGGCGAGCCCCTCGCGGGCGCCCTCGTCTCCCTCCCCGATCTCAATCGCACCACGTCCACCGACGCCCGCGGACGCTACGTGCTCCACGACGTTCCGCCGGGCCCCCAGCACCTCCTGGTTCGATTCATCGGCCACACCCAGCACGCGCTCCACGCGCTGGTGCCCGCGGGCGGCACACTGGAGATCGACGTCACCCTTCGAGCCGAGCCCGTCAGACTCGGCACGATCCAGGTGCGGTCTCCGCCGGCGATCCGGGGGCTCGAGGGCGCCGACAGCGCCGGATTCCCCGATCGCAGCATGACGGCGGCGGCGATCCGGAACCATCCGCTGCTGGCCCAGCCGGATGTGTTCGAGGGGCTCTCCGGAGGGGAGGTCGCAGTCCAGCCCGAATCTCCGAGCGGGGTTCATATCCGGGGCGGTGAGTCCGACCAGACCGGGTATCTGCTCGACGGCATCCCCGTCTTCAACCCCTATCACGCCGCCGGCACCTTCAGCGCCTGGAACCCGGACGCGATCTCCGCGCGTGCGCCTGTCCTCCTCGCTTCCTCCGCCGGAGTATCCGGCCGCTCTTGCGGGCACGATCGTCGGGCAGACCCGCGCGCCGGGCGCGCGGCTCGGCTCGCAGGGCAGCCTGAGCACCACCCAGGCGCGTTTCACCCTGACGGACCGCTCGGCGGAACAGGGGCCGGGTTCCTCGTCAGCCTGCGCACCGCCTTCCCCGGTTCCCCGCGCCAAGCACGACCCGTCGTACCTGACGCTCGGAGGCCGGCGACTGGCTGGCCAAGCTGGAGGCGCCGCTCCTGGGCGGACGGGTACGCCTGCTCGGTTACAACAACGAGAACGAGCTCGAGGCGGCCGCCGTGGCCAACGAGCCTCCGCCGGGCACGCCGCGGAACGGCTTCGAGTGGAATGCCAGCTCCGCGGGGATCGAGTGGAACCGAGTGGTCGGGCGCTTCCTGGTCAACGTCACCGGCATGGAGCGCGGGCAGCGACGCGGAGTCGCGGTGGGATGTCCTGGACGGTGGCGGATGCGACTGTCGGCATCGCGTCGCGATCTCGGCTTGGCCGCGCGGGCCGAAGTCCGATCGGGCCAGACGAGGACGCAGGCCGGTGTGCGGCTGGAGCGGAGCCGCACCTCGTACGAGGTGGACGATGGTGCCCTCGCCGCGACGACTCCGGTCGCCTCGCTGTTCGGGCAGCACACCCGGCCCCTGGGAGATCGTACGGACCTCACGGTCGGTGCCGTTCTCGCCGCGGCGGACGGAGGCGCGCACTTGGGACCGAGCGCGCAGCTGCGGTGGCGAGTGTCGCCCGTGCTCGGGCTGTCCGCCAGCGTCAACCGCACGCACCAGTTCGCCCAGTCCCTCCGAAACTCCGAGTCGGTCGTGGGCAACGTGTTCCCGGTGGACCTGTTCATCGGCGCCGGCGCGCCGGGTGTGCCGACCGCGCGCAGCGATCAGGCGGCCATCGCCGCCGAGTACCGGCCGGCCAGCGGCGTCCGGATCGGCGCGCAGGTCTATCCATCGAGCGTCCAGCGGGCTGCTTCTCGTCGCGCCCCGGCCCGGCGGGCCGTTCGGCACGGACTCGTTCGCGGTCGGATCCGGCGACGCGACCGGCATGTCGGTGGAAGCCGCCGTCAGCGGAGCGAGGTTCGGCCTTCTCGGAAGCTACGGCATCCAGCGGGTCCGCCTCACCTACCCCGGCGCGAGCTACACCCCTGGTCACGGCACGACCCACCTGCTCGAAGGCGGCGCCATCGTCTTTCCGGCGGCCACGCTCTCGGTACGGATCGGGGCGACCGCGGCGTTCGGCCGCCGGACGACCACCACTGCCGGCGGCTTCGAGTGGGAAGCCTGCAATCTTCTCGACCAGGGCTGCGAGTTCAGCGGCACCCCGACCCACGCCGGCGAGCCGCTCGGTGCCACCGGGTTGCCCGCCTACCTCCGCCTGGACCTCGGCGTGCGGAAGCACTGGCACTTCCATCTCGGCGGGCGCGACGCCATGGTCGCGCTCTTCGGGACCGTCACCAACCTCTTCAATCGCAAGAACGTCCTGACCTTCACTCGGGACCCATCCACCGGCGAGCTGGCTCCGGTCGAGATGCGCCCGTTCGCTCCCCTTCTCCTCGGGCTCGACTGGCGATTCTGAGCCTGGCTCTGTCACAGATGCAGCAGGCCGCTGGTTCCTCTCTCCGGAGGCTCATGTGGGCGTTCCGGGGCCGTCGTTTCACGACTCCTTCGTGGGCCTCTTCGAGGCCCACTTCCGCCGGCTGTTCCGCTATCTCGACCGACTGTCGGGTGATCCGGAGCTGGCGGAGGACATCGCGCAGGAGACCTTCGTCCGACTGTACCGGCGCGGCTCCCTGCCGGATACGCCGTCGGCATGGCTGATCAGCGTCGCGATGAATCTCCTCCGCAACGCGCAGTCGAGCCGGAGCAGGCGCCGCCGCCTGCTGACGGCGGCGAGGAGCGAGCACTTGCATGCCGATCCACCGCCGTTGCCCGACGAGGCCGCCATCGCCGAAGAGTCGCGCCGTCGCGTGCGACTGGCGATCGATCGGCTTCCGGAGCGGGAGCGCCGTCTCCTGCTGCTTCATGCGGAGGGCTACGGATACCGCGATCTGGCGGCGGCGCTCGGGTTGAACGAGCGCAGTGTCGGGACGCTGCTGGCTCGCGCCAGGCGAGCCTTCCGCGAGCGCTATGAGGGACTCTCCGATGCACCTTGACGACGAGCAGCTCCAGCGGCTGCTGCACGGCGAGCTGGACCAGGACAGCGCAGGCGCGCTGGCCGAGCACGTCGCGGCGTGCGCCGACTGCCGGCAGCGCCTCTCCGAGGCCGAGCGGGATCAGGCCGAGGTGTACGGCCTGCTTCGTCTGGTGGATCACCCGCCCCCGCCGGTGGACGCCGAGTCCGTCGCGGCGGGCGCGCGTGGGCACGACCGGGGCTGGGGCCGGTGGGCGGCGGGAATTCTGCTGGCGATGGCGGCGGCGGGCGGAGCCTACGCGGCGCCCGGATCGCCGCTTCCGGGATGGATTCAGGCGGTGCGCGAGTGGACGCGGGAGAGCACCCCATCTGAAGAACGGCCACGGGCACCGGTAGCCCCGATGGCGGGGCTCGCCGTCCCGCCGGGTGACGGCCTCACGATTCTCTTCGAGTCGCCGCAGCCGCGGTCACAGGTCCGCATTTCTCTCGGCGAGGGGGCGGAGGTGCGCGTGAGGGGCCCGAGTGGCGCGGCAACGTTCGACTCCGAGGCGGACCGCCTGCGAGTCTTCAACCGCGACTCCGTCGCGACCTTCGAGATCGAGATCCCCCGTGACGCGCGCAGAGTGGAGGTTCGAGTCGCGGGCACGAGAATCTTCCTCAAGGATGGCCCTCGAATCACCGTCCCGGCGTCGGGGGATGGGCGGGAGGTCTACCTGCTCCCGCTCGTGCCTCTCCGTCACAATAGCTCGGGTGCGTTTGGTCGACCGCACCCCTGATGCGTGAGCAGCGTGTGCCGCACCTAGTGATCTCCCGCCTGCCGCCGCCGGCATGTCGGCCAGCAGTGCGGCCGGAGACACGGGACCGCCGAGGAACTCCTCGATGACCTCACGGGTGGGCCGCTCGAGACCGAACCGGAAGAGTCTGGGCCCGATCCACCCGTACCACGTGGAATCGCCGGCCGCGAAGGGACCGTGCAGCTCGACGGTGCGCGCGCGGATGGCTGCGATGAGGATGGCGCCGGCGGCATAGTTCATCATGTAGCCCGGCTCGTCCACCAGCTGCCCCCGCATCGCCCACCAGGAAAGCTCCGGGTGAGGCCGGATGCGCAGGTAGTCGCGGCGTGAGGGTGGTCCACACCTCGTTGGGGTCCGCTGCCGGGATCCCGCAGCATGCGCAATTCGAGCAGCGCCCACGCGACGTCGAGCACGATGCCGCTGTATCGCGCGCGGAGCCCGTCCGCGAGCGGCATCGAATCGCCCAGCCAGCGCTGCTGCCAGACGGGCTCGTAGACGTCCAGTGCGACGAAGTCGGCCACCGCCTCGGTGAAGGGATCGCTGTCGGGCCAGTCGGCGAAGGCGGGACGGGTGCGGATGGCCGCGATGTGGGCCGCGTGGCCGGTCTCGTGCAGCAGCTCGTTCAGATTGTCGAGCCCGCCGGTGCGGTACGTGGCGAACACCCACGGCTCGATCGGCGCGCGGCCGCCGAACGTCGTGAACGCGACCGGCGTCTTGCCTTCTCGCGGATCCAGATCGTACTGCACGCGGATGGTGCGCAGGTCCACGCCGAGGGCCCGGTACACCTCCTCGTTGAGCTGGATCATCCGCTCCCGGGAGATCCCTGGACCCAGCGCGCGGCTGACCTTGCCCGACAGGTAGTACCAGTCCCACGGCTCGACCAGCGAGTCCGCGGTTCCGTCACGCCAGGCCTCGAGAATCGCGAGGAGCCAGTGCTCGAGCGAGTCGGGATCGACGCCGGAGGCACGGGCCTGGACGGCGGCGGGCGGTTCGGTGGCGCCGCGCTGCTTCACCTTCGAGCGCGATCAGACGTCGGTAAGGGCTCGCCGGTCCGTTGTCCGCGTTGACGCTCCGCCACACCGGCTCGAGCGCCAGGAAGAGCTCTCGCCGCCTCGCGGGATCCTCGGTGCGCCCGAGGCTGCCGAGGATCGAGAGGCGGTCCAGCGTGTCCGTCCCGACGACGACATGGGACTGGGCCCATCCGTAACAGGCGTACAGTGCGCTGCTCAGCGAATCCGGGTCATCCCCGTAGGTGCAGCTCGGCTTCGTCTCCTGGCTCGAAGCGGTCGAGGGTGGGGTCACCGTGCCGAGGTCACGGGAGAATACCCGGCGCATGAGACCGAGCGCGCGGGCCTCTTCCTGAGGGAGGGCTCCGGAGTCCACCTGTGCCAGGCGCGGCGCGAGTGCCGCGCGAAGGGAGTCGTATCGAGGGATGTAAGCGGAGGATGACCGCCCGGCCGCGTCCGCCACATCGATGTGGTCGCGGACATCGCGGAGCTCGAGAAAGAGCGACTCCGCGCTGGCGACGGCGGATCCGGCAGGGACGGACGCGGAAGACCGCCTGCCCGGGGAGGCACAGGCGGCCAGCGCCGCAACGAGCAGCAAGGCACGGTGAAGACGGGGTCGGGCGATTGCGATCACGAGTCCCGGAAGATACCTCCGGGATTCGCCCGTGCCCCGCGCCGAGCGCCTAGACCGCTACGCGGTTGACTCGGGCTTCGGCGATCTCGGTCAGCTTCTGATCGGCCGCCTTCTCCTCCTTCAGGTTCTGCTCCAGCACGCTCGCGCAGTCGTTCCGGCCGAGCTGGCGGGCCCAGGCGATGAGGGTACCGTACCGGGCGATCTCGTAGTGCTCCACGGCCTGGGCCGATGCCAGCGCCGCCGCATCGAGCACCTCGGGATCCTTGGCATCGCTCAGGATGGCGTCGGCCTCGTCCAGGATGCCGTCGATCGCCGGGCATTTGACCGCCTTCGCCTCGGCCTCGTGCATCATGAAGACCTGCTCCACCCGCTTGACCTGATTCTTGGTCTCGGCCAGGTGGCTCTGGAACGCCTGTTTGAGCTGGGAATCGTTGACCTTCTCGATCATCTTCGGCAGTGCCTTGGTGATCTGCTGCTCGGCGTAGTAGATGTCCTGCAGGGTATGGACGAAGAGGTCGTCCAGGGTCTTGATCGGCTTGGTAAGCAAACCCATGTCTTCACTCCCAGATATTGAGATGATCGCCGGGGCTCAGCGGCCGCGACGAACAGTTTGTGTCGGGAGTGCATGGTGGCCAATTGTACGATGCGATACAGTGACCGAAGTCACCGTGCGAGTGACCACTTTCCGCTATCCCCCGCCAGCTCTCGCATCAGCCGGTGCATGAATTCCACCCCCTCGTAGAACGCCTTGACCTCGATCCGCTCGTCCTTGCCGTGGGCCCGATAGTCGTTCACGTCGAGGAACACCCCCGAGAGGCCGTACACCGGTATCCGGCGCGGCGGAAATGCACGCCGTCGCTGGACCATGGATCCATGACCGGCAGCACGACCACGCCGGGCCAGATCGCCTTGGTCGCCCGCTCAACCGCCTTCATGACTTCCGGCGAGAGGGGCGACGGCGGCGAGATGCCTCGGGCTCTCCGCTCGAGCGTGCACGCTCACCTGGTGTCCGCCACGACCCGCACCAGCGTGTCGCGCACACCGTGCCGGCGACTCGTCGGGGAGAGCCGGCACTGGATCGTGGCGCGGGCGCGCTGCGGCAGCGCGTTCTCCGCGTGGCCCGCCTCGAGCATGGTCGCGACACAGGTGTTCCGCATCGCCGAGTTGTACAGCGGCAGACGGCGCGAGGCGCTCGAGCGTCGCGGAGTCGGGCTTGCCGGCGCTGTCACCGCCCGGAGATCGGCGGCGAGCTGGCCTCCCTCCTGGTCCGCCATGCGGGTGAAGAAGCTCCGCGTGGATTCGTTGAGCCGGATCGGGAATCGGAACGCCGCCACCCGGTCCAGCGCGCGGGCCAGCGTGTAGATCGCGTTCTCCTGCGGTGGCGGCGGCAGCGAGCTGTGCCCGCCCGGGCTCGGTGACCTCCAGGATGTACGTGCGCGTAGATCTTCTCGCTGGTCTGCACCGGGATTGCGCGAGCCGCCGGTCGTTCTGCATCTGGCCGCCGCCCGCGTCCGTGTTGATCACGTAGGCCGCGCGGATCAGCTCGGGCCGGTGCTCGAGCAGCCAGCCGCCCCGTTGTCGTCGCCACCCTCCTCGTCGTCCGTGAGGGCGACGATGATGTCGCCGCCGGGGGACGTATCGCTCGCTCTTGAGGCGGATCAGGTTGGCGATGAGGTCCGCCGCCTCGTCCTTGATGTCCGAGGTGCCGCGCCCGTAGAAATACTCCGTCGCGCTCGGTGAGCACGAAGACGGATCCACTCGACCAGTCCTCCCGGCGTGCCTCCACGACGTCCGAGGTGCGATCGAGGAAGAGGATCGGCTCTCCCTTGCCCCTGTGCCGCGCAGACCGCACGCACCAGGTTCTGCTTGTGCGGCTTGGGTGCCGACGAGCTGCACGTCCTCCGCATGGGAACGCCCGCCGCGGCGAGCCGCTTGGCCAGTGCCTCCGCCGCGTCGCGTAGCGCCCGAGTCCGTCGTGGTGTTGATCGCGATCAGCTCGGCGAAGATGTCGCCGGCGCGAGCTGGCGCGTGCGCCGGAGGGGGAGCGATTCGCGTGGGCGCGGAGCTCGGGGAGCAGCGAAAGGGCCAGGGCCAGCAGGACGTAGTAGCGACGTCTCATTCTCATTCGGCCGGCTGGATCCTTCGCTAGGCTTAGGACGAGGGAGCGCTCGGGATCTCACACTGCCTCATCCCGAGCGCAGCGAGGGACCTACTGCGCGGGTATCGAACCCCGGGTGAGAAGGTCCCTCGGTCGCTGTCGCTCCCTCGGGATGACGTACATGTTGCCCACGGGATGACCCGATGCGTCAGGATCGCGCTCGATAGGCCCCTCGTCCACTCATCCCACCGTCACTGGATCCACCCCCACATCCTCATCGCGGTCCGGACGCCGTGCTTTTCGGTCCGACTCCAGGTCCGGCAGCAGCGCGGTGAGCAGGCCGAGCGCGGGCAGGTAGGAGCAGAGTCGGTAGACGTGCTCGATGCTGGTCGCATCGGCGAGGCGGCCCAGCACCGCGGCCCCGATCCCCGCGATGCCGAACGCGAGGCCGAAGAAGAGCCCCGAGATCATCCCGACCTTGCCGGGGAGCAGCTCCTGCGCATAGACCAGAATCGCCGAGAACGCGGACGCCAGGATGATGCCGATGGGCACCGTGAGCACGCCGGTCCAGAACAGATTCACGTACGGCAGGGCCAGCGTGAACGGCAGCACGCCGAGGATCGAGCCCCAGATCACGTACTTCCGGCCGAACCGGTCGCCGATCGGTCCGCCGATGATGGTGCCGGCCGCCACCGCGCCGAGGAAGAGGAAGAGGTGGAGCTGGGCGCTCTGGATCGAGACGCCGAAGCGGTGGATCAGGTAGAACGTGAAGTAGCTGGTGATGCTCGCCATGTAGAAATACTTGGAGAAGATCAGCACGATCAGGACGGCCAGCGCCAGGCGCACCTTCCCCGGCGGCGCCACCGAACGGGCAGGCGGCGCGCCGGCGCGGGGTGCGCTCGCGACGGCGCCCTGCCGCCGATACCATCTCCCGACCTTCCAGAGCACCGCCATCGCGAGCAGGGCGGCCACGCTGAACCATGCCACGCTCGACTGGCCCCGCGGCAGCACGATGAAGGCCGCAACCAGCGGGCCGATCGCCGATCCGGTGTTGCCCCCGACTTGAAAGAGCGACTGAGCCAGTCCATGCTGGCCACCCGATGCCATGCGGGCGACCCGGGAAGACTCCGGGTGAAACACGGCGGAGCCCAGGCCGACGAGAGCCGCCGAGAGCAGCAGCGCATGGTAGCTGCGGGCGGTCGAGAGCAGGAGCAGCCCCATCAGGGTGAATCCCATTCCCGTCATGAGCGAGAACGGCTTGGGCCGGCGGTCGGTGTACGCCCCGATCAGGGGCTGGAGCAGCGAGGCGGTGAGCTGAAACGTGAAGGTGAGCAGGCCGATCTGGCCGAAATCCAGCCCGAAGCCGGTCTTCAGCATCGGGTACATCGCCGGCAGCAGCGCCTGCATCATGTCGTTCAGCAGATGGCAGAAGCTGATGGCGCCGAGAACGGCGAACGCGGCTTTGGGCGGCACGATGGGGTGAAGCTATCCCCGGGCGGCGCGACCGATCAACCTCGGATAGATTATGGCCTGCTCGCACCCGGCCGGCCGACTCCAACTCCAGAGACCCATGCGATCGCTCGCCTCGCTCTCCGCCCTGGCGCTCACCCTCTCCGCGCCCCTCTCCGCCCAGCAGCCACCACCTGGCTTCGACGCCTACGTGAAGCAGGTGATGGAGACGTTCACCGTTCCGGGGCTCTCGGTCGCCATCGTGAAGGACGGAAAGGTGATTCTGGCGAAAGGCTACGGTGTGCGCCGGATGGGGAGCGCGACACCGGTGGACGCGCTCACCCAGTTCGGGATCGCGTCGAACACCAAGCTGTTCACCGCGACCGCGCTCGGCATCCTAGTGGAAGAGGGCAAGCTCGCCTGGGACAAACCGGTGGTGGACTATCTGCCGGCCTTCGCGATGTCCGATCCGTACGTGACCCGGGAGATGACGATCCGCGACCTGCTGGTCCACCGCAGCGGTCTCGGCCTCGGCGCGGGAGACCTGCTCTGGTGGCCGGCGTCCACCTACGATCGCAAGGAGATCTTCCGGCGGATCCGCTACGTCCCGCTCTCGACCTCGTTCCGGAGCGCCTACGCCTACGACAATGTGCTCTATCTCGTCGCGGGCGAAGTGATCGAGGCGGTGTCGGGGCAGGCCTGGGAGGACTTCGTCCGGCAGCGCATTCTCGCCAAGGTAGGAATGACCAACAGCGACGTGCGCCACTCGGCGGCGGGAGGCAGCGGCAACGTCGCCGGCACCCACGCCGAGGTGAACGACACGGTGCGGCCGGTAGCGCCGATGCTCAGCGACAACACCAATCCCGCCGGCGGCATCATGTCGGGCGCGACGGACATGGCGAAGTGGATGATGGTGCAGCTCGACTCGGGACGGGTGGCGGACGGCTCGCGGCTCTTCACGCCGGCCACGACGCGGCAGCTCTGGCGCGAGGTCACCCCGATGCCGATCGGGGATCCGATCCCCGGGCTCGCGCACCTGCACCCGCACTTCTACGGGTACGCGCTCGGCCTCGACGTGCAGGACTACCGCGGGAAGTTCCTGATCACCCACACCGGCGGACTACCGGGATACCTGTCGCGGGTCGCGATGATCCCGGAGCTTCGCCTCGGCGTGGCGGTCCTCACCAACCAGGAATCGGGCTCGACCTTCAACTCGATCGCCTACCGGGTGCTCGACCACTACCTGGGCGCGAAGCCGGTGGATTATCCGGGGATCTATTCCGGGATCCGCAAGAAGAACAAGGAGAAGCTGCGGAGCGCTGGGCAGAAGGCCGCGACCAGCCGCGACTCCACCTCCGGCCCATCGCTGCCCCTCGCGAAATACGCCGGCACTTACCGCGACGTCTGGTACGGCGACGTGGCAATCGCGGAGGAGGGTGGCAAGCTCGTGATCCGGTTCATGCAGACGCCGGAGCTGGTGGGCGACCTGCTGCACTGGCAGCACGACAGCTTCCTGGTCCACTGGCGTGATCGGGGGCTCAGGGCGGACGCGTACGCGAGCTTCTCGTTGAATCCGGACGGAAGCGTGAGGGAGCTGCGGATGGTCCCGGAATCCGAGGCGGTGGACTTCAGCTTCGACTTCCAGGACCTGGTACTGCGGCCGGTACGAAAGTAGGCGGCGGCCTCACGGCCGCCGCCCGCGCAGCACGGTCTTGGCTATTCCTTGACTGTCAGCTCGACGATGTCGACGTCGCTCTGGGCCCCAAGCCCCAGGGTACGCCTGATCTCCGAGACGGCCGGCGTCGGCGACAGGAGCAGCAGCGCTGATTCGCCCGGACCGAACATGCTCTGGACCTTTTGCAGGTCCTCCGGCGACAACTGGCTGGGCTTGCCACTCGACTCGTAGCCGCTGGTGGAATCGGTCCCGCTCGCCGCCGGCGTGCTCAGTCGTACGGTCGCGCGGTCGATGATGTCGCTGCTCTGCACTCCCGCTCCGGGACCGCGGGGATTGTGGTACCTCTCCCTTGTCTCCACCGAGCCATCCTTGTGCTTGATGAGGACCCCGTAGGCGGCGATCTGGTCCTTGGCACTCTTGCTCATGTGCTTGACGGTGTTCGAGGCCGCTGTCGTGTCGGGCCAGACAGCGATGATCATCTTTTGCGGCGCCTCTGTCGGCGCCTGGGCCGACAGCGGTCCCACCACCAGCAGGAATCCGGCAAGTGACAGGTACCACATGGGATACGTGCTCATGCGCGCCTCCAAGGGTGGGTAGGAGGGGAAGACAAGATTCCCCGCACTGCCTCAATCTACGGGGCCGGAGCTTGTCCACCACCCTGCTGTTAGTACAGGTACGTTATGACAGCACCTCGACCTCCAGAATCTCGGCGTCCCCCGGATCCATGCCCAGCGACCGCTTGAGCTCCGGGATGGGCGGCCGCGGCGCCATGAGCAGCAGGGCCGATTCGCCGGGCCGAAGCAGGTCCTTCATCTCGGTCAGGTTCTCAGCCGAGACCCGGGCCTTGTGGCCGGTCCCGTCGGTCGCCGGCTCGTTGAGGAGCGCCACGACGCTGTCGATCGTCTGGCTCGCCTCGACACTCGGGGCGGAGGTGTCGTCCCTGTCGTGCTTCTCTCTGACCTGGACGGTGCCGTCCCGGCCCTTGGTGATGATGGCGTAGGACTCGATCTGACCCCTCAAGTCCTGGTCCAGCGTGGCTATGGCGTTCGCGGCCCCGGAGGAGTCTTCCCAGACCGCGTAGATCATCTTGAGCGGGGACGGCCCCGGATGAGCCAGGAGGGCCAGTCCGGCCAGCGGCAGGTACAGCGCGCGATGGGTATTCATGGTAGACCCTTGAAGTTAGGGCGTTTGTCTGGTATTACTCCTGCCCCGGTAAAACGCCCGCGCGGGGCTTCCCGGGACGTCGACGTCGTCCAGGAATCGTTCAGGAGGCAGGAGATGAAGCGTGGTCCCAAGGTCAAGATCGCCCGTGCGTTGGGCATTCCGCTCACGCCGAAGGCGACCCGGATCATGGAGCGCCGACCCAACCCACCGGGGCAGCATGGCGCGGCCACACGGCGGAAGGTGAGCGAATACAAGAAGCAACTGGTGGAGAAGCAGCGGCTTCGGGCCCAGTACAACGTGAGCGAGCGGCAGCTTCGCAACGCGTTCGCCCAGGCCACCCGGCAGACCGGAAACACCGGGGTCAGGCTGTTGCAGTTGCTGGAGATGCGGCTCGACGCGGTGGTGTTGCGGGCGGGCTTCGTTCGCACCATCTACGCCGCGCGGCAGGCGGTGGCGCACGGGCACGTTCAGGTCAACGGCGGCAAGGTGGACCGGCCCTCCTATCGCGTGCAGCCGGGAGACGTCGTCTCCCTCGCCTCGCGGAGCCGGGACATGATCGCGTTCACCGCCCCGATGGAGAACGCGCGGCCGCCGGCCTATCTGCAGCTCGATCGGGAGAAGCGCAGCGTTCGCGTGAGCGAGATCCCGGAGCGCGACCAGATCCCGGTCCAGTGCGAGGCGTCGCTGATCGTGGAGTTCTATTCCCGCTAGCGGCACACGGCGAAGGCGCCATCCGTCACTCCGGTGTACCGAGGGGCATGCTTCCGGGCATGCCCCTTTCGTTTGGTGCGTCCCGTGTGGCAGGTCACGGCGCCAGGAGCCACGCTCCCCAGATTGGTTCTCGGACCCTTCAAGCGAGGCGCGGTGAAAGTCAGAGACCTGATGACTCCGGACCCTGCATGCTGCCTGCGGGAGACCACCATCCGGGAAGCCGCCGGGCTCATGCGGGAGTTCGACTGCGGCGCCATCCCCGTGGTCGACAGTATGGATAAGCGGAAGTTGATAGGGATCGTGACGGACCGGGATATCGCCATCCGGGCCGTGGCCGAGGGGAAGGACTCCGCCACGTCCGTCAAGGAGCTGATGACCGAGGGCCCGGTCGCCGCCGATCCCGACGACGAAATCGAGACCGTTCGCGAGGTCATGATCCGCGAGCAGATCCGCCGGGTCCCGGTGACCGACCGCGGCGGCGTGCTCGCCGGCATCATTGCCCAGGCCGACCTGGCGCGAGAGGACGCCGCCGCCAGCGACCGCGAGGTGGGGCGGATTGTCGAGGCGATCTCCGAACCCAACCCGAACGACTGAGGAGACTGCCATGTTCCGCCTACTCGCCTCCAGCTGGCTGACCCGCCGCCTCGCCGGCCCTCTGAGCCGCGCCATCCCCAACCCCTACCTCCGCGCCGCCGCCATCGCCGGCCTCGGCGTGTTCGCCACACGGTTGTTCGCGAAGCGGCGGTAGCCTGAGGACTCTCAGACGCGCGGCAGCGCGGCCTCGATCTCCCGCCGATGGGGCTCCTCCCACGGCGGGAGTTTGAGCTTCTGGCCCAGGTCGGCCAGCGGCTCGTCCACCGCGAAGCCCGGCGCGATCGTCGCCACCTCGAACAACACGCCGCCGGGCTCCCGGAAATAGATGGACTGGAAGTACTGACGATCCCGGACCTCGGTCACGCCCAGTCCCATATCCAGCAGCTCTTGTCGCAGGCGAAGCTGCTCGTCCGGCTCGGCGATCGCCATCGCGACGTGGTGGACCGTGCCAAGCCCGTTGCGCGCCGGCCCGGCCCCGGTGCCGTGGAGCAGGCGGATTCGCTTTCCGGGCTCGTCGCCATTCACCGCCAGCCATACGACGCCTTCCGTCTCGTTCGTGACGACATAGCCAAGGATGCCCGTCATCAGCGCGAGGGTCGCACGGGGGTCCGCCACCACCATCGTGACGCTGTGCAGCCCGCGGATCGCCATGCCGGGATCGATGCCGGCCCCGCTCCACGGGGCGCGGCGGTCGCGGTCCCCGGCGACCAGCTCGATCCTCAGACTGGAGGGGTCGTCGAACGAGATCGCCTGCTCGCCGGTGGTGTACGTGGTGTCCTCCACGACCACACCGCGGTCGCGCAGCCGGCTCTTCCAGGAATCGAGGGACCCGGCGGGAACCGAGAACGAGGTGACCGCGATCTGTCCCTCGCCCTTTCGCCCGACCGGTACGCCCCATCCGCTGTAGGGAAACGTGGTCCAGATCGTCCCCGGCGTGCCTCGCTCATCGCCGTAGTAAAAGTGGTAGACGTTGTGGTTGTCGAAGTTGACCGTCTTCTTCACCAGGCGCAGGCCGAGCGTGCCGGCGAAGAAGTCGAGGTCAGGCTTCGCCTCGGCGACGGTGGCGGTGACGTGGTGGAGGCCCAGGATGGGGTGCTTCATGGGTAGACCGTCCTCCCCTCGAGCAGGGTGCGCGTCACCTTCGCCGTGTGGATGCTGTCGCTCGGAAGCTCGAAGAGATTGCGGTCGAGCACCACAAGGTCCGCCAGCTTTCCGGTCTCGATCGAGCCGGTCTCTTCGTCCTGGTGGAGCGCGTAGGCGGCATTGATGGTGTACAGCGCGATCATCGTCGGAAGGTCCACCCGCTCCTGGGGATTCCACGGGGCGCCGGTTTGTCCGATCTGGCGGTGGGTGATGCCGACCTCGATGGCGTCGAGCGGATTGAGCGAGGAGACCGACCAGTCGCTCCCGCCAGACACCACGGCCCCCGATTGCACCACGCTAGCGATCGGGTATTGCCAGCGCGACCGCTCGGGTCCGAGCCCGGGCTCGGCCAGGACGGTGAGATACTCGTCCCCGTTGGCCCAGAACGCCTCGAAGTTGGCCACGACGCCGAGCGCGCGGAAGCGGGGGATATCGGCGGGGTCAATGACCTGGAGATGGGCGATGGCGTGCCGCGCATCGCGCGCGCCGTTCCGCGTCCGGGCCTGCTCGAAGGCGTCCAGCGTCATCCGGATGGCCCGGTCACCGATGGCATGGACGTGAATCTGGAAGCCCTCCCGCTCGAGCGCGGACGTCAACCGGTCGAGGGTGGGCTGGTCGTAGTTCGGGGTGCCGGCGTCTCCCCGGCGGTCGAGATAGGGAGCGAGCATCGCGGCCGTCCGCGCCTCGATGACGCCGTCCTGATACAGCTTCACGGCGATCGGGCGTACGTGCGGAGTTGCATACCGGGTGCGCAGGGCGCGTACTCCGGCAACGACGCTGTCCACCTCTCCTTCGCCGGCATCGGAAGCGGCCACGACCCGCAACGTGAGCTTTCCGGCCCGGTCCGCGGCCACGTAGGTCTCCAGCTCCGCCTCGCCCTCGTCCGCCGCGAACACCGAGGTGATGCCGAACCGGTTCGCTTCCCTCTGCGCTTTCTCGAGGCCTGCGGACAGCTCCGCCTTGGTTCGCTCGGGGAGCACTTCGTACACCAGGTCCATCGCGCTCTCGCGCAATGTTCCGCTCGGCTCGCGGGTGCGCGGATCCCTCTCGATGCGTCCGTTCGGCGGATCGGGCGTATCGCGGGTGATGCCGGCCAGTGCCAGCGCGCGCGAGTTGACCCAGAACGAGTGGCCGTCCATCGCCTCGAATACGGCCGGACGGTCCGGCACGGCCTGGTCGAGCAGGGCTTTGGAGGGGTTCGCCGCCGGGAACAGCGGGAGCTGCCATCCGCCACCGCGGACCCACGGCAGGTCTGGCCGGGCGCGGGCACAGGAACGGATCGAATCGAGGACGGCCGCCACGCTCATCAGCTTGGTGATGGGGCACTCGCCGAGCTCCGCGCCGCCGATCGCTGGGTGCACGTGCGCATCCTGGAAGCCGGGGAGCACCATCCCTCCCTCCAACTCGACGACCTCCGTGCGTGGGCCGATGAAGCCCGGCGGAATACTGTCGCCGCCGACGTACACGATCCGGCCGTCGCGCACGGCGATCGCCGTGGCCCAGCTTCTGGCCGCGTTCACCGTGTACACGGCGCCGCCGCGGAGCACGAGGTCGGCCGGTCGGGGGGATTCGCCGGTGCAGGAGAGAAGGATCGTCGCGGTCAGCGCGAGCAGTGGTTTCGGAGCCAGATGCACCTCTTGATTGCTTGTCACCCTGAGCGAAGCGTAGGGGGCATCCGTCGGGTCATGCCCCCTACGCTTCGCTCAGGGTGACAGGGAATTACTCCCCTAACGTGAACGCCACCACCGCGTCGCCCTGTTTGAAGCCGAACAGGGCATTGCCGCCGACGGCGACCGCCACGTATTGTCTGCCGCCCACCGAGTAGGAGATCGGCGGGGCGTTGACTCCCGCCTCGCCCTGCCAGGACCACAGCTCCTTTCCCGTGCCGCTCGCGAACGCGCCGAACCGGCCCTTGCCCGTGCCGGAGAAGACCAGGCCGCCGGCAGTCGCCAGCACGCCGCCGACCAGCGGCTCGTCGGCCTTCACCTGCCATCGCAGCCGGCCGGCCGCGCCGAGGTCGATCGCCGAAAGCGTGCCCCAGCTCTCCGCGATGTTCTGCGTGCTTGCGTAGTGCAGCACGCTGCCGTCTGGCCGCTTCGCCTCATGGGCCAGATAACGGGTCGGCAGGTGGAGTGCGGCGACGTAGAACAGGTGGCGGCCCGCGATCGTACGCCGACGGAGACCAGTTGGCGCCGCCCGCGATCCCCGGCGCGATCACGACGCCCTCACCAGGCTGCGGCGGGGTGAACAGGTTGCGCTGCGGCACGAACGGCTCCGACTTGAACAGCAGCTTGCCATTGCGCCGGTCATGCACGTACACCCAGCCGGTCTTCCCGGCCTGCGCAACCGCGGGAATCCACTTGCCTCCCCGCATCACCTCGAGCAGCACCGGCGAGCTCGCGGCGTCGTATCCCCAGCGGTCGTGGGGCACCTGCTGGTAGTGCCACACCATCTTGCCGGTTCTGAGATCCAGCGCCACGAGCGAGGAGGTGTACAGGTTGTCGCCCGGGCGCGAGGCATCGGCCATCTGGGGCGACGGGTTGCCGGTGCCGAAGATGAGCAGCTTGCGCTCGGCATCCACGACGGGCGTGGCGTAGATGGAACCGCCGCCGTACCTCCAGGCGTCGGCGTGCGAGGCGGCCGCTTTCTTTTCCGAGGCCAGGTCCCGCTGGAGCCCGACGCCGTCGGGCGTCGCGCCGCGGAACTCGCCTTCCCATCCCGGTCCGGTGACGTCGAAGTGCCAGAGCGCACGACCGGTGCCGGCGTCGAACGCCGCCATGAGTCCGGGCCGACCGTACTGGCCGGAGACGCCGACGACCGCGAGACCCTGGTCCGGGTGGAGGCCGTAGCCCACGCCTGCGATGCCGACGAACACCTTCCCGTCGTAGACCAGCGGCGCCGCGCTGATGCCCACGCCGGTCGAGCCCGTGGCACCGACGCGCGACAGCGGATCGCTCTCGGCGAGCTGCGTCGTGGCCTCCGTCGTGCCGGCGTACTCCGCTACGGTCACGTCCCACTGGGTCTTTCCCGTGGCCCGGTCGAGCGCGACCAGCCGCCCGTCGGTCGTCCCGACGTAGACCTTGTCCCCCGCGACCGCGACCCCGCGGTTCGCCGGTCCGCAGCAGAGCTTGTCGGTGCGCGGCTCGTGCCGGTAGCGCCAGAGCTCGCGGCCGTCCCGCGCATCGAGCGCCGCGACTCCGCTGAACGGGAGCGACACGTACATCACCGTGTCGAGAACGATAGGGGTCGCCTGGAAGGTCGCCGTCACGCCGCTGTGCCAGGTCCACCTCGGCTCGAGGCGGGAGACCGTCGCGCTGTCGATCTGCGTAAGCGGGGAGAATCGCGTGCCGGCGAGGTCGTAGCCGTGCAGCGGCCACCCCGACGGTGTCTGCGCCAGCGCGAGGGAAGGGAGCAGCAGGGCGAGGAGGACGCGGATCATGGCTCAGCCGGACTCGGTCACGAGCGCGCGGACCCGCGCGATGTCTTCGGGGCGGTCGAGGTCGGCGAGAAGCTCAGGAGACCAATCGAGCGCGGTCACCAGGTCGGAGTGTTCCCGAATGACCCGGCGGCCACATCCCTCGCCTCCGGTGCTGAGCGCGGGAAACAGCGAGCGGGCGTAGAGCGTAGGCGGGGCCTGGATCTCTCCGTAGCGCGAGATCACGATGGGTGCACCGCCACGGAAGCGTGCGACGAGCTCGCGGAGCATCAGCGGCGTCACCAGCGGCATGTCGGCGAGGATGACGATCGCCGCATCGGTGCGCTCACCCACGCGGTCCAGCCCCGCTTGCACCGACGTGTGGATTCCCTCCGCGTGGCGCTGGTTCAGCGCGGTCTCGACCGGGAGACCCTCGATCGCGGCCGCTACGCGCTCGGCCTCGAATCCGAGCACCACGATGACCGGAGCGAGCCCGGCTTCGAGCGCCGGTCTTGCGGCCCGCCGTACCACCGGTTCTCCATCCAGCTCGATGAGAAGCTTGTTGCTGCCGAGGCGGGACGAAGACCCGGCCGCCAGTACCAGCGCCGCGACGCTGCCGCGCGACGCTCCGCTCAGCTCTCCACCTTGAATTGCTTCATCATCCCGTGTGCCAAGTGGGGCTTCCCGTCCTTGGCGTCCGGCACAAAGCAGATGAAACCGTATTCTCCCGGAGTCAGGTCAGCCGTGAACTGCGCCGCGACGCCTTTGTCGAGGCCCGTAACACCCCCCACGGATTCTGCAGGCGGCGGACCTTTGAGATGCTCGGCCCATGCCGCGAAATCCTGGATGGTCTTCCCGGTGGCAAGCTTCACGACTACGAGCTCGTGGACCTGAGGACCGTCGTTCTCTACCAGGAACGTGTGCGACCCTGCCTTGAGCGGACGCGAGGGCTGGAAATCGTAATCGACCAGACGGATCGTGTCGGCGACCGGCGGCAGCGCCGCCACCTCGGTACCCGTTCCGCTGACAGTAAACGGACGCACCATCCCCTTAGCTACATGCGGCTGACCATCGGGGCTCGGAATGAAGCAGAGGACCACGTAGTTGCCCGGCGTGAGGACGTTCGCGCCCGTGATCGTCTGGCCTGGGCCCGCCGCGTTAGGTCCTCCGAGGTGCTTCATCCATGACGGCGGCGGCCCGTGCTCCTTCATGGCGACGGCAAGATCATCCATCGTCTTTCCGTCTTCCAGCTTGAAGAGCTGCGCGTGGTGGAACTCCTTGCCCTGGTTCACCAGGTTGAACGTGACCACGCCGGCCGGGATGGTGTCCGGCAGCTCGAGCTTGAAGTCGGAAGCCGTGATCGTAACGGGAGTGGCCACGGGGACGGGGGTCTGCGAAATCTCAGCGGGCCGTTCGGTAGACTCGGGCTGGCGGTCGTTCTTGCAGTGGACGAGCAGGCTGGCGAGCACGAGCACGGCACCGACACTTCTCCACGAGGCCATCGGATTCTCCTGGCAAGGGTCCGTGAGTATGGTGCCGTGGCCGGACTCGCGCCAGAGGGTTGGGGGCCGAAACGAACGATGCCGGTCGACCACGACCGGCATCGGACGACTGTCGAGGCTGTCGGTGTTCGTCAGGGGGCGCCGTCCACCGACAGTCCGCTCGGCACTCGGAGCGGCACGAACGCACCGAGATTGCGGGCCGCGGGATCGGTGAGCGCCTTGAGGAACTCGGTGATCTGATCCACCGTCTCCGGCGGCATGACCAGATTCTTGAGCTTGATGTCGCGCGTCAGCAGGATCTGGTCGGCCGTCGGCAGCAGCGTGTTCTGCAGCAGCGGCTCGAGCTGGCCGGGGTTGTACGCCTGGAGCTTGGTCCCGGCCTGGCTGTAGTGATCCACCCAGCTCCTCAGGTCTGCGATCGCGCCGTCGTGCCCGTAGGGCGCGGTCAGCTCTACGTTCCGGAGCGGCGCCGTGCGGAACTGGTACTTGTGCTTGAGTGTTCCCGGTTTGCCTCATCCGTCCGAAGTCGTCGTGGCCGTCGGGCCCGTCGCCGAACCCGGGGCCCACCTGGGCAATCAGGACGTTGTGGAACCTGTTGTCGCTGAGCACGGGGCCGCTGTGGCACTGGGAACACTTGGCCGTGCCGAGGAAGGCCTTGGCGCCCAGGAGCTGGGTCTCCGTCATCGCGTCGGTGTTCCCGGCCAGGAAGCGGTCCCATGGCGTGTTCGTGGAGGCAAACACCGCTGCGATCCAGCACCCCATCGCGTTGCCGGCATGGGCGAAGCTCATGTTGTCGAAGCTCTCCCCGGGGTACGCGCCCTCGAACATCGTACGGTACTCGGGGATCCCGCCCAGCCGCCGCATCAGGAACCTCCAAATGCGCTGATGGAGGCTGTCCGGGATCGCGGCCAGCTCGTTCCCGGCATCGGCCCGCATCTCGGGCCGCGAGAGCACCGGGAACATTGGGAGGGCCGATACGGCGCCGCACTCGAAGACCGCCCGCTGGGAGGCCAGGATCGTCTCAGGGCCGCGGATGACACCGGTGGGGGACACGAACACACGCCCGTCCCACGTGAGCATGTTCATCGCGTGGAGGTTGAAGAGTGCCGGCGCACTCCGGTGGACGAATTTGCTCTGCGGGTGCACCCGGTTGAGACCGAGGCCGGTCGCCCCCTGGCCGATGGCGAGGCTCCGCCCGTCCACCGTGGCGCTCGAGGTCAGGTGGCACGTCATGCAGGAGATGTCCCGGTTGCCGCTCAGGACCTTGTCGAACGCGAGCGCCTGACCGAGCAACGACAGCTGCGAGCGCACCGGCGCCGGACGCTGCAGCGGCGTGATCCCCTGGCTGGCCGCGAGTGCCCGGACCTCGGCGGCGAGGGCCTCGACCTCGGCGGTCGCGGCCGCCACCTCGAGCCCCGATGGGGGCTGGGGAGCCGTAGTACCGTCGCTGCAGCCGGCGAGCCACAGCGTTGCGCCTAGGACCGCGAAACCGGCCAGTTTCCTGCTCGTCATCGGTGCGTTTCCCCGGTAGAGTCGCTCGTCAGGGCGTGGCAAGGCCATCCCGCGGAGCCCGCGGGCTCCGCCGTCCCTGCAATCAGGCGTTGGGTGAAGGGATGGAGGTTTTCGGTGAGAGGAGAGGATGCGACTCTTGTGCCAGCGAAGAAAAACCCCTCAGCGCTTTCTCATAGCCGGCGAGGGGTTGTCGAGTGCCGAAGTTTGCACTCAGATCCAGCCGAGCATCTTTGAGTGAATGAAGCCCCAGATGACCATGATCGCGAGGAACGCCACCACCGCCACGAACCCGTACTCCCACTGACTGCCCGGGATGCTGTGCGCGAAATTCATCCCGTAGATGCTGGCGACGAAGTTCGGGACCAGGATGATCACCGTGATGGCGGTCAGCCGCTGCATGATCCGCCCGAGGTTGTTGAAGGCATGAAAGACGTGGACGTCGAGCGCGGCGCTCAGCAGGTCGCGGTAGGTGTCCAGCTCGGCGAGCACGTGAACGGCGTGGTCCTGCACGTCGTTGAAATAGGGCCGTAGCGGCTCGGGGATGTGGCGCTCGCGGCGCAGCACCTCGGTGAGCACGTGGGTGGTCGGCGCCAGCAGCCGGGGAACTCGCAGCAGCTCTTTGCGGAGCCGGAAGAGATCGGCCGCGGCGCCGTCGGTGCCCGCGAAGATCGCCTCCTCGATCTTCTCCATCCGCTCGCGAATGCGGTCCTGCACCACGAAGTACCCGTCCACCAGGCTCTCGAACAGCGTATACGCCAGCCCGGCCACGCCGAGGTCGCAGCGATCCTCGCTCTGTTCCCAGCGCCGGCGTGCCTGCTGAAGCACCGAGAGGACGGCGGGCGTGTTCCGGTGGATGGTGACGAGGAAATTCTCGCCCCAGAAGAGATTCAGCTCCTGCGGCACGAACGCGTCACCCGTGTGCTCCGCGGCGTACACCACGATGAAGTAGTATCCCGCGTAGGCATCGCAGCGGGGTCGCTCGTGAGCGCGGGTGACGTCCTCCAGCGCCAGCTCGTGGAAGCCGAACACCCGGCGCAGCAGCTCGACCTCCTCCGCTCCCGGGTCGCCGATGTCGAGCCACAGTCGGTTGCCCCGGTCGGCGATCAGGTCGGCCAGCCGCTCCGTCTCCACTTGGACCGGTGTCTCACGGCCGTGCGCGTCCACCACCAGTCGCATCGTTCCCATCGCGCCTCCCTGAGCGGGTATCAGGTCGACATGAACTCCCGAAATCGCTGGAGCGCCTCCTGGCGGGCCACCCGGGCGGATGGAGCCGCGACCTCCCCCTCGGCACCGGTGACCAGGAACTCGGCCGGGCTACTCGGTGCCCCGACGGCGACGGCGGCGATCCACCGCTCCCCCTCGGCGAGCGCGATCTCGGTCGCGTCCTTGATCGGAGCGTCCGGTGCGAAGGCCTGCTCCACCAGCTCGATGGAAGCGGGCAGGATCTGCTCGTGGCCGCTGTCGCAGATACGAAGGTTCATAGCTTCATTAATATGGCATCTCCTCCCGGTTTCGAATCCCCTCGGGTGCTGCTGATCCTGCCGGAGCACTGGCCCCGTGCCCTGCTGCGGGCGCAGCTGCGCGAGGACGGGTACGACGCGGTCGGGGCGCGGAGCGTGGACGAGGCGCTCGTCTATCGGCCCGAGGTGCCGGAGCGAGGGCGGGTGGGGCTGGTGCTGGTGGATGGAGCCGCGCTGGGTGGGACGAGCGACGCGACGCTGGGGGAGCTGCTGGCCCGGCATGGGGATCCGCCGGCGGTGCTCCTTGCGCATGCGGGGTCGAAGGTTCCGCTCGGGTCGTGGGTACGTGTTGTTCGGCGGCCGGTGACCATCGCGGAGATCGCGCGTGTCGTGCGCGAGGTGCGTGCCGCTCGGGCCGGGTCTCGGGCGACTGGTTGATGAATAAGGATCGGTGCTCCGCGTCCCCAGTTCACGGATGGCCCATCCTATGCGTGTCAGTTCGTGCACGTCGCGCGCGCGCCGCGTATTCCAACGCGACACCGTCTAACTCTTGACAGTTGACCCGCTCCCGGGACCCGCCAATGATCCGGGCATGAAGGAGCGCGCGTTCATGGGACCCGACCGGCGTATTTGGCTGGTGCGACCGCGGCCGACCTCACGCCGGGGCGAGATCGGCACGCATATCACGCTGGAGCTGATGACCGACGGGGAAGCCCGGGTGGTCACCTGCCGGTGTGACGAATGGGATACGCCGGCTCCGGACTTCTCCGGGTTGCTCGCCCGGTCGCTGCCGGGAGGGGCCTCACGGGGGATCGCCCGCAGCGTCGAGGCTTCACCGCTGGAGCCCGATTAGGTCGTTCGCGTCTCTCTCGTACCCCACCACCGCGCCGCTTCCTCCTCGGTCCACGGCTCCGACCCGATCGCGTCCAACGCCCCACGCAGCTCGGCCGCGCTGGCGGGCCGGTCCGCCGGCCGCTTGGCGAGACAGGCCAGCACCAGGGCCTCCAGGGCGGGCGGTATCGGCATATCGGTGCGCTGGGATGGAGGCACCGGCGGCTGCTGAACGTGCTGCAGGATGGTCTGGATCGCGGTCTCCGCCTCGAAGACGAGCTTCCCCGTGAGCATGTAGTACGCGACGCAGCCCAGGGAATACAGGTCCGCCCGGCCATCCACCGCGGTGCCGCTCGCCATCTCGGGGGCCATGTAGGCCGGCGTCCCCGGCGTGACACCCACGGCGCTCGCGAGCGACTCCTGCGCCGCCGCCGCCGTCGAACGACTTGACCAGGCCGAAGTCGAGCACCTTCACGAAGTCGTGCTCCCGGCCGACCTGGCCGAGGTGAATGTTGGCCGGCTTGATGTCGCGGTGGACCAGCCCCGCCGCGTGGGCCTCCTCCAGCGAGTCGCAGATCTGCCGTGAGGACGTGGATCACCCGGGCCGGCGGCACGGGCCCGTGATGGCGAACCAGCATGTCGAGCGTGATCCCCTCGAGCAGCTCCATGACCAGGTAGAGCCGGCCTTCCTCCGTCACGCCGAAGTCGTAGAGCTCCACGGTATGGGGTGACCGGAGCCGGGCCGCGGCTTCGGCTTCGCGCCGGAACCGCACGGTCGCGACCTGGGCCCTCGTCCCGCCGTCGCCGGCGTCGAGCACCTCCGAACGGATCAGCTTGATGGCCGCCGGACGGGCCAGCATCCGGTGGGTCGCGCGATAGACCTCGCCCATGCCGCCGCGGCCCAGCATTTCGCCCAGGCGATAGCTCCCCATCTCCCGCTCGCGCGACACCTGCTGGCCGAGCCGGGTGACCACGCCCGAGATGACCATCGCCACCGCGAGCAGCAGATAGTTGGGGTAGTGCATGATGAGCGCGTTGCGCAACGGCCCGAAGTCCACGCCGCCGAAGGTCTGACTCAACACCATGCCGATCGAGTCCATGGAGGCGGCGAGAAGTCCGGCCACGAGCATCTTCCAGGGCTCGACGGGCAGCAGTGCCGCGAACATCAGGATCAACGGGCCGACCCACGTGAGCTCCGGGACGCCGGGGTCGAGCGGCATCGCTGCGGGCGGCCCCCAGTGGACCAGCACCCCGAGATCGAACGCGAGAGTCAGCAGGTACAGGAGCCCGAGGTTCATCACGAACGTCGGGCTGCGATCGTGCTTCCTCAGATACGCGTAGAGCGCGAAGGACGCGACGGCGGCGCTCGCGGCGATGGCGTCGGGAAAGCTGAAGCTGGTGGCGAGGGGGTCTTCGGGATGGCTGGAATACAGCGCGAGATGCCACAGCACCGACCCCACGATCCAGAGCGCGCTCGCGACGAGTGCCAGGATCTGGAGGCGCTTCGACGCCTGGCGCAGCAGGTCGTCCGGCAGGCGGCGGCGAAGCCCCAGGAACCCCCAGGAATCGGTGGTGTCCCCGCGCGGCTGGCAGACGAGTTTGGGTGAGGTCATGGCTACCCCCGCGACTCGCGGTCCCTAGTACGCATCATAAGAATTCGGCGCGACGTCCGCCGCGCCCCACTGCGGCCATCGCCCCCGGCCGCCGTGTTCCCTGCCCGCGGCAGCGTCTCAGGGAAGTGGCCATGAAGTATCCTATCCTCGTTCCCGCCGCAGTTCTGTTCGTGCTTCCCGTCACCGCCGGCTTCGCCCAGGACAAGGCCAACAACGAATTCATCCAGGAGGCGGAGGCGGGCGGTCCGCCGCGCATCGCGAGCGCGGCCGCCATCGCCCGGCTCGAGCCGGGTGGGAAGGTGGTCCCGGTGCGGCAGGGAAGCAACGGCTTCACCTGCACCATCATGCCCGACGGCAGCAATGCCCCCTTCTGCGGTGACGAAGCCGGCCGGGCACGCATGCACGTGCATTCGAGACGGCAAAGGGAGAGATCGTGATGGATCGTAGTGCGGCCACGAAGGATGTCCGCGAGCCGCCGCACTGGATGCTGCTCTGGCCGCTCGATCCGACCGCCACCGGAATCCCCACGCGCCCGAACGCGGGCGGCAGCTACATCATGTTCCCGGGAACGCCGTACGCGCATCTCATGGTTTACCAGGACCCCAAGATGCTGAAGCAGTAGGCAGGCCGAGAAATCTCGCGTAGCGCCCGGTGGCGGCGTCGAGCATCCGCCCCTGCATGGCGTTCAGCGTGGCGAACAGGTTGGTTTTCAGGAGCAGTCGGCCGCCGCCGACGACGGTCCGTCGCCAGGTCCCGGCGCGCTTCCCTTCGATCATGATTGGCCGATGCCATCCGTCCCTCCACACGCGCCGGCCCCGCGGCAGATCGGGGACGGCGAGATCCTTGTACCCGATGAGCGCCTCGTCGTATTCGGGGATCAGCCAGGCCCTGGCCGGCATGCGGCGCGCTCCCGGCCCCGACGTTCCCGCCCAATAGACCTGGCCTGCGACTTCGATCCGGGTCAGCTGCGACTGAACCATCGCCAATCCGGCCTTGCCGTCGGCCATCGTGAGCCCGGACCACCAGGCGAAGTGCTTGAGGGTCGCCGGCCCGTGGCTCACGAAGAACCGGCGGGTGAGCTGAGCCAGCGCCTCCTCGCGGTCGAGGACCCGCCCCGCGGGTGCTCGCTCCTCCAGCAGCGCGTATGTATGCTGCTTGCCGCGGAGAGCTCCGCTGCAGATAAGCGCCTCCAGCTCCGCGTGCATGACGATGTAGGCGAGTCGTTGTCCCCGAGCGACGATCTTCACCTTCGCCAGCTCCGTCGCGAGCTCGGCGCGGGTGAGCTGCCTCCCACCCTCGAGCGCCCGGGCAAGCTGCGCGTGCGCGCGGGTGAGCAGGCGGACGTCCAGCTCGAACAGACGGTTCGGATAGGCGTTGAGCGCATGGATCCGGGGAGCGGTGAGCCGGAGCAGCCAGCGGATGTCGTCCGGTGAGACGAAGTGCCAGGTCGGCCGCAGCACGTGGGTGCGGAGAATCCTGCCGCTGGAGAACGCCTCGTCCACCGCGGCCTCGGTGCTCCCGCGCACCCGCTGGCCGACGGACCACTTCGCCCCCAGATAGTCCTGCGACTGCACCGCGGTGAGCGAGCGGACGACTGCCTCCGGCGTCTCGAGCGGAGGGCCGGCGAGATGCTGGCTGTGAAGCCGCCGGAGGAAGAGATCCAGGCGGCCTTTACCTCTTCCATCCGCGACCGCGCACGACCCGGCCGGGGCGAGCATCGGTCACCTGGCCGTCGCGCAGTGCGGCCTTGCCGTTCACCACTACATGTCGCACGCCGGCGGCATAGCGGTGCGGCTGCTCGTAGGTGGCGAGGTCGGCGACCTTGGCCGGGTCGAAGACGACGACATCCGCGTAGTTGCCGGGCGCCAGGCGTCCTCGCCGCCGGAGACCCAGGTTCGCGGCCGGCAGGGCGGTGAGCCGGCGAACCGCCTCCTCGAGGGTGATCAGCTTCTCCTCCCGGACATAGCGGCCGAGCAGCCGGGCGAAGTTGCCGTAGGCGCGCGGGTGGGTGGAGTTGGCCGGCACCGAGTCGGCGAGGGTGAAGGACCCGCCGTCGGACGCGAAGCTCACCCACGGCGTCCGCACCGCTTTACGCACGTTCTCCTCCGCCATGCTGAAGAAGACCACACCGATACGGCTCTGATCCTCGACGACGAGATCCATCGCCGCTACCTCGGGCGCCACACCGCGCTCGGTGGCGATGTCTGCCAGGGTCTTGCCGATGAGCGGCCGCATTCCGGCGGAGCGGAAGCCGACGAGGAGGATCCCGGTCGGCTCCCGCATGTCGCTCTCGGCGGCGACGCGGGCGCGGGTGACCGAGTCCTTGAGGCGGACGAGGAGCGAGTCGAACCCGCCGGACTCCGACCAGGTGGGGAACCGCGAGGTCAGACCGGTCGAGCTGGCGGGGTAGGTGTACATGTCGGCCGAGATGCGGAGTCCGGCCTTCCTCGCCGAGTCCACCTTGGCCAGCAATGCGTCGAACTTGCCCCAGTTATCGCGGCCCGCGGCCTTGATGTGGTAGATCTCGGCCGGGACACCGGCCTCGCGCGAGATGGTGAGGAGCTCGTCGGCGGCCTCGAGGAGGTGCTCCCCCTCGCCGCGCATGTGGGAGATGTACATGCCACCGTACGGCGCCGATGCCTTCGCCAGCGCGATGAGCTCCGCCGTCGTGCTGTAGCTCGCGGGCGGATAGATGAGCGACGTCCCCACGCCCAGGGCGCCTTCCTCCATTGCCTGCCGGACCAGAGACTCCATCCGGGCCAGCTCCTCCGCGGTCGGCGCGCGGTCCTCGGTGCCGACCTCGTGCATCCGCAGGGTCGTCGCGCCGACGAAGGAGGCGACGTTCATGGAGACGCCGCGCGCGACGAGCGAATCCAGCGCCTCGCCGAAGCCCCACGGATGCGCCGTGTCGCCCCGGGCCAGCATCTCCCGGGCGACGCGCTCGTTCACCGGACCGGGCGACTGGCCCTCGCCGAAGATCTCGAGCGTCACGCCCTGGCGCAGGTCGCTCTCGCCGCGGCCGTCCTGCAGCAGCTCGTCGAATCCCCAGCTCAGCATGTTGATGAATCCGGGTGCCACGGCCAGCCCGCGCGCGTCGAGCGTGTCGCGGGCGCTGGTGCGCCGGCCACGATCCACGGCGACGATGCTGTCCCCGGCGATCGCGATGTCGGCGGCGTAGGGCTTTGCGCCGCTGCCGTCGTAGACCGTGCCGCCCAGGACGAGCAGATCGGCGGCGGAGCGGGGAGAAGGTTCGGATGGCGGAGACGGGGCGCAGCCGGCGAAGGCCGCCGCTACGAGCGCGGCGCGGGCGAGACCTCTCATCCCTCGTGAATCCGGAGCATGGCGGGTTTCCTGTGAAATCGTGAGCCTGAACAGTAACGAGGCCTCGGCATTCTGTCCGAGGGACAACTAGGACCTTAACTTTGGCGGTATCCCTGCTTCCCGGACATGACCGCCCCCAAGCTGCTCGAGGCCGAGCTCGGCACGCCGCCCCCTCTCCGATCGTTCGGCGGGAGGGGGCTGCCAGACGACCTGCTGCGGGAAGCGGTCCAGCGTCTCCGCATAGTCTGCCTCGTCGGCGTCGTGATGTGGACGATCGGATCGTCAGTCTATTTCAAGTGGGAGTCACGGCTCGTCGCGGCCCAGCCGGTGACGCTGGGTCAGCCGGTGACGATTTCTCCGACGCTCTCCAGGTGAGTCTCACCATACGTCTGTTGGGTCCGGATGATCTCGCGGTGCTCGAGCGGGTCGCGCCGGACGTCTTCGACGACCCGGTCGACCCTCGCTGGGCGGCGGAATTCCTCTCCGATGCCCGTCATCATCTCGCCGTGGCTCTGGACGGCGAAGTCGTGATCGGCATGGCGTCGGCGGTGCACTACGTCCATCCGGACAAGCAGCCGGAGCTCTGGATCAACGAGGTGGGAGTTGCGGCCAGGTATCAGCAGCAGGGGATCGGCGGTCGTCTCATGCGGGCGTTGTTCGATCGCGGGCGCGAGCTGGGCTGTAGTGAGGCCTGGGTGTTGACGGATTGGGAGAACCAGGCGGCTCGCCGGCTCTACGCCTCCGTGGGTGGCACCGAGGAGCCGCCGGAGGGAGCGGTGCTGGTGACGTTCCGTCTGTCACCCTGAGCGCAGCGAAGGGGGCATGACCCGTTCAGGGTGACAGGCGGCGGCCTCCCGCGGCCCGAGACTTTCCCGCGATGGACAGCCATGCACACACCGAGCTGAGCACCGCCAGTCCCGCCGCCACCAGCATCACCACCCGAAAGCTCGCCACAAACGATTGCGCCAACGCGGCCTCGATCGGGCCACGCAGCCCCTCCGCCTGCGCCGGCACACGGGCCTCCGCCAGCCGCGGCACTTCCTGAAGCACCGCGTCGCGGACGGAGGCAGGTACTCGTACGCCTTCGAGCCGCTCCTTCAGCGCGGAGCCGAACACCGCCACCGCTACCGCACCGAGCACGGCGACGGCCAGCATTCCTGCCAGCCTGGCGATGGCATTGTTGATCCCAGAGGCGGTGCCGGCATGATTCTCGGGCACCGCGCCCATCACGGTAGTGGTGAGCGGCGCCACGCTCACCGACATGCCGAGTCCGAGGATCAGCATCGGGGGAAAGAAGGTGCTCCAGTAGGAGCCGCCGATCCCGGGCACCGCGAGGAGCGCGAGCCCCGCTGCGGCGATCAGCGGACCGACCGTGAGCGGTAACCGCGCGCCGTAGCGATCCACCAGTCCTCCGGACCAACGGGACAACACGCCCATGACCAGGGTGAACGGAAGGAAGGCCGCCCCCGCCTGGGCGGCCGAGTAATGCTGGGTGCGAATGAGGTTGAACGGGAGGAAGAACAGCGCGCCGCCGACCGCGAAGTAGAGGAGAAACGTCATCGCGTTGGCGCCGGCGAAGGCGCGGGAGCGGAACAGCTCCAGCGGGACCATCGGGCTGTCGGTCCGGGCTTCGTGGCGCAGGAAGGCGCCGAGGAGCAACGCGCCGCCGAGCAGTGAGCCGAACACCGCGGGCTGACGCCAGTCGAGCTGGGAGGCTGCCGTCAGTCCCTCGACGATGGCGCCGAGTCCGGCCACGGCCAGCAGCGCGCCGCGCCAATCCAGCGGCGCGTCCGATTCGTTGCGGCTCTCGGGCACATGCCGCGCGAGCAGCAGGGCCGCCGCGGCGATCGGCACGTTCACCAGGAAGATCAGCCGCCAGGACCACACGTCCACCAGCCACCCGCCGAGCACCGGGCCCAGCGCGGTGGTAAGCGCGGAGAAGCCGGCCCAGGTGCCGATCGCGCGGCCGCGCTCTCCCTCCGGAAAGCCGGCGCTGATGATCGCGAGGCTGCTCGGAACCAGCAGCGCGCCGCCGACCCCCTGTACGGCCCGCGCGGCGATGAGCATCCCCGCGCCTGGCGCCAGGCCGCAAGCTACCGACGCGGCGGTGAACACCGCGATGCCGATCACGAAGACGCGCCGCCGGCCGAACCGGTCGCCCGCGGCACCGCCCACGAGAATGAGCGCGCTCAGCATCAGCATGTAGGAGTTGACCACCCACTGCACGCCGGACACGGACATGTCCAGATCGGACTGAATGACGGGCAGGGCGACGTTCACGACAGAGCCGTCGATGAACGCCATGCTGGAGCCGAGGATGGTGGCGGCCAGCACCCACCGCCGGGCGTCTTCGGGGCAGCCACGCCCGCCGCGCGCCGACGAGCGGATGACGGCTTCGTCGCACGGCGGGCGGGCGGGCGATGTCATGCTTCGACCGGGGCGAGCCCGAAGCCCGGGCCCGCGCCGGTCAGGGGTGAGGTCTTCAGGTCCTCTTTCTCTTTCGCGCCCGGGCTGCGGCGACGCCGACGCCCACCGCCGCGCCTACGGCCAGCGCCGCGGCCGCGAGCTTCTTCCCGCCCTTGCGCTTCTTCTTGCGCGTAAGCTTGCTTTTCGCCTTGCTCACCATCTTCCGGGCCTTCTTGCCCGCTTTCTTCAGAGGCGCCATCGCACTCTCCTCGTGAGTCGTCCGAAGCGTGGCCTGCGCGATACCCCCATAAAGAAAACCCCCTTTCGGGGGTTCTCCCTAGTCCCAGGCAGGTCCGGCGTCAACCGTTCCCTTCCGCGATCTCGCTGAACGCGTTGCAGCTGAGCTCGAGCTTGATGGGGGTGCCGTCCTTGGTCGTGCCTTCCACCAGCAGGGTGCCGCCGTCGCCCTGCCGCCGCGCGGACGCAGTGGCTCGGCCGAGGAGCTCGCCCCCGGTCACGGTCGCGATGCGGTGGGTCTTCTCCTCCAGCGTGAGATAGAGGGTGACCTGGTCGGGGCCGCCGGCATTCGGACGCCAGACGGTGACGTTCACGTCACGCAGGTCCGAGCTCTTGAGGCGGTGGAAGGGAAGAGGTTGAAGAACATGGCTCGCATGGTCGGGCGCCCTTGGGCTTGGGGTTCGGTGTCGCTGCTCCCCCACTAGGACGTAGCCCGCCTCGCGGCATTCTCACTGCGTTCGCGGCCGGAGCCGCAACACCGAGCCCTCGGGGGCGTCGGTCACCAGGTAGAGGAACCCGTCCGGTCCGTTCCGGACGTCGCGGACCCGGGCCTTGAGCTCGCGCAGCAGGATCTCCTGCAACACGACCTCCCCGCCGCGCATGCGGACCCGCCGCAGACTCTTCTCCGCCAGCCCGCCGACGAAGAAGTCGCCCTTCCACTCCGGGAAGGCGTCCCCGAGGTAGAGCGCGAACCCCGAAGGTGCGATGGAAGGGACCCAGACCAGCACCGGCGGCTCGATGTCCTTGGCGGTCTGCTCCTTCGAGATGAGCTCGCCGCTGTAGTCCACCCCGAACGAGGTGCGGGGCCACCCGTAGTTCAGCCCGGGCTGGAGGCGATTGATCTCGTCGCCGCCCTTCGGCCCGTGCTCGTGCTCCCAGGCCGTTCCGTCGCGCGGATCCACCAGAAGCCCCTGGGGATTTCGATGTCCGTAGCTGAAGATCGCCGGGATCGCCTCCGGCCGGCTCGCGAACGGGTTGTTCTCCGGCGGCCGCCCCTCGCGGTCCAGCCGCATGATCTTGCCCAGGGGGCTGTTCAGATTCTGGGCCTGGTCGCGAAAGTCGTAGCCGTCACCGACCGTGAGCAGCAGGGTCTCGTCGGGGAGGAAGACGATCCGGCCGCCGGGGTGGCCGGTCCCTACCTTGTCGGGTGACGCGCGGAAGATGACGTGTCCGTCCGCCAGCCGGTCACCGTCGAGCCGGGCGCGAAACAGGGCGGTGTGGTTGGCAGCCGAGTCGCCCTCGGTGAAGGCGAGATAGACGAGCCGGTTCTCCGAGAATCGGGGATCGAGCGCGATGTCGAGCAGACCACCGTCGGCCAGTTGCAGTGAACGCGGTACACCTTCGAGCTCTCGATACTCCGGCGACCCCTTCGGGTAGTGACGGATACCCCCGTACTTCTCGGTGACGATCATGCCGCCGTCGGGGAGGAAGGCCAGGGACCACGGGTTCTTGAGCCCCGTGGCGACCGTGTCCACTGAGAATACCGGACCGGCGTCGGCCGGCGCGGGTGCCGAGTTGCTCGAGGATCCGCCGGCACAGGCGCAGGTGAGCACGGCGCAGGTGAGCGTGGCGCGCGGGAGGGACATTAGGGCTCTACGAAACGCGCCCGCCCCATGTTTCCCGGCAGTCGCCGTCGGCGACCATGGCGTGGGCCGGGCGCACCGATTACTTGTCTTCAGAAATCCATGCCATCCCTCACCGGCGTGCGGCCGCTCGTCGCCGCGCTGCTCTTCTCTGCCTGCGGCTCGGATTCCTCTGGGCCCGACGGCCCGACGCGCACCTATCGCCTGGGGTTCTCCGCCTTTCCGCCGCGGCCGGATACCGCGCTCGTGCTTCCTACCCTGACGCTCGCCACGCAGCACTCCGACGCCGGGCTGATCCAGCTCTCGATCCCCTGGCAGGTACTGCTCGACGGAATCTCCGCCGCGGTGGAGGTGAGGACCGTCCGGCTCCCTCTGGCGAACTACTACCGGGGCGTCGGCCAGCCGATCACCGTCGCCCTGGACGTCACCGACGGCCTCGACCGGTCGCGGGAGGATCCCGCGCTGATCGCAGCGGGGCGAAGCATCACCGAGCCGGCGATCCAGGACCTCTATCGCGAGTATGTGAGTGCGGTGGACTCGATCCTCCGGCCGGAGTACCTGAGCCTCGCCGCGGAGACCAACCTGATCCGGCTGGCCGCGGAGCCGCCGGTGTATTCGGCGGTGGTGACGATGGCGGGTCAGGCCGCCGCCGAGCTCCGCGCGCGGGGCACCACTTCGCGCCTCGTCGTAAGCGTGCAGGTGGAGACGGCGTGGGGCGGACTACAGGGGGCAGGCGGCTACGTCGGCATCGCGGAGGACCGGGCGGACTTCCCCTTCATCGACGCGCTGGGATTGTCCTCCTATCCCTGGCTCGGCGGCTACCAGACGCCGGAGGACATCCCGCTCGACTACTACACCCGGCTGGTCGCCGACAGCCCGATCCCCGAGCTGGTGCTCGAGGGCGGGTGGCCGTCGGTGGCGGCGGGCCCGGTCTCCAGCACGCCCGAGCTTCAGACGAGGTATATCCGGCGTCACGCCGCGATCCTCGACGCGGCGGACGCCGTCGCGGTTTTTCAGATCACTTTCACCGATCTCGACCTCTCGGCCTCGCCACCGCCGCCGAGCTCGAGCCTTCCGCTCTTCGCCCACCTCGGCCTGGTGGACAGCGCGCTCGCACCCAAGCCCGCGTTGAGCGTGTGGGACAGCCTGCTCGCGCTGGAGCGCCGGGAGTGAGGAGCAGCTGTTACGGCTCGGTTTCGAAGGTGCTCTCCGCGATGGTCCGGTTGCCGTTCTCTCCAATCGCCAGGATCTCGATCTTGTACTCGGTGTCCGGCCGCAGGAACTGCCGGGGCACTCTCAGCCGTGTGCTGTTTCCCGGGAGGATGACGTCGTAGACCTCACCCAGATCCTCCTGCTCGATGATGATCTCGATCTGTTCGGCGCCGGGTGCGCTAAACGTGGCGACCGTGTTGTCAGGGTCGACGACCTGCCCGTTGCTCGGCGAGATCGTCGGAGCGGAGAGAAAGTCATGGGACAGCTCGACCTTGCTGAACAGGGTGGCGCCTTCGACGGTCACTCCTCTGAGCTTGTATTCGCCCTCCGGAAACTGGCTGAGCACCTCGCTGGGTGAGGGCTCCGCGCTCTCGAAGCGAAGCTCGGTGAGGCCGAGATTCGCCAGCTTCCCTTCGGCCACGATCCGCACGAGCTGTTCTCCGTTGGGATCGGTGAGGACCACCTTCTGCCAGCCTTCGGCGTCGAGGAAAAGCTGGAAGCCCAGATCGTTGTCCGTGGTGTTGAACTCGAAAAACACCTGCGGCTTCGTCGAAGGGCGTCCGCGCTGCGCTTTCCTCCGCGGTGGTCACGGTCTCCTGGAGGGGTTCGGTTGTCGATTCGGTATCGGTCGGGGGTGCGGACTTGTCGCAGGCGGGGACCAGCAGGGCCAGCAGGGTCGCCGGCCAGACGAATCGGATCGAGGTGCGCATCGTGGCCTCCACGGCAGGGGGACGTGAAACCGGGACTCTCCTATGATGGAACAGCCGGGAGGGCAGGGTTGTGACGCTGGCGACCCGGCGGAACCACGGGCAGATTTCGGGCCCATGCCCGACATCCCGAACCGGCTCGCCGCCGCGCTCGCCGACCGCTACCGCCTCGAACGGGAGCTCGGTCAGGGCGGCATGGCGACCGTCTATCTCGCGGAGGATCTCAGGCATCACCGGAAGGTGGCGGTCAAGGTCCTCCGCCCCGAGCTCGCCGCGACGCTCGGCCCCGAGCGCTTCCTCCGCGAGATCGAGCTCGCCGCCCGGCTGCAGCACCCCCACATCCTGCCGCTGCACGACTCGGGCGAGGCCCAGGGTTTCCTCTACTACGTCATGCCGTTCGTGGATGGGGAGAACCTCCGCGGGCGGCTCACCCGCCATGGCGAGCTGCCGGTCCACGAGGCGGTGAGGCTCCTCGCCGAGGTGGCCGACGCGCTCTCCTACGCGCACGCGCAGGGCGTGGTCCACCGCGACATCAAGCCCGACAACGTGCTCCTCTCCGGACGGCACGCGCTGGTGACCGATTTCGGCGTCGCCAAGGCGGTGAGCGAGGCCACCGGCCGCCAGCAGCTCACCACGGCGGGCATCGCCCTGGGCACGCCGGCCTACATGGCGCCCGAGCAGGCGGCCGCCGATCCGCACATCGACCATCGCGTGGACATCTACGCCGTCGGCGCGATGGGCTACGAGCTGCTCACCGGCACGCCTCCCTTCACCGGCCAGTCGTCGCACGAGGTGCTGGCGGCACACGTCACCCAGCAGCCGGAGCCGATCACCTCCCGGCGGCCGGCGATCTCGCCCGCCCTGGGTGCCATCGTGATGAGGTGCCTGGCCAAGCGTGCCGGCGGATCGCTGGCAGAGCGCGGACGAGCTGGTCACTCAGCTGGAGCAACAGCTCACGCCCAGCGGCGGCATGCCCCCGACGCAGGCCCAGACGGTGGTGACCGCCACGAGCATCCGTCCGACGCGAGCCCGATGGACGGTGCTCGGTGCCCTGGTACTCGCAGTCGCCGCGGGCGGAGTTCTTCTCGCCCGGCGCGGCGCGCGCGAGATCCCGGTCCTCGGCAAACGGTCCGCTGTGACGCTCGAATCAGGGCTCGAGACCAACGCGGCGATTTCACCGGACGGCAAGCTGGTCGCGTACAGCCGTCTCACACCGGCCGAGAGCCGCCTCGTGGTTCAGCAACTCGCCGGCGGAGAGCCGGTGACGGTCGGTAGGTGGCCCGGCCTGGTGACGGCCATGCCCGCCTGGTCGCCCGACGGTGCGCGCCTCACCTACCGCTCTCCTCGCGGCCTGGAGGTCGTGCCGGCACTGGGTGGCGTGTCCCGCCTGCTGGTCGCCGCGTCCGCCGATTTCCGGCCGGGCTGGGGCGCGTGGGCACCCCGCGGCAGCGCCATCGCCTATACCAGTGCCGATACGCTCTATGTCCGTGACCTCGAGACCGACACGACCCGCGTCCTCGGACTCAGCAGCCAGGCCCACTCCCCGGCCTGGTCTCCCGACGGGAAGTGGATCGCCTTCGTCTCGGGCAACTTCCAATACGCGCCGATCGGCAACCTCGCTCCCAGCTCGATCTGGGTGGTGCCGGCCGAGGGCGGCACGCCGATCCGGATCACCGAGGATCGCCCGCTCCACACCAGCCCCGTGTGGCTGCCCGACAGCCGGGGTCTGCTCTATGTGTCGGACCAGGACGGCGGACGGGACATCTATTTCGTCGAACTGTCGCGGTCGGGCGCACCCCGCGGAGCGGCCATCCGGCTGACCACCGGTCTGCACCCGCACACCATCAGTCTCTCGGCCGACGGCAGGACGCTGGTGTACGGACTGTACGCCGAGACGGCCAACGTGTTCGAAGTCGGGCTCAAGCCCGACCGCTCGGTGTCGCTCCGTGATGCGCGGCAGGTCACCAGCGGCTCCCAGGTCATCGAGTCGTTCGCGGTGTCGCCGGACCGGCGCTGGCTGGTCTTCGACTCCAATCGGAACGGGAATCAGGACATCTGGCGCATGCCGCTCGATGGCAGCACGCCGCCGGAGCCGATCTCCGCCGGGCCGGAGGACGAGTTTCAGCCCTCCTTCTCACCGGACGGAAAGCGCATCGTGTTTCACTCCGTCCAGTCAGGGTCACGGCGGGATCTGTACGAGGTTCCTCTCGCCGGCGGGAAGCGCACCCGGATCGAGGTTCCCACGGCGAACAATCTCGCGCCCCGGATATCGCCCGACGGTCGCTCGGTCCTCTACACGGTGTGGGGAGACCAGGGCGACATCACGGTGCAGGCCGCGCGTCGCCCGGAGGGGGATAGCGGGTGGGAGAGACTCACCCCGGTGTTCTCGCTCCCCTCCATCATCAACGGGGGCGCGGATTGGTCCCCCGACGGGCGTTGGGTCGCCTGGACTGTGGCGGGCCGGCTCTATCGCGCGGATGCGGACGGCAGGAACCAACGGGTGATCGCGGAGATCGGCGCGGATCTGGCGCCGTTCTACACCAGGTGGAAGGGCGACAGCAAGGTCGTCTACTACTCGGCGGTGCGGAACGACGGGACCTACGTGATCAACGCGGTGCCGGCGGCGGGCGGCGCGACGCGCGAGGTGGCCCACTCCGAGGGGCCGACGTATCAGAGCTTCCGATTCGTCTTCAGCGTGGTGGGCGACGTGCTGTACCTCGCGCTGGCCGACCGGCAGAGCGACGTATGGATGGCGGAAGTAGTGCGGAAGTAGCCGTCAGCCGCCGGGCGGAGAGCGCGGGGTCACCTCGTACACATGGTACTGCGCGACCCTGGCGCGAGGCGTGAGCCGCCAGGCTGTGTCGGACCAGATCCAGCTCTCCGCCAGATGGTTATGCAGCCGTGGACCCTTGAGCACCAGCCGTTCCAGGCCGACGTGCGCCAGGAGCTGCTGCAACCGCACGGCCGAAGGGTTGCGGTTCCACCCGATGTAGTACCAGGGGCGCGGGTGCGCCACGAGTGCCGAATCGGAGGCGACGTAATGACCGGCACCGGCCCACCACTGGTCTGCCGGGGAAAGTGGCGCCCCGACCTCCGAGCATGCCTTGCCGCGACTCCGGACTGCCGGTGAGGCAGAGTACGATGTTGGCGTTGGGAAACGCGAACCTCAGCAGACTGTAGTCCGAGGTCCAGGGAACCAGGTAGGTCGCCTTCGGATCCCGGGTCATGGAACCGTCTCGAACGTCTCCAGCAGCTTCCCCTGCATCACCTCGTACGGCATGAGTGGGATCAGCACGATGCGATCGAAGAGTACGAGCGCCGCCAGCAGCGCCCCCCACCCGTAACGCCACCGAGTCGGGAGGAGGAGAGCCGGCGGCTCCTCGCAGCCCGGCCGCCGCCAGCATCGCGAGCGGAACCACCGCCGGCGCGTAGTAGCGCGGCTCGTGACCCGCGAGGAAGGGAAGCGCCGAGGTCGACGAGCCACACCAGCGCCAGGGCCAGGACGCGTCCCGAGCGGGTATTCCAGGCGAAGGGCACCACCACTGCGAGCGCCTGGACGAAAAGCAAGAGCGCGTACACTCGCTGGAGAGGCGGATGGGTGGTGACCACGTTGTGGATGTGCGCGCCGGTGCGCAGGACGCGTTCCGCCCGCCAGCTGGACCGAGGCGACCTGGATCGTCACCGCCGTCACTCCGACCGCGACCAGCCGCACGAACAAGCGTCGCCGCTCGAAGCGCTCGTCACCGGCGACCAGGAGCGCGAGCCCGAGTCCGGCGAACGAGACGACCATCGTGACCCGACACAGCATGCCCAGCGTCAAACCCGGCGGTCGCCAGCGCCAGCCAGACCTCCTGGGAGTGCCGGCGTCCCGGCCGAAACGACCGGACGAACGCCCAACTGCCCAGGGTCGTGAACAGGAGCGCCGGGACCTCCGACATCACCTTGAAGGAGAGATAGAGCGCGAGCGGGGAGAACAGCAGGACCAGCGCCGAGTCTTCCGCGCGGTGGTCGCCCAGCAGCTCCCGCATGAGGCCGTATGCGGCGCCCACGAAGCCGACGACGAGCAGGGCGTAGAGCAGCTGGATCGCGTGGAGGCTGCCCTCGCCACCGCCCAGGACCCGGTCAGGACGATCGAGCAGCACCACGTGGCCCGAGCTTCTCGGAGAAGAACCCGGTGGGGAAATGCTGGGTCTGGACCTCGAACCGCAGCAGCTCGGCGGGCGAATGGGCGAGCGCCGAGTACAGGTAGTAGAACTCGTCCCAGTAGTGGCCGTCGCTCCAGCTCAGCAGCAGGAACACGGCGATCACCACCGCAATGCCGATGCGCCTTCGCGTTGCTCATGTCGCCGCGGACTTCGCACCGCGGAAGACCAGATCGGCGGCGGCGACGTCCTCCACCGCCACGCCCACCGACTTGAACAGCGTGATCTCCTCCGCCGACTGCCGGCCGGGCCGGATGCCGGCCACGACCTCGCCGATCTCCGCGAAAACCTCCCCGGCCGCGATCACGTCGCCTGCCTCCCGCGTCGCCGATTCACGCGACTCGACGTAGAGCCGCGCGCGCCGGAGCGTCTCGTCGTCCAGCTCGCGCCAGTCGGGCCGGACCGCGCCCGACCGCGTTGACGTGCGTGCCCGGCGACAGCCACTCGCCGAATAGCACCGGCGTGCGCGACGGTGGTCGCGACCACGACCACGTCGGCGCCCCGCACCGCCTCCTCCGCCGAGGCCGCCGCGCGGACGCCGATGCTCGCTGGGCGAACGCGCCCGCGTTTCGGGGGCTCCAGACCCTGACCTCCCGGAACGCCCGGACCAGCCGGAGCGCCTCGAGATGGCTCCGGGCCTGCACGCCCGAGCCGAGGATCGCGAGCATCGCCGCGTCCGGGCGGGCGAGGAGCCGGGTCGCCACCGCCGAGACGGCCGCCGTCCGCATCTCGGTGATGAGCCGGCCGTCCATGGTGACGAGCGGCTCGCCGGTCTCGGGGCGAAAAAGCAGAATCAGCGCGTGGTGGGTGGGGATGCCGCGGTTGTCGGGATAGAACGTGACCAGCTTGGCGCCGAGCGCGCCGGCGTACGCCGGCATCGCGGCGAAGAAGCCTCCTTGCCCGGTAACCTCCATCATCTGGCGGCCGGGCTGGACCGCCCGTCCCGCCGAGAGGTCCGCCAACGCACGGGCCATGGCCGGGATGAGGTCCTCCATCCGCAGGTGGCGGCGGACGGCGTCCTCGTCGAGCATCACACTGTTGTCTTCCGGAGTACGGAGGAACAGCTTGGAGGCTGAGCCATTCGGGCGAAGATAGCCACCACTAGGTCGCCGCGAACTTCGGGAGCTCCCCCCGGTGCCGCGCCAAGAAGCCTTCATAGGGCGCGGTGTCGGTGTAGTCCCGCATCTCGGCGATGAGCCCGCCGCGGAAGCGGATCACGACGCAGGTGCGCTGGTCCAGCACGTCGCCCGGGGCGCCCTTGAGCCAGCTGCGTTCGCGGATCTCGACGATGACGCGGTCCTCCGCCTCGTACCAGTGCGCTCCAGATCCTCGTAGCCCCAGTCCGCGGCGCCGAGGCCGAACTCGCGACGCTCGAAGGCCCGGAGCACCGCGTCCCGCCCTCGCCACTCGCCGCCCGATCGGCGTCACGTCCCGCCACCCAGTACACGACGTCGTCGGTCATGCAGCGGCCGACCTCGTCCATCCGGCCGGCGAACAGCGCGGCCTCGTAGGCCTTCGCCACCCGCATCCGGTCGCTCATGTGCGTGGCCTCCGCCGGGCGGTCGAGCGGGTTCGCCTTCCGCCCCGCGCGCACCATCGGCGCTTCGCCGTCGGCTCGGGGTCGGTCGAGCACGCGCCAGTGGTCGAGCGCCCGGTCGAGCAGCGCGCGCGCCGCCTCCCGCAGCGGCTCGCTCATGCGCACCTGGCGGACGTTGTTCTGCATGTCCTCGGC
Organism: uncultured Gemmatimonadales bacterium; assembly: GCA_963836815.1. Classification (GTDB taxonomy): domain Bacteria; phylum Gemmatimonadota; class Gemmatimonadetes; order Gemmatimonadales; family GWC2-71-9; genus CAVVWJ01. The sequence goes on along the minus strand of CAWILD010000011.1, from coordinate 288,772 downwards.
GTCCCAGCCCCGCGAATGCGCGATGAACGGGAACTGGGGAAACACGAAGCCCAGCTCCGACCAGAAGGTGAGCAGACCGCCCGCGACCGCCTGCACGTTGTCCTGGCCGCCGGTGATGATGAACGCGGCGACCTTGTTGCGGATCAGCACCTGGTTGTGGGTGGTGATCTGGTTCTGGACGCAGTTGAGCCGCTCGGCCATCTTGAAGTAGAGCGACGCTCGCGGCGCCCCAGCGGATCGGAGTCGAGAGCAGCACCACGTCGGCCCAGTGCACCAGTCCCTCGTACACCTCGGTGAGCTGGTCCGCGGGATCGCGCTCGGTGATGGCGCAGGGCCAGGTGCAGGCGTGCGCTCGCCTTCGAGTAGTTCCCCTCGCACTGCCGGAAATCCAGGTCGCGCAGCCGCAAGACTCGGGTCTCGGCGCCGCGCGCGCGCGCCGGCATGGCGAATCGCGTGCTCCAGCAGCGCGTCGCTGGTGGAGAAGCGCGGATTCCCCGCGTCCATCGCCGTGGTCGAGAGGCCGAGCACGCGCGGCGGCGCGCCCGGCGGCTTGGGGTGCTCCTCGAGCAGGTGGGACGGCTTGTGCTTGAGCAGCTTGCGCGGCATGACGCGGCGGCGTCTTGACGCCAGACCCCGTCCGGCGCGCTCCTCGACGGCGAACACCGGGCACCTGCTCCTCGTCGAACCCCTCGGGCCCGCGCCCGGTGATCACGCTGTACTCCCAGCCGTGCCAGGGGCACATCACGAACTCGCCGCGCAGGCGCCCCTCGCACAGCGGGCCGCCCCGGTGGTTGCAGCCGTCGGCGATCGCGCGGAAGGCGCCGTCGTGATGAAAGACGGCGATGCGGTGGCGGTCCAGCTTCACCGCGAAGGGGACGCGAGCGAGCAGCTCGTCCTTGCTGCCCAGGGGATGCCAGGTGTCCATCGGGCCTCCGGAGGGAAACGCCTTCGTTACGCTCCTAAGGTACGGAGGGATTGTCACTTGTACCCTGACGGACGGAATTGATCCCTTTCACTCCGCTCAGGCTGACATGTGATTAGAATTGGCTCCGCTGCGGCCGAGAGCCGCGTCGGTCCCCCGCAACTGGAAAGGTCCTAACGTGTTGTTTCCCATTGCCCTCGCCGCCGTCAGTCTGGTCCTCCAGGGGCCCAAGCCAGATGCCCGCCTCACCCGTCAAGCGCATCGAGGTGCGGCCGTCCGAACGGACGATCACCGCGGGCGACTCGGTCCGGCTGGACGTCCAGGCGCTGGACGCCGAGGGGAAGCCGCTTCCGGATGCGGTGCTCTGGGTGAGGCTGCTGGGCGGCAGCGGCGAGGGCATGCTCAGGCCGGAAACCGGCTACCTGGTCGCCAGCAACGTCGGGAAATTCCCGCTCGGCCTCAGCGCGGTGGTGCCCGGCACCCAGCCCTTCATAGACACAACGACGGTGGAGTTCGATGCCGTCCCCGGCCCCGCGGTCCGGGTGGAGCTGGCCCCCAAGGCCGCGACGATCGTGGCCGGCCAGACCCTGGCCCTGACCGCGATCCCCTTCTCCAAGGCGAACGACCGGACCCACGATTCCCTGGCCTGGAAGTCCAGCGCCCCCAAGATCGTGTCGGTGGACCAGCACGGCGTGATCATCGGAGTGGCGCCGGGCCGAGCCAAGGTGACCGCGGCGGCGGGCGGCAGCGCCGGAGCCATCGAGGTTCAGGTAGTCTCCGCCGGCATCTCGAAGCTCACGGTCTCCGCGGACAAACCCAGCGTCGCCAGGGCGACGTGGTGGCGTTCCAGGTGGACGCACGCAATAGCGCCGGCAAGCCGATCGCCGGACTCACCCCGACCTGGAGCTTCGCGCCCGGTGACGGGCAGATCGATGGCGACGGCCGCTTCGTGGCCTATCGCACCGGCGTCTACACCATCACCGCCACGCTCGGCCGGCGGTCGGCCAGCACCACGCTCGACGTGGCCGAGCGGGACGTGAAGCGCTCCGTGACCGTCGTGGGCCGCCTCCCGCGCACCGAGTTCGCCACCTCCGAGGTGTGGATCCATCCCAATGGGAAGGTCGCCTATCTGGGGACCCACCAGGGCGGCGACCGCGTCTACAGCATCGACATCAGCGATCCCGCCCGGCCTGTGGTGGTGGATTCGATCCAGGCGAATACCCGGCTCGTGAACGACATGCAGACGACCGCCGACGGCAATTACATGGTCTTCACCCGCGAGGGAGCGGCGGACCGGAAGAACGGCGTCGTGATCGCCGACACCCACGACCCGCTGCACCCGAAGGAGATCGCGCAGTTCGTGGACGGCGTCGCCTCCGGCGTGCACTCGGTCTACCTCTACGAGAACCCCAAGTACGGCCGGTATCTCTTCCTCACCAACGACGGCACCGGCGCGATCGACATCGTCAATCTCGATGACCCCGCCAAGCCCACCCGGGTCGGAGCGTGGGTCACCGACCGTCCCGACGCGGCCCGCTACGTCCACGACATCGACATCCTGGACGGGCTGATGTACGCCAGCTACTGGAACGACGGGCTGGTGGTGCTCGACATCGGGAACGGCAAGTGGGGCGGCCGTCCGGACAAGCCGGTGCTGGTCTCCCAGTTCAAGTACGACCTCGACTCGCTGTACAAGGACGTCGAGGACGTGACCCGCAGAGGGTTCACCCGGGGCACGCACACTGCCTGGCGCCAGCGGGGCGGGAAGTACGTCTTCATCGCCGACGAGGTCTACCTGAACGGCAGTGTCGCCGGCGCCAAGGACGCGTCGGCCGGCCGGATGTATGGGACCATGCAGGTGATCGACGTCAGCGACATCGAGCATCCCAGGTCGGTCGCCTGGTACACGCCGGAGCACGGCGGCGTCCACAACCTCTGGCAGGTGGCGGACACGCTGTACATGGGCGCCTACGACGCCGGCTACCGGGTCTTCGATATCTCGGGTGAGCTCCAGGGCGATCTCCGGGCGCAGCGCCGGGAGATCGCGGCGCTCAGCACGGCGGACATGGGTGGCTACGTGCAGAACGCCCCGTTCACCTGGGGTGTAGTCGTGAATCCCAAGGACGGGCTGGCCTACGTGAACGACTTCAACAATGGACTCTGGGTGGTGCGGGTGAATCCCAAGCATTCCAAGGAGCCGCTGGTTCCGTGAGGCGCGCGCTCGCCGCTGCGGCGGCGCTATTGTCGGCCTGCGGTCCCGCCGTGCAGCAGAAGGTTGCCGATCAGCCGGACCGGATCGCCAAGACCGATCCGCCGGCGCGCGAGTACCGCTTTCTCGTCGCCAGCGAAGGCAACGACGAGATCGCCCTGGTCCGCTTCGGTCCCGCCGGCGCCCAGGTGGAGCGCAAGCACAGGGTCGGCACCAACCCCACCGAGCTCGCCGGCCCGCACGGCATCTCCGTCTCACCCGACGGCAAGCTCTACTACGTCACCACCGCGCACGGCATGCCCAACGGCGCGCTCTACAAATACTCGGCCGAGACCGACGAGCAGCTCGGCCGCGTAGAGCTGGGGTTGTTTCCGGCCACGGTGCAGGTCGCGCCCAACGGGCACTATGCCTGGGTGGTGAACTTCCACCTGTACGGCGAGATGGTGCCGTCCTCGGTGTCGGTGGTATACACCGACCAGATGCTCGAGGTGAAGCGGATCCCGACCTGCGTGATGCCGCACGGCTCCCGGCTGTCGCCGGACGGCACGCGGCATTACTCGGCCTGCATGATGGACGATCAGCTGGTGGAGATCGACGCGGACCGGATGGCGGTGAGCCGTCGGTTCATGCTGAAGGCCGGGGAGGAGCGCGGCCTGGATTCGGCGTCCGCTGCGCTGGCTACGAGCGACGGTCACGGGACCAACGGCCACGCCGCCAAAAGTCACGCCGCCGCCACATGCTCGCCGACCTGGGCGCAGCCCTCCGTGGAGGGCCGGACGGTCTGGGTCGCCTGCAACAAGTCGAACGAGCTGGTGGAGATCGACGCGGCGAGCTGGTCCCTGCGAAGGCGCACTCCCGCTGGAGACGGGATCTACAATCTGGCGGCGAGCCCCGACGGCCGGCTCGTGGTGGCCACCAACAAGCGGGGCCAGTCGGTTTCGGTCTTCGAGGCCGCGGGCGGCCGCGAGCTCGCCCGCATCCCCACCAGCCGCCGCGTGCCGAGTGGGGTCGTCGTCTCGGCCGACAGCCGGTACGCGTTCGTCACGCTCGAGGGAGTGGGGTCCGAGCCGGGCGCGGTGGACGTCATCGACCTGCGCGGTCTGGCGAAGGTGACCAGCGTGGACGTGGGGCAGCAGGCCGGCGGCATCGCCTTGCTCGAGTCGGCCACGCCCTAGAAGCGGCTCTCCTCCCGCAGTACCGCTAGACTCTTGGTTCCCAGCGTCACGAGCGACTGAAAGATGCCCTTCACCCCCACCGTCGACTTCTCCGGCGGCGGACTCGCCTGGTCGCTCACGACCGTGAGCGTTCCGGTGTCGTCCTTGATCTGGTAGGCTCCCGCCACCACCGCGCCGACCGACTTCGTCACCTCGCCTTTGACCCGAACCGTCTTCCCGTTGTACTCCGAGGGGTTGTTGAGCAGATCCCCGATCGGGGTGACGCCGGCGCAGCCGGTCAGGACAACCAGAGTGCTGCTGAGCAGGAGAAGCCGACGGAACTGCTGACGGGTCGAAGGCATGATCGGGGGCTCCGGGTTCGAGTTGATCCGAATTGTATCCACTTCACAGCTTTCTTGCGGTTCTCTAACACCGGTTCACGGTTTCGTCGGGTGTCTCCGGCGTCCCTAGGTGAGCAGGCCCAGGCCGCGCCACGCGCGTGTGCATCGCTCACCCGTTGCAGGAGACCACTCATGCGAAAGCTCCTACTGTTCACTCTCCTCGCCGGGGCGACCGTGGCGTGTCAGGACGCCATCTCGCCCAGCGCCCTCGGCGGACCGGCGCTCTCCTCCGAGGCCAGCGACCGCGCTCACCTCGATCTCCGCGAGGAGCGTGCGTCCCTGATCGCGGCCGGGAACGCCATCTCTGCAGCGATCGCCCAGGACGGGATCGTCCAGGCACTCGGCGACGCGCTCGCCGCGGACGCGCTCTTCCTCTCGCCGCGGATGCCCGTGCTCCAGAGCCGTGCGGCGGCGATCGACTTCCTCTCGACCAACCCGATCGCACCGAGCGACATGCAATGGCAGGTCATCGAGACCGACGTCTCCAACGACGGCACCCAGGGCTACACCTGGGCTCAGGGCACCTCCACGCTCAACTTCGGAGCGGGGCCGATCACCCCGCCGACGTTTTTCCTGCTCTACTGGCGTCGGACCGCCGGCGGGGAATGGCAGATCGCGGCCCTGGTCTTCAACCTCGGTGGTCCCCAGCCGCTCCCGCTTCCTGACGGATTCGGCACTCCCAGCAACAAACACCGTCGGAACTTCCCGAACACCGAAGCCGGAGAGCAACGCGCCGCATTGCTCGCGGTGGACGCTGCCTTCTCGGCGGCGTCGGTGAGTCAGAGTCTCGGCCCGGCCTTCGAAGCCTTCGCGGCGCCGAATGCGATCGCGGTCGGCGGGCCCACGTTCGTCTTCGGGCCGGAAGACATCGGCGAGGCCTTCGCCGCGGGTCCCAACGATGTCGTGAGCTGGATCCCCCGCTTCTCGGACGTCGCGGAGAGCGGCGACCTCGGATTCTCGGTCGGCGAGGCGACCTTCGCGTTGGAGAGCGTCACCTTCTTCTCCAAGTACCTGACGGTGTGGCAGAAGCAGAACACCGGGGAGTGGCTGTTCGTGGCCGACCTCGGCAACTCGCGCCCGGCCTCGTGATCGGCCGGCGGCTTTGACAAGGGTCTGACGCCCGGGTGCCGGATTGCGGCGCTCGGGCGTCTCCTTTCGAAACCATGAAGCCGATCCCTCAGGACCCTCCGGTTCCCGATCCTCCTGCCCTCGTTCCCGCGCGTCTGCGCGACCTGGTCGGGGTCGGGCGCCTGTTCCTCTGGGGTTTTGCCTTCTGGACTGCGTTTGCCCTCGTGTTTGCGATTCAGCACGCACTCCTGGGCGCGCACCTCGGTAGACACGCTCCATTCCACCAGGTGATCATCAGCGAGCTCGCGAGCTGGTGGCCGCTCGCGTTCCTGACTCCCCCGCTGGTCGCCCTGGTGCTGCGCTTCCGGACTCCCGGCGGCTCGATCCCGCGGGCGCTCGTCCTGCACACGCTCGGCGCCGTGCTCTTCACCGTCGTGGCGGGCGCCTGCATGGGACTGAGCGAAAGCCTGGTGCCCTGGGTACACCAGCCCGGCGGGTTGCTCGCGGCGGCGAAGTGGGGGATCGTGGGCTATCTCGGACCCGATCTGCTGCTGTACGTCATGATCGTCTCGGCGGCGGAGGCCTCGGCCTACGCCTGGGAGTCGCGACAGCGCGCCGTCGCGGTCGCCACCTACGAGCGGCAGCTCGCCGAGGCGAGGCTGCACGTCCTGAGCGCGCAGCTTCAGCCGCACTTCCTGTTCAATGCCCTGCATGCCATCTCGGCGCTGGTGTGGCAGGATCCGGCCCGGGCCGATCGCCTCCTGGCACGCCTGAGCGAGATGCTCCGCCTGACGCTCCGAAGCGGAACGCGGGTGGAGACGACCCTGGCCGAGGAGGTGACGCTCCTCCAGCGCTATGCCGAGATCCAGGAGGCGCGGTACGGCGATCGGCTGCGGGTCTCCTTCGATGTCGACGCCGGCGTGCGCGAAGCGCTGGTTCCACGGCTCATCCTTCAGCCGCTGGTGGAGAACGCGATCCGGCACGGAGTGACCCGGCGGATCGCGCCGGGACAGGTGGACGTGAAGGCGTGGGAAGGTGAAGGTCGCCTGCACCTGACCGTGCGCGACGACGGTGTCGGCCTCCGCAGCGATGTCCCCATCCGGGAGGGTGTCGGTCTCTCCATCACTCGTGCCCGCCTGCACCAGCTCTATGGCCGGGAGCAGCGCTTCGCCCTGACGCCCCGGCCGGAGGGGGGCGCCGTGTGCACCCTCTCCATCCCGCTCCGCATGGCGCCGGCCCAGGCATGACCACCAGCCCGATCCGCGCGCTGATCGTGGACGACGAGCCGCTCGCGCGCACCCGGCTCCGCGGTCTGCTGGCGAAGCATGCCGACGTGCAGGTCGTCGGCGAATGCGCCGAAGGCTCCGAGGCAATCGGCGCAATTTCCCGGGAGCGGCCGGACGTGGTGTTTCTCGACATTCAGATGACGGAAACCAGCGGCCTCGACGTAGCGCAGAGTCTCGAGGGGGAACCCCTGCCGGCGGTGGTGTTCGTGACGGCGTACGAGCGGTACGCGCTGGACGCGTTCGACGCTCGCGCGCTCGACTACCTGCTCAAGCCCTTCGAAGAGGAGCGCTTCCTCGCGACCCTCGAGCGGGTGCGGACCTACACGGCCGCCCTGCGGACCCAGCGCTCGCACGAGCACCTGCTGTCGATTCTCCGGGAGCTGTCGGTCACTCCGCTCGCGGAGATCGAGCGGCTGCGCCCGCCCGCGACACCGCTCCGTTTCGCCGACCTCGAGGTGGATCCGATGACGCGGGACGTGCGCCGGGCCGGCGAGCCCATCTCGCTCCGGCCCAAGGAATACGAGCTTCTGGTCGCGCTCATGCGGCGGTCGGGCGCGCTGGCGACACGGCGGGAGCTGCTGGCGGAGGTGTGGGGCTACAGCGAGAACGTGAGCAGCCGGACCGTGGACACCCACGTCGCGGTGCTGCGGCGCAAGCTGGGGCAGGGGGCGGACGACCCTGGGTACATCGTGACTGTCGCGAAGGCCGGGTACCGCCTGGGGTACCCGGCCTCTACTACTGCGTCATGCGGGTGAATCGCAGCGGTTTGTCGAAGCCCTGCGCGTACACCAGCAGCTCATCACCGTTCCGGGTGTACCGCTCGGCAGCCTCCAGCGCCTGGAAATACCTGCTCTCCTGATTCATCACGGCTTCGGGACATGCCATCCGGGTGGACCCCAGCTGCCCGAACTTGATCGACTCGCCGCTGATCTCCACGCTGCCGAAAAACCGATTGCACGAGCCCCGGCCGGCCACCTTCCCGCTCTCGGGGAACTCGAGCGTGGCCATGCTGTTGTCGATGACGCCCGTTCCGCCGAGGTCCTCGAGCTGCCACGAAGTCCCCGACAGGTCGCCTGCATCCGGTGGCGGCTGAGTTCCCCCGCCGGCGCTGACCAGCATCAGGCTCACCTCGCCGGGATTGCCCCTGGTAATGACGTGGTGCGCGGCGTCGGTGGTGAACAGCAGCCGGCCCTCGCCCCTGATCGTGGCGCGCACCGCGTAGGTGTGGTTGGGCTCGATCCGGTCCGGATGGTACCGCAGCTCGAACGGAAACGGAACCTGGCGTCCGGCCGCCGTGAAGGTCGTCTCGGCGATCACCTGCGCCGGCGCGTCCTGGCGCGAGACGTCGGATAGCTGGACCTGGATCACGGCATCGGCAGGCAGTGCGATCCGCTCCCGGTATGCGACGGTGCCGGTCACCGCCTTGGTCTCCTTCGGCGTGGCGGAGGAATCCGAAGGCGGGGTGTGACTGGCGCAGGCAGCGACCAGACTGACGAGGCCCAGCGCCGGAATGGTCAACACGGCGCACAGCGAATCGGATATCATGGCGCCCTTCCTTCGGCCGGCACGAAGGTGATCTCTACCGGCTGACCGGGGTTGTGGACCCGGACCTTGAAGGTGTCTCTCACCAGTTGGAGGATCTCGGTGCGGTAGGGAAGTCCCTCCTCGACGAGCGTCAGCGTGTCCCGCTCCTGCTTCCACCTGCCGAAGGAAGGCGTCCCGTGCTCCGAGGCGATCACCATCGTGCCCTCGGACAGGAAGGCGTACAGCGTGCCCGGTGCCACCGCGGACGACTCGCTCACCTTCCACACCCGGTTGACGAAGCCGGCGGGGGGCTCGGGCGGCCTGCTCGACGGTGAGCAGGCCAGGAGCAATCCCATGGGAAGCGCGCAGCGTGCGGGCCTTCGCCACCGCATCAGCGCTTCCGGATCCGTTCGATGTCCACGATGGTCCCCACCTGGCGGATGCTCATGGCGTCGGTGCGCTTGCGTGCCTCCGCCTCCACCGCGAGTCCGTCCTGCCGGAACTCCTCGGGCAGGTTGGTCGGGTCGTAGGTGACTCCGTCCGCTCCCTGAATGGCGTAGAAGCCGCCTTCGATCTCGTGGAACTTCACGACCCCGGTGATATGCATCTGTTCTCCCTTTCCATCCGCGGGCGTCGTCGGCACGACCCAGTCGGCACCACCGGCCTCGCCGCCGCCGCTCTTGCAGGCGGCGGCGAGAATCAGAACGCAGATGACGAGGCTACGCATGCGGGATCTCCTTCCGCTGGAAGCGCCCAATCCCACCAGGACAACCGGGGGCCAAGCTCACCGATCCAGTAAACCAAGAAGACCCCCGGCTTCACTTCGTGCAAGTCGTGCAAGCCCGCGCCGCGATGAACTGTACTTCACCTCGCATGCCCCGCTATCAGCCCGCGCCCCAGCCGGCGCTCGGCGGCGAGCCGCCCGAGACCAACCAGGTGGAGCATCACCGACACCGGTACCGCGAAGAGCGGCACCAGCACCAGAGGAAAGACCCCCATGGCCGGGGCGGCCGGCACCCGCGCGCCGAGCCAGGGCGCCAGATATGGAGCGAGGACTCCGGTCCCCATTCCGGCGGCCACCACCAGGTCCAGCAGGCCGAGGACGTTCCAGGAGGCAGCGAGCGCAACCGCGCCCGGCACACCGCGAGCCAGCGCGAACGCGACCACCGGGGCCACGACCCCGACTGCGATGTCGCCCCAGCCGGCCGGCTGGGCGAAGTGGGCCGGCAGCTGCCCCTGGGCCAGCAGGAACACGAAGACGGCCCCGATCACGCGGTAGACCTGGATGCCGTGGAGCGCTGGAAGTGGGATCGCGGCAAGAGCCTGACGGAATGCGGGCGAGAGGCGGAGAGCGATGAGCACGACCGCCGCCGGCACCGAAGCGAACAGCGGGATGAGGGGCGTCACGTAGAACCGGTCCTGTCCGAGTACCGAGCCGGGGTGCGGGGCCAGGAGCAATGCCGCTCCGAGCCAGGCGCCGAGAAAGAGGGCCGTGCCGAGGTGGACGCCGCGGTGCGGGGTGGCCGAGGCGACGAGACGCCAGACGCCGGCGGCGATCGCCAGGTTGGTCGCGACGATGATGGCGGTGATGTACCAGGGGATGGCGGGGATCATGGTGCGCTCCTCACTCGGCGACGTGCTCGCCGGCTGGCCAGAACCGAAACACGAAGAACATAAGTGTATATACACATATATTCCGGGGTGCGCAACCCGGTTCTCGAAGCCGCCGCCCGGCATCCCGGTGTCAGGATTGTTCCCAATCGTGACTCCGCCATCGCTCTAGCAGGGTCCAATTTTGGCCCTATATTGGCGCATCCACCGGAGTTCCAGCGGTTAACGCGTTTTCGGGGGCACGGGACGGGACAGTGGCAGAGCTGTTCGAGCGGCTCGGCGCTGCGATTGCCACTCGCTACCGACTCCAGCGTGAGCTGGGGCAGGGCGGGATGGCTAAGGTGTTCCTTGCCCATGACCTCAAGTACGACCGGGCCGTGGCGGTCAAGGTCCTGCGCCCCGACCTCGCCGCCGACGTAGGAGCCGCCAGGTTCCTCCACGAGATCCAGATCGCCGCCCGGCTGCACCACCCCCATATCCTGCCGCTGTACGACTCGGATCAGGCCGACGGTCTGGTCTACTATGTCATGCCCTACATCGAGGGCGAGACCCTGCGGGCGCGGCTCGACCGCGAGCGGCAGCTGCCGGTCAGCGACGCCCTGCAGATCGCCCGCGAGGTGGCGGACGCGCTTAACTACGCGCACGGCAACAACGTAGTGCATCGGGACATCAAGCCGGCCAACATCCTGATCGACGCCGGCCACGCGGTGGTGTCCGACTTCGGGATCGCCCGGGCGGTCGGCGAGGGCGAGTCCACCACCGGGCACGTCATCGGCACTCCGGCCTACATGAGTCCCGAGCAGATCGACGGCAGCAAGTACCTCGACGGCCGGACCGACATCTACAGCCTGGGCTGCGTCCTGTTCGAGATGCTGACGGGGCAGCCGCCGTTCAAGGGCGCTACGCTCACGGCCGTCATCGCGAATCGCCTGACCTCGCCGGTTCCCTCCCCGCGGTCCGTCCGCGATCTGGTCCCCGAGGCGGTGGACGCCGCCGTGAAGAAGGCGATGGCCAACCTGCCGGCCGACCGGTTCACCACGGCCGCGCAGTTCGCCGAGGCCATCGGCACCCCCGCCACCGTCGCCATCGCGGTCGGCACGGCCCAGAAGCTGGTCCAGGAGATCACTAGCACGGCGAAGTCGGTCGCGGTGCTGCCGTTCGAGAACATGAGCACCGACCCCGAGAACGAGTACTTCAGCGACGGGATCACCGACGACATCATCGCCCAGCTCTCCAAGATCAGCGCGCTCAAGGTGATCTCCCGGACGTCCTCCATGCGGTACAAGAAGACGACCAAGAACATCGCCACCATCGCGGACGAGCTCGGGGTGGGTTCGGTCCTCGAGGGCAGCGTGCGGCGGGCGGGCCAGCGGGTGCGGATCGTCGTCCACCTGGTCGATCCCAAGACCGAGAAGCACCTGTGGGGCGAGACCTTCGACCGCCAGCTGAGCGACATCTTCGAGGTACAGAGCGAGCTCGCGCAGTCGATCACCGGCGCGCTGTCCGTGGCCCTGTCTCCGGACGAGAAGCAGCGGGTCGAGAAGAAGGCGACCGCCGACGCCGACGCGTACAACATGTACCTGCTCGGCCGCTTTCACGCCAACAAGTGGTCGGGAGCGGACGTCGAGAAAGGGATCGAGTATTTCCAGCTGGCCATCGCCAAGGACCCCGGCTATGCGGTGGCGTACGCCGGTCTGGCCGACGCCTACGAGCTGCTCAGCATCGGGTTCGGCTCCAAGCCACCGGTGGAATACCTGGCCCAGGCGAAGGCCATGGCCTTGAAGGCGCTGGAGATGGACGACAGCCTCGCCGAGGCCCACACGTCGCTGGCGTACGCCCGCTGGCTCGGGGACCTCGACTGGTCCGGGGCGGAGAAGGAGTTCAAGCGCGCCCTCGAGCTCAATTCGAGCTACGTGATGGCCCACGAGTGGTACGCCGAGTACCTGGCGGCACTCGGCCGGCACGACGAGGCGCTCGCGGAGGTCAAGCGCGCCCAGACGCTCGACCCGCTCTCCGTCCCGGTCAACCGGGCCGTGGGATGGATCCTCTACTTCGGCCGGCGCTACGACGAGGCGATCGACGAGCTGCGGAAGGCGCTGGCGATGAACCCCGACTTCCTGGGCGCCCGTCTGGTGCTCTGGTGGGCGTACATCGCGAAGGGGGCGCACGATCAGGCGATCGCCGATATCCGGAAGGAAGTCGAGAAGCCCGGCTCCCGCACCCTGAAGAAGCTGATGCTGGCCTACGCCTGCGCCGCCTCGGGCAATCTGGAGGAGGGCAGCGGGATCCTGTGGGAGCTGGAGCCCAAGCTGGAAGGCGAGGCTCGGCTGGCCCTGTTGTCGGCGCTGGTGTTCGCGGCGCTGAACGAGAAGGATCGGGCGTTCCAGCAGCTGGAGCGGGCGTTCGAGATCCGGGATCCCGGGCTCCTGTTCCTGAAGGTCGCTCCCTGGGCCGAGCCCCTGCGCTCGGACCCGCGGTACGGCGTATTGGTGGAGAAGCTGGGCCTCGGTTGAGAACTCCATTCACTCGCTTCGGATTCGCAAGCCATTCAGAATTGGGAGAGTTGAACATGAAATCGCTACGGCTCGCCGGCTTGGCCGCCGGTCTGGCGTTCGGACTCGGCTGCGGCGGGCAGCAGGCTGACAAGGCGCCGGCAGGAGACCAGGAGGCGAGCGCGGGGGGCGGGAGCAAGCCGGTGATCGCGCTGATTCGCGCCGCCGACTGGATGGGCCGCGAGTGGAGCGAGGACGCGATACGAGGTGGGGCTGCGCGAATCCGACATGGAGGCCGGGCGCGACTACGAGATCAAGGTCTCGAGCGCGCAGGGCGATCTGGCCACCCTCCCCAGTCTCATCGATGCCGCGGTCGACGCAGAAGGCCAAGGTCATCGTCACCCTGCAGGACGCGACGCTCCAGGCGGCGGTGCAGCGTGCGAAGGATGTGCCCGTCGTGTTCAACCTGCTCTCCGATCCGTTCGCGGCCGGCGCGGGCAAGAGCGACGCAGACCATCTCCCCAACATCACCGGCGTGTACTCGCCGGGCTTCGGCGATCCGGAGCAGACCAAGCGGGTGGAGCTGATCAAGCGCATCGTGCCGAAGGCACGGGTGATCGGCGTGCTGTTCAGCCCGGAGGAGGAGCTGTCGGTCACCTTCAAGGATCGGATGACCAAGGCGGCGTCGGGCGGCCGGGCTGAAGGTGGTCGCGGTGCCGGTGAGCGCCGTGACCGACGTCGAGGGCGCGGCCCGGTCGCTCTGCGGCCAGAAGGTCCACGCCATCGAGCTCTTCGGCAACGCGGCCCACGCGGGATTCCCCGCGCTCATCAAGGTGGCGAAGGAGTGCAAGGTGCCGGTGTTCTCCCCGTCGCCGTTCGAGGTGATGCAGGGGGCGGTCGCCTCCTTCTATCCGGACTTCCAGGAGGGCGGCGTGGAAGCGGGCAAGATGATCGCGCGGATCCTCAAGGGCGAGAGCCCGGCGTCCATTCCGTTCCACCGGCTGGAGACCACCAAGCTGATCGTCAACCAGGACGGATGCCGGCAAGCTGGGCGTCCCGCTCTCCGAGGACGTCGTGAAGCAGGCCGACTCGGTCGTGGGAGGCGCCCCCAAGTAATGAAGATCGACACCGCGCGGGAGGGCGGCTCGCGCCCTCCTGCAGCTCGAGGGACGACTCGACCGGGAATGGGCCGAGCACCTCTCCGGCACCCTCGAGGACCTGCTCCAGGACGGTGTCCGCACGCTGAACATCGACTTCTCCGGCGTCACCTACGTCAGCTCCGAGGCCACCCGGGTGCTGACGCGGTGGCATCAGGAGCTGGCCGTGCTCCGCGGGGATATGCAGGTCACCGCCCTGCCGCCGGCGGTGCGCGACGCCTTCGACGTCGCGGGCTGGAATCCCAACGCGGACTTCGCCGGTCCGTGCCTCCCTGCGGCACTCTTCCTGGCATATGCGCACCGACATCGCGAAGTGCGGCGACTTCGAGTTCTCGTCGAGCGAGCAGGCGGGCGGGCTGACCTGCCGTCTGCACGGCGATCCCGACCGGCTCGCCCGCGCGCCGTTCGGCGCTACCGAGTGCGCCGTCGTGCCGCTGACGAACGGCGTCTTCGGATCTGGGTCTCGGCGGAATCGGCGGAAGCTTCGAGGAGTGCCAGCGAGCGGTTCGGCGAGCTGATCGCCGTCGCCGGCTGCGCGGCGTACTTCCCCAGCGATGGCGCCCGCAAGGCCGACTACCTGGTCGGCGCCGGACCAGTCGCCGCCGCGCGTGACGCTCGCCACCGGTCTCACCTGCGAAGGGGACTTCTCCCGGCTGGTGCGATTCACTACCCGCGCCGGACGCGGAGGCGGTTCCGCTCTCCGAGCTCGCGACCGTCTGTCTCGACGCCGCCGGCAAGAAGATGGCGGGCCTCGTCATCGCCGGTGAGACCGCCGGGCTTGTCCGGCGCCAGGCTGCGGCGCTCTCCCACGGGCGATTCGCCGGTCCGGTTCGACCTGCCCGAGATCCGCGAGTGGCTGTCCTTCGCGCCGGAGCGCACCTACGCCGCGACGACGGCGCTCATCGTCGGAGTGGTGGCCCGGACGCCGGAGGGTCCGCTGGCCGCCCACCTCCGTCCGATCGGTCTGACCGGCAGGCTCTTCGCGCACTTTCATGCCGCCGTCTTCTCCTATCGTCCGCTGCCTCAGCGCACCGTGGATCTCGAGCGCGCTGGTGCGAGGGCTGTTCGCCAACCACGAGCTGCGCGACGTGGTCCACCTGGTGCAGGACGATCGCGGCGACGCGGGCGTCGGCGAGAGCGCGCTGGTTCGCGGCGTCGGCTGGGTCGCTCCCATCACCCAGATCGCCTGAGTCGCGCCGTGAACCTGCTGGTCGGGGCCGCGACGATCGGCCTCATTCTCGCGCCGCTCGCCCTCGGCGTCTTCCTCAGCTACCGCCTCTACCGCTGGCTCGACCTCACCGTGGACGGCTCCTTCGGCCTCGGCGCAGCCGTCGTCGCCGCCCTGCTCGTCCGGGACATGCCGCCCGTGGCCGCCACCGCCCTGGGCACGCTGGCCGGTGTCCTGGCCGGGGCGATCACCGGGGTTCCTCCATACCCGGCTCCGGGTGAGCGCCCTGCTGGCTGGAGTCCTGACCAGCACGGCGCTGTACTCCGTGATTCTCTTCATCATGGGCAGCGGCAATCTCTCCCTCGCCTCGGCCGACAGCCTCGTCGCCGACGCCGGCTCGCTGGGCGAGCGCGCGGGGTTCTCCTCCGACCTCGGCGTGCTGATCGCGACGGCACTCCTGGCCGCGGCGCTGGGGCTCGGCCTCGCGCTCTTCCTCGGCACCGATCTCGGCCTCGCCATGCGGGCCTCGGGAGCAATCCCCAGATGGCCAAGGCGGTGGGCATCGACGTGGACGGGATGGTCGTGCTCGGCCTCGCCCTGTCCAACGGCCTCGTCGCGCTCGCCGGCGCTCTCTTCGCCCAGTACTCAGGGCTTCGCCAACATCCAGATGGGGATCGGCGCGATCGTGACCGGCGTGGCGACGCTGATGGTGGGAGAGACCCTGCTGGGCCGGCGGTCCCTCGGACGGTGGATCGCGGCAGCCGTCGTCGGAGCGGTGGTCTATCGCCTCGCCGTGGCGGGCGCGCTCAGGGCCGGCCTCAATCCCAACGCGCTCAAGCTGGTGACCGCGCTGTTCGTCCTGGCGGTGCTCGTCGTCCCCGATCTCGACCCGCCGGGCCCGGCGCAGCCATGACTGAGAGCGCGCTCCGGCTGGAGGCCGTCTCGCACCTGTTCCACCCGGGCACCAACAACGAGGTACGGGCGCTCGATCGGGTGAGCCTGGACCTCGCGCGCGGAAGCTTCACGGTGGTGCTCGGCACCAACGGCTCGGGCAAGTCGAGCCTGCTCGGCGCCATCGCCGGAAGCCTGGCGGTCCGGACGGGCCGGGTCCATCTCGACGGGCGGGACGTGACCGGCTGGAGCGAGCAGCGGCGCGCGCGCCTGATCGGCCGGGTGTTCCAGAACCCGTTCACCGGTACCGCCTCCGATCTGACCGTTGCCGAGAACCTGATGCTCGCCGCGCGGCGCGGCGGCCGTCGGGGACTCAGCCGGGCGCTCGCCCGGGATCGCCGGTACGACATTCGGGATCGGGTCGCGCGGCTGGGCATGGGTCTCGAGCAGCGGCTCGACACGCCCATCGGACTCCTGTCGGGCGGCCAGCGCCAGGCCCTCACGGTCCTCATGGCGACGATCGTGCGGCCGACCCTGCTGCTCCTCGACGAGCACACCGCCGCGCTCGATCCGCGGAGCGCCGAGCTGGTCACGGAGCTCACCCGCGAGGTCATCGCCGACGGCGGCCTCACGACGCTGATGGTCACCCACTCGATGGCCCAGGCGGTCCAACTGGGCGAGCGGGTGCTGGTCATGCACCACGGCCGGCTGGTGCACGACATCAGCGACGTGAAGCGGCAGCGCCTGGCCGAGGACGACCTCCTCCGGCTCTTCGACCAGCTACGGTGGGCCGACCGGCTGGACGACTCGGCGGCGGGGATGCTGCGCCGCGGCTACGTGTAGCGAGCCTCGGACCCTCTAGTAGACGTTCTGACTGCGGGACATATATTCGTCCGCAGGCAATTCCCGCAAGCCAAACTTGGAGCGACCCATGCTCCCCTCCATGGGGGCTGCCGGCGGCCTCGCCGGCTTGGTCGAACCTTGGGCCACGTACTACGCGGACCACGCGTGGCTCCAGACCTCGCTCTTGTTCGCGCACCTGGCCGGCATCTTCCTTGGCGGCGGCTTCGCGATGGCGACCGACCGCGACACGTTCATCGCGATGCGCGCGGCCCGTCTCTCCGGACAGATCCGGCACCTCGGGCGCATCCGGTCGGTGCACAAGCCCGTGATCCTCGGGACTGGTGCTCGCGCTGGGCAGCGGTTTTCTCCTCTTCGCGGCCGACCTCGAGCACTTCGGCGGCTCCGCCGTCTTCTGGCTCAAGATGGCGCTGCTCGCGGGCCTTGCTGGGAAACGGATTCTTGCTCAAGCGGACCGAGGAGTCGCTCAATGCCGGCCAGCCGGACTCTCCCAAGCTCTGGGGCCGGCTGTACTGGATCTCGATGGCGAGCATGGGACTCTGGTTGGCCGTGATCCTGGCCGGCACGGTGCTCTCGGCCGGATGAGCGAGCTCGGTCGGTGTGCCGGCTGCTCCGGCCTCGAGCGGCGCGAGTTCCTGCGCGACATCGCCGCAATCGTCGCTGGCGTTCGCCGGCGTCCTGCCGGTCAGCTTCGCCTCCGCGCTGTCCGCGCTCGGTGAGCAGGTCACCTACGCGATCCCCGGCGCGGACGGTGTGACCATCGACAAGGAACGCGAGGTGATCCTGGCGCGCTACGAGCAGTCGGTCTACGCGTTCGCGCTCTCGTGCCCCCATCAGAAGACTCCCCTGCGCTGGCAGGAGGCGGAGCATCGCTTCCAGTGCCCCAAGCACAAGAGCAAGTTTCAGCCCGACGGAGTCTTTCTCGAGGGCCGCGCCACGCGGAACATGGATCGCTACGCGATCCGCAGGGAAGGGGACAACGTCGTCGTCGATCTCGGCACGCTCTTCAGAGAGGACGAGAACCGGGATGGCTGGATTTCGGCGGTGGTGCGCGTCTGAGCTGGCGGTGCTGAGCCTGGCCCTCGCCCCGGCGGAGGCCCTGGCTCAATCCGCCGAGGACCGGCTGGCAGTCAGCGATCAGGTCTACACCGGCTGGAAGTATTTTCAGGTCTACTGTTCCAGGTGCCACGGCGACGACGCCCTCGGCACGATGGCCGCGCCGGATCTCACCTATTCGCTCAGCGAGGAGGGCGGGATCACGGCCGACTCGTTCCAGGTGATCGTGCGCCAGGGCGCCTCGAGTCCCAACGGCCGCGCCGGATCAGAAGATGCGCGGCTTCGAGGACCTGCTGGACCAGAGCCTGATCGAGGCGCTCTACGCCTATGTCCGGGCCCGAAGCGAGGGGTCCCTGGCTCCGGGCCGCCCCCACCGGACGCCCGCCGCCCAATGACCCCAGAGCCGCACCCAACCCGCCGCTAAGGTCTCCCCCGAAAGTGAACTCCTTGTGCCGTCTCAAGAGCTGGCGCAGGCCCTGGGCACCCGCTACACGATCGAGCGGGAGATCGCGCAGGGCGGAATGGCCACCGTGTACCTGGCGCAGGACGCCGAGCGGCAGCAGCGAGTAGCGATCAAGATCATGCACCCCGATCTGGTGGACGCGATCGGCACCGAGCGATTCTTCCGCGAGATGGGCATCGCCGCGTCGCTGGATCATCCGTGCATCGTGCCGCTGTACGACTCCGGCAAGGCCGGCAGCGTGCCGTACTACATCATGCCCTATGTCGAGGGCGATTCGCTCTACGAGCGCCTGCAGCGGGAGAGGCGGCTCTCCATCGGCGAGGCGGTCCGGATCGCCTGCGACATCGCCGCGGGCCTGGGCTACGCCCACACCCGCGGCGTGCTGCACCGTGACGTAAAGCCGGAGAATATCCTGCTGGCGAAAGGACATGCGCTGGTGGCGGACTTCGGGCTGGCCCGGGCCATCGGCGCCGCCGACTACAGCAAGCTGACCGAGACCGGCGTGATCGTGGGGACGGTCTTCTACATGAGTCCCGAGCAGCTGCGCGAGAGCAAGGACCTGGACCAGCGCTCGGATATCTACAGCCTGGGATGCATGCTCTACGAGATGCTGACGGGCGGCCCGCCCTACACCGGCCGATCGCTGACGGAGATGGTCACCCGCATCCTCGGCGCGGCGGTACCGTCGATTCGGCGACTGCGTCCGGATGTGCCCCCGGCGGTCGAGCAGGCCATCCTCCGGGCGCTCGCGAAACAGCCGGCGCAGCGCTTCGCGACCATGGAGGAGTTCGCGGCCGCGTTGCCGCCCGCCTAGGGCGTCCTTCCCAACGGGTGGCTCCCCGAGTTCCCGATCACCGTTTCGAGCTCCTCGGGCGCGCGCTTCCGGCACTCCAGCTTGAGATCTTCGATGTCCGCCGCGAGGAACCGCCCCAGGAAGTCGTCCCGGCGGATCTCGAACACCGGCAGGTCCTTCTTGGGGACGGAGTTGGAGTAGAGCGCCACGATGGCCCGCTCGTCGAACCCGTAGAAGGAGTAGGTCGGGTAGCGGCCGAACAGCCAGATGTCCACCGGCCGCCGGGCGCCGCGCGACAGCCGTTCGAAGTAGCGGTAGGCGTCAGCCACCATGGCCGGGATCAAAGGGCCGTCCTCGAAGTGCTTCTCCAGCGAGAAGAGCAGCTCGTGATTTTCCAGGTCGGGAAGGAAGACCTCCAGCGAGGTTCCCTCCCGCGCCAGGAACGCCTTGATGGCGAGGTCGTGGTTCTCCCGCCAGCGGCGCGAGTGGATGAAGAACAGCTCCATCCGGGTGGCGGAGGCGATCAGCTCCTCGAACCGGGGAATGAATCCGGCGAAGGAACCGACGCGGACGAGGCCGGCGAACGGATCGGGGGAAGGCGGTGCGGTCATAGCGGCGGATGCTATCGCGTCCGGGGCAGGGGGGCAAGCAGGCTTGCCTTGGTCAGTCTTGCGGGTTCAACCGGCGGACGGTAGCGTGACCTAGCGAAATCCCCTGCGATTCGGAGACATCGTATGCCCCACTCCATTCGGGCGCGGCCGTGTTGACCGGATTGGTCGGCGCCGCGCTTCTGGCTTCCTGTTCCGATAATTCCGTGCCCACTTCCACCTCACCCGCCGCTTCCATCGTCGCCCAGGCCCTCGCCGCCCCGACCCTCCAGCAGCAGCAGAGCGGAACCTTGAACAGCCTGCGAGCGATAAGCCCGCTCAATGCGCAGGTGGCCTGGGCCAGCGGGGCAGGGGGGACGTATACCTTCACGAAGAACGGCGGCACCACCTGGAAGGCCGGTGTGGTTCCCGGCGCCGAGGCTCTCGATTTCCGGGATGTTCAGGCGATCAGCACCCAGGAGGCCTACCTGCTGTCGATCGGAAATGGCACGGATTCCCGTATCTATCACACGGTGGACGGCGGCAAGACTTGGGAGCTTCAGTTCAAGAACCGGGAGGACGCCGCGTTCTACGATTGCTTCGCCTTCTGGGACCCGGACCACGCCATCGTTATGTCCGACGCGGTGAACGGCCGCTTCCCCGTCCGCCGCACGACGAACGGGCGTTTCTGGCAGGACATCGGCGACCACCTGCCGGCGGCACAGACCGGTGAAGCGGCGTTCGCGTCCAGCGGCACCTGCGTCGCGACGCAGGGTGAAGACCGGGCGTGGATCGCGACTGGTGGCGCGCCAGAGGCACGCATCCTCGCCACGACGGATGGGGGTAACTCCTGGAAGGCCTATGGAACGCCCATCGTTCAGGGAACGCCCGTTTCGGGCATCTTCACCGTGGCGTTCCGCGATGCGCTGCACGGCATTCTCGCCGGCGGCGATCTGGACCAGAACACCCGGACGCGGAACGTCGCAGTCTCGAGCGACGGCGGAAAGACCTGGACGCTCGCGACCAACGCACCGTTCACAGGGGCGGCGTTCGGATTGAGCTACACCTCCGCGCATGACCAGGGCCCCAACAACAAGGGGGTCGTCATCACCGGTCCGGGTGGCGCAGCGTGGTCGCCGGATGAGGGCGCGACCTGGAACCGCCTGCCCGGGGTGAACGGCTACTGGGCCGTGGCCTTCGGAAACTCGCAGGTGGGCTGGCTGGTGGGGACCGAGGGCAGGATCCTGAAGCTCACCTTCTGAGACGACACGACGCGGGCCGGCCTGGTGCCGGCCCGCTCGCTTTCCACCCTACTCCTTCGCCCGGACGACGAGCCCCAGCGGCACGCTGCGCGTGCCGGGCCAGGTGCGCACCGCACCCTCGGCCTCGCGCACCAGCATCTGGCTGGAGATCCCCCCGTCGAGTAGCAGCGCGTCGCGGCACCCCAGCGCGCCCATCACCGCCGCCATCTCGGCCGACGTGAGACCGAACGGCACCCGCCCCAGCGTCTCGCCGAAGACGTCGAACCGTGTGAGCGCCACGATGACGCGTCCATCGGGCAAGGTGCCGAGCGCGAGCCGCGCGTCGCGATGCTCGACGTTGACGCCCTGTCCCGGCGCCATGAGCGGCGTGGGCACGACGCCCGCCTCGAGCAGCATCGGGTAGCTCTGGAATGCCTCGCGCGCGGTGCCATGCGCACGGGTGGCCGCCACATCCCCGGGCCCGACCACGCGCACGTTGCCCGAGCCGTCCACGACTACCGCGCCGGCCAGCGGCGCGAATTGAGGTGAGAGAATCTCCTTGCCGCCACTCAGGACCCAGCCCCAGGGGAGGGAGCCGCGGAACTGGCCGGCATCGAAGGCGAGCGCCACGTCGCTCGCGGCGTCGTCAATGGCCCACTCGCGGTCCCTGGTGAAGGCCGGGTCCAGCGAGAGCGCCACGCGGCGGGGGTCCAGCCGGGCCACCACGACACGGGTGCGCCAGGCCTCGCTCGCTCCGCGGAGCTGCAGCTCGCCCCATTCGATGCCGTCGGACGCGGTGCGCCAGACGATGTGATCGGCGAGCGGCGCTCCGGCGTTCCAGCGCTCGGGTGCGGCATCCCGCCGCCACCAGGTAACCCACCGGTCGCCGTCCCGCACGGCCAGCTCGTCGCCCGCGCGACCCGGCGCCGCACCGGTCGCCGCCAGCCCGATCGCGCTCACCGCGAGCGCGATCGCCGCGATGCGCTTCATTCGCTTACCGCGCACCGGTGCAGCCGGCCGTCTGCAGCCGCTGCAGCGTATCGGCCATGGCCATCACTGCATCCATGTTGCCGGCCTCCTGCGCCGCCTTCATCCGTTCGCCCAGCGCGATGACTTGCTTCTCGTGCTTCTTGCTGTTCTCCGCCATGCATGCGGCCATGTCCGACTGGGCCTTGGTCATCCCGGGAGCCGCGGCCGGCGCGGGAGCCGGAGCCGGTGCGGGTGCGGGCTTCTGCGCGCGCGCGGGCACCTCCTCGATGCCGAGGAGCCGCTTGAGCTCGTCGGAGCGCTTCGAGACCGCGTTCTTCTCCGACTGCGACATATCGCCCGGAGGCGTGCCGCCGCGAACGACCGCATCGACCTTCTCCATCGCCTGGGAATACTCGGCCGGGGACAGACCTGGAGTGCTTGATCGCCGACTGCTCGGCATCGGAGTCGACCTTCCGCTGGTCCTCGTAGTAATTCTCCGGCTGCTCGGGCTGCTTCACGGTGCAGCTCGGATCCATCATCGCCATGGCGGAGTCGCCGTACGCCGCGCCGGTCTTCTGGTCACCCTTGGTCTGCGCCGCGACCATCTTGTCAACGTACGCGCTGTATTTGGCGCCCAACTTGTCGTCCGCGGCCATTCGGTTGGGGAAGGTCTGCTGGCCCGCCTCGCACTTCGGCTTCGCCGCCTCGTAGGCGGCCAAGGCCTGCTGGTAGCGGCCGTACGGCGTGTCCGCCTTGGCGGCCGCCTCGCGCTGCGCTTGGCCGGCCTTGAGCCCGGCGATCAGCTGGTCGACCACATCGTCGGTGAGCACGACGGTCCCGCCCGCCGGCGCCGCGGCGGCGGTCGCCTGCTCGGGGGCCGCGGCCGCTTCCGTCGCCGGGGCCGTGGCGGACTTGAGCTTTTTCTTGAGCCCCCCGAACTGGGCCGAGGCGGGGCTGGCGATGGACAGTGCGACGGCAGCGAACCCAGCCGCCCGCACGATGGCGGCGAGCCGCCCCTGAGCGTTCCGCATGTGGTCTCCTGGAAGGTGGACTTGCACTCCCCCGTATGACGCGGGGAAGCGCGCCGGATTCTCAGCTCGGGACGACTGAGCTAAAGCCTTAGGATTGCTAACCTTGCCAATGATGCCAGGGCCGTCTTGGAGAGCGCGCCGATCGCCACCGCGACGACGAGCCACGGGCGATTCCAAGCATGGGTGCATCATCGAGCGCGGATAGTCGCGAGTATCGCACCTGGACCGGCCTTGTCAAGAATCGGCCTCGAATCGCCCCAGTTTGAGCGCAAGAATCGGGGCGCCCAGGAATCCTTTCGAAGGTAGACTGACTGTGTGAAACAGCAGTGGGAGCTTGAGACTCTGGAAGGAAGGACATCGAAAATGTCGGAAAACACGATCGCAGTCGCCATCCGCCCCACCTCCCTTGGAACGGTTCTCGTCGGGCGGACCGAGGCGGGCCTCTGCGCCATCCTGCTGGGTGACGACAGGGATGCGCTGGAGGGCGACCTCCGCCGCCGCTTTCCCGGCGTTACGCTCGCGAGTGCCAACCCGGAGCTCGACCGGGCCGCGTCCGCGGTGGTGGAGCTCATCGAAGCCCCGGCGGCTCGGCGCCTCGAGGTTCAGCTCGATCCCAGGGGTACGACGTTCCAGCGTCGCGTCTGGCAGGCGCTCCGCGAGATTCCGGCCGGTTCCACCGCTACCTACAGCGAGGTCGCCCAGCGAATCGGCGCGCCCGGGTCGGCGCGCGCGGTGGCCGGTGCCTGTGCCGCAAATCCGCTCGCCGTGGCCGTGCCCTGCCATCGCGTGATTCGCAGCGATGGCGGCCTGTCGGGCTATCGCTGGGGCGTGGAGCGGAAGCGTGCGCTGCTCGAGCGGGAGGCGGTCGCGTGAGCGCGCGAGCCGAAGTCGCCGCCGGCCTCGACGTGAACTGGGGCCGCGTCGAGCGCGATCTGGATGCCCGAGGCAGCGCCGTCGTGGAGGCGCTCCTCTCAACCGAGGAATGCCGGGCGCTCGCCGAGCTGTATGAGGACGACAGGCTGTTCCGCAGCCGGATCGTGATGAGCCGGCACGGGTTCGGGCGCGGGGAGTACAAGTACTTCCACTACCCGCTTCCCGAGCCGATCGCCGGGTTGCGGACGGCGGTGTATCCGCATCTGGCCCCGATCGCCGACCGCTGGAACGAAGCGATGGGGATAGACGTGCGCTATCCGGCGGAGCACGTGGACTTCCTGGACCGCTGCCACGCGGCGGGACAGGTGAGACCGACGCCCTTGCTGCTGCAGTACGAGGCGGAGGACTTCAACTGTCTGCATCAGGACGTCTACGGCGAGCACGTCTTTCCCCTGCAGCTCGCCATCCTGCTGTCCGAGCCGGGGCGGGACTTCACCGGCGGGGAGTTCGTGATGACCGAGCAGCGGCCGCGCATGCAGTCGCGCGCGGAGGTGGTGCCGCTCCGCCAGGGGGATGGAGTGGTGTTCGCGGTGAGTCACCGGCCGGTGCAGGGGACGCGCGGGGTGTACCGGGTGAACCTGCGGCACGGGGTCAGTCGCATCCGCTCCGGCCGACGGCACACCGTCGGCATCATCTTCCACGACGCGCAATGAGATTGCTCGTGTTCGCGGCGGTCCTGGCGGCGGCGCCGGCAGCCGCGGCCCAGCAGGTGCCGGCGTCGGGGCAGGACAGCACGGGCATTCACACGACGCTTCGCGCGTTCTACTTCAACCTGGCCCACCGCGACTGGGAAGCGATCGCGGCCGATGTGCTGTCCGCCAAAATCGTCGCACATCGCCCCTCTCCGATGTTCCCGCCCGTAGCCGGGGCCGCCTCCTGCGCGCAGAGATCGGGTGCGCTCGTGGATGCGGCCGTCATTCGCCGCGAGGGCGACTGGGCCGAGGTCTCCGTGCCACGCTGTGACGCCGAGGGCGCGGGTGCCGACGAATTCCGGCTCATCCGATTCGAGCAGCGCTGGCGTTTCGTCGCCATCCAGCTGCATCAGGAAACGGGAATCAGCCTGCTGATCCGTTAGGGCGCGTCGCCCTCACGCTCCAGGTCCCGCTTGAGCCGGGCCAGCAGGCCGACCGCCGCGACCGCATGCGGATGGATCCAGCGGTCGTGGATCTCCTTGATCGGGAGCGGATTGAAGTAGTTCCAGCGATGACGCCCGCGGCGCTTAGCGACCACGAGGCCGGCCTCCTCCAGGACGCCGAGGTGCTGCATCACGGTGCAGCGGTCCAGCTCAGGGAACCGCTCGCACAGGTCGCCCGTGGTCATCGGCGCGGCCTTCACCAGATCCAACATGGCTCGCCGCCGGGCGTCACCCAGCGCCTTGAAGACCGTGTCATGCGTATCCGGGGTTGACATGTTATAAAAATATAACATATCTTCCAGTCGACTTCCATCGCGAGGGACGCATGAGTCTCAAGTTCCAGGTCTACGGCAAGATCGCCCGGCCGGTCGCGGAGGTGTTCGACGCGGTCTACAACCCGGCCAAGTTGAGCGGCTACTTCACCACCGGCGGCGCCAGCGCGCCGCTCGACGAGGGCACCACGGTGACGTGGGACTTCGCCGACTTTCCCGGTGCGTTCCCCGTGAAGGTGAAGAAGGTCGAGCCGGGCCGGCTCATCGTGCTCGAGTGGGACGCGGCGGAGGGCGGCTACCAGACCGAGGTGCGGATGGAGTTCGAGCCCCTGGAAAACGACGCCACCCTCGTCCGCATCAGTGAATCCGGGTGGCGGGACACGCCGAAGGGCCGCGAGAGCTCCTACGGCAACTGCATGGGGTGGACCCAGATGATTGCCTGCCTCAAGGTGTATGTGGAGCTGGGGAAGAACCTTCGGCAGTTCTACTTCTGAGCCACGCCTCCCGGAAGGCGCGCTGCGCTTCGCTCGAAGTCTCGCCGGCTTGCTCCAGCAGGACGACCTCGACGCTGGGATCCGCGCTGAGCCGGAGGGTGGTCCGTACCTCCCGCCCGCGCTGTCTCAGCACGAGCGGCACCTCGTCGCCCGGCGCGTGAGCCCCGAGCAGTGACCGCCAGTCGCCCTCCGAGCGGATCGGTTTGCCCCCCGCCGAGATGACCTGGTCACCGCGATCCACACCGGCGTCGTAGAGCGGTGTGCCCGCGATGGTCCCGTCGGTGACCGTCGCGCCGTTGCTGTCCGCCGCCAGCGACAGCGGCCCCGCAAACGCGGCCTTGGGGTTGGCAGGCCGCACCCGCAATCCCGCCCGCTCCAGAAGCCGCGGAGTAGTCGGGCACGTCCCGTCCTCGCACGTACCTGGCGAAGAAGTCGCGTGCGAACGCGGTATCTCCGGCATACGCGCCCAGCGTCCGCTCCAGATCGTCCGCCGTGTACGCCCGGCGGATGGTGTAGCGGCGCTGCGGCTTTCCGAATCGCTCCCACATGCGCCGCATGTATCCGTCGAGCGTCTTGCCCTCGAACCGGCTCCGCAGCTCCAGGTCCAGCCCCAGCGCGACGCCCGAGCCCCACGTGTAATAGGAGAGGAAGGTGTTCGCCTGGTTGGTGGGGTCTATGGCGGTCGCCGCGTCCACGAACGGGGCCTGCAGACTCATCTCCCTCGGGCTGAAGAACCGGCGGCCGGGCGCGAGCACCACCTGGTTCACGATGACCGCCACCATGCCGGCGAACACCGAGTCCGAGATCAGGCCCGCACGGCGCAGGGCGAGCCGGTCGTAATAGTTGGTGAACCCCTCCCCGAACCAGAGCTCGTGCGACGGGTCGGCCCGGGTGAGATCGAATGGCTCGACCTCGGCCGAGCGGATACGCTCCATGTTCCACGAGTGGAAGAACTCGTGCGACAGCGTGCGGAGGAGCGGCATCGAGTTCCGGGCCAGCGAGCCGCTGGAGGTCAGGATGGTGGAATTGCGGTGCTCCATGCCGTCGCCCTTGACCCACGGCAGGTAGTCGGCGAGGAAGGTGTAGACGTGGCGATCGTACTGGGCCGTCTCCCCGAAGATGCCCACCTGCTCCGCGACCACCTTGCCTGCCGCGTCGGCGAAAGCGTCGAGCTCGGCGTCGGTGCCCTCGTGGTGCAGCGCGATCCGGATCGTGTCGGTGCGCCCGCCGACTCCCGACACCGTCCAGCTGCGAACCGCGAAGGCGCTTACCTCGGCCGGACTGTCCATGAAGTACGCCAGGTCCGGCGCGCCCCAGCTCAGGGAGTCCTTGCCGGCGATGAGCTGGGTCGCCACCCGCCAGCCGCTCCCTTCCGGCGGGGTGAAGCGGACCGCCACGGGACGCTTCTCCAGCCCGCGTGCCCAGGCGAACGTCGCGGGCATGTTGAGGTGGGCATGGGTAGGGTCGATCTGCGAATAGGTCCCGTCCCCGTGATCGGCGAAGAGCGTATAGGCGAAGCGCACGGCCCGTCCGCGGGAGACCACGAGCCAGCGGTACGGGTCGTGGCGCACCACGGTGAGCGGCCGGCCCGCGGCGTCGGTCACGCTCACGTCGTACACGTTCTTGGCGAACTCGTGCAGGGCGTACCGCCCCGGCGAAGAGCGGCTCATCCAGACCTCGAGCGTGTCCCGGCCCGCGGCCGGAAAGTCCGCCACGATCCGCGCCTCGTGGTGCACGGCGTTGGGGAAGGAGACGGCATAGCGGACGGAATCGGCGGTGGCGAAGGCGAGCAGGAGCGTAAGCAGCATTGGTGGCCTGGATAGAGTCGGGACAAATCTATTCGCGCGAAATCAGGGTGCCTACGCGGAACGACTGACCTAGGTTTCCGCGAGGGAGGAAACCAGCATGGAAGTGGGATTCATCGGGCTCGGCGCCATGGGCCGCGAGATGGCCGCCACCCTGGTCAAGGCCGGCCACCGGGTACGGGTGTGGAATCGGAGTCGTGGACCCGTCGAGGAGCTCGCGCGGAAGGGTGCGGAAGCGGTGCGCGATCCGCGGGAGGCCTTCCGCGGCATCGTGTTCTCGATGCTAGCCGACGACGATGCGGTACGCGCGATCTTCCTGGAGCAGGGCCTACTCGAGTCGGCTCCGGCGGGCACGGTGCACGTCAACATGGCCACGATCTCTGTGCGCCTGGCCACGCAGCTCGCGGAGGAGCACCGTCTTCACGGGGTGGGCTACGTCGCCGCACCGGTGTTCGGCAGGCCGGAGGCGGCGGCCGCGGCCCAGCTCCAGATCGTGGCCGCCGGCGAGGATCAGGCGATCGAGCGGGTGCAACCGCTGCTGGATGTCATGGGACAGCGGACCTGGCGCATCGGCGCGGAGCCGAGCCAGGCCAACGCGGTCAAGCTGGCGGGCAATTTCATGATCGCGTCGGCGATCGAGACCATGGCCGAGGCGACGGCGATGGTGGAGCGGCACGGCGTGGAGCCGGCGAAGCTTGCTGGACATGCTGACCAACACGCTCTTCGCCGCTCCCGTGTACAAGAACTATGGCCGGATGATCGTGGAGCGGCGGTACGAGCCGGCCGCCTTCCGGCTCGTCCTCGGTCTCAAGGATGTGCGGCTGCTGCTCGAGGCGGGCGACGCGTCCCGCACGCCGATGCCGTTCGCCGGTCTCCTGCGCGACCACCTGCTCGAGGCGGTGGCGCAGGGAGATGGCGAGCGCGACTGGGCCGCGCTGGCGGAGGTCGTGAGGCGGCACGCGGGCCTCGCGGGTCAGGCACCCGGCGCGAAGTCCGAGGCGTCGAAGACCTGACGGATCTCGAGCTCGCCCTCCCAGTTCGGCCCCAGCGCATCCTGATGCACCTTCATGAACCGCCTGCCCAGCTCGATCGCCTCGGCCTTCGAGCTCGCGCGCAGGATCGCGAACCCTCCGATCAGCTCCTTCACTTCCGCGAACGGACCGTCGGTCACGGTCAGCTTGCCCTTCGAGGCGCGGATCTTCGCCCCCCTGGAGGTCGGGTAGAGGCCCTCGGACTGGAGCAGGGTGCCGGCCTTGGTCATCTCCCTCGAGAGCTCCTCGATCGCCGCCATGAGCCTGGGGTCGGGTGGGGCCCCGCCTTCGTAGGCCTTGTCGGCCTTCACTATCGACATGAATCGCATTGCTGTGTCTCCGTTCGTGGGTAAAGAAGTTGCTCAGGCCGACAACGTCGCCAAGGTACGCACCCGGGAGTTCCGCAGCGCGAGTCCGCCCCAGATGAGGGCACCGATGTAGACAGGGAAGA
Organism: uncultured Gemmatimonadales bacterium; assembly: GCA_963836815.1. Classification (GTDB taxonomy): domain Bacteria; phylum Gemmatimonadota; class Gemmatimonadetes; order Gemmatimonadales; family GWC2-71-9; genus CAVVWJ01. Next base: position 259,767 of record CAWILD010000011.1, on the reverse strand, counting down.
AGGTGTGGCTGAGCAGCGGGTCGCCGACGCGCACGTGCGTCGCCACGGCCCCGCCCAGATAGCCGGTCAGCAGGACCGCGCCCAGGATGGACGACCGTGGGATGAGGTACAGCGCCAGGCAGGCGAGCTCGAGCGCTCCGATGCCGACCGCGATGCTCGTGGGATAGCCGAGCCGGGCGAAGGACTCCTTGACCGGCTGGATCTGCATCAACTTGATGACGGTATCGAAGATCAGGAACAGCACAGCCAGGGTGCTGAGAATCCGACCAGTCCAGAGCTGCTTCGCCGACGACATGACGACTTCCTCCCTTGGGGTTGAGTAGATCCGACATCCAACCGGTTCTACCTACTCGTCGAATGAAGGAGGGGGAAATCGACAATTCGACAAACCACAGGCGGGGCTTCTAGTTGCAACGTCGACGTCGCGTTTCCCGCCCTTGTTTGCTCCCACGATATGGCGGCCGCGGCGGCCGCCCGTTTCCGAGGAGGTGAAGCGTGCAGTTCTCCCCCGCCACCGGTCACGGGTGAGCAGGCGATGGCTTATCGCCGCTGCCCCGAACGGCTAGGTTGGAGGTGCAGCCGCTCATGGTATCCCGATCTCATCGAGTCCGCCAATCTTCCCGGAGGTCGTCATGCTTTCGACGATTCTGCAACGTTACTGGTGGATGATCCTGATCCGCGGCATTCTCGCGATCCTGTTCGGCATCCTGGTCTTCGTCTGGCCCGGGATCACTCTGCTCTCGCTGGTGTTCGTCTTCGGCTTCTATGCCCTCGCCGACGGCATCGCGAACATAGTGACCGCGATCGGGGGGCGGCGGGAGCAGGAGCACTGGTGGTTGCTGCTGCTCCTCGGACTCGCCGGGGTGGCGCTCGGCGTACTCACCTTCCTCAACCCCGGCATCACGGCGCTCGCGCTGCTCTTCTTCATCGCCATCTGGGCGATCGTGACCGGCGGTCTCCAGATCGTGGCCGCGATCCGCTTGCGGAAGGAGATCGAGGGAGAATTCTGGCTGGCGCTCGCCGGCGCCGCCTCGGTGGGGCTGGGAGTGCTGCTCATCGCGAGGCCGGGGGCGGGCGCGCTCGCCGTGCTCTGGATCATCGGCGCGTACGCCCTCGCATTCGGCGTCATCCTGCTGATCCTGGCGTTCAAGGCGCGCGGGTTCGTGAAGGAGGTTCGCGCGGCGACCGCGGGTCTCAGGGCTTGAGCATCGTCCTTCCGACTGACGCCCGACGCCGAGCGCGCTGACCAGCGCGCGCTCGGCCTAGTCGAGGCGTTCCTCGCTGTCCGGTTTCCCCTTCCGTCACGCAGTCCTCAGAGGGTAGTCCCGCGACTTCGTCCACAGAGGATTGTCATGACCCGGATACGATTGGCCCTGGTGGCCATGCCGACCTTGATCCTGCTCTCCGGCTGGGCCACCTGGCCCGGCAGCCCGAGACCCGAGACCCTGCCGTTCACCGCGAGCCCCTCCGGACTCAGGGGCCCGATCATCTGCGGGCTCGGGGTACGTCAGACTCAGCCTGCGCAACGAATCCACCGACGTGATGGCAGCCGAGCTGGTCCGCATCAAGGAAGGGGTCACTCCAGCGGAAGGGATGCGTGCGGTACGGGTGCTATGGCACGTTGAAGCCGGGGATACCGCGGCCGCGCTGGCGAAGCTGGATGGATTCTATGGCGGCGCGGTCTTCGTGGGCCCCGGTGAGATGAAGTGGGTGGCGACGACGCTGGCGCCGGGCAACTACGTCGCCTATGTCGACCATATCACCCCGAAGGGTCCGGTCCTCAAAGAAGGCTATCTGGCTCCGCTCGAAGTGCGGGCCACTCCCGTGCCGCTCGACGCACCCAAGCCGCGACATCTGGTGCGCATGGTGGACTTCGATTTCTCGGCGCCAGACTCGGTCGTTGCGGGGAACGCGCTCTGGCGGATGGAGAACCGGGGCGGGGCGCCCCACGTCGCGTTCGTCGGCAAGCTCCAGCCGGGCAAGACCATCGAGGACGTGCGGGCGGCGTTCGCCGCCCGCCAGCCGGGAATACCGCCCGCGATAGACGAGTCGGTAGGCCTGCGTGGGGTTCATGCGCTCACCCCCGGCCAATACAACGATGTCGAGCTCGATCTGACCCCGGGCACGTACGTGGTCGCGTGCGTGATCGGCGGCCACCACCACCTCGGCATGCTCAAGCAGCTCACGGTGGTCGCCCGGCCTCAGTGAGCACTCAGCGCGTGAGGCCAGTCACCGCATCTCTCACTCCCACAGGCAGATTGCACCCGGAGGCCCATGACGGGCCCACAAATTGGAGGAGTGCATGCGGTTCCTACTTGCGGGAGCGCTGGTTGTGGCAGGACTGGCCGGCTGCAGTCGTGCCGGCGAGCATGAGCGCGTCGGGGCGGCGCGAGACACGGTAATCACGCCCAGGCAGACCGAGGACACCACGATCATCACCAGCGATACGACCGTGTCGGTGGACACGACGGTGAAGAAGGGGGAGGGCACGGTCCGCCTGGATACGACGCGGTCGCAATAACCGGATACAGATTCAGCAGTTCGCTCTTGGCGGCCTCGAGCCGCCGGCGCGCTACGGCTCGAGATCCAGCGCCGCGCGGTCGGTCCCGTCCATGTAGAACGGAACGGATGTGTGCTCGTGCGCGATCTTCCAGGTGCCGCCGACCTTGCGGAACCCGACGGTCTGGCGAACCCACATGTCGGTGCGCTCTCCCCGCACGCTGGTTCCGGTCAGGCGGTTGAGGGCGTGGGAGAACGCGACATCGCCGCCCACGGCGATGGTGAGATCGTGGGTCTCCCACCCGATCGGACCGCGCCACCCGCGAAACCATACCTCCTGGCTCCGCCGGTCGAGCGCTTCCCCGGCGCCGATGCTGAGCGGCGGCGCCAGCTCGAACACCCGCAGGTCGTCGGTGTAGTGGGAGAGCACGGCATCGGTGTTCTTGGTGCGGATGGCCTGCGCGCGCGCCTCGAGCACCTGGCGGACGAGAGCCTCGTCGTTGCTCGGGTTGTCAGTGCTCGGCATGCTGTGTTCGGACCTCCCCCGTAAGGACGAGCACGCGCAGCAACCCCACCCGTCCGTACTGCCACGCCACGAGAGCTGTTCGCCGGAGCTTGATACCGAACGGGCCCTGCCGTCAATCGGACCGGGCACAACTTGACAGGAACAATTCTGCAATGTATATAACCAGAAGGTTAGATAACCGATCAGTTATTTACATTTAGTCCCAAGGCCATGCGACTCGCGTCCGATACCCTCAGCGTCACCTTTTCCGCCCTCGCCGACCCCACCCGGCGCGCCATCCTCCTGCGGCTCGCCGATGGCGCCGCGACGGTGAAGGAGCTCGCGGAGCCGTTCGAGATGAGCGGCCCCGCGGTCTCCAAGCACCTCCGGGTGCTGGAGCGCGCCGGCCTGATTCAGCGGGGGCGCGAGGCGCAGTGGCGCCCGCGCACGCTGGACGCGGCACCGCTCAAGGAGGTCGCCGAGTTCGCCGGGGAGTTTCGCCGCTTCTGGGATGCGAGCTATGCGCGGCTCGACGTGTACCTTCAACAGCTCAAGCAGCAGGAGAAGACCGATGGTCACCGCGACTAAGATCGGCGTCACCAGCTACACCACGCCCACCGACAAGGAAGTCGTCATCACGCGCGTGGTGGACGCGCCGCGCCGTCTCGTCTTCGATGCCTGGACCAATCCCAAGCACATCCCGCAATGGATGACCGGCCCGGAGGGCTGGAGCATGCCCGTGTGCGAGATCGATCTCCGGCCGGGCGGCTCCTGGCACTACGTCTGGCGCAAGGCCGATGGCAGCGAGATGCCGATGTCCGGCGCGGTGAAGGAGGTGGCGGCCCCGGAGCGCCTGGTGACCACCGAGTCGTGGGGGCCCGAATGGCCCGAGACGCTCAATACACTGGTGCTCACCGAGTCCGGCGGCCGGACGACGGTCACGCTCACGATCCTCTACCCGTCGAAGGAGGCCCGCGACGCGGCGCTCCAGACCGGGATGAAGAGCGGCATGGACGAGAGCTTCGCCCGGCTCGACGCGCTGCTGCCGACCCTGGCATGACCGACGCCGCCGATGGCGTGGACGCGGCGCTCCGGTGGCTGGAACGCCGGGGCAGCAAGAAGGTCCGCGAGGAGATGCTGACGCGCTACGGCATCACCGCGCCCAAGGCCTTCGGCGTGTCGGTCGGCGCGATCCAGCAGCTCGGCAAGAAACTGGGCCGGGATCACGACCTGGCCGCGGCCCTGTGGGACACCGGCTGGTACGAGGCCCGGCTCCTCACCGCCTACGTGGACGACCCGGACCAGGTCACCGCGGCGCAGATGGATCGCTGGGCGCGCGACTTCGACAACTGGGGCGTCTGCGACACCCTCTGTTTCGCCCTGTTCGACCGGACACCGCACGCCTGGAAGAAGGTCGAGCCGTGGAGCCGGCGGCGGGAGGAGTTCGTGAAGCGTGCCGCGTTCGCCCTGATCGCGTCGCTCGCGCTGCACGACAAGAAAGCCGCGGACGAGCGGTTCCTCCGGACGCTTCCGCTGATCGAGCGCGGTGCTTCCGACGACCGCAACTTCGTCAAGAAAGGCGTGAGTTGGGCGCTCCGAGTCCTGGGGCGGCGGAATCAGACGTTGAACGAGGCCGCGGTCGAAGTCGCCCGGCGGCTGGCCGAGTCGCCCGACGCGGCGGCCCGGTGGGTGGGGAAGGACGGGATCAAGGATCTCACCAAACCGGCAGTACGGCGCAAGCTCGCCGAGCGGCGCCGCGCGGCCAAGGCATGAAGCAGGACACTCCAAGGAGGACTCAGTCCATGACGACCGCAACCGAAAGCTTGTCCACGAAGACGGCAACACGCAGGCCCGGGGAGTTTTGCTGGATCAACATGCTGACGCCGAATCCGGCGGAGGCGTGCGCGTTCTTCTCGAAGCTGCTGGGATGGAACTACGGTGAGATCCCGGGCATGGGTTACCTGATCCAGGTCGGGGGGCGCAATGTCGGCGGGCTGTTCGACCTGCATGGCCCGAACACCCCGCCCGGTACGCCGCCCGTCATCGGCGTCATGGTGAAGGTCGAGAGTGCCGACGCCACCGCGGAAAAGGTGAACGCCCTCGGGGGGAAGGCGATGCCCCCGTTCGACATCATGCAGAACGGGCGGATGGCCGTCTGCTTCGATCCCAACGGCGCCCAGTTCGACCTCTGGCAGCCCAAGAAGGAGCCGGGCACCGACGTGGACACCACCATGCACGGCGCGCCGAGCTGGTTCGAGACGCTCACCACGGACGTGAAGGCCGCGACGAAGTTCTACTCCGCCCTGTTCGGCTGGACCCCGGAGGCGAGCCAGATCCCCGGGATCAACTACACCACCTTCAAGCTTGGCGACCAGTACGTCGCCGGCATGATGGGAATCACGCCGGAGATGGGGGACATCAAGCCGCACTGGGGCGTGTACTTCACCGTGAAGGACGTGGACGAGTCGGCGAAGGAGGCGGTGAAGCTGGGCGGCAAGATCTGCGTGCCGCCGACCGACATCCCGACCGTCGGCCGCTTCAGCGGCATCTCGTCGCCGCAGGGCGTGATGTTCTACGTGATCAAGTACGTCTCCTGACACCAATCCTGGGAGAAGCCGGGCTATGGCTTCTCCCTCGACTGGGTCGGAACCGCCGGGGCCCGCATACGACGTGATCGTTGTCGGTCTCGGCGGCATGGGCAGCGCCACGCTGTTCCACCTCGCGCGGCGCGGCCTCCGCGTGCTCGGCCTCGAGCGCTTCGACCTGGTCCACGAGCACGGCTCCTCGCACGGCCTCACCCGGATCATCCGGCTCGCGTACTGGGAGCATCCCACCTACGTGGCGCTGCTCCGGCGCTCCTACGAGCTGTGGCGCGAGCTCGAGCTGCTCGCCGGCGAGCGACTTCTGCACATCACCGGAAGCATCGATGCGGGACCCGCGGGCGGCCCGGTCTTCGAGGGTGCCCTGCGGTCGAGCCGGCTGCACGGCCTGCCCCATGAGCTGATGGACGGCGACGAGGCGCACCGGCGCTTTCCCGGCTACCGGCTGCCGAGGGGGATGCGGTGTCTCTACCAGCCCGAGGGCGGGTTCCTGCTCCCCGAGCGGTGCAACGTGGCCCACGTGGAGCAGGCACTGGCGAAGGGGGCCGAGGTCCATTGCCGGGAAGCGGTGCTCGAGTGGGACGTGGTGGGGAGTCGAGTGCGGGTGCGTACCGCCCGGCGCAGCTACGAGGCAGGGCGGCTCGTCGTGTGCGCGGGACCCTGGGCCTCGAAGCTGATCCCGGAGCTCGCTTCGCTCGCCGTCCCCGAGCGCCAGGTACTCGCGTGGCTCCAGCCGACGCGCCCCGAATACTTCCTCCCAGGCGCGTTCCCCGTCTTCAATCTGGAGGTGGAGGAGGGGCGCTACTACGGCTTCCCCAGCTTTCTCATCCCCGGATTCAAGTTCGGGAAGTACCACCACCGCGGGGAGGTGGTGGATCCCGACGATGCGCGGCGCGAGCCCGAGCCGGAGGACGAGGAGCTCCTGCGTGACTTCGCCCGCCGGTATTTTCCCGACGGTGCGGGCTCGACCCTCATGCTCAAGTCCTGCCTCTTCACCAACAGCCCGGACCGCCACTTCGTGCTCGACCGGCACCCGGATCATCCGGAGGTCGCGATCGCGGCCGGGTTCTCCGGTCACGGCTACAAGTTCTGCAGCGTCGTCGGCGAGGTGATGGCGGACCTGGCACAGGCGGGCGAAACGAAACACGACATCGAGTTCTTCAGTCTGAGGCGGTTCGCCGCGACACCTTAGGCTCACCCAGAGTAGGAAGGCCCCAATGTCCGTTAGATCCCTGCCGATGCTCCTTGCCATCGTCTTGCCGGCGCAGCTCGCCGCGCAGCAACCCCGGATCATCGAGGGCCTCAAGCAGCCCGAGTCCGTCGCCATCGGCCCCCGAGGTCGGATCTACGTGAGCGAGACGGGAGAATACGAGAAGGCGAACGACGGATATATCACGGTGCTCGAGGGAGACAGCTTGCGGCCCTTCGCCACCGGCCTCGACGACCCGCACGGCATCAAGTGGTGGAAGGACCATCTGTTCGTCTCGGACAACATGGGGATGATCTGGCGCATCGACACGCAGGGGAAGGTCGAGCGCTTCGTGGACGCCACCGACTTCCCCCGCAAGATCACCAACTTCAACGACATCGAGATCGATTCCGCGGGGAACATCTACATCTCGGACAGCGGAGACTGGGAAGGCGGCGGTGGCGTGATCTTCCGGATCACCCAGGACAAGAAGATCACCCCTGTGATCACCTACGAGGACGACGTGCGCGTGGTGAGTCCGAACGGCCTGCTGATGGATGGGCCGGGCAAGTTGCTCGAGGTGGACTACACCACGGGGATTCTGTTCCGCGTGGACCTCAAGGCCAACCCGAAGACGCTGGAGAAGGTGGCGGGAGGATTCGGGGCGTCGGACGGACTGCAGCGCGACGCGAAGGGGCGGCTCCTCATCACCGACTATGCCGGACACCGCGTGTTCGTGCTGACCAAGCCGGATGCGAAGCCACAGGAGATCCAGGTGAGCGGCATCGAGTCGGCGGCGGACTTCGTCATCAGTCCGGACGGGAAGAGCCTGCTGATCCCGGACATGGGCGGCGGGAGGCTCGCCATCCTGCCGATGCCGAAGTAGCCCGACGCTCAGCAGTCGGTCACATTGACCGGGATCTGGAGCGCCAGCCCGCCTTCGGCCGTCTCCTTGTACTTGGCGTTCATGTCCAGCGCGGTCTGCCACATCGAGCCGATGGCGGCGTCGAGGGGGACCTTGGCATCGGACGGCCGGCTCGCGAGCGCGAGAGTGGAGGCGGTGATCGCCTTGACCGCGCCCATCGTGTTCCGCTCGATGCAGGGGATCTGGACCAGCCCCCCGACCGGATCACAGGTGAGGCCGAGGTGGTGCTCCAGGGCGATCTCGGCGGCCATCGCGACCTGGGCGGCCGAGCCGCCGAGGCACTGAGTCAGGCCCGCGGCCGCCATGGCGCTGGAGACGCCGATCTCTGCCTGACATCCCCCCATCGCCGCCGAGATCGTCGCGCCCTTCTTGATGACGCATCCGATCTCGCCGGAGGTGAGCAGAAAGCTCTCGATGCCGGCCGCGTCGCCGTCACAGAAGCAGAGGTAGTACAACATCACCGCCGGCATCACGCCCGCCGCCCCGTTGGTCGGTGCCGTGACCACCCGCCCGAACGCAGCGTTCTCCTCGTTCACCGCGAGCGCGAAGCAGCTCACCCAGGCGAGTGTCTCTTGAAAGGTCGCTCGGCTGGCTCGGATCGCGTCGAGCCAGGAGTCGACATCCCGCGGGCCCACCTCCGGCAGCATGCGGCCGGCGAGCGTGGCGGCCCGGCGCACGACGCCCAGGCCGCCGGGCAGGACGCCGCCGGTGTGACACCCGCGGAACACGCACTCCTTCATCGTCTCCCAGATCGCCCCCAGCTCGCGGTGGATCGCCTCGGGCGCGCGCCAGGTCAGCTCGTTCCGCCACACGACCTCGGGCACGGTGAGCCCGTGGGTGTCGCAGTGGGCGAGGAGGTCCCTCTCCGACTGGATCGGAAAGGGCAGCGAGACCGGCGGACCGCCTTGGTCCGACTCTCCCTCCTCAACGACGAAGCCGCCCCCGACGGAGTAGTAGGTCTGCGCCTGGGTCGATCCGTCGCCCAGGACGGCGGTGAAGGTGAGGGCGTTGGGATGCAGCGGCAGGCTGATCTTGGTATTGAAGCGGCAGTCCACGGCGGGATCGAAAGGGATGGTGCGCCGACCGCCCAGCGCGATCGTGTGTGACCGCCGGATGTTCTCGATGGTCGCGGGGATGTCGGCGGTCCGGCAGGTCACCGGATCCTCGTCCGAGAGCCCGAGCATCACAGCCGCATCCGTCATATGGCCCCGGCCGGTCTTGGCGAGTGAGCCATAGAGATCCACCCGGACCGCGACCACGGCATCGAAGAGACCGAGGTCTCCCCAGCGCCGGACCGCGCGCTGGGCCGCGCGCCAGGGACCGAGCGTATGCGAGCTGGAGGGCCCGACGCCGATCTTGAAGATGTCGAAGACGCTGATGGCGGACATGTCGAGGTATCCGGTGCTGGGTCCCGCCGGAGAATCGTACTGCGTTGCCGCCTCTTTCGCACGGTGCCGTCCAAGAGAAAATCGGGCCTTGCGGAACCAGCGTGCGGGCGCGCTGGTTTCTGGCATAACGAAAGGAGTCTGCATGCTCCCCACCCGCAAACTCGGCCGCCAGGGCCTCGAAGTCTCCGCACTCGGCCTCGGCTGCATGGGAATGAGTCAGCACTACGGCCCCCTGGACGACACCGAATCCGTCGCGACCCTGCACCGCGCCCTCGAGCTCGGCGTCACATTCCTCGACACCGCCGAGGCCTACGGACCGTTCACCAACGAGGAGTTGATCGGCCGCGCGCTCCAGGGGAAGCGCGACCGGGTCATCCTCGCCACCAAGTTCGGCTTCCGCTTCGAGGGCGCGAAGCTCGTCGGCACCGACAGCCGCCCCGAACACATCCGCGAAGTCGCCGAGGCGTCGCTCAAGCGACTCAGAACCGATCACGTCGACCTCCTCTATCAGCATCGCGTGGATCACACGATCCCCATCGAGGACGTGGTCGGTGCGATGGCCGACCTGGTGCACGAGGGGAAAGTCCGCTTCCTCGGCCTCTCCGAGGCGGGTGAAGCGACGATCCGCCGGGCTCACGCAGTCCATCCGATATCCGCGCTGCAGAGCGAATACAGTCTCTGGGAGCGGAACCTGGAGGCCGAGATCATCCCGCTCCTCCGCGAGCTCGGCATCGGCCTGGTGGCGTTCAGCCCGCTCGGCCGCGGATTCCTGACCGGGACGGCCAAGCGGGCGGAGGACTACCCGGAGGGGGACTACCGCCGGGGCGACCCGCGGTTCCAGGGCGAGAACTTCGACGCCAACATGCAGGCGGCGTCGGTGGTCCAGGAGCTGGCGCGGCGGAAGCGCGCGACGCCCGGGCAGGTGGCGCTCGCGTGGCTGCTGGCCAAGGGCGACGACATCGTGCCGATCCCCGGCACCAAGCGGCGTCGCTATCTGGAGGAGAACGCCGGCGCGGCGTCGCTGATGCTGGAGCCGGCGGAGGTCGAGGTGCTGGACGGGGCGCTGCCGCCGGAGGCGGTGGCGGGTCCGAGGTACAACGAACGAATGATGGCGTTCATCGATCGCTAGGACAGGAGTGAGCTCATGAAAATCGGCATCATCGGCGCGGGACACATCGGCGGCACGCTGGCGCGTCGCCTGGCCGCGCTGGGACACGACGTATCCATCGCCAACTCGCGCGGACCGGCCACGCTCGCCGCGTTCGCCAAGGAGACCGGGGCCCGGGCGGTGACCCTCGAGGAGGCGGCCCGCGCAGGCGACGTGGTCATCGTAAGCATCCCCGAGAAGAACATCGCGAAGCTGCCCGCCGGCCTCTTCGACGGCGTGCCCGAGGACGTGGTCGTGGTGGATACCGGGAACTACTATCCGCAGCAGCGGGACGGCCGGATCGAGCCCATCGAGAACGGCAGCACCGAGAGCCGTTGGGTGGCCGATCGCCTCGGCCGGCCGGTGGTGAAGGCGTTCAACAACATCTACGCGACACACCTGCGGGAGCGGGGCAAGCCCAAGGGCGCGAAGGACCGCATCGCCTTGCCGGTGGCCGGTGACGACCAGCGGGCGAAGGACGTCGTCATCCGCCTGCTCGACGAGCTCGGCTTCGACGGAGTGGACGCCGGAGGCCTCGACGACTCGTGGAAGCAGGAGCCGGGGACGCCGGTGTACGGAACGGACTACGACGAGGCGGGGGTGAAGCGGGCGCTGGCCGAGGCGAAGCAGCAGCGGACGCCGGCCTTCAGCGCGACGTAGAGCGACCGGATGACAGGGAGGAGCGTAAGCGAATAACGGCGCCCTGCTCGAGCCGGGCGCCGTATGGTGGGCGGGTCCGCGGCCGAAGTGCACGTCGGCCGCAATCACCGACGCGGAAGTGCGGACCAGCTAACGCTTCGAGGCCAGGTACATGAAGCGCGACAGCCGCCGTTCACTGGCGAGCGTGTGCACCGCGCCGAGAAAATGCTGCAGGTGCTCGAAGGCCTCCTGGCCCTCGAGAGCTACGAGTGCCTCACGCCGCTTGGCCCGGGCGTCCCGCCACTTCCCGGATACCGTGGCCACGGCCTCGGTGACATCCCGAACGTCCTCCACCGCGAAGCCGGCCTCGGTCAGCAGCCGCTCGTTGTGTCCGACCGGTGTGAACAGGAAGAAGCCGATCGAGCTTCGCGCTCCCATCTCCTCGTTGGTCAACTGTCCCGTCACCACGATGGGGTCGGTGAACAGCACTCGGCCTCCCGACCGAAGCACGCGATGCCAGTCGCGCAGGACGTCGAGTCGCCCCGGCAGGTGATTGATCGAATCGTTGCAGAAGACCGCGTCGAAGGAGCCATCGGAAAACGGGAGCCGCCGTCCGGCGTCTACCGCCTCGAACGACACCTGGGATGAGAGACCCTGTTCGCGGGCCATCGCCGTCGCGGCCTCGATCCCCAGCGCGTTGATGTCCACGCCCACGCAGGTCGCGCCGGTGTCGCGGGCCATGCGACAGGTGATGCCCCCGGATCCGCAGGCCACCTCCAGGGCAGCCCGTCCGGCTCCGAGGCCGAGCAGGCGAAAGAAGTCACGCGCCTCGCCCGCGGTGATCCAGCTGGCCTGGCCGAGATCCTCGTCATAGGTCTCGCGGCGCACCGCCGAGTGGGGATCGGCGGACAGGTGACCGTAATGGCTGTCGTAGATGTCCATGGCAAACGGCGTGAGGAGGTGAACTGAGACGATAATCACGAGCCCCTGCGCGCGAAACCGGCGGGTGGTGAGGCCGTAGCGCCGCACCCGGGCGCGCTCTAGGCTTCAACACATGCGATCCGAAGAACTCCGCGCCCTCCAGGCGCCACTCAAGGAACAGTATCGGACGGAGCCCGCTCGGGCTCTCATCACTCTCACCGCCGCGGGCGCGCTCGACGACACCAGCGTCAGCTGCCGGGTGGAGACCGGTCAGACAATCGTCGAGGCCGGCCTTCACCCCGCGACGGGCGGCACCGGCCTTCTGGCCTGCTCCGGCGACCTGCTGCTTCAGGCGCTCGTCGCGTGCGCCGGGGTGACCATGCGCGCGGTCGCGACGGCGCTGGCGATCCCGGTGCGCGGCGGCCGCGTGCACGCGGAAGGCGACCTCGACTTCCGCGGTACGCTCGGCGTGAGCAAGGACGTGCCGGTCGGCTTCCAGACGATCCGGCTCCGGTTCGAGCTCGACACCGACGCGAGCGGCGAGCAGCTCGAGACGCTGCTCAAGCTGACCGAGCGATACTGCGTGGTGCTGCAGACGCTCCGCGTGTCACCCGAGGTGTCGGTCGCATTCGGGGTGCGGTAACACGGCCGACCATCTCGTCACCCGCCGGCTCTTCCTCCGACTGCTCGGCGCCGTCTACTTCGTCGCCTTCGCCTCGCTCGCGGTGCAGATCACCGGCCTCGTGGGCGAGCGCGGCATCCTGCCCGCCGGACCATTCCTCGACTGGGCGCACTCGATCTACGGCGCGTCGGCCTACCGCATGCTGCCGACGGTCCTCTGGCTCGGCGCGGGCGATCTCGCGCTCAATCTCGTCGCCTGGAGCGGTGCCGTGCTGGCGCTGCTCCTGGTGTTCGGCGTGGCGCCGCCGCTCACGCTCTCGCTGCTCTGGGCGCTCTATCTCTCGCTGAGCGTAGCGGGTCAGGAGTTTCTCTCGTTCCAGTGGGACGCGCTCCTGCTGGAGACCGGGCTCCTTGCCCTCATCTGGGCGCCGGCGACATGGCTCCTCGGCCGAGCGGAGCGCCGGCCGTCGGAGCTCGCCAGGTTCCTCCTCGTGTTCCTGCTGTTCAAGCTGATGTTCCTCTCGGGAGCCACGAAGCTCCTGAGCGGCGACCCGACGTGGCGTCACCTCACCGCGCTCGACTACCACTTCGAGACCCAGCCGCTGCCTCCCTGGACCGCGTGGTACGCCCATCATCTGCCGGGCGGGGTTCATGCGGGCCTCACGTTGGTCACGCTGGTGGTCGAGACCGGCGTCCCCTGGCTGCTGCTCCTGCCCGCGCGGCTCCGCCGGCTTCGACTCGGCGCTCTGGCGGCCCTCGCGCTGTTGCAGCTCGGGATCGCCGGCACGGGGAACTTCGGGTTCTTCAACTTCCTCACGCTCGTGCTCTGCGTGCCGGTGCTGGATGACGGCGTGCTTTCCCGTCTGCGCATTCGGATGGCCTCGGTCCAGACCGAGACGGAGATCAAGAGCGAGGCAGAGCCGGAGACCCCGGCGCGGCGAGCGATCGTGCGCGTGATCGCTCCCGTGCTTCTCGCCCTCAGCGCGCTGAGCATGGTGCGGGAGCTCGCCTACACGCTGCCGGGCGGGCGGGGGATGACATTCTGGCCTCGGGCGGGCGACCAGGTGCTGGGCTGGGTCGAGCCGCTTCGCTCGATCAACGGCTACGGCCTGTTCCGGGTGATGACGACGGAACGGCCCGAGCTGGTGATCGAGGGCAGCCGGGACGGAGAGCGGTGGGAGGCATACGAGCTGCCCTACAAGCCGGGTGCGGTGGACCGGCGGCCGCGGTTCGTGGCGCCGTTCCACCCGCGGCTCGATTGGCAGCTCTGGTTCGCCGCGCTGAATCCGAGGGGGAGTTATCAGTGGCTCGAATCGCTGGCCGGCGGACTGCGCGCGGGGACTCCGGAGGTGCTGGGGCTGTTCGACGGTAACCCGTTCGCCGGAGAGCCGCCCCGGTTCGTTCGCGCCGTGCTCTACGACTACCGGTTCAACACTGCCGAGGAGCGGCGGCGGACGGGGGCGTGGTGGGTGCGGGAGCTGGAGGGGACGATCCCGCTGGGAACCGCCGGGCGGCAATGAGTGGTGAAACGTCCTGCATCCGTCTCGGCTGAATCTGCAATTTGCGCCGCGTGTTGTTGCAGCCCTCTCGTGTTCTGCGGTTCCACCAGGATCGCGACAGCGTCGCGCTGTTCGCTTCTTCGGCACCGTCCAACTCTTCAGAATTGCGGCGCGCTGCTGCGCCTTCCATCGTGAGCCAGCCCAAGTGAGGCGGAGGAAGCGAGCGAGGGTTGGGCTCCCACCGAAGTGGTTTCCGGTACAGGAGGCGGCATGCGCAGCATGTCTCGACGGGTACTCCCTGTTGCTGCAGGTCTCGCGCTCACGGCCCTCGCCGCATGCGGCGACGAGGCCACGAGTCCGATGCCGAGCTCCGGCTCGGCGATGAACCCCTCCCCCGCCGTCGTGACGACGGGCAACGGCGCGCCCAGCGGCGCCCACTACACGCTGAACATCATCGGGGTGCCCAAGGAAAAGTCGGCGAGCTTCGACGGCGGCAACGGGCATCGGATCTTCGTCGGCCTCGGCAAGACCGGCGCCGCCACCACCCGCATCAATCTGAAGGAGGGCGAGTTCGGCGTCCTCGACGCGAACGGCACGGACGGCACGGCGGCGTTCCAACTGCCCAACCCCGATCCCGACGGGGACGGAACCACCGCATACTCGGTTTACGCGCGGGCGCTGGGCAAGCCCGGCGGCAAGGCGACCATGCAGTCGTGCTACGAGGACGACCTCGGCACGTGGTGCGCGGTGGACTTCACGGGCGGGGTCGAGCCGATCACGCTCGAGCGGACCAAGGGCGGAGTGGCGAAGTTCACCAACGTCTCGAAGGACCTCCTCTACGTGGACTACTGTACCGCCTGGGACGTGGGTGGCGACGGCCTCCCCGGCACCGAGGATGATGTGTGCACCAGCGTCGACCAGATCGGCCTGTTCAGCAACACCATGCTCTCGTACTACTGGTCCTACAGCAACGAAGGGCTGAAGCTGGCGCAGCTGCGGTTCTACGAGGTGCCGACGGTCACGGGCCGGTAAGCGGCCCAAGGAAGCACGACGGCCGAGGGCGGGGGCATACAGCTCCCGCCCTCGGCCCTTTCATTCCGGCGGTGTCCGTGTCGAATTTCGGCTGGCACATTCGACAATCTATTGAGGGCAGGTCAACCCGCCCGCCCGAGCGAATATCAACCGAGGACACCATGGTTCGCGCCGCTGCTCGACGGTGGGCACCGGGAGATCTTCACGATCGTAGAGTAGGGCCGCAAGCGAGGCGGGGGCGCGCTTACGCCGGAGCGGCGCGGCTTCAATACACCTGCTTGCGCACGAGCTCGGGCAGCTCTCGATCGAGCCGCTCGGCCAGGACCGGCAGCCGGCAGGTCGGGATCCGCGGATAGAGGTGGTGCTCCAGGTGGTAGAACATGTCGAGCACGACCGCGCTCTTGAGGCGGTGCCGCAGCGTCCGGGCGATCTCGTCCCAGCGGTCGCAGTCGTGGTGGACGGTCCAGACAGCGAAGAATCCGCTCAGCGACTGGGCCGCGATCATGGCCCCGAGGTGGTACCGAAGGACCGTGCTGCCCGAAACGATCGCGAGACCGAGAAAGACCAGCCCAATCGCGAGCTCGCCATGAATCCACCGGCGCTGCCGCGGCCCGGCGAGGTGAAGCGCCGCGCGGTGCAGGCGGACGGGGAAGGCTGCGCCCTGAAGGATCGCTGCCGCGGCGCTGCCCCGCGCGGTGGCACCCTCCACGTCATCATCGCCGAGACAGTCGCGGTGGTGCTGGAGGTGGGTGAGACGGACTGCATGCATCGAGCCCAGCATCAGTAGGCTGAGGGTGGCGAGCACCGCATCGTTGGCCCGACGCGGAAGGCCGAGATTGCCGTGGAAGGTGTCGTGTACCAGGCGGAGGCCCGCGAGGTAGAAGTAGAACGACGCCAGCGGGGCGATGACCCACAGCGACCGGCTCGCCGCCCAGAGCGCGAGAACCAGCCAGGGCAGGGGGAGCAGCAGCTCGCGTGCGCGCTCCCAACGGCGCAGGGGTACGAGGTCGTGCCAGGGCAGGGAGCGTACGCGAATCGGTGGCACTTGGGCCTCGCGAGAGGGCGGTGCCATGAATTACGTGTGATCGCACCGGGACGCAACGGTGGATGGCGGGTGCCACGGAGCGTTGGTCGCGACTGCTTCATTCCGCTCGTGACTCCGCGATATACGATGAAGGCCGACAACAGAGGGGGAATGTGGGCGCCATGAGCGGCAGCGGCCGAGAACTTTGCGTCGGTTCCGGTGAACCGGTTGTTCGGCTTCCAGCTACGGAGCGAGGACGGAGCGGGTGCGGTCGTCAGCGTTCCGGCCGGACCCCGCACACGCACAGATCGGGGTGGTGCACGGCGGGATCGTCTCGACGCTCGCGTACCGGAGGGTCTCCGGCACGAAGCCGAGGCGCTCGTAGACGGCCCGGGCGCGGGCATTCGCCGCGAACACGTTCAGCGTCAGCATGCGCAGGCCCTGTTCCCGGGTCCAGGTCTCGGCCGCCTCGAGCAGGAGTCGCCCCACGCCCTGCCCCTCGGCGCTCGCCGCCACCGCGAGCACCGAGACGTGCCCGTGCGCCCGCCCGTAGTAGTCGCGCTGCTGCTCCATATAGACGAAGCCCGCCGGGTCACCAGTGGGCGTCTCGGCGATGAGAAGCGCCGAGCCGGCGGGCATCACTTCCAGTGCCGCATCGAGCAGGGCCGACTCCACCCGAACGACATCCTCCTGCGTGCGCCACGGCGGAAGGGGAAAGCCGTCCGCGAGGCGGGGAACCAGTCCGAGCACGAAGCCCCGGTCGGCTGGAAGTGCCGATCGCACGCGCATAGGCCTCAGCGCGGCCTGCGACCCGGCCGCGCCGCCTTCGCCGCCGCCCGTGCCCGCTCCTCCGCCTTCCGCGACTTGATCGCCGCGATCCGCTCCCCGATGGGCACCTCCAGCCGCCCCTCGGGCTTCGCCTTGTAGTCGAAGTCCGGCACCACCACCCGGGGCAGCCGCTTGCCCACCGCCCGCTCGATCTGCTTGAGGTCCGACTCCTCGTCCGGCGCCACGAACGTGAACGCATCGCCGACCGCCTCCGCCCGCGCGGTCCGGCCCACGCGGTGGATGTAGTCCTCCGGCACCTTGGGCACGTCGAAGTTCACCACGTGTCCCAGCTCGACGATGTCGATCCCCCGCGCGGCGATGTCCGTCGCCACCAGCACCCGGTACTTCCCGCTCTTGAAGCCGGCCAGCGCCGCCGTGCGCTGCGGCTGCGACCGGTTGCCGTGGATGCGCTCCACCGCGATGCCGTTCCGCGCCAGGTACTTCGCCAGCCGGTCGGCGCGGTGCTTGGTGCGGGTGAAGACGAGCGCCTCCCGCATGTCGCCGCGCTGGAGCAGCGCGAGGAAGAGCGCCGACTTGAGCTCCTGCGGCGACGGGATACACCGCCTGGGTGATCCCCACCGCCGGCGCCGCCTTGCGCTCGAGGTTGATGCTCACCGGGTTCTTGAGCATGTCGCGGGTGAGGGCCAGGATCGGATCGGGCATCGTGGCGCTGAAGAAGAGCGTCTGCCGCTTGGCCGGCAGGTGACGGAGGATCTTCCGGATCTCGGGCAGGAAGCCCATGTCGAGCATGCGGTCGGCCTCGTCCAGCACCAGGATCTCGAGCGCGGCGAGCTTCGCGTACGGATGGGTGAAGTGGTCCAGCAGGCGCCCGGGCGTCGCGACGATGACGTCCACGCCGCTCCGGAAGGCGTGCTCCTGCGGTCCCATGCCGACGCCGCCGAACACCGGCGCCGCGGTGATCGGAGTGTGCACCGCGAGGTCGTTCAGCTCCTCCACGATCTGCGCCGCGAGCTCGCGGGTCGGCGTGAGCACGAGGGCGCGGGTGGTGCCGCGAGGCTTGTCGATCAGGCGGTGGAGGATCGGCAGCACGAACGCCGCGGTCTTCCCGCTGCCGGTCATGGCGGAGGCGAGGACGTCCCGGCCGGCGAGGGCGGGCGGCACGGCGTCCGCCTGGATCGGCGTCGGCCGCGCGAAGCCGAGCTCCTTCACGCCCTTGAGGAGGCTGGGATGGAGCTTGAGCGACGTGAATGGCACGGGGGCTCCCTGGTGGACCGATCGCCGGAAGGAAGGCGCGCTGGTCGGCGAGCCGTGAGGGTGCGAAGGATAGGGGAGCGGGCTCGATCACTCCAGGGCCGCACGCCGCGAACCGAGCTGCCGCGAGCTGGCATTCCGTTTGAGCGACGGTCAGGAGCGGCTGGTACGGTTCCAGGTCGGCCGCTGATCAACGGGCATCAAGCGACCGATCGCGATTGCCGAGGGTTGACAGTCGCGGGCCACCTTCGCATTAAGCAGCTTCTACCCACAAACTTCTTCTCGGAGGGATCCATGTACGTCCTGGTCCAGCACACCATCTCCGAGCCGGCCGTGTTCTGGAACTCGGCCGACCCGCGCAACACGCCCCCGAAGGTCACCCTCCATCACACGTTCCCGACTCCCGACGGCACTCGCGCGGTCTGCATCTGGGAGGCCGAGTCGGTCGACGCGGTCCGTGACTTCGTCGAGCCCCGCCTCGGTCAAGTGAGCCGGAACGAGTACTTCACAGTAGAGAACCGGGAGGGATTCGCCCGGCCGTCGAGCGTTCCGGAGACGGCAGCGGCGAGTTCCCGCTAGCAGCGCCGTGGCAGCGGCCCAGGGCCTCGGCCGGCCGCAGAGGCCCTGGGGTCGCCAACTCACGCGTCAGTTCGATGCGTGAAGCTTCTGCCCGACCTCCTTCGCGTACGCCAGGTGCGCCGCGAAGGCCGGCCGGACCTCGACCAGCAGCTGCTTCAGCTCGGCGTTCTCGGTCGTCGGAATCAGGACCTTGTCCAACGCGTCCAGCACCGCCTGGTGGTATCCGACCTCCCGCTCGATGTAGGCCCGGTCGAACGCGGCACCCTTCAGCGGCTCCACCTGGGCCCTGGCCTCCTTCGCACCCGTCTGCAGCGACTGGCTCACCGCGTTGTCCTTCGGCGTGACGCCGAGCTTGCCCGCGAGCGCGGCGGCCCGCTCGTTCACCGCGCTGTGGTCCCGGACCATCATGCTCGCGAACCGTTTCACCTCGTCGCTCTTGGTTCGCGACTCGGCGAGCTTGCCCAGCTCGACGTCGATGGTGTTCGCGGTGACCGCGACGTGGGCGACCTCGGGATCGGAGAGGTTCGGCGGCGGCGCTCTGGGCACTGCCCAGGCCGGGTAGGGAGAGGGCCAGAATCAGGGCCAGCGGGGGTGCAAGTCGGGACATGGGTCGACTCCAAGTTGAGGATAGGGCCCAACATTGCCCATATATCACAGTTTGTCAAGAGATTTATGTGATTACTTGACTAAATGGCGCCGGAGTCATAGGATACCGAATCCCGACAGGTGGCGTTTGATGACCAACTGGCTCCTCAGGCTGACCGGCGAGACTCGGGCGGAGATGCTCCGTCTATTGCGCCGCTCCCGGCAGACCATCACCTCGCTCGCCGAGTCCCTGCGCCTCACTGACAATGCGGTGCGCACCCACGTCGCCGCCCTCGAGCGCGACGGCGTCGTCGAGCACGTCGGCACCCGGCGCGACACGGGCGGCAAGCCCGCGCGGGTCTACGAGCTGACCAGCACCGGCGAGGAGCTGTTCCCCAAGGCTTACGCGCTCGTGCTGGAGGGACTGGTCGAGGAGATCGCGCGCGCCGACGGCCGGGAGCGCGCGGTCGAGCTGCTGCGCGGGGTCGGAAGGCAGATCGCTGCCGGTGTGCCCGCGAGCGGTGGCACTGACGCCAGGGTCGAGGCCGCGGCGGCCGCGCTCCGCGGACTCGGTGGCGACGTGGAGGTGCAGCGCGCGGAGGACGGGTGGCAGCTCCGGGGATACGGCTGCCCTCTCTCCGCGGTGACGGCCAGCCGTCCCGAAGTCTGCGCCCTAGCTCAGGCGCTGGTCGAGGAGATCACCGGCGGGCGGGTGACGGAATGCTGCGACCGCGGGCCCCGCCCGCGGTGCGCGTTTCGGGTCGAGCCTTCAACCGTCGACGCATGAACCATGCGATTCCGAACAGCAGTGCGGCGGCGCCGCGAGGCCCACGGCGCACCACACGACGAAGTCGTCAGAGCTGCGATGTCCCCGGGCTGGAGCCCGGCCTGAGCGGCCGGCGTGTTTGGCTCCACCGCCGACACGATCACACGCGGCGGTCTGGCTTCCCCGCTTCATGCGGTCCTCCTGAGGATCCGAGTCCCACCGGGGCGCCACCTGGCGGTGCCCGGGCCACTATACCGGATCCCGGGTCCCGCTGCCTTCCCGTTTCCCCGACAGGTTCGATGCCCGCCGGCTCGCAACGCCTCGGGGATGGTGGAGACGCGCCGGGCTACCTTATCGGTGCCCCCAGTGGGAGCCGCAGTTCTGTCGGCCGCATGCGCGGGTTAGGCGGTGCGCTTGCGGAGCACGACCGAGCACCCCGCGGACGCTTCGGGTCGCCTGAACGGAGCGATCCGACCGGACCGCGGCCCAGCTAGGCCAGCGGGCTGGTACCGGTAAAGTGCACGAGGGTGGTGTCCGGAGTCCGGCTGTCAAACAGGGTGTCACTCACCCGCGCGGTGCCCTTCTGACCAGTGTCAAAGGTGAGGGCAAGCCGCTCGTTCGGGAGAATGGCGTCCGCACTGCGCGACACGAATTCTCCACTCCAAGACTGCCGACCTGGGCTCAGGTCCGTGATGGTGACCTGCACCTCCACATTCGCGAGATCCTTCCGATTCGAGCGTTCGATGAGAGCCATGTACGCTGCCATACCACGACCTACTTTCTGGGGCACGAGGGAGGCGGTGCCGGGATTGCAGCAGGGGTCGGAGCCCCGGTACTCCCAATGTTACTCCCATGGACCGGGTTGCGCTCTGATCGAAGGGCACTCTGGCTCCGAACCGCGGCCGCATCGGCCTAACGAAATGCGCATCAGCTGCGGGCGCTCAGGCCCGCGCCCACACAAAGCTACGTCTCCACTGATCGGCTCTGGGAGGGTGACGCCCGAGCGGAGCGCCGGCCCACCCCGGCCTGTCGGCTGCATGCGCGGGTCATGCAGCAGCACACGTCGCGTGCTCACGGATAGTAGATACTCCCATCTGGCGGCTTGGCGAATGACGATGGCAGTCGTGACCCCGCGTATGTAGATGGCATTCCGCGGCGGCGAGCAGTCTCATGCACCCGAAGACATGAGCGCACCGGACTCCGCGCGTTTAATCGACTCAGGTCCCGCCAGGGTGCCGCCGTAACATGTCGTTGATCCAGTTCTGGATGCTGCGCGTGTCCAGACGATTGTTGTTGTTATGGCGGCGGCAGTCGCGGCCGCCATCGCTCACGTTGGCGGCCAGCACGTCCTCATTGGCCACGGTTGGGTTGGGATTCAGAAAAATGCCGCCACCGGAGTCGCCGGAGCAAACGTAGCTGGGTATGGACCAGAGTCCCCAAGTCTCGTCGACGACTCTTCGCAGTGTCGAAGTCCTGATGCGCCGTTTTCCGTCCCACATCGCGCTGTCCGGGGGGGCGTTCCGGCGCCGTGGCGTCGTCGTGCCGTATCCCACGATGGTCGTTAGCGCTCCTTCGGATCGATCGAGCGTGCCAGGCTCGGCGAAGCGCGCCGGTGTGATACTGGGCGGCGGGTGTGCGAGGAAGACCAGCCCAACGTCGGCGATGCCTGGCTCGAGCGGGGCAACCAGGCTGTCGTCGGTCGGGTCGCATTGCGGGGGCGGCGGACAGTGCGGCATCGATGGATGCGTCGCCAGCCGGACCACGGGTATCCAAGTCCTTGGATCCTTGGCGTCGGTTGGACTGAAGCTCGCAAAGATTCGGATCGACGGCGGCAGTGAGCCGAGTGCCTTCGCCGGAGCGGTGAAATGACCGGCAGTCACCATCACGCGAGCCCGAATCAGGGTGCCGCTGACGAACGCGCGGAGCTCTACCGGCTTCCCGGCATCGTCGACGCGCCAGACCATGATCACCCCGACGTTGGAATACCGGTTCTCGAGATCAATGGTGACCTGGGCCGAGGTCGTCATTGAACCTGGGCCCAGTGCGATGGCGCCGGCTATCGCGGTCGCGATTGACCTGCTCGCATAATTCATGACCGCTCCTGTGACATCTCTGGCGATTCGCGGTTGTCTTTGATTGAGCCTATATCGAGTCGTTCTCGATGAATTGCCGCGGGAAGGCATCCTCCGCTGGGGGCCGCCTGAGAAGCAGAAGCACAACGACCAGCACCAGTGTACGGACCCTACACGTGTGGTCACTCCGCCCATCCGAAGGCGCCGTTTGCGGAATGCAAATCACCTGCAGGCGATCACCCTCGCGCCCGCACAAATGAACACTTCCGCTGTTTGGCCACGAGGAGCGCCGCGCCCGCAATGGAATTTCGGCCCGGGTCCGGCCTGTCTGCTGCGGGTTAGACAGCGGCGGCGGTGGGGACGCGGTACCTCAGGCTGAGTAGCCCGCTTGGATACCTCTCCACCTGCTCGAGTGCGAGCCGCGTGCTCGGTGCTCCCGTCTCCAAGAGCGGGATGCCGCCCCCGAGCAGGACCGGGACGACCAGCACCTCCACGAAATCCACCTGCTTGGCCTCGAGCAAGCTCCGGAACAGACCGCCGCCACCGAAGAGCCAGATCTCCCGCCCAGGCGCGGCGCGGAGTGCAGCGACGCGCGGGCCCGCGTCGGCCCTCACGACGGACACGTCCGGGTGTTCCTCTGGCGTCAGCGTACGGGAGAAGACATAGATCTCCCAGCCCCGCGGCCAGGGGGGCGCACCCGGTTGGCGGGTGAGTTCATAGGTGCGCCGTCCCAAGAGCACAGTGTCCACCGATTCGTAGACCTTCGCGAAGTCCACCGCGGAATCGTGGACGATCCAATCCACCTCGCCGCGGGGCCCGGCGATGTACCCGTCAACGCTCGCGGCAACGCGGTACAGCACTCGGCGCATCTGAGTTCCCGTTCTGGAAACAGCCGCTGTCTAACGACCTCCGCATCAGCTGCAGGCTATGTCCTGACGCCCGCACAAATCAACGCTTCCACAGCTTGGCCTGTGGGAGCGCAGCACCCGCACGGAGCGTCGGGCCGTCCCGGCCTGTCGGCTGCATGCGCGGGTTAGGCCGCCCCGACGCTTAGTACGTCGGCTGGCAACCTCCGTCGCCGCACACGACCGCATACGCCGCGACCAGAGCTGCCGCTGGCGCGCCGACTGTCACCCCGATCGTGCGCCAGACGCTGAACCGCTCGCGCTCGAGCCGCCGGACCTCGGTGACGGCGAGCGCCAGCGTGTCCCGCCTCGGGCCCGACCGGCCGTACAGGGTGTCAGCCCGTACGAACGCCCCGATTGATGGTGAGCGAGCCGTGTTCGGCAAAGAATTCGGGCACGCGCTGGGGCTCGTGACTGCACTAGGCTGCCGTGTAGCGGATGGCAAACTCGTTGAGCTGCATTGGAGTCATGGCCATGTTCTTGGTGCGGCAGCCTAGGAGGAGCAGGGGGCCGAGGCCGAGAGCGACCTTAGATCGCATGCACCACCCTCCCCGGACGAGGAACCACAGGTTGAATGCCTGCGGCTATGTGCCAGGCCTAGAAGCGCTGGCATTGACAGATCGACTCCTCCGCTTGCGTCGAATCGACCAAGC
The DNA here is from genome assembly GCA_963836815.1 of uncultured Gemmatimonadales bacterium. Taxonomy (GTDB): domain Bacteria; phylum Gemmatimonadota; class Gemmatimonadetes; order Gemmatimonadales; family GWC2-71-9; genus CAVVWJ01. Next base: position 236,178 of record CAWILD010000011.1, on the reverse strand, counting down.
GATTGTTGGCACAGCCAGCACGATCACGAGGCTGCCGAGACCGATCAGGCGAAGCATCCCCGGGATCGCGATCGTGAACGCGAGGAAGTCCACGTTGCCCGTTTCCCAGAAGACCCACTCGCCGGCCAGCCGCGTAGCGAGGAGGGGCTGACCCGTCTCGAGAATCACGATGCCGTTGCCGGTGGCTGGGTTGAGACGTGCGGCGGTATTTATCGCAGGCTCGTTGTTGCCGTCATGACCGACGACGAAGCCACCTTTGTTGTTGCTGGCGTACAGGATAGTTCCAAGGCCCCAGATGTCTTCCGAAAACTTGGATGCGTGCGGCCGCCACATCTCGTTGATGATTGCTGGCCCAAGCACGCCGCGCCCAATAGGCTCGCCGTTCTTTCCCGGTAGGTGGGCCTGAACGAAACGCGTGAGGTCGGACACCGACGTGTACAGCGACGTAGCCGCAACGGCCGAAAAACGGTAATGAGTCGACGGTTTGGAGTCCACATCGTAGAACGTTGCGAGTGTCGATCCCTCTGCAGGTGTCCAACTGTATGACGAGCGAACCATACCCAGGGGTCGGAACATGACGCGCTGCATGAAGCCCTCGAACGATTCGCCGCTCACTTCTTCGATCAGGAGCTGAAGGATTGCATAGCCACCTCCCGAGTACCGCCACTCGGACCCGGGCTCGTATCCGACCTCTATAGCGCCGCTGGCCCCGGGAGACGCATCCGCGGGTCGCTTGAGGGATTCTTCCAGTGACTGCACGGCCGCGTTGGGCGCGAAGCCGGCGTAGCCAAGTCCGTCGGTAAGACCGGCGGTGTGACTCAGCAGCCGCCGCACCGTCACCTTGTTGTTGTCGAACTTGCTTTCGGGGAGCGCCCACCGGGTCAGGTAGGTGCTAATGGGTGCGTCCAAGTCGAGCTTTCCCTCTTGGACGAGTGCCATTACACCCCAAGCGCTGATCCACTTGCTGAGAGAAGCAGTTTGGAACACGGTATTCACGTCCACCGCTTCGCCGACGCAGACGGCATGGACACCGTGGACAGAGCCATGTCGATTACGGCGAACACAGCGTTGCCTGTGTTGCTGGAATCGACGAGCTTGGCAGCGGCGTCCATGAACCCGGCGATGTCGCCGCGAGGAGCGAGTGTCTGCTTCCACCAGCCTTCCGAGGTCCCAACGAACACGACGACGGCCCACAGAACGAGGAGCGCGAGAGTTGCTAAACCGACGCGAAACACAGCTTTCATTTGAGCCTCTCACTCGTGTCGATACACTGATCTTGTTCTTGCGACGCGTCGTCCTGCTCATAGCCGGCCGCAGCCGCCACAGTGAAGGTCGTGTGCCGCCTAACTAGGAGTAGACAGCAAGCCCCGTCTTACTCGACTCAAGAAAAAACGACGTAGTATCTCACGTTTCCCGGCGCGACCACCGTTGCCTGAACCCGCTCAACCCTTACCCATTCCTGCGCTTCGCGTCTCCCCGCGGCCCGGTCGCTCCCTGGGATATCCGACCTATAACGCGGCCTAATCTGCTATCGCTGGAAACCTGGAAAATTGGCGGATACCGCTGACAGCGCCCCCAAAATCTTCACCACCCAACCCGGGAAGTAAGGCCGTGTTTGCGTCACCGGAGGGCCCATTTTGCGACAAATCCAGCGTTCCACACCTGAACGGCCTGCCTTTCACGATCCCCCAATCCTGAGTTACGTACCTCCAGAGCCTGCGCACCCCCACCCCCGAGGCCCCGGTGCCCGACACCAAACCCGCAAAGAAACGCTCTACTGCCCGGCGCAAGAAACACGAGGCCGCCCCCCGATCCCGCGGCGTCGCCCCTGACGCCCTCGCCTCCGGCAGCCCACCCGCTGCTGTCGCCCGGCTGAGCGCCTCCATAGAAGAAGACGGCGGCTCCGTCCTCGCCACCTACCGCGACCCGCTCGGCGGCAACTGGCAGATCTTCGCCGGCCTGCCCATCGACCTCGTCGAGCCCACGCCCTACCAGCGCGACCTCTCCGAGGCCCACGTCGCCAAGCTCAGCTCCGCCATCGACCGGCTCGGCCGGTACATCGACCCGATGGTCGTGGTGCGCACCGACGAGGGGAAGTACTGGACCCCCAACGGCAACCACCGCCTCGCCGCGCTCCGCACCCTGGGTGCGAAAGCCGACGGTCGCGATCGTGGTGCCCGAGCACGAGGTGGCCCGGCGCATCCTCCTCTTGAACACCGAGAAGGCCCACAACCTCCGGGAGCGGAGCCTCGAAGTCGCCCGGCTCGCCATCAACCTCGCCGAGCTGGACGACCGCCCCGAGCGCGAGTTCGAGGCCGAGTTCGAGGAGCCGGCCCTCATCACGCTGGGGCTGTGCTACATGGAGAACGGACGGTTCGCCGGCGGCGCGTACCACCCGATCCTGAAACGGATCGACAAGTTCCTCGGCTCGACACTGCCCAAGGCGCTGGAGGTCCGCAGGGAGCGGGCGGCCCGCGTCCTCGAGCTGGAGGCAGCGGTGGCCGAGGCCGTGGCCGGGCTCAAGGCGCGCGGGTTCGACAGCCCCTACCTGCGCCCCTTCGTCGTCGCCCGGATCAACCCGATCCGGTTCAAGCGCGGCGCGAAGGTGGAGTTCGACGAGACGATAGACAAGATGCTCGCCTCCGCGCAGCGGTTCGACGTCGGCAAGATCCGCCAGGACCAGGTGGCCCGGGCGGGTGGCGCGCCGGAGGAGTCCTAGCTCCGGCCGGTTGGGAGTTCCTGGTCCGTAGAAATCTCTGGCTCTCCACCGGGGTCGGCTCGGCGTACCAGGCCCTCGACGAGCCGGACCAGACGCTGGTGTTCGCCAACCTGCGATGGGGCATCTCGAGCAAGGCCCGGATGGGCCAACCTGCCGGCGCAGACGGCGACCTCTAGGTACCGCGGCGGCTCGCGGCGCGGGTTCGGCGCGCCTATCTTCCAGCGGTGCGCGACCACGAATCCTTGAATGGAGAGTAGTCCATGCCCCTGCACACCCATGAACACATCCCGACCACCCTCGTTCTCACCATCCTGGCTGCCGTCGCCTGCGGCGGATCCGACCGCAAGGCCGGCGGCGACGACGCCCCGACCGCCGATTCGGCCGCGGCCGCGGCGCCGGCAGGGCCGAGCGCGCATGTCATCAAGACGGTGGACGGCTTTCAGGCTCCGCGAGGCCGTGCGATGGGACCCCGACCAGAAGGTCTGGTTCGTCGCCAACATCAACGGCTACCCGAGCGGCAAGGACAACAACGGCTTCATCAGCCGGCTCAAGCCCGATGGGTCGGTGGACTCGCTCAAGTTCATCGCCGGCGGGAGCAAGGGAGTCGACGCTCAACGCGCCCAAGGGCATGGCGATCGTGGGCGACACCCTCTGGGTTTGCGACATCGACGCGGTGCGCGGGTTCAACCGGAAGACGGGGGCACTGGTCGCCAACATCAAGGTCCCCGGCGCGGTGTTCATCAACGACATCTCCGTCGGCCCCGACGGGCTCTACGCCACCGAGTCCGGCATCATCCTCGGCCCCGACGGCTCGGCCAAGCACCCTGGCCCCGATGCGGTCTACAAGATCGCCGGCCGGAAGGCCACCACCGCGGTGAAGTTCGACGGGCAGCCCGCTCCCAACGGGATCACCTGGGATCCGAGGGGCGAGCGCTTCCTCATCGCGCCCTTCGGCGACAAGGCGATCAGCGCCTGGGTGCCCGGCGACAGCGCGGCGAGGAAGATCGCCGAGGGGCCCGGCATGTACGACGGCATCGAGGCATTCGGCCCGGACCAGTTCCTGGTGACGAGCTGGGCCGACTCGAGCCTCTCGCTCCTGAGCGAGGGCAAGATCAGCAAGATCCTCGGCGGCGTCGCCGGCCCGGCCGACATCGGCTACGACCGTCAGGGCGGCCACGTCGTCATCCCCCAGCTCACCGAGAACAAGCTGGTCATCGTGCAGGTGGGCGCCGGAACACAATGAGGAACGCATGAAACTCGCTACAATCGCCGGCCTGGCACTGCTGGCAGGTGCCGCCGTCAGCGCCGTCCGTGTACCGCCGTCGCTCAGGCCAAGCCTACGACCCACGGGGAGTGGGTACACATAAGGAAAGGCGCGGACTCGATCCGCGCCTACGTCGCCTATCCCGAGCGCAAGGACAAGGCGCCCGGGATCATCGTCATCCACGAGATCTACGGGCTCACCGACTGGGAACCCACCGTCGCCGACCGGCTGGCCAAGGAGGGGTACGTCGCGATCGTGCCCGATCTGCTCTCGCGCAAGCACGGCCGGACGCCGAAGGACGAGAACGAGGCCCGGAAACTCATCGGCGACCTCCCGCCCGCCGACGTGACCGCTGACCTGAACGCCACCTACGAGTATCTCAACAGCCTGCCCGCGGTGGACAAGGGCAACACCGGCACGATCGGATTCTGCTGGGGCGGCGGCCAGAGCTTCCGCTACGCCACCAACAACCCGAACCTCCGCGCCGTCGTCGTCGCCTACGGTCCGCCCCCGGACACCGCCGACATGAAGCGGATCAAGGCGCCGGTGCTCGGCGTCTACGGCGAGAACGACGCGCGGATCAACGCCTCCCTCCCCGAGGTGAAGGCCGCGATGGAGAAAGTCGGCAACACCTACACCACCGAAGTGTTCCCGGGGACCGGCCACGGGTTCCTCAAGCCGGGCCGACAGGGATACGACACGCCGGAGCGGGAAAAGGCGTGGAAGCGGATCATGGAGTTCTATCGGGCTCGGCTCGGATCGGCTCCGAGCTGACCGACGTGTCTCTAGTTTTCCAGGATCGTGAGATCGAGCCGGCGCAGGCGCTCCGGGTCCGCGACCAGCTCGATCTCCACGATCTTTCCCCGCACGATCGTGATGCCGAAGACCACCCGAGGCTGACCGCCCGGCGCCCACACCAGTCCCACAGCTCCGTCCATCAGTGCCGGCCGCGCGACGCGGGCGCGACCCGAGAACGTCTCCGCCACGGCCGCGGCGCCGCGGACCTCCGCCTGGGCCCCGACCTGGACTGCCGCCGCATCGGCCCGCAGCACGACGTCCGGGTCGAGCAGGGCGAGCAGCGCCTGGAAGTCACCACCGCGGGAGGCGGCGAGGAAGGCGTCCACCACGGCCCGCTGGCGGGTAACGTCGGTCTCACGCGCCGGCGCGGTGCGACACCGCGCCGGCGCCCTGCACCCGCCGGCGCGCGCGGCTCGCGAGCTGCCTCGCCGCGGTGGGAGTGCGTCCCACGATCGGTGCGATCTGGTCGAACGGCAGGTCGAACATGTCGTGCAGGACGAACGCCACCCGCTCGGCGGGAGCCAGCGTCTTGAGCACTACCAGCAGGGCGAGGCCGACGGAGTCGGCCGAGCAGCGCATCGTGCTCGGGGTCCGTGACCGGCTCGGGCACGTCCGGGCCGAGCGACTCCTCCCGCCGCGACTTCCGCGAGCGCAGCATGTCGAGACACACCCGCGCCACGACCGTCGTGAGCCATCCGCGCAGGTTCTCGACGTCGCTCGTGTCGGCGCGGCTCAGGCGCAGCCAGGCCTCCTGCACCGCGTCGTCGGCCTCGGTCCGCGAGCCCAGCATCCGGTAGGCGACCGCCCTGAGGTGGGATCGGTCGGCCTCGAACCGCTCGGCCAGCCACTCGTGCTCTCGCTCGGTCACATTCCCTCGTAGCGTTCCGTCATAGCTGTGACGGACCGAAGCCGCCCGATGTGACCAATCGCCCGGAGGGGTGTGTGAGCAGGATCGAGCTGAAGGCCATCGGCAGGGTGGAGTCTCCTCTCACCGATCGCGCAGCGGCGCCTCGGCAGCCGGACGAGGGCGCGCCTGCGGCGTGGCTGGTGTTCGAGCCGGCGGTGATCGAAGCGCTCTCGAGCCTCCGCCCGGGCGACGAGGTCATCCTCATCACCTGGCTCGACCGCGCTCGCCGCGACGTGCTGCGCGTGCATCCGCGGGGCGACGTGTCCCGGCCGGAGGAGGGTGTGTTCAGCACGCGGTCTCCCGACCGGCCGAATCCCATCGGCCTGCACCGGATTGAGATCACTGCCATGGAAGGTGCGCGCGTGCGCGTGCGAAATCTGGAAGCCCTGGATGGAACCCCGATCCTCGACGTCAAGCCGATCCTCGACGAGGACCCTGATCAACGCTGATTCCAAGAGGAGGTGTCATGTCTCAAGGTATAAGCCTGCTCGTGTATCCCGTGAAAGACGTTGCGCGGGCGAAGAAGCTGTACGGCAGGCTCCTGAATGCGGAGCCCTATGTGGACGCGGCGTACTACGTCGGGTTCAAGGTCAGCGAGCAGGAGATCGGGCTGGATCCGAACGGGCATGCCAAGGGCATGACCGGACCGTTGGGCTACGTGCAGGTGAGCGACATCAGGACGAGCCTGCAGCAGCTGGTGGACGCAGGCGCGAAGACGCAGCAGGAGGTGAAGGACGTGGGCGGAGGCAAGCTGACCGCGATCGTGAAGGACGCGGACGGGAACGTCACCGGGCTGGTTCAGGCGCCCTAAGAGCGACCCGGTACCCGAAGGTACGGGTTCCAGGTGGAGGTGGAATGCGCAATATTCCTGGCTACCATGCCGGAGATCGAGTGTCCGCAGTGCGGCCATCGGGCGCTGAGTGTCGCGACCCGTTGCCCGCGCTGCGGCAACGAGTTCCCCCCGGACCTGATCCAGCCTCTCCCTTCGACCGCGGACCGGCACTGGGTCCGCTGGTCGCTGATGGGGGCGGGCGCGCTCGTGCTCATCATCGCCATCGGCCGCTTCGGGCGGTACGAGAGCGCGTCGGGGAAGCCGGCCACCGCCGCCGCGGTGGATACGACTCCTCGCGACACCGCGTCACGTAGCGCTCCTCCACCCACCGCAGCCGCGCCGCGGCCAGCCCCAGGCCCAGCAACAACCACAGCCGACACCGGCGCAGCCGCCCCAGCAGCGACCCGCACCGCCCCAGGCCGTCACCGCCGCCGACTCAGCCGGCCACCCCACCCACCGGCGACCAGCAGCAGCGCTACGCGACCGTATTCGTCAACGTGCGCCGGAGCCGCAGCCCCACGGCGACCACCGTCGCGGTGCTGAAGCCGGGCGACGCGGTGCTGGTGGATTCGCTGCGGCGCGGCTGGTACCGGATCGTGAGGGACGGCCGGACGCTGGGTTACGCCGATCGGAGGTTCCTGGCTACGTCGCCTCGCTGAATGCGGCGCCTGCTGACGGGCCTCGTCCTTCTCGGCGTGGCGCTCCGGGTGTGGGCGTACGCGGCGAACCCACCGCTCTGGCTGGACGAGATCCTCGTCTCCCGCAACATCGTCGGCCTGCCGTTTGCCGACCTGCTCACCAAACCGCTCCTGCTCGATCAGGTCGCGCCCCGGGGGTTTCTCCTCGCCGAGCGAATCGCCACGCTGGTCTTCGGCGGAAGCGAGCTCGCCCTCCGGCTCTTTCCGTTTCTGTGCGGCGTCGCCGGTGTCCTGCTCTTTCGCCGCCTCGCGGAGCGCACGCTCGATGGGTGGGGGGTAGCGTTCGCGGTCGGCCTCTTCGCCATCGGTGTCCCGTTCAGCAGGCATGGCGCGGAGGTGAAGCAGTACTCGGTGGACGCGACCGCCGCGATCCTCCTGCTCCTCTCGCGCTCGATCTCTGGAGACAGGACGCCTCCACCCGGCGGCTGGTGCTCGCCGGGTTGGCCGGGCTGGTGATCGTCCTGTTCTCGCAGGCCTCGGTCCTGGTGATGGCCGGAATCGGCCTTGCGTTCGCGGTGCGGTGGCTGCTCTCGCGCGAGCGCGCCGACGGCCGAGTGTTTCTCGTCACGATGCCGCTCTGGGGAGCGGCCGCGGTGTTCGCGATCGTCCTGGGCCGCGATAGCATGACGCCGTCCACCCGTCAGTTCATGGACGACTTCTGGAATCCGGGCTTTTTCCCCTGGCCGATGAAGTCGCCGGCCGACATTCGCTGGTTCTGGGACCAGGCCCTCACGGTCTTCACCGATCCGACGCTGCTCCGGTATCGGTGGCCCGCGCTCTATCTGGCGGTCGCGCTCCTCGGGATCATCGAGCTCTGGCGGAGGCGGCGGGATGTGGCGCTGCTGCTGCTCGGCCCGCTCGTCATGGCGCTGGTCGCGGCCGTCGCCCACCAGTACCCCTTCCGGGGCCGGCTCACGTTCTATCTGATCCCGGGCCTGCTCCTGGCCATCGCGGCCGGCGCGGAGTGGATCCGGCGCGCGGCCGAGCGTTACCACCCGTTGCTCGGCGGTGGGCTTATGATCGGGCTCATGGTCCCTCCGGTCGTGGCGCTGGCGGAGGTGCCGCCGCCCTACGACATGGAGTACCAACGCGTCATGCTCGGCTACCTGCAGCAGCACCGCCGGCCGGGGGACGTGGTTTACGTCATGCCGCTCGCGCGCACCGGCGTCTTGTACTACGGCCCGCGCTACGGCCTTGTGGTTGGAGACTGGGTCACCGGCGTCTGTGATCGGGAGGACACCCGCGCGTACCTCAGGGACGTGGATCGCTACCGGGGCACCGTGCGCCTGTGGCTGTTGTCGAGCAGTGCGCGTCCCTTCCGCGTCGCAAGGCCGGCAGTGCAGGCGTACCTGAGTGCGATCGGGGTGAAGCTGGATTCGCTGACGCGGCCGTCGCTGCAGTTCCAGTCGGTCTCACTCGAGCTCTATGACCTGAGTGATCCGGGCCGCCTCCGCGCGGCGAATGCCGAGACATTCCCGGTCGGGCCCATGCCGACGGATCCGCGGCCTGGATGCCGCCCATGGGCGCAACCCTCACCCCTGGACACCTTCGGCCTGCGGAATCCGTGAGCCTGGGCCTCCAAAGCTGTCGAGCCGTCCTGTCGAACCATCCCCACAGAACGGGGCTTCACCCTGCGAGCGTAAGGCTTTGTCCCTGGCGCGTTTCGTGCACGTCCACCCGGCCATGATCTCATCCCGGCTCGCCATCCGCGTATGCCTCGCCGCCGGGCTGGCGGCGGTCTCCGTCACCTGCACCGGCGACGAGCCGACCCAGCCCGTCTCCGACCCGCAGTCTCCCGAGCTCGCCGTCGCGGCCGGCCCACCGGCCAAGATCACCGTGCTCACCCAGCCCCCGACGACCGCACTGGATCGGGAGGTGTGGGTTCCGGCCCGGCAGCCGGTGGTGCGGGTGAGAGACGCCGCCAACGTGGGAGTCGGTGGCGTCGTGGTCAGCGCGAGCATCGCGAGCGGTGGCGGAGCGCTGCAAGGCACGCTGACGGTGACGACCAAGGCGAACGGGACGGCCGCGTTCGCAGACCTCGGGATTGCGGGCACGGGGCCGCACACACTCCGCTTCGCGACCGGGCCCGTGTCGGCGACCTCGTCCGCGGTGACGCTCGGTGCCCTCTCGGCCGAGGCGGCCACCGGCAAGTGGGACGCGCCGGTCGCGTGGGACATCGTGCCACTGCACATCCACGTGGTCCCCACCGGAAAGATCCTGGCGTGGGGCAAGTACGAGCTGGACGGCTCGATGGGGATGCCGCGTCTGTGGAATCCGGCCGTGGGACCGCCGACGAGCGCGCGCATGATCCACGCGGACACGATGCTCTTCTGTTCGGGTCACGCGCTGATGGCGGACGGCCGCGTGATGGTCTCCGGCGGCCACAAGGATGACGCCCGTGGGCTCGACGTCACCAACATCTTCGACCCGGCCACCGAGACCTGGGCCCACGGTCTTCCGAAGATGGCCGCCGGTCGCTGGTATCCGACCGTGACGACTCTCGCCGACGGACGCATGGTGACCGTCGCCGGCCGCGACTCGGCCTCGAACGAGGTGCTGATCCCCGAGATCTGGGAGAACGGCCAGTGGGTACGTCTCGCCGGCGCGAGCCTGCGGCTGCCGTACTATCCGCGCCAGTTCCTCGCGCCCAACGGCAGGCTGTTCTACGCGGGCGAGCGGATCAAGGCGCGCTGGCTCGACGTGGACGCGACGACGACCAGCGGTCGCGGCAAGTGGACCACCGGCGCGGGGCTCAACCACATCTGGCCGTTCAACCGCGACTACGGCTCCGCCGTGATGTACGAGACGGGGAGGATCCTGTACGTAGGGGGCGGCGGCGATCTCAACTGGAGCACGCCGGATCCGAAGGCGAGCGCGCCGACCGCGACCGCCGAGACGATCGACGTAAACGGCACCGGACCGAGCTGGGTCAGCACCGACCCGATGCACTTTCCCCGTCGCCATCTGAACGCGACCGTCCTGCCCGACGGCCAGGTGCTCGTGACCGGCGGGACCAGCGCGGGTGGCTTCAACACCCTGTCGGGGGCCGTGCATACGGCGGAGGTGTGGGACCCGCGGACCGGCCACTGGACGGAGCTCGCCGCCAACACCATCGACCGGGCGTATCACTCGGTGTCGCTGCTGCTGCCGGACGGCACGGTGCTGCATGGCGCGAGCGGTGACGCCAACGTGCCGCTGTCCACCCAGACGTATCCGCGCCAGGCCAACCACGAGATCTTCCGGCCGCCGTATCTCTTCAAGGGCGCGCGGCCGGTGGTGACGGCGCTCTCCAAGACGACGGTGACCTACGGCGAGCGATTCACAGTGACCACGCCGAACGCCGGGCAGATCACCGGAGTTCGCTGGATCCGTCTGGGCTCCGTGACCCACGCCTTCGATGCCAACCAGCGCGCCAACAGCCTCGCGTTCTCCATCGCGTCTGGATCGGTCAAGGTCACCGCCCCGGCCAACGCGAGGCGGGCGCCGCCGGGACACTACCTGCTGTTTCTTCTCAACCGGAACGGCGTGCCATCGGTGGGAAGGGTCGTACAGGTGCGGTAAATCGATAAGCTCCCGGTTCGGTTCACGACCGCCGGCGTTCCCTATGTCGACCCCGTAGACATCCTTCTGAGCCGAGTCGGCCAGGAGGAAATCTCCAAGATGGCCGACCTGCCCATCGGCGAGATCACCGTCCCTTCGCCGCTGTCCAAGGCCCAGTCCTAGCCAGCTTCGCCGGACAATGCCAGTCAACCTGCTTCTCCTCCCGCTGCTGGGAGGGTACCTCTTCATACGGCTGAGTCAACGTCCACTGGGGCGCTGGACTTCCTGTCGAGACGTGCTCTATCGCAGGTACACCGCCTTGAACCGCGCCAGCGCCCGCTCACCCGCGTACATCGTCAGTCCGTCGCCCTCGGCAACGAGCTTGTCGGCGGATTCGAGCGCGCGAAGGAACCGCTGTTCCTGGCTGCCCAGATCCGGATCCACGCAGGCCATCAGCGTGCTCGTGAGCGGACCGAACTTCACGCGCTCGCCGGAGAGCTGGGACCGTCCGCGGAAGCCGTTGCACCCGGTCGAGCCGGTGACGGTCGAGCCGTCGTCCGAGATCCGGAGGTGCGCCTCCTGCGGCGCCGTGGTTGCGAGCGCCGGCCGGCCGTCGAGCTCCGTGAGCTTCCAGTAGATGCCCGTCATGTCTCCCGTCGCCAGTGCGCGCCCGCAGCCGCGTACCTCGCGCTGGTCCACCCGGACCGTGACGGTGTGGGTGTACTCCTCGCCACTCATGACGTCGGCGCAGGGCGCCTGGCGGATGATGACTTCGACGGCCCGGCCCTCGGACTGCGCATGGTACGTCACGGTGCCCGTGACGCTGTCGCGCGACGGCTCGGACGCGGGGACGATCACGCGGGTGTTGCCGTAGTCGCCGGTGTAGTCGAGCGAGTGCCCCTGATCGAGATCGAGCGCCCATCCGGGCTCCTGTCCCACCGCACGAAACTCGACGCCGAGGAGGCGGGCCTCGTCCCATGGAGTCGCCGCGGGTGTGCCGCGACAGGACTCGTATTCCCCCGCGGCGGTCTCCAGCATCGCCTCATTGCCTTTGCGCCAGAAGAGCGCGTCCCCGGCCTCATACTTCTCGCCCGACCCGGACGAGACATGCGGAAGCGTGAGCGTCTGTGCGGGGAGCTTCACCAGGACGGAGTCGCCGCGGGGCAGGACGCTGAAGCGAAAGCCGTCGGGGCAGGTGTAGACGGTGACGGCTCCTGCTGGCGCAGTTGCCTGCGGCGGTGACTGTGCGCGAGAGCAGCCCGCGAGGGCGAGAACGGCGATCAAACGGAGGCGAATACTCACCATGGTTTCGAGGCTGGAGACACGAGGAACGTACCGCCAAAGCCGATGGTGTCGCAAAGGCGGAGCTGGCCGAGAGCTGAAGCTCTCCACCGGGCTATCTTTCCGTGTCTCCTTCCGAGATCATGAGCACGCCACTCTCCCGCCGGGATCTTCTGAGGGACGCCGCAGCGATCGCGGCGGCACTGCTACTGCCCGTCCCGCTCGCGGCCTGCACCAGGGAGGCCGTCCCCGCGCCCGATCCCGATCGCCGGCGACTCGGCGACTGGGCCGGTGCACTGCGCGCCGAAGGGCGCGCGCGCCCTGAGACCACCCTGGGCCGCGCCGCGACGCGCGTCGGAGAGCTGGCCGCCGGAACACCGTACGTGCCGCATACCCTGGAGGCATACCTCGGGACTGACGGTGCCGGGGCCGACCGCGGCGAGCCGCTGACCCTGTCGCTCACCCGGTTCGACTGCGTGACGCTGGTGGAGGCCTGCCTCGCGGTCGCGCGTACCGCCGGAGCTGGAGCGCCGTCCTGGGAGCGATTCGGACGCGAGGTGGAGCGCATGCGCTATCGAGGGGGCAAGCGAGAGGGGTACGCGTCCCGACTCCACTACTTCAGCGAGTGGATCGCCGACGGTGAGGAGCGCGGCCTGGTGCGCGACGTCGGCGCGGAGCTGGGCGGCATTGCCGACGAGCGCCCGCTTCGCTTCATGACCGACCACCGCTCGAGCTATGCGGCTCTGGCGAACGACGAGGTGTTTCGGGAGATCGGCACCGTGGAGCGCTCACTCGACCAGCGCCCGCGGCGGGTGGTGCCCACCGACCGCATCGCCGAAGTCGCGGATCGGATCGAGACCGGTGACGTGCTCGCCTTCGCGACGGGGATACCGGGTCTGGACGTGACCCATGCGGCCTTCGCCTACCGCGACGCGGGCGGCGTGCTCCGCGTGCTGCACGCGCCCCTGTCGGGGGGAGTGGTCGAGGTCACGCGCGCCACGCTTCCCGAATACGTCGCGGCGATCCGGCGGGCGACGGGGATTCTCGTCGCGCGGCCGCAGTGGGCATTGTCAGGAACTCCTACCCGACGAGCTGGTGCGGCGCGCTGAGACCCCCTCGACATGACGAATCCCGCCCAGGCTGACCCCAGCTTCGGCTCGGACCGGAATGGGCTGGTCTGGGGTTACGAGTTCAGCCCGGGTCACCCGGCCCGGCCCATCGATTGCGAGGCGGCGCTTGCGTGCGGCGCGGACTCCTTCGTCTGGCTGCATTTCTCGCTCTCCAATGCGGCCGCCGAGCGGTGGATGCGGCAGAGCTTGTCCCTCCCGGACTCGTTTCACGCCGCCCTGCACGAAGGCATCGGCTCCACCCGGATCGAGCAGGAGGGCGATGCGCTGGTCGTCGTCTTCCACGACGTGCTCTTCGACTTCCGGTTCGACGCGTCGGACGTCTCCACGGTGTGTCTGTGCGTCGCTCCCCGCCTCCTGGTGAGCGCGCGTCCTCGTCCGGTGCGCTCCATCGACCGGCTCCGTGCGGCGGCCCGCGCGGGCGAGATCTTCGAGTCGCCCGCGGGGCTGCTGGCCCACCTGCTGCAGGACCAGGCCAGCGTCCTGGTGGACATCGTCAGGCAGGTCACGATGCGGGTCGACGCGATCGAAGACACACTGCTCAAGAGCCGGGTGTCGGTGAGCCGGTCCGAGCTGGGCTCGCTGCGCCGGGTGCTGGTGCGGCTGCAGCGTCTGCTCGCGCCCGAGCCCGCCGCGCTCTTTCGGCTGTTGAGCCGTCCGCCCGGCTGGATCCAGGAGCCGGAGCTGCAGAACCTGCGTCAGTCGGCCGAAGAATTTTCCACGGCGGTGGCGGACTCCGCGACGCTGGTCGAACGGCTCAAGCTGCTACAGGAAGAGCTGGGGGCCCTGATTAACGAGGAGACCAACCGGTTTCTCTTCCTGCTGACGTTGGCCACGGTGATCGCGCTGCCGATCAACCTGATCGCCGGGCTGTTCGGGATGAATGTCGGCGGGATTCCGATGGCCGGCGCTCCCCACGGCTTCATCACCGTCGTCTTCATCATCGCGATCTTCACCGGGGGTATCGGTCTGCTCGTGCTGCGACGAAAGCGGTGGTGAGTCGCGCGATCCGGCGGGCCACAGGGATTCTGGTCGCACGGCCGGACTGGGTAGCGGAAGTCGCGGGCGAGCATGGTTCGTCGGGGTCTTTAAAGACTTGTCACCCTGAACGCAGTGAAGGGGACATACCCTGGGCCATGTCCCCTTCGCTTCGCTCAGGGTGACAGGGCATTGCCGTCGGATATCTTTCCGCCCATGCTCACTCTGCTTCTGCTCCTTCAGGGCGCCGCTCCCCCCACGCCGGTGCACGACGCCCGCAGCTACGAGATCACCCTGGTTCCCGCCGACACCGGCACTCATCTCCTCGGCGAGGTGCAGACGACCTGGCGGCTCCGCTCGGTCGAGCCGGTGGCCGCGCTGCTGGACTCGTCCATGCGCGTGGTACGCGTGCTGGTGGACGGAAAGCCCAACACGCGGCTCTCGCGCACGATGTATGGGCGGTCGGGTGTGGACGTCGTGGTGCCGCACGAGAAGCAGGCGGGCGACACGATCACGACGCGGATCCGCTACCACGGGCTGGTGCAGGGGGACGCCTGGCTCGGGACCGACCGGTCCGGGGCGCGCGCGTTCGTGGCCGGCGGTTGGAAGGGCTCGCACTCCTGGCTGCCGATGCCGGCCGACCCCAAGCAGCTGGTGACGGCGACCTTCAACATCCAGACACCGCTCGAGGAGCGCGCCATCGCAAACGGTACGCTGACCAAGATCGACACCCTTCCCTACAACCACGCGACCTGGCATTACCGGCTGGACTCGGCGGCGCCGCTGCCATCGCTGGCCGCGGCGGTCGGGCGGTACGCGGTCATTCCCCTGGCGCCGAAGGTGGAGGTCTGGCCCAGACCGGCCGACTCGGGGTGGGCCGCGACGGGTCCGTTCCGCCGGGCAGGTGAGCTGATGGAATACCTGAACGCGAAGCTCGGTCCGTATCCGTATCCGCGGCTCGTCCACGTCGCGGTGTCCGCCCTGCAGGCTCCGGCCTCCGGCGGCGGCCTCGCCTTCTATCCCGAGGAGGGTTTTCGCGAGGGCGGCATCGACGAGATGACCGTTGCCCGCGAGACCGTGAGACAGTGGTTCGACGGTGCGGACAGCTCGGTGGTGAACGCCATCGCCGGTTTCGTAGCGGCCGACTGGCTCGGCCAGACCGGGACGCTCGACACGGAGGCGAAGAAGCTGGCTGCGCTCCGCCGCAAGCTTGGAGACGCCGCGTTCTGGAGCGGCCTCCGCGCCTTCTCTGCATCGCAGCGCCAGGGCAAAGGCTCGGCGGACGACTTCGCGGCGGCAATGCAGTCCACCAAGTGAGACCGCTCGCGGTCGCCCTGATTCTCGCTGCGACCGCGTGTGAGAGCGCACTCCCGCCACTTCGGAAAGTCGGCGAAGTAGGGAGGGATCCGGTCGTCCTGTTCGTCGGTGGCGATGGAGCGGGACAGGGGGATCTCTTCGCGGTGCCCACCTCGGGTGGCGAGGCCACCCAACTCACCTTCAGCAGCGTAAGCGAGTCGCGGCCCGCGCTGTCGCCCGACGGCGGCGCGGTGGCCTTCCTGCGTACGTCTGGGGATTCGACGCGCGGTGCGGTCTGGGTGATGAACCTGGTGAGCGGTGCCGAGCGGGAAGTCGAGCTGCCGAGGGGTGCGGGGGCGCCGACGCGGGTGGGCTGGGTGGCGGACGGAGGCTCCATCGTCGTGGCCACCACGGGCGGCCTGTATCGCGCGCCGGCTCCCCCCGAGAAAAGGGGTGCGGTGCCGGTCCCGCCCGCCGAACGCGCCGCCGCGGAGTCGGCACTTTCGGTGTTGCTGGGGTCGCCGGCCTTCGCGCGAGTGACGCTATGCGACCGGCCGGAGGATCTCTGTGTGGTAGGGGATACCGGGGCGCCAGAGCTCCTGGCGAAAGGCGCGCGCGACGGGGCGCGGTGGGGGAGCGACTCGGTCGCTTACTTCATCGGCGACGAGCTGCTGGTTCGGCCGCTGGGGCCCGGGCGCGAGCGGACGGTGGAGCTCAAGCATCCGCCGGCGGGACCGCGAGAGGCTACGATGTTCCCAGGGGCGGTCGACTCCTCTTCGTCACCCTGAACGGCGGCTATCTGGCCGCGATCGCGTCCCAGGCGGCGTCGAGCGTCATTCCGATCTGCGGGCTTTCCGGCGTCCACTCCTTCGCCCCGAGCCGCTCGCTCGCAAACGCCACGAGTGCGAGCCACACCTCGGTCCAGAGCTCCGCGGGCCCGGAGCGAATGGCCCCCGCCGACCTTCCCGTCGCCACCACCTGCTGGAGCGCGCCGCGGAAATCGTGCATCGCCTCCCGGCTCCGCTCGTCGAGATGGCGCTCGTCCCGGTTTCGCAGCAGCATCCGGGTGAGCGAGGGATCTCGCCCCGCGGCCTCCAAGAGCCGGCGGCCGATTTCCTGGAGTCGCTCCCGCGGCGAGAGTGTCTGCTCTCCATCCGGCTCGCGCACGAGGCCGGCGCCCCAGTGCTGAGCGCCGCGGTAGACCTCATTCAGCAGATGTTCCTTCCCGCTGAAATGACGGTAAATGGTTCCCTCGGCCACGCCGGCCCGCGCGGCGATCGCCGGCGTCGTCGTGGCTCGGAACCCTATGGTGGTGTACAGATCCAGTGCTGCTCTGAGCAGCCGCTGACGGGTGGCCTCACCGTCGCGGCGGGTCGTCGTCGGAGTCGCCATCTACCTAAAGTAAACCGTTTATGTCTCCCTTCGCCCGGTTGAAGACCCGCGCTCGACCGAGTATGTTTCATGGCTTTGCCTGAGTCATTCCTTTACGGTTTTGAACGGGGTCGCGGATGAAAATGATGGTCCTCGGCGCCGGCCTCCAAGGCTGCGCCTGCGCGTACGATCTGCTCCAGAATCCGGCCGTCACCCAGGTGACGCTGGCGGATCTCCGGCTGAGCTCGCTCCCGGCTTTCCTGCAGGGCGACTGGGGCGGGCGCCTGCGCACGCTCAAGCTCGACGTGAACGACGGCGTCGCGGTCCGGCAGGCGATGCAGGGCCACGCGTCCGTCATGAGCGCGATCCCCTACTACTACAACGGACCCATGGCCGAAGCCGCCCTCGACAGCGGCTGCCACTTCTCCGACCTCGGCGGCAACACCGAGATCGTGCTGGAGCAGAAGAAGCTGCACGAGCGGGCCGTGGCGAAGGGCGTCTCCATCATCCCGGACTGCGGGCTCGCGCCAGGCATGGTCAACATCCTGGCGGCCGAGGGGATCCGGCGGCTGGATCGGGCGGAGCAGGTGAAGATCTACGTCGGCGGGCTCCCCCAGCAGCCGGAGCCGCCGCTCAACTATCAGATCGTCTACTCGCTCGAGGGCGCGCTGGACTACTACACCACGCCTTCCTGGGTCCTGCGGAACGGCAAGCCGGTCCAGGTGGACGCGCTGAGTGAAGTGGAGCCGGTGGACTTCCCGGCGCCGGTCGGAAAGCTCGAAGCCTTCCATACCGGCGGCGGCATCAGCACCATGCCCTTCGCCTACGAGGGCAAGGTGAGGGTGATGGAGTACAAGACGCTCCGCTATCCCGGGCACGTCTCGATCATGCGGCCCATCCGCGAGCTCGGCCTGCTGGACAACACGCCGGTCGAGGTGAAGGGCCAGCCGGTCATCCCGCGCGACCTCTTCATCGCCGCCGTGAGCCCCCGGCTCCACAAGCCGAAGGGCAAGGACCTCGTCGCCCTGCAGGTGCAGGTGACCGGTCAGAAGGACGGCCAGGCCCACGCGGTCACTTTCCGGCTCATCGACTACTACGACGGCGAGAACGGGATCAGCGCGATGATGCGGACGACCGGTTACTCGCTCTCCATCACCGGCCAGATGCAGGCGGACGGCCGGGTGGTGAAGAAGGGCGTGCACACCCCGGACGAGGCGATGCCGTTCCAGTCCTATGTCGCCGAGCTGGCCAAGCGCCAGGTCAAGATCGAGGAACTTCCCGCGGCGTAGCGCTGTTTGGGTTGGTGTGTCGTCCTGAGGGGAAGGCAGCGACCGAAGGATCGGCCCGCATCCGGACCGATCCTTCGTTGCACTCAGGGCGACGGCAGAGAGAATTCCATGCCGGACTTCAGAAAATTGTGGGACCAGGCGCAGAGCTTCGACGCGTTCGTCGGGTCGAGCACGGCGCACAAGGCACTGTGGGAAGGGATCTATCGGATCGCCCGGCTGCCCGAATGGGCGACCGGCGTGTCCGTGCCCGGCGCCAGGCACCTCCTCGTCATTGCCGAAGATTGGTGCGGCGACGCCTCGAACACGGTGCCGATCGTGGCCAAGTGGGCGGATGCGGTGCCGGGTGTCGATCTCCGCATCATTCAGCGCGATCAGCACCCCGAGGTGATGGACCGGTATCTCACCAACGGCAGCCGCTCCATCCCCATCGTCATCGTGCTGGACGAGGACTTCCGCGAGCTGGGGCACTGGGGCCCCCGCCCGACGGTGCTGCAGTCCTGGGTGACGGCGAACCGGGGCACGATCCCCAAGACCGAGCTGTACCCGCAGGTCCGGACCTGGTACGCCCGCGACCGAGGCGAGACGACGCTCCGGGAGGTGCTGGAGACGGCGGGGATTCCGGTGGAGAAGGTGGCGTAGGGGAGGAACGGGAACGGCGAACGGTGGACGGGTAGAGCATGAAGGTACGTCATCCCGAGGGAGCGAAGCGACCGAGGGACCTTCTCACCCGGGTTCGATACCCGCGGAGAAGATCCCTCGCTGCGCTCGGGATGACAGGAGTCCCTGCTCTACCCGTTCACCGTTCACCTTCACCTAAAACATCCACCCCGACCCCACGCTGAAATTGAACCCGTCCGGCCCGCCGGCGAAGTTGAACGCGAGGATCGTGCCCCGCAGGATCCGCAGCGCGAACCCGCCGCCCGCACCGACCTTCATGTCGTCCAGGGTGAGCCGCCACGATTCCTCCTCGAATACCCGCCCCGCATCCATGAACGCGATCAGCGTAACGGCGCCGAGATCGCCGAAGGGCAGCACGTCGTGGTGGATCTCGAAGTTGCCGAACAGAACGCCTTTGCCGGCGAGCCGGCCGGTGTCGAGCGCGCGGTGGGACTGCTGGCCGCCCAGGATCGAGACGCCCTTCTCCCATCCTGGGAGCGTATAGCGCGAATTGAGGGTGGGCGTGCCGCCCATCCCGGATCCGACGATCCGCGCGGCGAGCACGGTTCCCTCGCGGACCATGAGGTAGCCACGGAAGATCCCGTAGAGCCGGGTGTAACCGTCGTTGCCGCTCCCGACCTGCGCCCCCGCCTCGAGCAGCAGCCCTTGATGGGTGTTGTACTCCACGTCCCGGGTGTCGTACACCAGGGCGACCCGGCCGGCGACGTCGTCCTCGTCGAGCTCGTCGCCGAAGTCGTTCGCGAAGAGCGAGGGCCCCGGAAGAGTCGTGAACTTGGACTCCTCGACGTCGGCCTGGACCGCGACGCTGAACGGGCCGCGAATCTGGCGGGTCACCTCCGCCACGCCCTTGTACCGGGTACGCCGCACCCGATAGAGGAACGGATTTTCCTCGGTGACCAGCTCGTCGTTCTTCTCCGTGTCGTTGCCCAGCCCGAAGTAGCCGAAGCGCGCCAGCCGCTCCGCCCCCAGAGCCCGCCTGCAGCCGCCAGCGCTGCCACATGAGCGGCGCTGCGAACCTCACGACCGCGTAGCGGCTTCCCTGCGGCGAAAACCCGATCGCGGCGTCGAGTGCGGCCGTGTACGTGGTGCGCGCCTCGTACGGCGCGGGCTGCCAGTAGCGCGCCCGCGCCGAGAGCACCGGTCCGTCATTCTCGCCGCCGCTCAGATAGGGGAAGTAGCTGAGCCGCCAGGGCGTGCCCGGCGGCGTCTCCGACTCCTGCGCCGCGAGTGCCGAGCTGGAGATCAGAAGAAGAGCGAGCAGCGGAAGCACCCGCATCAGACGGGCCTCTGATAGAGATGAGCGGTGTCGCGCAGAGCGCCGTCCTTGCCGTCGTTCGCGGCGTACTGCCCGGGATAGAACGAGGCCGAGCCGAACTCACCGCGCTTGTTCACCGCGTAGAAGTTCAGGTTGAAGCGGGGCCGGCCGTCGGGATAGAGCAGCCGCGGCCGGCGTCTGGTGCAGCACGCGCTTGAGCGTCTCGAGGCAGGCATCGGTCGGCGCCAACCCCCGGCGCATGTGCTCGACCGTGAGGAACCCGCCGCAGGCCATGATGGTCGCCTCGCCCCGTCCGGTGGAGCCGGCGCTGCCCACGTCGTTGTCGGTGTATTGCCCCGCGCCGACGATCGGCGAATCCCCGATGCGGCCCGGGATCTTCCAGGCGAGGCCGCTCGTCGTGGTCACCGAAGACAGCTCGCCCTTCGCGTTCACCACGTCGAGGTTGATCGTGCCGGTGGGACGGACCACCATCGGCTCCTTCTCGGGAACGTCGAGCCAATCGTCGTCCTTGTTCCGGTTGGCCCGCCACTCGAGCCAGGCCTGGCGCGACTGCGGCGTGAGCAGGTCCTCCTCCTTGAATCCGTACGACAGGGCGAAGCGCTTGGCTCCCTCGCCGACCAGCAGGATGTGGTCGGTGTACTTGAGCACGAGTCGCGCCACCTCGCTCGGCGTCTTGATGCCCTCGAGCGCGGCGACCCCGCCGGCACGCCGGGTCGGGCCGTGCATGCAGGAGGCGTCGAGCTGGACGACACCCTCCTCGTTGGGTAGACCGCCGTAGCCGACGGAGTCGTCTTCGGGGTCGAGCTCCTGGATCTTCACACCCTCGACCGCGGCGTCGAGCGTGTCGCCGCCACCGAGCATCAACTCCATCGCGCGATTCACCGCGCGCAGTCCGTTGGCGGAGCTGACCGCGGCGGCGCGAGCCACGGTGTTGCGACGGGAGGGCAGGGGGAAGGAAGGAAGCGCCGTCGCGACGGCCGCTCCTCCCGTGAAACCGAGGAAGGCACGGCGGGACAAGTTGTCCTGCATCTCCGCACCTCCGCGGCTGAGGACGAGGCAAACGACTGCCGGGATTTAGGGCGCCCGGTGCCGGATGTCAATTCCGGTCTGCTTGCTGGCGTCTTCCCCGGCCGGTAGGTTTCACTCCTTGCGGCTGCCTTCCTCGAACGGCTCCTCCGAGGAGCCCCTCCGCCTCGTCCGACTCACCGCCGGCGCCCTCCTGCTCTTCGGCACCGTGGTCGCGATCGCCCTCGCCCTTTCCGGCATCGCGCCTCGTGCGCTCCAGCTCATCGGGGGCTTCTGGGCGGTCTACGGATTCATCGTCGGGATCACCAGCGGCGTGATGGAGCCGGTGATCGACGGCCTCGCGCGCGCGCTGTCGGATTGGGGACTCATCCGGCAGGGCGGCGGCTGGTCCGCGATCGAGACGATGGCCGCGCGAGGACACCTGGAGGAAGCGGCCGACGCCTACCTGGCGCGCGCGAAGAATCCGCGAGAGCGGGTGACGGCGACGCTGCGCCGAGCGGCGCTCCTCGCCGGGCCCATGCGCCAGCCCGAGACCGCCGTTGATCGAGCTGGAAAACCTGCAAGCGCCAGGAGCTCGCGCCGCACGACGACCTGCGGGTCGGACTCGCCCTGGTGGACCTGTACGACCGCCGGCTGAGCGATCCGGGCCGAGCCATGACCGAGCTGCGCCGCCTCATCGATCGTCACCCCGAAGAGAAGGGGGTGAGCCAGTGGCGACAGGCGCTGGCACTGATGAAGGCGGAGCGATTCAATAAGACGAAAGGAAGTTCTTCATGACACGTCTCATCTTCTGGGACGTCGACACCCTGTATGACTTCATGCGCGCCGAGGGGAAGCTCTACGTGCCGGGCAGCGAGGAGATCATTCCCGTCGTCCAGGCGCTGACCGACTTCGCGCACGACCGTCAGGTTCCGATCGTCGCCTCCGCGGACAACCACGAGCTCAGCGACGCCGAGATCAGCGACGATCCCGACTGGAAGACGACGTTTCCTCCGCACTGCATGCGGGGGACGCCGGGGCAGCTCAAGATCGCGGAGACGGCGCTGCGCGATCCGCTGGTGATCGAGCCCGAGCTGCAGGATCCGGGCGCGCTCGCCCACCGGATCCTCGGCCACCGAGGCGATTTCCTGCTGCACAAGCACACCCTCGACATCTTCAGCAATGCCAATGTTCCGACCCTGCTGCGCGCTCTGGAGCCACAGGCCGTGGTGCTCTACGGCGTCGCCACCGACTTCTGCGATCGTTACACGGTCGACGGACTGCTCAAGCACCTGCCGCGGAGTGAGATCTATCTCGTGACCGACGCGATCCGGGCGATCTATCCCGAGGAGGGCGACCGCCTTCTCGCCGACTGGGAGGAGCGCGGGGTGCAGCTCGTGGAGTCGTCCCAGATCCTGCACGGTGGCCTGCTCGAGCCCTACCTGCCAGCCGGCGCGGTGTGATCTACCGCACAGACGCACGTTGTTGCAGGTCTATCTTGCGATGTAGTGAGGGCACGGCCTGGCGGCTATTAGCGAGACGTCCGAACAAAACCCTGAGCCCCCTGCTCTGCGGCCGGATGCGCTGCCTGGGCCCCCTACTCTCGCTGTTGAATCCCATCAAATCCTCCTCTTCTTCATATCTCGCGGGAACGGGCTTCGGTCCGTTCCCCCCGCCTGCCCTCCTGTCGCGTGCCCTTCGCACCGTCGGTGACCCTGATTTGCGCACCGCAACAGGAGCGCGATGCCCCGTGGAAGTCCGCGTACACCTCGAAACAGAAGCGCCAGGCTCGGCACATCGAGGAGGGGTACGAGGACCGCGGCGTCCCTCGCAAGGAGGCGGCGCGAAGGGCGTGGGCGACGGTGAACAAGGAGACCGGGGCGGCAAGAAGCGGTCGCGCGCGTCAACCGCAGCTCGGCGCGCAAAGCCGCGGCGACCCGGAAGCGACGGCGTAGCTGCAACTAAGCGGGTCGAGTGCCCTCCGTCACACTCTCGTGCGCGCTCACTTCACAGCGGCGTTCGGCAGGCGGGTTGATCCTGGATGGGAACCGGGGACCCCCGGTCCCGCCCATCTGCCTTGGCGGGTGTCTGCCACCTTCAGCGGAGCACTTATGTCGACCTTGAAGCGATATGCAAAGATTCCGGCGTTGCTGACGGCCGTAGGCCTGATTGCGGCGATCCCGGGCCAGGCCAACGCCCAGGGCGGGGTCAATCTCGTGCCGTGGTTCGGCATATACGCCCCGACCAAGAACAGCTTCTCCGATGTCAACAACGCGGTCTTCGACCGCGACGTCAGCGTCATCGGAGGCGCACGACTCACCTTCTGGGGCACGGGCAGGCTGGGCTTCGAGGCCACCGGAGGATATGCCCCGGCGAAGATCTCGGGCGAGACGATCAACGAGACCAATACCGACCTGCTCGCGGCCAGCGGACGACTGCTCTTCGCGCTGAGTCCGGTGACCAACCCGGTCAGCTTCTACGTCGGCGCCGGGCCCGCCTTGCTCACCCGCGGCAATGACCCGTTCGACGACGATCAGAGCCGCACGGACTTCGGCGGGACCGCGGGACTCGGACTCCGCTTTGCGCTGGGCGAGACGGGCCGTACCGCGCTCCGTCTCGACGTCGAAGACTACTTCTACAACGGAGACTTCGGCGGGGGCGACGAGTTCCAGAACGACATCGTTGCGTCGCTGGGGCTCTCGATCTCGCTCGGAGGCCGGGCAGACGACACCCAGCCCTGACCTACATACGGACTGAAACACGAGGCGCACCGGCAGAGGCTGGTGCGCCTTTTCCGTTTCGGACTAACGTTAGGCTAGTCCGCGCTGGAGTGTTCGATCCCCGCTCTCGAGTCCACTGCCTGCCCTCTCTGCGCGTCCCATGAGGCCGCGCCGTTGCTCCTCAGCGCCGCCCAGATGCACCGCGGCGTGGAGCGGTTCTCCTTCGTCCGCTGCCGCCGGTGCGCGCTCGTGTACCTGAATCCGCGGGTAGTCCCCTGAGCGGCTGGCTGACTACTACGGCGACTCCTACCTGCCGCACAGAGGGCCGGCGGCCTGGGGACGCTGGGCCCGATTCGTCGAGCAGGGCCAGCGCCGGACGGACCACGGGCGGGTGACCTGGGCGCGGAGAGTGGCGCGACTGGGGATGGGAACGGCGGTGCTCGATGTCGGCTGCGGGCGGCCGACGTTCCTCGAGTCGCTGGTGGACCGCACCGGCGCGCGCGGAGTCGGGCTCGATGTCAGCGATGGCGGGTGGACCGCGGAACCCGAGCGCTGGAACACGGCCGGGCTCGAGCTGCATCGCGGAACCGTCCAGCAGGCCGCGCTCGAGGGACCGTTCGATCTGGTGAGTATGTGGCACGCGCTGCGAACACGACTACCAGCCGATGGACACGCTTCGCCGGCTGCATGGACTGACCCGACCAGGGGGCGCTATCCTGGTCGAGGTACCCAACTACGATTCGCTGACCCGCCGGCTTCACGGCTCGTCGTGGGCCGGCTTCCACACCCCGCGGCATACGGTGGCGTTTACGCCGGCGACGCTGCGGTCGATGCTCGAGCGCGCGGGTTGGAAGGTGGAACGCCAGGTGAGCTACGGGACGCTCGATCCGTACGTGCTGTGGTGGCTCGGACGGCAGGAGATCCGGGGCCGGTCTCTCCACGGCAACCTGGAGTCGGCGTTTCCGCGTTTCATGGCGGGAAAGCTGCTGACATTGCCGGTCGCGGCCCTGCAGCAATGGGTGAGCCTCGGAGTTCAGCTCGCGGTGGGGAGGCGGGCGGGATGACACAGTGTGCCAGGACGAGGGAGGCCGGATGCCCGTCAGTCCCAGCTACAAGGCGTACGTGCTGGAGCAGCTTCAGGTGGCAGGTACCGTGACCGCGCGGTCCATGTTCGGCGGCGTGGGCCTCTACTGTGAGGCCGTGTTCTTCGGCCTGCTCGACGACGACATGCTGTACCTGAAGGTGGACGAAGAGAACCGGCCGGACTACGAGGCGGCAGGGATGGAGCCGTTCCGGCCGCCCGGCGACGAGTTGTCGAAGAACTACTACCAGCTGCCGGCGGACGTGCTGGAGGACCGGGAAGTGCTGCGGGTGTGGGTGGAGAAGGCGGTCGCGGCCGCCCGGCGAAAGTCGGCGGGGAAGCGGAAGCGGCCGCGCACCTGAGCTGTCATTCTGTACCCCACGCCTGCCACCCCAGCCAGCCCGGTGCCGAGCGCAACACCGCGGCACCGGGGAAGCTACCGATTCGGGATATCTCTGTCAATAATTTCTTGCATTTTCTGCATATTTTTGGTGACAGTTCTTCCCAAGATATCCGCCTTTCATAGCCATTCATGGCCACCGGCATTGCATTTTCGGCACGAAATCACTTACACTTGGCCATGGCCCACGCACCCAGGAAGATCGTCTTCAACGTCCCCGTCGCTCGTGCCCGAACGGGCCGGCCACCGGCCCGCCGAGCGGGCAACGCCGCGGGCCGGTCCGGCGCCGCCGCGGCCCATGACGGCGACCGGAAGAAGCTCGCCACCCTCATGGAGGTCGGGCAGGCGTTCGCCGGCACCCTCAACCTCCAGGCGGGCCTCTACGGCGCGCTCGAAGTCCTGGAGCGCCGCTGCGGCGCCATGCGCGGGACCGTGGCACTGCTCGAGGCGGAGACGGGTCTCCTGGCCGTCGAGGCGGCGCTGGGGCATCCCCAGGCCGCGGGGCGCATCCGCCACCGCATCGGCGAGGGCATCCCCGGTCGGGCCGTCGCAGTCCGGCGCGCCGGTCCTCGTGCCGCAGGAGGTCCGCGAGACCGGCGAGGAGGTCACCATCCTCGGCGTGCCGATCCTGCTCGACGGGGCGGCCGTGGGCGCCCTCACCATCGAGCTGCCCTACGAGGCGGAACGCGACTGCGAGCGGATGGTGAAGGTGCTCCGGATCGCCGCGGGAATGATCTCGCAGGCGCTGCGGATCCAGCAGCTGGTGGGCCAGGAGCGGGAGCGGCTGGTCGAGGAGAACACCCAGCTCCGCCAGGAGCTGCAGGAGCGCTACGAGTTCACCAACCTCATCGGGAACAGCGGGCCGATGCGGCGGGTGTACGAGCAGGTCGCCCAGGTCGTGGGCACCGGCGCGACCGTGCTGATCCGGGGAGAGAGCGGCACCGGCAAGGAGCTCATCGCCCACGCGCTCCACCACCACTCGCCGCGCGCGGGCCGCCCCTTCGTGCGGGTCAACTGCGCCGCGCTGCCGGAGACGCTGGTCGAGTCCGAGCTGTTCGGCTACGAGCGCGGCGCCTTCACCGGCGCGCAGGCTCGCCGGAAGGGCCGCTTCGAGCTGGCCGACGGCGGCACGCTCTTCCTCGACGAGATCGGCGAGCTGAGTCCCTCGACCCAGGCCAAGCTGCTCCGCGTGCTGCAGGAGCGCGAGTTCGAGCGGCTGGGCGGGACGAGCACGGTGCGGGTCG
Source organism: uncultured Gemmatimonadales bacterium (assembly GCA_963836815.1). Classification (GTDB taxonomy): domain Bacteria; phylum Gemmatimonadota; class Gemmatimonadetes; order Gemmatimonadales; family GWC2-71-9; genus CAVVWJ01. The sequence continues at coordinate 209,674 of CAWILD010000011.1, read as the reverse complement.
ACGTCCGGCTCATCACGGCGACCAACAAGGACCTGGAGCAGGGGCTCGCGGACGGGACCTTCCGGGAAGACCTCTACTACCGGCTCAACGTCTTCACGATCTGCGTGCCGCCGCTCCGGGAGCGGAAGTCGGACGTGCTGCTCCTGGCCGACCACTTCGTGGAGCGCTACGCCCGGCATCACGGCCGCAGCATCAAGCGGATCTCCACCCCGGCGATCGACATGCTGATGAGCTACCACTGGCCGGGCAACGTGCGCGAGCTGGAGAACACCCTCGAGCGCGCGGTGCTGGTGGCGGACGGCGACGTCATCCATGGCCATCACCTCTCGCCGACGCTGCAGACCGCGGAGGCGTCCGGGACCGTGATCTCCGGCTCGCTCTCGGAGGCGGTGGCTGCGTTCGAGAGCAACCTGATCCAGGATGCGCTCAAGACGACCCGAGGCAACCGTGCCCGCGCGGCGCGGCTGCTGGGGACGACGGAGCGGATCATCGGGTACAAGATCCGGATGTATGGGATCGAGCCGAGGAGGTTCAGGGGGTAGCGCGCCGTAGCCCCCGACATTTCTGCGACCGCCCCGAGCCCGCCTCGCCCTCCACGAATATGTTCCGCGCCTTCCCATGACCCGATCGTTACCCGCGCCGATAATCCGCTCCTAACCCTCGCTGCTCCAACGCTCTATCGTCCAACTCCTCGCCCGTGCCACTCGCGGCATGGGTCTTGTCTTTACATCGCGGGCACCACCCTGTGCACAGCGAAGTCTCCGAAGCAGCGCGCAGGATCACTCAGGTAGAGCGAGGAGCAGGGAAATGATGCGCCAGTTCCACTCGATCATTCTCATGGCGGCCGTGACCGTCGGTCCGGCGAAGCCCGCGGCGGAGCTCGCCGCGACCTACCACGTGCGGCTGCAGAGCGCGTGGCCACAACTTCCCGCGGCCGACGGCTGCGAGAACGGTGGGAGCGAGATCGTCGAGGGGACCCTCACTCGCTCTCCGAACGGTGAATACACCGGGACCTTCACCCGGCGCACCCACCTCCTGTTCTGCGGAGCGCACGGGGCCTCCGCGAAGGCCTGCGCCCTGGTGCTCGACGGCGAGGGCCTGGTTGCCGTCCAGGGGGTTGTCGTGGAGGACGAGCGAAGTCCGAGCGGCCGCGGGGTACGGGCGATGTGGACGCCCGAGGCGAACCACGCCGTGGAAGTCCGGGGCGAGTGCGCGGCCGAGTTCAAGCAGGGGGTCCAGCGGATGTATCTCACCGCTCGCCACGGCGCGGAGTTCGCGCTGCCGGCCGCGGGAGCCGCCCCGTCATCGGAGCGGCTCGAGGACTACGCCTGGATCGTCGAGGTGAGCTAGCGGACTAGAGCTTCGAGCTGGACGTCAATGTCCACGAGGATGCCGGCGGGGACCTCCTCGAAGACGACGCGGCGCTCGACGGTGCGGATGACCATGCGCTCCATCGGCCCCTGGCCCTTGCCGCGGCCGTTGTTGCCCCGGCGATAGTAGATCACCTGGGCGTCGCTGTTACGGACGACGCGGACGACCTCGTAGCCCTGGCGCTGGAGCACCGTGCGAGTGACGGTCATCGCCTTGTCCGAGCTGACCGCGTAGTGCTTGCCCTTTCCCTTACCCTGGGCGTGCGCCTTGGTGGCCGTGGACATGGTAAGCGCGACGGCGGCGACGGTGAGCGCGAAGATGGCGCGGCGGGCGCGCATGGAGCCTCCCCAGGGTGGTCGGTGTCTCGGCCACGCGGGAGCAAGAACTATGCGATGTTGTGTCGGCGCGAGTTACGTGGGGTGGTGAAAAATTCTGCAGAGCGTACTGCCAGAGAGGATCACTGCTCGGCGCGGCTTGCAGCTGCGAGCGCAGCTCCATGGTGGCCGGCTTTAGGGAGGGAGACGGGGACGTGCTGGAATTGCCGGATGGATGAGAGGGGAGCTCAGCTCTCCCGACGCACTTCGCGCGCCGCCTTGTCCGTCCGCAATCCCAGGTACCTCGGGTGCCGCAGCAGCCCCGCCTCGGTCCACTCGCCGTAGCCGATCTGCGCCACGAGCTTCGGAGTCACCCACTGGACGGCCCCGGCAGGGAACGGTCCGGGCGCGAAGGGCGAGGTGCGCCGGTGGAGCGGCTTGAGCTTGTCGTACAGCATCTCCAGCGTCGCGCGGTCGTAACCGGTGCCCACCTTGCCGGCGTAGCGGAGCGCCTTGCCCTCGTAATAGCCCACCAGCAGCGCGCCGAGGTGCTCGCGGGAGCCCTGGGGCGCGGTGTACCCCCCGATCACGAACTCCTGCTGCAGGACGCACTTGATCTTGAGCCACTCGGCGGAGCGGGTGCCGACGTACCGGGACTCCGCGCGCTTCGCGATGATCCCTTCGGCGCCGCGGCTGCAGGCGTCGCGATACATCCGGGCGGAGCCGGTGGTGCGGAACGGGGTGAAGCGGATCGGATCGTCGTACCAGACCACGTCGCGCAGCACCGCCTTCCGGTCCACCAGCGGCAGGCCGGTGAGGTCGATCCCTTCGTAGTGCAGGATGTCGAAGAGGTAGAGCGTCACCGCCACCCCGGTCCGCGCCGCCCGGACGGCGTCGCGAAGCTGCATCCGCTGCTGGAGAAGCGCGAAGCTCGAGACGCCGCTCGCGGGGTCGATCGCCACCACCTCACCATCCAGCACCGCGTCTCCCCGGACGGCGATCGACAGGGCTTCGACCAGCTCCGGATAGGCGGCGTCGAGCGGCTTGCGGTTGCGGGAGAAGAGCCGCACCCGCCCCCGGCTCACGAAGATGAGCACGCGCACGCCGTCGAGCTTGGGCTCGTAGATCCATCCGCCCACCGGCGGCGGATCGTCGGCCAGCGTGGCGAGCATCGGCGGCACCCAGGTGGGCTGAGGCCGATAGCGGAGCGGCGCCTCGCGGGTCTTCATCGCGCGCTCCCCATGCCGAGCGCCGCGTGCAGGTCCTGCTTGGCGTCGAGGATCCCCTCCCACGCGTCGCCCTCGCGCTCCAGCCGGTCGGGCACGGTGCGAAGGGTGAAGTCGGTGGGGTAGACCGACTCGATCTCTTCCCAACGGAGTGGCATGGAGACGGTCCCCGCCGCGTGGCGGCGCGGCGAATAGGGAACGGCGAGCGACTTCCCGCGGATGTTCTGGTTGTAGTCGAAGAAGATCTTGCCCCGGCGCCGCTCCACCGCCCACTCGACCGTCACCTCTTTCGGGTTGTCCCGGCGCGCGTGCTGCGCGATCGTCTCGGCCACCTGGCGCGCGGCGTCGAAGTCGAGGTCGCGGATGATCGGGAGATAGAGGTGGAGACCGGTGCGGCCGGACGTCTTGACCCAGGTCCGGAGCTCGAGCTTCTCGAGCTGGTCACGCACCCGGAGGGCGAGGGAGCGCGTCCGCTGAAACGCGCGCCGGTGCAGCTCCGGCTCCTCTCCCTTGGCCTCCTTGCCCGAGTAGAGGTAGGGGTCGAGGTCGAAGACGATGAAGTCGGGGTAGTTGAGCACCGACCGCTCGAGCGCGGCCTCCGAGCCCGTGAAGCGCTTTCCGCGGCTCATCGCGTCGGGCGCGCGCTCGGTGCGGGAATACCAGGCGTGCAGCTCGAGCCCGGCCATCTGCCCGAGCCAGAGCAGGGTCGCGAGGTTCTCGACGATGATGTAGTCGCCGTCGCCATCCCCGGAGCTGGAGTAGATGGAGACGGTGCGCACGAAGGGCGGGACCGGGTCCCAGTGCTTCTGGTAGAAGCTCTTTCCCGTGACGCCGTTGGGAAACCGGGTGACGAACAGCGGGCGGTCGGTAAGATGCGCCAGCATCCAGGGCGATACCCGCGCGAAGTACCGCAGCAGGTCGCGCTTCGTCAGCGGCCTGCGTCGCCCCACTGCGGGCCAGAGTGGCTTGTCGAGGTTCGTCACGGGCAGGTCGTGTCCGTCCACCTGCAACGTCACCTTCTGCTTCGCGGCGTCTATCTGCTCGACGACCTCGGTGATCGTTGCGCTCACTTCGCTGGCTCTTCCCGTGGTCCTTCGTGCCTTCGTGGTGAACACAGCAGCGATCTCAGCTCACCTTGCGCGTACGCCGGCGCGCGGCAGGACGCGACGGCCGGCGCGCGGCGGTCTTGGGCTTGGCGCTCTTCTTGGCGGCCTCGACGCTTCGGCGCAGGGCATCGGCCAGGTCGATGACCTTGGTCTCGGGCGCCTCCGGCGAAGTGACGACCTCGCGCCCCTCCTGCTTGGCCTCGATCAGCACCTCCAGCGCCTCACGGTAATGGTCGTGGTACTCGCTCTGGTCGAAGGGCTTGCGCAGCAGCTCGATCAAGGTGGAGGCCATCTCCATCTCTCGATCGGTCACCTTGACCCCCGAGGCCTCGAATTCCGGCTTCGCGCGCACCTCATCGGCGTAGTACAGGGTCTCCAGCATGAGCACGCCGTCGCGGGGCCGGAGCGCGCAGAGCTGCTCCTTCTTCCGGATCGTGATGGTGGCGACCGCGGTGAGACCCTTCTCCTCCAGCGCGCGTATCAGAAGCGCGTACGCCTTCTTCGCCCGGTCCTCGGGCTCGAGGTAGTAGCTGCGCTCGTAGAAGACCGGGTCGATCTCTTCGGCTTCGACGAAGGCGCTGAGCTCGATCACGTGCTTGCTGGGCAGCGGGAGCTTCTCGAAGTCCTCCTCCGTCAGCACGACATATTCGCCCTTGGCGTACTCGTAGCCCCGGACGGTCTCGCTCCAGGGCACCTCGACCTCGTCGGTCGGGCACCAGCGGACCTGCTTGAGCCGGGTGCCGCAGGTGGAGTGGAGCAGGTTGAACGAGATGTCCTTGCTCTCGGTCGCGCCGTACAGCTTCACCGGGATCGTGACCATCCCGAAGCTGATGGAACCACTCCAGATCGCCCGTGCCATCTCATGCCCTCCATGAGGGAGTGCCACGGCGGTTTTCCACACGCCGCGCCGGATTTCCACAGACTTGTCAACATAAGTTGTTGATAAATAACAACTTACGCCATCGAGATATTGCTGAGGGAGGGAAGGTAAGGCTGTGGGTCAGGTCACACGAGAGGGGCTACTGTCCGCCGACCGCCTTGAGGATCCGCTTGATGGCGGCGGTGTCGCGCTGGGCCTTGGCCGGAGCCAGCGAATCGGCCGCGGGAAGCTTCGGTACCGCGAGCTCCACATTCACCGGCGGCGGCGAGATCTCGGGGGCCGAGCCGATCGCCGGATTCGGCGGCCGCCGGCTTCGGAGAGCGAGCGGGGCCGGTCGGCAGGAGCGGCGCCGTGGCTCCTGACGAAGAGGACCACGCCTGTGACGGCGGCCCCGAGCGTGGCGGAGCCGAAGTGATGGCGGACGGCTGCGGCACCGGGATGTCCGTGTCCTCGGGCGGGAGGTCCTCTTCCTCGGATGGCTTGGGCGAGGCCTTCTGCTGTTCCGCGGCAGGAACCGATTCGGCGGCAACCTGGCTCGACGGGCTCGACGTCATGAAGAGGTAGCCCGCGACCACGAGAACGAGCGCGCCGGCGCCGACGAGCACCGGCCGCCCACCACGGGCCCGGCGGCTCGCGACCGGCAACTGAGACGTGGGCGCGGCCACGAACAAGGGGGCGGCCGCGGGCACCGGCGCGGCCGCGGGCATCGGGCGCGTGGTATGGCCGGAGGGCTCGACCGCACAGGCTCGGACTCGAACACAGGCGGCAGGTACGAGCGTGGCTGCGCCAGGGTCGGAAACGCGTCCGGGCCCATCGACGAAACGGGGGCAGGCGCGGGCGCAGGTTCGGGTGCCGGCATCGGTGCAGGAGCCGGCGCCGGCGTAGTGGCCGCTGGGCGCGGCGGGGGTGCGGCCGCGACCGGTGGAGCAGGGGGAGGTTCCTCCACCTCGATGAACGGGAGGTTCTCCGCTGCCGCCGGCAATGGGTACGACCGTCGCGCCGGACGCGGCGGGATCACCGGTGCCTCGGCGACCGGCGTGGGCGGAGCCGCGACCGGAGGCGGTGCAGGGACCGGCTCCGGAGTGGGTGGAGGCTCACGCTTGATGGCGAAGCTCGGCAGCGCCCCCGGGAGCGGGGTCGTCACCGGCGCCGACTTCGGTCGCTCCGGCAGCGCGAGCGCCTTCTTGTAGTGCGGATGGAACTCGATGGGCAGCCACTTCTGCGACGCGTTGTGATAGACGCGCGAGCGAGGCGTCACGAGGCCGTTCCGGATCGCGGTCGCGAGCTCCTCGATCGTTCGGAGGACCGTCTCTTCGCCGGGCGAGACCTCGATGCGGTACATGTCCTTGGAAACACGCCAGTTTCATGCTCGGGGTGGATGCAGGTTGCTGCACTGAAAACCAACCTGCGTGGCGCGGCTGGCTTACCCTATCTTCGCTGCTGGAACGCCTTGCGTCGCGGCGGGCGAGCGCGCTTTCGGTACCTCGTATTTTGCACGGCTCCGAGGCGGTGACGACATTTGCGCGATAACTTTTGCGCATGTCAGACGAACGGTCGGTGCTTCGTGCAGAGGATGTCGTCAAGCGCTTCGGGGCGGTCGTCGCGCTCGACCATGTCACGCTCGACGTCCGCCGCGGCGAGTGCGTCGCGCTGATCGGTGAGAGCGGATCGGGTAAGACCACCCTCCTGCGCTGCTTCAATCGGCTCACCGATCCCGACGGCGGCCGGGTGCTGGTGGATGGGAAGAACGCGGCATCGCTCGATCCGATCGCACTGCGGCGCCGGATCGGGTACGTGCCCCAGGAAGGCGGACTGCTGCCCCACTGGCGGGTGCGGCGCAACGTGGCGCTGGTGCCCTGGCTCCGTGGCGAGCCCGAGCCCGAAGCCGGGGCCGACCGGGCACTTCGTCTGGTCGGCCTCGAGCCGGCCACCTACGGAGACCGCTGGCCGGGCGAGTTGTCGGGAGGCCAGCGCCAACGCATCGCGGTGGCGCGGGCCCTCGCCGCGGAGCCGGACGTGGTGCTCCTCGACGAGCCGTTCGGAGCGCTCGATGCCATCACCCGCGCCGACCTGCAGAACACCTTCCTCGAGGTTCGCTCGGCGCTCGAGCTCACGGCGCTGCTGGTCACCCACGACCTCTCCGAAGCATTCCTCCTGGCCGACCGGGTCGCGGTGATGCACGCGGGCGCGGTCGAGCAGGTGGCGCCGCCCAAGGAGCTGCAGGCGGCGCCCGCGACTCCGTACGTGGAGGCGCTGCTCCGCCGCGCACGGGTGCGGACGTGACCGGCATCGGTCTCGCCCTTCTACTCGTGCTCCAGGCGCCTCCGGCCGCGCCGGTCGTGGTCGCCTCCAAGCCGTTCGGCGAGTCGTATCTGCTCGCCGAGATGTTCGCCCAGCTGCTCGAGGCGCGCGGGTTCCAGGTGGAGCGGCGTCCGGGGCTCGGCGCTACCGAGATCGCCTTCCGCGCGCTCCGTGAGGGTGCGATCGACGTCTACCCCGAATACACCGGCACGGGACTGCTCGCGATTCTCGGCGAGCCTCCCGCGCCCGATCCGCGCGAGGTGTTCGGCCGGGTGTCGCGCGAATTTCGCGAGCGGTGGGGAGTCCGGTGGCTGCCTCCACTCGGCTTTGAGAACACCTACGCCATCGCGGTGCGGCAGGAGACCGCGGAGAGCCTGAAGCTCGCCACGCTCAGCGACCTGGCGCGGGTAGGTCCACGGCTGCGCGCGGGCCTCACGCCCGACTTCATCGGCCGACCCGATGGTCTCCCGGGACTGGCGAAGGCGTACGGGCTGCGGTTCCGCGCGGTGCGGGCGCTCCTGCCGGCGGTGAAGTATCAGGCGCTCGCGGCCGGAGAGGTGGATGTGATCGACGGCTACTCGACCGACGGGCTCATCGCGCGCTACAACCTCGTGGTGCTCACGGACGACAAGCATTTCTTTCCTCCCTACCAGGCGGCGGCCCTGGCCGGCCGGCGTCTGGCGGACAGTGTGCCGGCGGCGGTGGGCGCGCTCACGGAGCTGAGCGGACGGCTCGACGAGGCGACCATGCGGCGGCTCAACCAGCGGGTCGAGGTGGAGGGTGAGCCGGTCACCGCGGTCGCGGCGGGCGCGCTGGGAGAGCTCGGGCTGGTCGGTCGGCGGCAAGCCGTCGCGAACGGCGGGCGCGAATCTACCCGGGGAACGTTGCTGCACTATCTCTGGGCCGAGCGAGCCACGATCGCGTCGCTCACCGGACGCCATGTGTTGCTGGTGCTCGCCTCGCTGGCCGCCGGCATCGCGATCGCGGTCCCGCTCGGCCTGGCGCTCGAGCGGCGGCGACGCATCGCGGAAGGCGTGATCCGGGGGGTCGGGCTCCTGCAGACGATTCCAAGCATCGCGCTCCTCGCCTTCATGATTCCGCTGCTCGGCATCGGCGTGATCCCGGCGCTGGTGGCGCTGTTCCTCTATTCCCTCTATCCGATCCTGCGCAACACCTACGTCGGGGTGCGGGATGCCGCACCCGATGCGGTGGGTGCCGCGACGGCACTCGGGATGACGCCGGCGCAGGTGCTCCGCCATGTGCGCCTGCCGCTGGCCGCGCCGGTGATCATGGCTGGGATCCGGACCGCCGCGGTCATCGGCGTCGGGACGGCGACGCTCGCGGCTTTCATCGGGGCGGGTGGCCTGGGGGATCCGATCGCGGCAGGGCTCGCGCTGTCCGACACGAGGATGATCCTCTCCGGCGCGCTCCCGGCCGCCGTGCTGGCGCTGGTGGTGGATTGGGGGTTGGGGAAGGTGGAGCGGAGGGTGGCTCCGCCGTCTTGACGTCCGTCAGACGCTCCCGCTAGCATTGCGCTCCCATGCGACTCAATCCCTTCCGCGCGATCCGGCCCAAGCCCGAGCTGGCCGCCCAGGTGGCCGCGGTGCCGTACGACGTCGTGAACCGCGCCGAAGCGGCGGAGCTGGCTCGGGGGAACCCGCACAGCTTTCTCCATGTCGGCCGGTCGGACATCGATCTCCCGGAAGACGTGGACCCGTACGATCCGCGGATTTACGCCGGCGCGCGCGCGGCCCTCGACCGGTTCCTGGCCCAGGGCACGCTCCTCCGCGACCAGGCACCGGGTCTCTACCTCTATCAGCAGGTGATGGACGGACGGACGCAGACGGGTGTAGTCGGCTGCGTGCACATCGACGACTATGAGCGCGACGTCATCCGGAAGCACGAGAAGACCCGGCAGGACAAGGAGGACGACCGCACCCGCCACGTCCTCACGCTCAATGCGAACGCGGAGCCGGTGTTCCTCACCTACCGCGCCCGACCGGACATCGACGCGCTGATGGAGGCGGTCCTTCGCACGGCGCCGCTCTACGACTTCACCGCGCCCGACGGCGTCCGGCACACGGTGTGGCGGGTCCCCGATCCCGCGAGCTTCGTGCAGGCGTTCCACCATGTCCCGTTCGCGTACGTGGCCGATGGCCACCATCGCTCGGCGAGCGCCTGGCGGGCGGGGAAGGAGCTGCGGGCGAAGCATCCGGCTCGGGACCGGGAGCCCGAGTACGAGTGGTTCCTGGCCGTGCTCTTTCCGGCGGAGCAGCTGCGCATCCTGTCGTACAACCGGCTGGTGAAGGACCTGAACGGGTTGAGCGCTGGCGGCGCGCTGGCGCATCTCGCTCGCGTCGGCCATGTGACGCCGACGGACGATCCCGTGCCTCCCCGCGCAGGCACCTTCGGCTTCTATCTCCTCGGCGCATGGTATCTGCTCGAGCTCGATCCCTCGACGATCGACCACTCCGATCCCATCGGCTCGCTGGACGTCTCCCTGCTGCAGGACCGAGTCCTCGGACCGATCTTCGGCATCGGCGACCCGCGCACCGACAAACGGATCGACTTCGTCGGCGGCATCCGCGGCACGAAGGAGCTCGAGCGCCGGGTGGACTCCGGCGAGATGGCCATCGCCTTCTCGCTCCACCCGACCACGCTCGACCAGCTCATCGCCGTCTCCGACGCCGGGCAGGTCATGCCGCCCAAGAGCACGTGGTTCGAGCCGAAGCTGAGGAGCGGGCTCTTCGTGCATGAGTTAGAATAGACGACGGTCATCCATCGCCATTCCGGAGCATCAATGAAGGTTCTGGTCGCCGACAAGTTCGAGAAGGTCGGCATCGACGGTCTCAAGGAGCTCGGCTGCACGGTCGTGGTCGAGCCGGACGTGAAGGCGGAGGATCTGCCGGCGCGGATCAAGGAGGTGGATCCGCACATCCTCATCGTCCGGGGGAAGAAGGTTACCGGGGACGCCCTGAGGGCGGGCACCGCGCTCACGCTGGTGATCCGCGCCGGCGCGGGCATCGACACCATCGATGTGAACGCGGCGTCGGGTCTCGGCGTGTTCGTGTCCAACTGCCCGGGGAAGAACTCCATCGCGGTCGCCGAGCTGGTGCTCGGCCTCCTGCTGTCCATGGACCGCCGGATTCCCGACCAGGCGGCCGACCTCAGAGACGGCAAGTGGGGCAAGGGCGAGTACTCCAAGGCCCGCGGGCTGTACGGCCGTACGCTCGGCATCGTGGGTCTCGGTCAGATCGGGCGGGAAGTGGCGGCGCGCGCGCGGGCCTTCGGGATGAAGGTGGTCGCCTGGTCCCGGAGCCTGACGCACGAGGAGGCCGACCGGCTCGGCATCGAGTACGCGCAGACGCCTCTCGAGGTGGCCCGCCTGAGCGACGCGGTGACCGTGAACGTCGCGGCCAACGCGGACACCAAGAGTCTGGTGAATGCGGACTTCCTGGCCGCGATGCGGCCGGGAGCCTACCTCATCAACACCTCGCGCGGGTCGGTGGTGGACGAGGCCGCGTTGGCGAAGGCGGTTCGGGAGAAGGGGATCCGTGCCGGCCTCGACGTCTTTCAGAACGAGCCCGCGGGCGGCAGCGGCGAGTTCGGGAACCCGATCGTGCAGGTGCCGGGGGTGTACGGCACCCACCACGTTGGCGCGTCGACCGAGCAGGCCCAGGTGGCGATCGCACACGAGGTGATCCGGATCGTGCAGGCGTTCCGGGAGACGGGGCAGGTGCCCAACGTGGTGAATCGCCTCGCCCGCAGCTCGGCGACCCACGTCCTCACGATCCGGCACCGCAACCGCCCCGGCGTCCTCGCCCACGTCTTCAGCGTGCTCGCGGGCGCAGCGATCAACGTCGAAGAGGTCGAGAACATCATTTACCACGGCGCGCAGGCAACGCTCGCCCGGATCCACCTGGACGGCGAACCGACCAACGGCGCGCTCGAGCGGATCCGCAGCGGGAACGCGGATATCATCAGTGCCGAGTTGAGTGAGATAGACGGTAGGGGGTAAGGGTCATCCTGAGCGAAGCGAAGGAGGCATGCTTCGCTCAGGACGACGGAAAAACGGGCGCCAGTCTCACCACCAGGTCCACCCTGACTTCGAGCCATTCATGTCCGACCGCATCTTCAACTTCAGCGCCGGCCCCGCCGTGCTTCCCGAGTCCGTCCTCAAGAAGGCGCAGGAGGCCGTGTGGAACGTCGCGGGCAGCGGCATCGGGATCATGGAGCACAGCCACCGCGGCAAGGTGTTCGACAAGATCCATACCGAGGCCGAGCAGAATTGCCGCGAGCTGGCCGGAATCCCGGACAACTATGCCGTGCTCTTCCTCCAGGGCGGCGCGTCGCTCCAGTTCTCGATGGTGCCGATGAACCTGCAGCCCGCGGACCGGACGGCCGACTATCTCGTCACCGGCGTGTGGTCGCAGAAGGCGGTGAAGGAGGCCAAGATCCTCGGCCGCAAGCTGCACATCGCCGCCACCGGCGAGGCGACCAACTTCGACCGCCTCCCTGAGGCCAAGGACATCCGGTACTCCGAGCGGCCGGCCTACGTCCACCTGACCACCAACAACACCATCTACGGCACCCAGTGGCCCACGGAGCCGACGATCCCGGATGGCGTGCCTCTCGTCGCCGATAGCTCGAGCGACATGTACAGCCGGCCGATCGACGTGTCGAAGTACGGCCTGATCTACGCCGGTGCCCAGAAGAATCTCGGGCCCTCGGGTGTCGTGCTCGTCATCATCCGGAACGACCTGGTCGAGGCGGGACCGAAGGATCTGCCGACGATGCTGCAGTACCGGACCCACGCCGCCGAGAAGTCGCTGTACAACACCCCGCCGACGTTCGGCATCTTCGTGATGGGCGAGGTCTTCAAGTGGATCAAGGCGCAGGGCGGTCTCGCGGCGATGGCGGAGCTCAACGCCTCCAAGGCCGCGCTGCTCTATGACTATCTGGACCAGGGCGACTTCTTCCGCGCCACCGCGAAGCCGGGCAGCCGCTCGCTGATGAACGTCTGCTTCCGCGGCCCCACCGAGGAGCTGGAAAACAAGTTCATCGCCGAGGCCACCAAGCGCGGGCTCGACGGGCTCAAGGGCCACCGCTCGGCCGGCGGGATGCGGGCCAGCATCTATAACGCCTGCCCGAGGCCGGCGGTGGAGGCGCTGGTGGCGTTCATGAAGGAGTTCGAGCACGCCAACCGGGGGACGGCCGCCGCGCGCAGCTGACCCCGGCCTGAAACGGAGGAACGCCGTCGCGCGTATGGCGACGGCGCTCTTCCTCCCTCTCCGTTTCAGGAGCCCGACCATGCCGTTTCTCACCAGCGCCGTCCTGGCCGCCGCGCTCACCTCAGTCACACCCCCCACGCCGCCCGAGCGCGTCACCGCCTTCGTGGACGTGACCGTCATTCCGATGGACCGGGAGCGGGCGATTCCCAACCAGACCGTGATCGTGCGCGGCGACCGGATCGTCGAGATCGGACCGACGAGCAAGGTGAAGGTGCCCGAGGGCGGTACCCGGGTGGATGGCCGCGGCAAGTATCTGATCCCCGGGCTCGCCGAGATGCACGCCCACATCCCCGGCGGCCAGGTACCCGACAGCCTGATCGAGCGCACCCTCTACATGTACGTATCCGGCGGCATCACGACGGTCCGCGGAATGCTGGGTCATCCGCGACATCTCGAGTATCGCGCCCGCGCCGCGCGGGACGAGATCGTGAGCCCCACGATCTATACCTCGGGTCCGTCGCTCAATGGCAACAGCGTGCCGACCCCGGAGGCCGCGGCCAAGGCGGTGACGGAGCAGAAGGCGGCCGGCTACGACTTCCTCAAGATCCATCCGGGTATCCGGCGCGAGGTATTCGACACGCTGGCCGCGACCGCGCAGCGCGTGGGCATCCCGTTCGCCGGCCACGTGCCGCTCGAGGTCGGCCTGGCGCGGGCGCTGGAGACCAGGTTCTGGACCATAGATCATCTCGACGGATACCTGGAGGCCATGCTCCGGAGCGGCGCGCCGCTCGACGCCTCGCAATCCGCCTTCTTCGCGGTGAACCTCGCGGAGTATGCCGACGAGTCGAAGATGGCGGCGCTCGTGGCCGCCACGAAGAAGGCGGGCGTCTGGAACGTTCCGACCGAAGTCCTGATGGACAACCTGATCCTCGGTGGGAGCGCGGAGGAGCTGGCCGCTCGCCCGGAGATGCGCTATGTCGCTCCGGCGACGCTGGCGCAGTGGGCGGAGCAGAAGGGCGAGTTGCTCGAAGGTACAGGCGCGAGCGCGGCGTCGGCGCGGCGGATGATCGAGCTGCGCCGGAAGCTGATCAAGGCACTCCACGAAGGCGGTGCCGGCCTGCTGCTCGGGTCGGACGCGCCCCAGGTGTACAACGTGCCCGGGTTCTCGACCCACCGGGAGCTGGAGGCGCTGGTCACCGCGGGGCTCACGCCCTATCAGGCGCTGGAGACCGGAACCCGGAATGTGGCCGTCTTCTTCGGCACGCTGAAGGACACGGGAACCATCGAGCAGGGAAAGCGGGCGGACCTCGTGCTGCTCGACGCCGATCCGCTCAAGGATGTCCGCAACACGACCAGGCGGGCGGGGGTGATGCTTCGGGGGCGGTGGATGCCGCAAGCCGAGATCGAGACCAAGCTCGCGGCGATCGCGAAGTCGGTGGGAGGGTGATCGGGGCGGACGCCCGTTGTCCTTGTCACCCTGAGCGCAGCGAAGGGGGCATGCTTCAGGGCATGGCCCCTTCACTCCGTTCAGGGTGACAAGAACAACAGCAGCGCTACGTCCCCTTCTCGCAGTTGCACACCGGGCATCCCTTGTCGAAGATCACCCGCCAGGTGCCGTCCGGCTCGCGGCGCCAGATCGAGCTGAATACGCCGAACTGCTTGCCATCGCGGCCGTAGACCGGCCCGCTGCTGAGCGCGAGGTTGCCCGAGTCGAGCACCTCGATCACCTCCGGCTTCCAGGAGAACGGCGGGGTCGCTTCCTCGAAGAGCGGGCGCCACCCCGCCACGACGGCGGCCTTCCCCCGCATCACCGACTTCTGGCCGAAGAAGACGGCCTCGGGAGAGACCAGCTTCGCGAAAGCCGCCGTGTCGCGGTTGGCCAGACTCGCGGCGAAGGTGCTCTCCGCCACGAACACCTGCCGGGTCAGTGCCGCGTTCGCCGTCGTCTGGGCGTGCAGGGTGGGTACCAGCAGGGTCGTCAGGACCGTGAACGCAACAGGGACCAACCGGCTCATCGAGCGCTCCGCGAAGGGTGTGTGGGAAGCCCTACGGGGATGGGGCGGGATCGGTTTTCGGGGTGGGGGGACGATCTACCTGCATCCCGAGCGGAGCGAGGGATGACAGGTTACGTCCCCGCCGTGAGCGCTCCCACCAGCTCGTCGTTGCTCTTCGTCCGCTTGAGGTCGGTCAGGAGGTCGTTCATCGCGTTGATCGCCGACATCCCCGCGAACCGCTGCCTCAGCGTCCGCGACGCCGCCAGCGCCTCGGGGCCGAGCAGCAGCTCTTCCCGACGGGTGGCGCTCGCGACGAGGTCGATGGCGGGGAAGATCCGGCGCTCGGCCAGCTCGCGGCTCAGCACCAGCTCCGAGTTGCCGGTCCCCTTGAACTCCTCGAAGATCACCTGGTCCATCCGGCTCCCCGTGTCCACCAGCGCCGTCGCGATGATCGTCAGCGAGCCGCCCCCCTGAGACTCGTCGATCTTCCGTGCGCTGCCGAGGAAGCGTTTGGGCTTCTCCAGCGACTGAGCATCGAGGCCACCGGACAGGGTGCGCCCGGTGCCTTTCTCGACCGTGTTGTAGGCCCGGGCCAGGCGGGTCAGCGAGTCCACGATCAACACCACGTCCTCCCCCGACTCGACCCTGCGCCGGGCCCGCTCCAGCGTCAGCTCCGCCACGGCGACGTGCTGGGTCGCCGGGTTGTCGAAGCTCGACGAGATCACCTCGCCCACGCCGGCGGCCTCCATCTCGAAGACCTCCTCGGGCCGCTCGTCCACCAGCAGGATCAGGAGCCCTGCCGTGGGATAGTTGGTGCTGATCCCCTCGGCGATGGCCTGGAGCACCATGGTCTTTCCCGCCTTGGCCGGGGCCACGATCAGCGCGCGCTGGCCCTTGCCGAGCGGGGAGAGGAGGTCGATGACGCGGGTGGTGAAGTCGGGCTGGCCCTGACGACGGTGATCGAACTCGAGCCGGAGCTGCTCATTGGGATGGATGGCGCTGAGCCGGCTGAAGTCGGTGCGGGCACGCAGGTCGGCGAGAGGGCGGCCGTTGACGGAGCGCACCTTTTCCAGGGTCGGACCCCGGCCCTTGCCGCCCGGGCGGGTCTCCCCGTCGATCTCGTCGCCGGGGCGAAGGCTGTGCTGGCGAATGAGCCGCTCGCCGACGTGGACGTCGCCGTTGGCGGGGAGATATCCAGCCTCGCGGCGCCGGAGGAAGCCGCTGCCCCTACCGGCAATCTCGAGAACGCCGAGCATCAGGCTGCTGCGGCCACGGAGCGCTTGATCCGATGAAGAATCGCGGTGAGTCCCTGGGTGCGCGTCATCCCGAGGGTCTCGCTCAGGCCGAGCTGATCGAGCAGGTCGTCCGGAACCCGGGCCACCTCCTCGGGAGGCATCCCGTCGAGGCTGCGGGCGAGAAGCGAGATGAAGCCCCTGACGGTCGGCGACTCGCGGGGAACGTCGGCGTGGATGTGCACCTGGCCGGATTCGACCTCCACCCACAGGAACACCGGGGTCTGGCATTCATGGACCCGATGCTCGGCGCGACCCTTCTGGTCCTCCAGCCGCTCGGGCAGGGCCGGAAGCTTGCGGGAATAGTCCAGCAGGGTCTCCAATCGTGTGGAGCGATCGGCGGCCTTGAAGCGGGGGATGAGGGTGTCGAGACTCGGCATGATCGGCACTCGGCTGCGGGCTACGCACTGCGACCAAAACGAATATGTACCCGGTTCGACCGCGCTGAAACCCCACTTGGGGTCGCGTTCCGCGCAGCTACGGCACGGCGTACCCCCGCTCGGAAGACTCTACGTTGCAGGTCCCCGGGTGGCGGTGAAAGGCCCCGAACGCGACAGACGAGGGCCGGATTTGCGACACGGGCGCACCAGCTTGACCGTCTCCCCGTCCGCCTGTATACATATGCATCATGATGAATCGTCCGCTCGCGCCGCTTGCCATTATTCCTCTTCGGGTCCCCCGGGGAGGCGGCGCGCCAGCGGACGGGTAACATTTCACCCGACAGACCAGCGACCCGCGGCCTCTCCTCAGGAGAGGCCGCGTTCCGTTTTTGGGGGATTTCATGCGCACGTCCACCCCGCTGCAGCTCTACGACACGACGCTCCGCGACGGCACCCAGCGCGAGGGTCTCTCCTTGTCGGTGGACGACAAGGTCAAGATCGCCCGGGCGCTGGACCGGCTCGGGGTCGCCCGGATCGAGGGCGGCTGGCCCGGCTCCAACCCCAAGGACGCCGAGTTCTTCCGGCGGCTCAGGGATTTCCCGCTGGAACGCGCCCAGGTGGCCGCCTTCGGCAGCACCCGCCGCGCGGGCCTGCTCTGCGAGGACGATCCCAACATCCAGGCGCTGATGGACGCGGACACCCCGGTCGTCACCCTGGTGGGGAAGACCTCGACCCTGCACGTGGAGCGGGTCCTCGAGACCACTCGGCCCGAGAACCTCCGGATGATCCACGACAGCGTGGCCTGGTTCAAGCAGCTCGGCCGCGAGGTCGTGTACGACGCCGAGCACTTCTTCGACGGCTGGCGGCTCGACCCCGGCTACGCGCTGGCCACGCTCCACGCGGCGGTGGACGCGGGCGCGGACTGCATCGTGCTGTGCGATACCAACGGCGGCGAGCTGCCCGACGTGGTCTCCGAACGAGTCCACGGCCTCCGGGAGCGGCTGGATACGCCGCTCGGCATCCACCCCCACAACGACGCCGGGCTCGCCGTGGCCAATGGGCTGGCGGCGGTGCAGGCCGGCTGCGTGCAGGTGCAGGGCACCATCAACGGCTACGGCGAGCGCTGCGGGAACCTCGATCTCGTCCCCCTCATCGCGACCCTCCAGCTCAAGCTCGGATACCGCGTGCTGCAGGACGAGAGCCTGTCACGGCTCACCGAAGTGGCACACTACGTGGCCGCAGTCGCCGACCAGCACCCCGATCCGCACGCGCCCTACGTGGGCCACAGCGCTTTCGCGCACAAGGGCGGGATCCACGTCGCGGCGATCGCGAAAGTCCCCGAGAGCTACCAGCACGTCGATCCGGCCGCGGTCGGCAACGCAACGCGGGTCGTGGTGAGCGAGGTGGCGGGTCGGAGAAACGTGAGCCTACGGGCGCACCAGCTGGGCCTCGCCTCGAACGGCGAGGGCGAGGTGCTGCAGCAAATCAAGGAGCTGGAGCATCGCGGCTTTCAGTTCGAGGCGGCCGAAGGCTCCTTCGAGATGCTCGTGCGCCGCGCGGCCGCGGACTATCGGGCGCCGTTCGAGCTGGAGGACTTCACGGTGCTGGTGGAGAAGCGGGGCAGTGATGGCGTGCGCGCGCAGGCGACAGTCAAGCTCAGGGTGGGGGAGGAGATCGTGCACACGGCAGCCGAGGGGGCGGGACCGGTCAATGCCCTGGACCGGGCGGTACGGAAAGCGCTCCTGCCGCACTATCCCGAGCTCGCCGAGGTGCACCTGGTGGACTACCGGGTGCGGATCGTGGACGAGCACCTCGGGACCGGGGCGCGTCCCCGCGTCATCGTGGAGTCCGCCCGCGGCGCGGAGCGGTGGAGCACCGTCGGGTGCTCCGAAAACATCATCGAGGCGAGCTGGCTCGCGCTCTGCGACGCCCTGGAGTTGGGGCTGCTTCGCCACCGTCTCTGAGCGAGCGCCCCTTTTCCCGTTCCAGGATGGCTCGCTTCCGCTCGGCTCCCCACCGATAGCCGCCCAGCTCGCCGGTCTCACGGACCACGCGATGGCATGGTATCACGACCGCGAGCAGGGTTGCCGGCGCACGCGCCGGCGACCGCCCGGGCGGCGGTCGGGTGCCCGATCGCGCGCGCCACCTCGCTGTACGAACGGGTGCTCCCCATCGGGATTCGCTGTAGCTCCTCCCAGACCCGCAACTGAAACGCTGTGCCCTGCAG
Source organism: uncultured Gemmatimonadales bacterium (assembly GCA_963836815.1). Lineage (GTDB taxonomy): Bacteria > Gemmatimonadota > Gemmatimonadetes > Gemmatimonadales > GWC2-71-9 > CAVVWJ01. The sequence goes on along the minus strand of CAWILD010000011.1, from coordinate 191,352 downwards.
GTCGAGCGGAGGACGCGGAGCCGTGCCGCTCCCTTCCAGCCGGTCCACCACGGCGGTGGTCCAGGCCCGGAGTTGATCGTCTCCCGCCTCGATCCGCGCAGCCGGATACTCGTTCCGGAGCCCGTCCTCGAGCGCCTTCACCGAATCGCCGAGGGTAACCGCGCAGAGGCCCCGGTCGGTGGCGGCGACGAGCAGAACCCCGAGCGATGTCGGCAGCGTAGTGTAGCGGATGCGAAGACCCGCGCCGCCGCGCCGGTAGGCGGCGGGAGTCATGCCGATCCGGGCGCGGGCGTGATCGTAGGCTCGGCTGGTCGAGGTGTAGCCCGCGTCGTAGGTAGCGCGGCTCACGGTGTCGCCCTTTCGAAGCCCCGACTTCATCCGCTCCATCCGCCGCGCGTCGGCGTAGGCCTTGGGCGACATGCCGGTCTGCCGGCGAAAGCTGCGTTGCAGGTGATAGGGGCTCAGCCCCACCGCCGCGCCAAGCCGCTCGAGCGTCACGGTCTCGTCGAGGTGGCGATCCAGGTATTCCCGCGCCTCGCGGACCCGGCGGCGGGCGTCGGGCTCGCTCTTGCGGGGCTCGCACCGGCGGCAGGCCCTGAACCCTTCCGTCTCCGCCGCGGACGGACTCGAGAAGAAGCGCACCTGGTTGCGCCGAGGCCGCCGCGAGGGGCACGAGGGCCGGCAATAGATCCCGGTCGAGGCCACCGCATACACGAAGCGCCCGTCCGAGGCCTCGTCCCGGCCGAGCACCGCGGTCCAGCGGGAGTCGTCGCCGGCAAGCGTATCCGTTTGCATGACTGGACTCTAGCACCCATGCGCCCGGGTGGCCATCCGGATCTTGCGGTCAAACCAGGAGGTTCCGTGCGACTCCGTTCCTGCCTCATTCTCCTCGCGGCCACCGCCTGGCCGGCGGCGACCAGCCTGTCGGCCCAGCAGCGACCGGAGCTGTTCGGCCCGGGCATCTTCTCGACGGGAGCCTGGGATTTCTTCGTCGCCTTCACTCCCGATCAGCGTACCGCCTATTTCTGCCGCGCCAACGGCGACTTCACCTACTACACCATTCTCGAGTCGCGGTTGGTGGACGGCCGGTGGACGGAGCCTGAGGCCGCGCCGTTCTCCGGCCGCTGGAGCGACGCCGATCCCCACGTCTCGCCGGATGGTTCGCGTCTGTTCTTCATCTCGAACCGGCCGGTGTCAGGCACGACGCCGAGCGAGGAATACGATATCTGGACCGTGGAGCGCTCGGCGGGGGGAGGCTGGGGCCAGCCGCGGCGTCTGGACGGCGCAGTGAACCGGGACAGCGCCACGGAGTGGTCGCCGTCTCTGGCGAGGAACGGGAATCTGTACTTCGGCACGGTTCGGCCGGAGGGAAGGGGAGGCAACGATCTCTACGTGGCGCGCTGGGCCGACGGCCGCTACGTGGAGCCGGAGAACCTCGGTGATTCGCTCAACACGGGGGCACAGGAGTACGAACCGTGGATCTCGCCCGATGAGCGATTCATGATCTTCAGCGCGGTGGGCCGGCCGGATGGGGCCGGTGGGTTCGACCTCTTCGTGAGCGAGCGACGGAACGGCGTGTGGCAGCGTGCCCGGCCACTGACCGGCATCAACACGTCCAAGGGTGAGTTCAATCAGAGCGTGAGTCCGGACGGCAAGTATCTCTACTTCAGCAGCACGCGGGGGACGCTCGATTCGATGCCGCCGGCGCCCTTGTCCTACCAGGAGATGCAGCGCCGGCTGACGGGGATCGGAAACGGGCTCGGGGACATCTATCGGATACCCTTGAGCGACCTGGGGATCCACCCCGGTAAATAGCCGACGGTGGCTTGCAATGGGCGCCCTGGCGACCGATCATCATCGATAGCCGCCATGACGCTCACCACTTCGTTGCCGACCAGCACCGTCGCCAATCAGGAGGCCAGCGCGCCGCAGCCAATCGCCAAGATTGCGCTCGTGACGCTGCTGGCCGGACTCGGCAGCTATTTCGGCACCAAGCTGGCTGTCGTCGGGCGCGTCCCCGAGTTCGGCGCCGCCGTCCTGTTCCCGCCGTACGCCATCCTCACCGCGATCCTTCTGCTCGCTCCACCCCGGCGCTGGTGGATCTACCTGCTCGCCTCCGTCGTGGGCCACGTCGCGGCGACGGGCTGCTGTCGGTCGCCGATGCCGGCACGGGGATCCCCGAGGACGAGATGGACCGCGTCTTCGAGCCCTTCGTCACGTCGAAACAAGGTGGCCTGGGGCTCGGCCTGGCGATCTGTCGCTCGATCGTGAAGGCTCATCGAGGAAGACTCTGGGCGGTGAACAACCCCTCGGGTGGGGCCACCTTCCATCTTGCACTTCCGCTCGGAACCGGCTCCGGCCCCATCCGCTGATTCGTCTTCCTGGAACCTGCCCGCGGGCCCCCGCGTTCCCTCGATATCCGTCCTCGCTCCCAACTCACAGGTGTATCCATGGCTGCTCCGGAAAAGGTCGATTCCATCGTCATCGGAGCGGGACAGGCCGGGGGACCGCTGGCGGGAGCCCTGGCACGCGCTGGCCGCAAGACCGTCCTGATCGAGCGCACGCATGTCGGCGGCACCTGCATCAACGAGGGCTGCACTCCGACCAAGACGATGGTCGCGAGCGCACGCGTCGCCTATCTCGCCCGGCGGGGAGCCAACTACGGCGTCGAGACCGGTCCGGTGAGTGTGAACCTGGGGCGGGTCCGCGAGCGCAAGCGGGCCATTGTCGAGAGCTTCCGGAACGGCAGTCAGCGCCGGCTCCAGAACACGCCGGGTCTCGAGCTGATCTTCGGCGAGGCGAGGTTCATCGGCCCGCGCACGGTCGAGGTCGACGGCCGTGTCCTCGCGGCCGACAACGTCTTCATCAATACCGGCGGACGCCCCGCCGCGCCGGATGTCGAAGGCCTCGCGGACGTCGGCTATCTCGACTCCACGTCCATCATGGAGCTGGACCGCGTCCCCGAGCACCTCCTGGTCCTGGGTGGCGGGTACATCGGGCTCGAGTTCGCCCAGATGTTCCGCCGCTTCGGGAGCCAGGTGACGGTGGTGCAGCGGGGCGGGCAGCTGCTCCCCCTGGAGGATGCCGACATCGCGGCCGCGGTGCTCGCGATCCTGCGGGAGGACGGGGTGGAAGTGCTGCTGGAATCCAAGGCGAGATCCGCCAGGCGTGACCAGAAGGGCGTGGGTCTCGTGGTCACGACGCCCCAGGGGGAGCGGAGCCTCGCGGGCAGCCACGTGCTCCTCGCCATCGGCCGGGTCCCCAATTCCGAACGGCTCAACCTGGCCGCTGCCGGGGTCAAGACCGATGCAAAGGGCTTCATCACGGTGAACGAGCGGCTGGAGACCAGCGCCGCTGGCGTCTACGCCCTCGGTGACGTGAAGGGCGGGCCCGCCTTCACCCATATCTCCTACGACGACTTCAGGATTATCCGCACAAACCTGTTACAGGGAGGTAACGCCACGACGACTGGCCGACTCGTACCGTATACAGTCTTCATCGACCCCCAGCTCGGCCGCATCGGACTGGGCGAGCGCGACGCCAAGAAACAGGGCCGTAACTACCGGGTAGCAAAGATGCCCATGGCGCACGTGGCCCGTGCGCTGGAGATGGACGAGTCGCGTGGGATGATGAAGGCGCTCGTGGACCCCGGTTCGGGACAGCTGCTCGGGGCCGCGGTACTCGGGATCGAGGGGGGAGAGCTGATGGCGATGCTCGAACTCGCGATGATAGGGAATCTGCGGTATAGTCACTTGCGGGACGCCATCTTCGCGCATCCCACACTGGCCGAGTCGTTCAACAACCTGTTCTCAGCATTCGAGGATTGAGTCGATGTCCACTGTCGCCCTGCCTAGCCGCGTTGATCCTGAGACTGTCGCCGAGCGGCTGCTCGAGGCACGCGCCCGGACGCTACTGATTGTGGCGCCGCTCACCGACGAAGAGCTCAGGCTGCAGCATGATCCGCTGATGAGCCCGATCCTGTGGGACCTGGGCCATATCGCGCACTTCGAAGAGCTCTGGCTCACTCGCAACCTCGACGGTCCCATCGAGTTCGTGGAGATGCCCGGCATGTACAATCCATTCGAGCATCCCCGGAGCAAGCGCGGGGCGCTGCCGCTGCCGGGATTGCGGGAGTGCCGAGGCATCCTGGATGACATCCGCGGCCGCGTCCTCGCGCGGCTCGCGAAGGCGGATCTGGAGGAGGCGAATCCGCTGCTGCGCGAAGGGTTCGTCTATAACATGGTCCTGCAGCACGAGTACCAGCACAACGAGACGATCCTCCAGACGCTCCAGCTCAAACAGGGTCATCCGTATATCCCCTATGCCAGGTACGAGCTGCCCGAGGCGCCTCCCGGCCATCCGGCGGCACTGCGCGAGATGGTGCGCTTCCCCGGCGGCGCGGTGGAGATCGGCACCGACGACCGGAGCGCGGCGTACGACAACGAGCGGCCGCGCCATCGGGTGGAGGTGGCGCCCTTCCGCATCGACGTGAATCCCGTCACCAACGGCGACTTCCTCATCTTCATCGCCGCCGGCGGTTACGGCACGCGGGAATATTGGTCCGACGCGGGCTGGAAGTGGCTCAACGAATCGGGCGCCAGCGCGCCAAAGCACTGGACGCTGGGCGAGGACGGGTGGGTGACCCGGGTGATGGACCGCGAGGCGCCGGTGGATCCGAGCCGCCCGGTGTGCCACGTCTGCTGGTACGAGGCCGAGGCGTTCGCGCGGTTCGCGGGCAAGCGTCTGCCCACCGAGATCGAGTGGGAAACCGCCGCCTCGTGGGACCCGGCCACCGGCACCAAGCGGACCTACCCGTGGGGCGAGACTCCGGCGGACCGCCATCTCGCCAACCTGGACCAGCTCGGGTTCGGGACCGCGCCGGTGGGCGCCTATCGCAGGAACGTCTCTCCGATCGGCTGCTACGGCATGATCGGCGACGTGTGGGAATGGACGGCGAGCGACTTCGGGCCCTGGCCGGGCTACGAGAGCTTCCCGTACAAGGAGTATTCCGAAGTCTTCTTCGGCACCGACTACAAGGTGCTGCGCGGGGGCTCGTGGGCCACCCGGCCCGGCGCGGTTCGGAACACGTTCCGCAACTGGGATTACCCCATTCGCCGCCAGATCTTCAGCGGCTTCAGGTGTGCGCGCGATGACTAAAACCACAACTTTTAGCTCCCGTCTGCCGGCCCGCACTGCGGTGCGCGCGCACGTCAGACCGGAGCCTGCCACCTACCGGATCCTGCGTGAAGTCGCAGATGGATTGTCCGCACCACAAAAAGAGCTCTCCCCCAAGTACTTCTACGACCACCGTGGCTCCGAGTTGTTCGAGGAGATCACGCGACTTCCCGAGTACTATCCGACACGCACCGAGCGGGCGATCCTGGACGCCTGGATGCCCTCGCTCATCGCCAGGCTCGGTACCCGCACCCTCATCGAGCTGGGCGCCGGCAGCGCCGAGAAGAGCCGGCTGATCCTGGACGCGATGCGCGCGGCGGGCACCGCCGAGCGCTACGTGCCGATCGACGTCAGCGCCACCTTCCTGAGCCAGACGGCCGCCCGGCTGCGCCGGGAATATCCCGGCCTGAAGGTCGAGCCCGCCGTCGCCGACATCTCCGAGGAGCTGAACCTGCCGCGCGGCCTGCCGCGGCCTGCGCTGTTCGCCTTCCTCGGCAGCACCATCGGCAACTTCTATCCGCCCGCGGCCATCCGGCTGCTCGGGCGGGTGCGGGCGGCGATGGAGCCGGGCGACCGGTTCCTCATGGGCGCCGATCTCCGGAAGGACGTCGCCCGCATCGAGGCGGCCTACAACGACAGCCGGGGCGTCACCGCCGAGTTCAACCGCAACATGCTCCGGGTGCTGAACCACGAGCTGGGGGCGGACTTCGATCCCGAGGCGTTCGAGCATCGCGCCTTCTACGACACGGTGGCGCACCGGATCGAGATGCATCTCGTATCGGTGGGCACCCAGACGGTGAACGTTCCCGGTATCGGCGGCATCGCCTTCGCGGATGGTGAGACACTCCGCACCGAGATCAGCGCCAAGTACGACCGCGAGAGCGTCGCGGCGCTGTTCGAGGCGGCTGGCCTGCGGATCGACGCCTGGCGTACCGATCCCGAGAACCTGTTCGCCCTGGTGGTGGGCGCGCCGGCATGAGCGCGCGGCTCACTCGCGCCGCTCTCGCCGCCGATCTTGCCGAGCACGTCTTCGCCGCGCCGGCGCGGGCGTCGCTCACGCCACGGCGCGTGGGGGCGGAGGTCGAGCTCATTCCGGTGGAGAGCAAGACTGGCCGGCGATGTCCGATCGAGGCCGACGCCCCAATCGCCACGCTGCCGTTTCTCCGCCGGTTCGGCGCGCGCCAGGGCTGGAAGGAGACGCGCACCGCCAAGGGCACCCCGTGTTTCGAGCTGCCCGACGGCGGGACGCTGACATTCGAGCCCGGTGGGCAGCTCGAGTACAGCTCACCGCCGTGCCGTACACCGAGCGCGCTGCTCGCGACCTTGCGCGCAGTCGTGCCGCCGCTCAGGGCAGCCGCGGCGGGAGAGGGGATCGATCTCCTCACGGTGGGTGTCGATCCGTACAACGACGCCACCCGTGCTCCACTGTTGCTCCACACGCACCGCTATGCCCGGATGGCCGATTATCTGGCCCGCCGGGGCCCGGCCGGGGCGATCATGATGCGGCAGACCGCCGCGTTCCAAGTGAGTCTGGATCTCGACGACGAGCCCGGATTGCGCTGGCAGGTGCTCAACGCGGCGGCGCCCTACGTCACGGCCATCCTTCGCCAATTCCCCGGTCTACAACGGCTCGGCTACGGGGTACCGGAGCACTCGCGCGCAGGTCTGGCGCACGCTGGACCCGGCGCAGGACCGGGCTGCCGTGGGACTCGACCTCGCCGCTCGAGGCTTACCTCGACTTCGCCCTGGCGGCTCCCGCGATCCTGCTGCCGCTGGTGGGTGGTGAGCACCCGCCGTTCGGCGAGTGGCTCGCCCGCGCCCAGCCGACGCTGCACGAATGGCACGAGCACCTTACGACGCTGTTTCCGGAGGTGCGCCCCCGCGGCCATTTCGAGCTGCGCTCCGCGGACGCAGTGGCGCCGCGCTGGTACGCCGCCCCGCTGGCGCTTGCGGTGGGGATCACCTACGACCCCGGCGCCCTTCGCGCCGCCGCGGACCTCCTTGGTTTGCCGGAGCTCGGCCTGCTGGATCAGGCGGGGCGGATGGGTCTCCGCGACCCGGCGATCGCGCGGACGGCCACAGACCTGGCGGACATCGCGCTGCTCGGCTGCCAGGCGCTGGGCCCGGCCTACTTCCATCCCGCGGATCTGGAGCAGGCGCGCACCTTCTTCGAGCGCTACACCCGCAGGGGGCGCTCGCCGGCCGACGAGGCGGAGGGTACCGAGATCGCCGCCTAGGGGGTTGTGTGAGCGTCGTCACGTTCGCCGCCGCTTCCCCCTCCTAGGTTGGCAGACGGCATCCAGGGAGCAGGCATGAACCACGATGAGCAGGAGACCACGAGTCGCACGGTGGTCGGGATGTTCAGTCGGCGCGACGCCGCCGAGGCGGCGATTCGCGATCTCAAAGCCGCGGAGTTCACCGAGGATCAGATCGGGCTGGCCATGCAGGACGCCGAGCCGGGCGCTCCCGTGGCCGAGGGTGCCGCCAGCGGAGCGCTGAGCGGCGGAGTGCTCGGCGGGCTCATGGGGTTGCTGGGCTCGCTGTTGATCCCCGGGCTCGGACCGGTCGTGATCGGCGGCGTGCTGGCCTCGACGCTGACCGGCGCGGGGATCGGCGCGGCAACGGGTGGGCTCATCGGTGCGCTCGTTTCGCTCGGCGTACCCGAAGAAGACGCGCGTCATTTCGACGAGGGCTTGCGGGCGGGCGCCATTCTGGTGACGATCGACGCCGGATCCAGGACCGACGAAGCGCTCGCCATTCTGCAGGGCCACGGGATGGATCTGGGTCCATCGCGCACGCGGCACATCGAAGCGTCCGAGCGGCGCGTGCAGGAGGATTCCGCGTACGGAGGGCCCGAGCGGCGGCTAGTCGGCGCGCTCTGACAGTCCGGCGGAGCCACGTGAAAGCAATCGTTGTCGAACAACCCGGCGGCGACGAGGTCATGCGACTGGTGGACGTGCCCGTGCCGTCGCCGGGCCCCGGCCAGGTGCTTCTCCGGGTGGAGGCCGCCGGCGTCAACTTCGTCGACATCTACCACCGCAAGGGTCTCTACAAGCAATCATTCCCACTGAGGCTGGGCCGGGAGGCGGGTGGCACCGTCGAGAAGGTCGGTCCTGGTGTCACCGAAGTCCGCCCCGGCGATCGCGTCGCCTCCGAAGGCGTCCTTGGCTCATATGCGGAGTTCGCGCTCGCCCCGGCCGATCGGGTGGTGTCGCTCCCGCAGGGCGTAGACGCCAGGCTCGGTGCGGCCGCGCTGCTCCAGGGAATCACCGCGCACTTCCTGTCGCACTCCACCTACGCTCTTCGGCCCGGCGACGTCTGCCTGGTGCACGCGGCCGCGGGAGGCCTGGGGCTGTTGCTGTGCCAGATGGCACGCGGCCTCGGCGCCCGCGTCATCGGGACGGTGTCCACCGAGGAAAAGGCGGCGCTCGCTCGGGCGGCGGGTGCGCACGAGGTGATTCTCTACACGCAGGAGGACTTCGTCGCCGGCGTGAAGCGCCTGACCAACGGCCACGGAGTCCAGGTGGTGTACGACTCGGTAGGGCGCACCACCTTTCTCAAGGGCTTCGACTGCCTCGTCCCGCGAGGCATGCTGGTCCTGTGCGGCCAGTCCAGTGGTCCGGTCGAGCCCTTCGATCCGCAGCTCCTCAATCAAAAGGGCTCGCTCTTCCTCACCCGTCCCACGCTCGCGCACTACACGCGGACGCGGGACGAGCTGTTGCAGCGGTCGGGGGAGGTCCTGCGCGCCGTCGCCGACGGAAGCCTGAAGGTGCGCATTGGACGGGAGTTTCCTTTGAGCGAAGCCGCGGCCGCCCATCGCGAGCTCGAGGCGCGGCGCACCACGGGCAAGGTCCTGCTCATCCCGTGACCGAGCCGGTACCGCCGCTGGTCTCCACCGAATGGCTGGCCATGCGGCTGGGTCGTCCCGGGATCGCCGTCGTGGACGGCTCGATGCACCTGCCGACCAGCGGGCGCGATGCCGCCGCGGAGTATCGCGGCGAGCACATTCCAGGTGCGGTCTTCTTCGATCTCGAGGCTACCAGCGATCCGCGCTCGAGTCTTCCCCACATGCTTCCTTCGCCGGAACGCTTCGCCGAGCGGATGAGCGCGCTGGGTCTGAGTGACGACGACGCGATCGTGGTCTACGACGGGTCCGGCGCCAACCTGAGCGCCGCCAGGGTCTGGTGGATGTTCCGGATCCTGGGGCATGCGCGCACGGCGGTTCTCGACGGTGGGATCGGGAAATGGAAGCGGGAAGGCCGGCCTCTGGAGAGCGGTAGTCGGGATCGAACGCGCGGCCGGTTCACGGGTCGCGCGTATCCGGATGTCGTGCGCGATGCGGCGGCGGTGGGCGAGGCCCTTCGGCGGGGCGCGGCCCAGGTGGTGGACATGCGCTCCGCAGGCCGCTTCGCCGGGACCGAGCCCGAGCCGCGTCCCGGCCTGCGTGGGGGGCACATTCCCGGCAGCCTCAGCCTTCCATATCAGGAGCTGGTCGCCGAGGACGGCACCGTCCTTGCGAATGACCGGCTCCGCAGACGCATCGCAGAGGCGGGAGTGGACCTCGACCGGCCCGTCATCGCCACGTGTGGCAGTGGTGTGAGCGCCTGTGCGTTGATCCACGCATTGCACCTGCTCGGCATGAACGACGTCGCGCTGTACGACGGAGCGTGGGCCGAGTGGGGTGCCCGACCCGATCTACCGGTGGACACCGGAGGGCCGTGATGACGGTTGGCTACAACGTTCGGCGCGCCTCTCCTGTCTCCACCTCTGCTTCCACCGGCTGCCTCATTCTCTTCCTCCTTCCCTTTGCCGGGGTCGGTATCGTCACGGCGGTGCTCGCGGTGCGCGCAGCGCTCGCGGGTGGCTGGGGCCAGGCGGGCTTTCTCTCCATCTTCGCGGTGGTGTTCGGCGGAGTCGGAATCGGCGGGATCGTCGGCGCCTTCGCGTCTCGGCGGAAGCTCGCCGAGGGCGAGCTCCTTCGCTCGCATCATCCGGACTCGCCCTGGCTGTGGCGGACGGATTGGGCGGCCGGACGAATCGAGGATGCAGGCCGTGCCACGATGTGGCAGGCGTGGATCTTCGCGGGACTCTGGAACCTGATCAGCCTGCCGACGGGGTTCATCGGAGTACGGGAGGCGCTGGAGAAAGGCAACACGATCGCGCTCCTGGCGCTCCTCTTTCCCATGGTCGGCATCGGGCTGCTCGTGTGGGCGATACGCGCGACGCTTCGCCACCGGACATACGGTGTGTCCGTCCTCGAGATGGAAGCGACACCAGCCGCTCTCGGCCGCGGCCTCACGGGCGCCGTGCGGACCAGCTCGGCGCTCGATGCTCCCCAGGGATTCCGGGTGGTATTGAGCTCCATTCGCCGGGTGACGCGTGGGGCGGGGAAGCACCGCTCGACCTCCGAGAGCATCCTCTGGCATGAAGAGCGTACGGTCGCCGGCCGAACCAGTCGTGGGACCACTGGAATGACGACGACGATCCCGGTCGCCTTCGCACTCCCCGCCGACGGCATGCCGTCCGACAGCAGTAACCCCCGCGACAGCGTGATCTGGCGTCTCGACGTCTCGGCGAGCGTGCCGGGTGTGGACTACGAATCGTCGTTCGAGGTGCCGGTCTTCCGCACCGCCGAGAGCTCCGAGCCGCTGACGCCGGAGCAACAGCGGGAGTTGGGCGAGACCGTCGCCCCGACGGGTTATCGCCAGCCTCCCGAGTCGCGCATCCGGGTCTCGACCAACCGACGCGGCACGGAGATCGTGGTCCCCGCGGCCCGGAACCCGGGGGCGGCCGCGGGAGTGTCGGTGTTCTTCGCGATCTGGGCCGGAGCGATCTGGTTCATGCTTCATGTCGGGGCGCCGCTGCTCTTCCCGATCGTCTTCGGCCTGTTCCAGCTGATTCTCCTCTACATGCTGCTCGAGCTCTGGCTCGGCGTGACCAAGGTGACGGTGGATGCCGGCACGATCACGGTCGCGAGCGGCTATCTGGTGCCGTTCCGCGAGCGGCGCTACTCGGCCTCCGAGATTGCCGAGGTGACGACCAAGATCGGGATGCAGGCGGGCGGAAGACCGTACTACGATCTGAAGCTGGTCCGGACCAACGGCAAGCGGGTCACCGCGGCAGGCAGTATCCGTGACAAGCGAGAGGCGGAGTGGCTGGTCGGGGTGGTGAAAGAGGGTCTGGGGAAGGAGTAAAGAAGGGCGGCGCCAGGTGATCAGATGTCATCCCGAGCGAAGCGAGGGATCTTCTTCGCCGGTATCGAACCCGGGTGAGAAGGTCCCTCAGTCGCTTCGCTCCCTCGGGATGACCCACATTCACGCTCCCGTCCCGCCAGGGCGCGCACCTCGCGCACCCCTACCTCACCGGCGACGCCAGGTTCCCGCAGGCGATGATCGTCCTCATGTTGTTCTGCGACGCGTGGACGTTGATGAAGTACTCGCCCGACGTGGGTGCCGGTGCGGGGATCTCGGCGTCCGACAGCGCCTTTCCTTCGTCTTTGATCTTGAGCGGCCGGTAGGCATCGGCCGGTCCAAAGATTCCTTTGTCCGCCCCGCAGCGACCGATGTGTACATGCCACGGATGTTCGCCGCCGGGCACGGCGTTCGTGATGGACAGGTGCGCGTGGGTCTTGTTGGGATCCTTCGGGTCCGGGGCCATCCAACCAGTGCCCTTCAGCTGCATCGCCCCCGCGAGCTCCGGCGGGGTGGCCAGTGTCGCATTCCAGCGGTTGGTGACGACCTGATCCTGCGGATTGATCTCGGTCCTCCTACTCCCACCGCAAGCCGCCAGTGTCAACGAGACGACAGCGAGCCCGACAACCTTCGGCGTCCTCATGCACTCCTCCATTGCAGAAGCATGTCGTGGCTATATGCACTGGAGGCGCGGTCGGGGCCGTGACAAGGGACACACGCCGGATCAGCGCCGGCGCACTCCGCACGCGCGGAGCAGCGCCCGCGGGGCGGGATAATGCGGAAACAGATCGGCGGCCGCCTCGGCGTGGGGACGGGCGCGCGTGCACTGACCGGCCCTGCGCCAGGCCTGACCGAGCAGCATGTGAATGCGATAGCTGCCGGGGTCGATCTGGGAGGCCAGCTCCATGGCCGATCGCTTGCGCTCATCGAACACCGCCATCGCGCCGACCTGCGTGGCGGCCCGTACCACGAACAGGGCACCGATCACGGCCGTCACGATCAGCACCCGGCGGCGCAGCACCGGCGTGAGCGTGAACTGCCGGATGGGCCGGGGGGTTGACGCCAACGCCCCGACGATGCTCCACGCGAAGTAGGTTGGAATCGGCAGGAGCAGCACCGCGTCGAATGCGCCGGCGATGGCGACCGCGATCAACGTCGCGACGATGGTGAGATCGGTGAGCGTCGGAGGATGGCGTGTACCCCGACGGATCCGCGCCCAGGCTCCCAGCGCTATGGACGCGCCGATCAGTCCCAGCAGCAGGAGCGTCGGCACGCCACGTTCCGCCAGAAACGCCATCCAGTCGCTGCTGGGCCAGGGATTGGTGGGAATGATGTCGTCCGGGTCGAACGACGGGTCGTCGGGAGACATGTAGCGCGGATAGTGCACCGCCCAGTTGCCCGGCCCGACTCCCAGCACCGGATCGTCCGCCGCCATCCGCAAGGTGTTTCCGTACTGGATCAGCCTGCCCTTGCCACTTCCTTCCTTATAGTTGGCGACGCCGGTGAGCGAGTCGAGATAGGGTGACTCCGACCGCCAGTTGAGTGTGTTGGGGAGAATCAGGGCGAGGGCCAGCCCGATGGCTCCCATGATGGACAGTTGCAGCACCCTTCTGCGCACCTGCCGGTCCTGCCAGAGCCCGCCGATCCAGAGTCCCTCGACCGCGAGGAACGCGCACGCCGCCGCCGTCCCGACCCACGCTGCCCGCGAGCGTGAGAGCACCAGCGCGCCCGCGGTCAGCATCACTCCGAGCGCGCCCAACCCAAAGCTTCGCCGGCTCCGCGCCTCCATGGACACGTAGAGCAGCAGCGGCATCCCTATCGCGACGAGGTGCGCCATGAAGTTCCGGTTGCCGAACGTTCCGCCTGGCGCGCGGTTCAGGCTCGCGAGATTGGTCGTCACGAGCCCGTAGGCCTGGGCCAGACCGGTAATCGCACCGAGCACGACGGCCGCGGCGAGGGCCAGGAGCAGCGGGCGGCCTTGCTCCGCCCGTGCCAGGGTTCGGGACGACCAGAAGATCGCGGCACCGGCGAGGCTCACCCCCAGCGCCCGGAAGGCCAGCCATCCGTTCGTCGCCAGGAGCGCCGACAGCAGCGAGAGCACCAGGAATGCGACGAGCCCCGCATCCACCATGAAGACGGTCAGCCGCCGGGCCGCGGCGAAGCAGCAGAGCGCCGCACCGAGCGCGGCGAGGTAGAGCACCAGCTCCTTGGTGATGGTGTACCGGTCGAGCTGAAAGATCTGGTAGGGCAGAGCAGCGAGGATGATGGCGATGGCGCCGACCTGGAGGATCGCGAGTGCGGCCCGGATGTTCCTTGGCGCCACGGGAGTCGGCGCGGCCGTCCGGCCGCCCGGCGTCTGGGTGCGTCGAGGTGACGGCTGTTTCGACAACGGCTCTCTCAGGAATGAGGGGCACGATCGAAGAGATGCCCGTACCGCATCTTGCCGCCGGTCGCCCAGGGGCGATATCGGTTCGCGAACTCGATGCGCGAGGCGAGGGAGGGATGGCTCCCCAGCCAGAGCGTATACAGGAGCCCCGGGCGCGGCACGCTCAGGTTCTCCTCCTGCAGACGCACGAACGTTTCGGCCGCCGCCCGGTTGTCTCGGGTGAGCTCGAGCGCGAACCGGTCGGCCTCCCGCTCCTGCCACCGTGAAAAGGCCAGGATGCCCGGCGTGACGATGAACGACACCAGCCCGCCGATCAGCATGAGCAGCGGCAGCGACGCCACGTCGTCCAGCCGATCGAACCCGAAGCGGCGTCTGTAGCGGGCGATGAGCCTCCCGGCGAGACGGTGCACGGCGTACAGCGACAACGTCACCGCGACCGCGGACCCAAGTATAACCAGGAGCGTGTGATTCAGGACGTAGTGACCCATCTCGTGGGCCATGACGAAGGCGACCTGATCGGGCGTCAGGCGGGCGATGAGGGTGTCCCACAGCACGATGCGCTTGGTGCGTCCGATCCCGGTGACATAGGCGTTCACCTGCTTGGTGTCCTCGCTCTTGTTCACCTCGTAGATCTGGGTGGCGCCGATCCCCGCCCGCTCGGCGAGCGCGAGGATCCTGGCTTCGAGCGCTTTGTCCTGCATGGGACCGAAGCGATCGAACAGGGGAGCGATCCAGATCGGTGTGACGACGAGCGCGAGCGCGGCGAGGGGGACGGTAGCGAGCCCGGTCCAGAGCCACCAGCGCCGGGGACTCTTCCGCAGAAGCAAGTAGGGAATCCAGAGGACGAGCACGACCACCACGACGCCGACGATTACGCCTTTCCCCCAGTCCGCGAGCCATTTTCCCGCGGTCTCATTGGAGAGGCCGAACTGGTGTTCCCGCACGAAGCCGGCGTAGTAGGCGAACGGCAGCGTCGCGACGGCCACGAGGACGACGTAGAGCATGCCGTGAATCGCCGTCGTCCGGAACCATCGGCCCCGGCCCCACCGGGCGGCGAGGTTGCGCATTCGGGCCGACAGACCGGTAAAGAGAATGATGCCGGGAAGGAGCAGGCTGAGGACCACGTCCGCGCCCCAGATCGCGGTGTTACCCCGATGGTACCGGATCGCGAGCTCGGTGGGCTCGGGCACGGCGACCTCGGCACTCGTGCTGTCGCGGGTCTGATCCAGCGAGCCCATAGACTCAAAGCTACACCGCTGGTTCCGGGGTCGGCTCCTGGGCCCGCCCGGGCCAGGGTGGTGCCGCCGCTGGAAATCCGGGGACGATGTGGCCACTGTTCCGGAGGCGGCACGGAGCCGCCCCGGTTCGAGGAGGCCCCATGGCCCAGTGCGAAGTCTGCGGCAACGACTATCATATGTCCTTTCAGGTCGTCGCCGCCGGTGCTACCCATACGTTCGACAGTTTCGAGTGCGCCATCCACCTGCTCGCCCCCGTATGCGAGCATTGCAACTGCAGGATCATCGGCCACGGAATCGAAGCGCAGGGAACGTTTTACTGCTGCGCGCATTGCGCCAGGGAGTCGGGGGTGACCGCCGTGGCCGATCACGCCCCGTAGGTGATCTGGACCGCGGCGCCTGTACGGGCCCCTTAGCAAGCCTTGACCGCGCCCCTGGAGGCGCTCGTTCACCCGAGGAGGAACCGAATGGCCACCAAGCTCGACAAGACGCTCAAGCGCGAACTCGAGATCGAGGGGAAGCTGTACACCATCTCGATTTCCCCCGAGGGGATCAAGATCGTCCCCAAGGGCGGCCGGAAAGGCCAGGAGATCTCCTGGCAGACGCTGATGAGCGGTGACGCGGAGCTGCGTCGCGACCTCAACATCTCGGTCGATGCCTACGGGACGTGAACCCCCCGGCTGAGGTCGCGCCCTGGATCGAGCGGCTGGCCCGCGTGGGCTTCGTCGCGAAGGCGGTGCTCTACGGCATCATCGGGATCCTCGCGGCGCAGGCGGCACTGGGGCAGGGAGGACGCACGACCGACACCAGCGGGGCCCTTCGCGAGTTGCTAGGCGCCCCGTACGGTCGTGTGATGCTGTACGTCGTCGCCATCGGACTGCTGGGGTATGCTGCCTGGCTGCTGGTCCGGGCCATCGCCGATCCGGAACGAAGGGGCAGTGATCTCAAGGGAATCGCCCTCCGGGTCGGCTACGCCTTCCGCGGCATCTTTCACGGCGCGCTCGCAATGGGCGCGCTTCGTCTTGCGAGGGGCACGGGTGGCCCCGGCGGACCAGGCGCGGATCGCGCGGCCGGCCGGGTGCTGGATCTGCCGGGCGGCGAGCTGCTCCTCTGGCTGGCCGCGGCCGGCATCATGGGCTACGGCCTGTACCAGCTCTACCGCGCGTTCGCGGCGAAACTCGGTCGGGATCTGTCCGTGGGTGAGCTGCCGCAGGGAACCGCTCGCTGGATCGTCGCGGTCAGCCGATTCGGAATCGCGGCCCGTGGAGTGGTGTTCTGCCTCATCGGGTACTTCGCCATTCGCGCGGCGTCGGAGCACGATCCCAGCGAGGCCAGCGGGCTGGCCGATTCCCTTCGTGCACTGGCCGCCGCCGGACGCTGGCCGTTGCTGGCGGTGGGGCTGGGCCTCGTTGCCTACGGGGTGTACGAGTTGGTCAATGCGAGATACCGGCGGATCCAGGTGAGCTAGTAGAATTTGCTGTGAAGGGTGCTGCGTCTCCGCTTCGCTCACGATGACAGGTTGTTTCTTCCCATGATCAGGCCGGTGCCATGCTCCTGCATTCGACCCGCAACGCCTTCGCGTACGCGATTTTCATGTTGGCCATCGCCGGTCCGGTCGAATCCTCCTCCGTGACGTCCAGACCAAGCCGGTGAAGTACCAGCCCTTCCTCCGGCCGGAGGACAAGCCGCCGCTCGAGCTCAATCGAGAGATCCTCGACCGGTTCCACCCCGCGATGAAGCGGTACTACTACGACGCGAAGAAAGTATCGCGTGCAGTATCCCGTGCTGCCGGACACGGCCGGTGCCTGCGCGGTCAAGTCGAAGGGCGTCGAGTGAGGAGACCGGAGACCGCGGCCGAGCAGAATCTGGTCGCGCACATGACGTGGGTGCAGTCCCGGTTGAGCGGCGGTCAGGTCGAGGTCGACGACGAGCTGGTGGTGAGCGACTCGGGGCTGGCCTGCGACAGCTTCAACTTCGCATGCCGCGCGCGGCTCTCGAATGAAGTGGGTCGGGAGCGCATCGCGCGGGTGGTACGGCACTTCACCGGCGTTGGGCGTCCGTTCTCCTGGTGGCTCGGCCCGACGGACGAGCCCGAAGAGCTGGGCGCCATACTGCTCGACTCCGGATTTGAGGCCGCCGAGTCCGAGGTGGCCATGGCCGTAGAGCTCAGCCGGCTCGGGTCCGCCGACCTTTCGCCCCTTGGCCTTCGGATCGAGCGCGCCACGACGCCCGCGCACGTTCGCGACTTCGCCCGAATCAATGCGGCGAACTGGAACCCTCCGGACCAGTTGGTGCTTCGATTCTACGATCTTGCGGCTCCGCTGCTCTTGCGGCCGGACTGTCCCCTGCGTCTCTATGTCGGATACCTCGGCGACGAGGCCGTGGCGACGGCGGAGCTCACGGTGTGCACGGGGGTCGTCGGTCTCTACAACATCTGCACGCTAGTCACCAGTCGGCGCAAGGGCTTCGGCAGCGCCCTCACCCTGCGTCCGCTCCTGGATGCCCGAGCCGAAGGCCACCACACCGCCGTGCTCCAGGCCTCCGCCGACGGCCAGGGTGTGTACGCACGGCTCGGCTTCAAGGAGACCGGGCGGTACACCGAGTACCAGCTGCCCCGCGGTTAGAAGGTGCTTCCGATAGCGAAGTGCAGGTGTAACCGACGGCCGGAGCTGGGTTCGGCGGCAGTCGCGGGCAATCCCGCCTCGCGCGCGTCGAGCACGTCGTCGGGGGATCGGAGATCGAGCGCGGACGGGTTGAGCTTATAGCCGAGCGCGAACTGCACGGCACCCACCACCGTCTGATAGCTGATCCCGGCCCCGACCGAATAGAAGAAGTCATCCTGCTCGAAGTCGTCCACGCCGAGGCGGAAGCGCTCGTCCGGGGTCCACACCCGACCGCCGTCGAAGAACCCGAAGGTCTGCCACGCGTCCGCGAATCCCGGAAGCGGCATCCGCAACTCCACGCTTCCCCAGAACCTCGCCAGGCCGCCGACCGGCGTGTAGCGATCGGCGAAGAAATTTCCTTCCTCGTCCTGTTGCACCTCGGGGATCTTGGGTCCGACCAGCTGGCTGCCCCAGCCGCGCACGTCCCGGCTGCCGCCGGTCGTGAACGTCACGTCACGGAGGTCGAGCAGGGCCACGAAGGGCGACTCGCCGTCTAACGGCAGGCTGCTGCCGTAGGGCCAGATCCGCCCGGCCCCTCCGCGGAATGCGAAGCCGATGCGCTTGGTGAGCGGGACGAAGGACGACGCGCCTACGTCGACCAGCACGTACTCGCTGCTGTTGAGGCCGCCCGGGACCGTGACCTCGAACCGGGGTCGCAGCACGTACCCACGGCGAGGATTGGCGAACTCGTCGAGCGCGCCGTAGTTCGCCGCGAGCCGCACCACGCCGCGTCTTATGGTCCGGTCCAGCTGGCCGACCTGAGCCGAGTCCGCCAGGCCAAGGATAGGCAGTGACTCCTCGGGCTCCAGGTCCTCGCCGAAGCCGAACTCCAGGATCTCGCGCCGGGAGAAGCTGTAGCCCAGCGAGACCGACCTGAGCGGGCCCGCCGCCCACACCAGCGACCCGTCCAGTCCGTATGCCCAGGAGCGGTCGCGCAGGTCGTCCCGGTACTCGACGAAAGGCCCGCCCACGACGGAAAGCTTCCGGTGCCACACGTAGGGCTGAAAGAGCGTCGCACCCAGCCGATAGAGAAGCTGCGGCGTCTCGAGTGCGAGGAGGCCGGTCTGCGCCGTTCCGTTTACGGTCAACGTACGCACCCCGCCGAGGAAGCTCCGGTTCACCCACTCCACCTCGGCGGAGAGTCCGCCGTCCGACGCGTACCCGGCGCTGCCGGTGACCAGGTTGGGGGGGTTCTCGGTGACCTTGAGGGCCACGGTGACGCCGGAGTCGTTGCGCGCCTGACGGGGGACGTCCACCAGGGCCAGCCGGACGATGTCGAGCTGAATGAGCTGCTGCCGGCCCTGTTCCAGCTTCTCGGCGTCGTACCAGTCGCCGACGCCGATCGGAAGCTGCCGGGTGAGATGGCTGGCCGGCACGGTCTCGTTGCCGCTCACCTCGAAGGCACGGATACGCGCGCGGGGGCCCTGCCGTACTTCGACCTTCACGTCGGCGCGGTTGCTGGCGGTGTCCACGACACCATTCGCGAGGGCGGTCGCGAAGGGATATCCGTGCGACCGGAACCACCGGCCGGTTCGCGCCGCGATGCCCTGCAGCTCCACCTCCCCCATCCGGACGGGCTCCTTCCGCTCGAACTCGGTGAGGCTCGCCCAGCTCCCGGTCGCGTCGCGGGGGAACTCGAGCGGCTTTCCTCCTTCCCCGGCATAGGCGATCGAGCGGACCAGCGTGGGTGGGCCCTCGTCGATCACGTAGGTGACGTCGATCAGGTCCGGCTTCGCGTCGTACTTCACCTCGTAATTGACATTGGCGTGCAGGTACCCCGACTGCTGGTACAGGTGCCCGAGCCGGATGACGTCGCGCTGCAGCTCGAGCGGATTGAAGGGATGCTCTCCCACCGGCGGGATGAAGGGCAGGAACCCGAAGACCTTTCGCAGCCCCACCATCCCGCCGCGCTCGGTGAGAGCCACCTGCTCGCGGAGCTTGTCCGTTCCCAGAGTCTCCGTGCTGTCGAACCGGAACCCGATGGACCGGACCTCCGTCTCGGGCGTGATGCTGCTCGGTGCGTCCTGCGCTCGCAGCGGAGCGGCGCTCGCGAGCAGGACGAGCGCCGCCGCCGCGGCCCGGTCAAAACGCATAGCGACCGCGGAGGAAGAAGCGCGGCGGAACATTGCCGCCACGCAGGTTGGCTCGGAGCCAGCGGCGGGCGGTGTACTCCAGCTCGAAGCCGGGGCCGAAGGTCGAGCCCGCGCTCTGCGCTTCGCTGGTCAACTGAATCGGCTGCTGGAGGCTGAGAAATACGCGCGAGGCGACGTAGCGGCCGGCCGTGAGGGTGAGCCCGCGCAGGCCGTCCTGCCGGATCTGGAAGACGTCGAGTCCGAGCGCCTCACCCGCCGCGCCCGAGACGCTTTCGGAGAGCCGCGTGAGCGCGATGTCGGCACCCACCTCCCCTGCGGACTCGCCGCCGCCACCGCCGCCGGCGAGCGGATTCTCCGAGGAGGGGCGGCCGGTGACGATGTAGCTCACGATGTCGTCCTGGCTCATCGTGGGCTCGGAGGTGAAGTCGAGCTTGAGGCTGTCGGGCCGGCCGGTGGCGGCGACGTTGATGAGGATGCCATCGTCCCCGGGGTCAGCCTGGGTCGGCACCTGGTATTCCACCCTGACGTCGAGGGTGGTCGCCTCCGCGGGACCGTCGAGCGCGATCTCGCCGTCCAGCAGCCGGAAGCTCCGGCCGTACAGCTCGATCGAGCCGCGGCCCGGCAGCGGCTCGACCTTGCCGAAGAACTGCATCGGCTGTCCGGGCTCCTGCTTCACCTTCATGCGGCCCGCGATCTCGATGTCCATCTTCGGCGTCTCCCGGCGGCGGAACCACACCCGCTGGGGGAGGCGGACGTCCAGGTCGAGCTTGAAGCGGTCCACCAGTCCGGGGCCCTCATTGGCGCGCGCCAGCACCGCCGGCCCGAACTCCCGGGCGAGGCGCTGGAGATCCGCGGGGCTCAGCTGCACCTCTTCCACGCCCGAGGCCGCCGCGGTTTCGGTGCCGGTGTACACGTCGGTTCTGCCTAGCTCGAGGGCGCCGGTCATGACCGGCTTTGCCGCCGTGCCTTCCAGCCGGAGCTTGCCGCTCGCGATCGCGCGAAGCGTCGCCGAGTGAGAGACCCGGAATTCCCGCAGATCAGCCGTGAGATCGAGCGAGGGATCGTCCAGCGGGGAGAGCGTGACGTTGCCCTGCACGGTGAGCTCGCCATCGTTGTCGGTGACGAGATGCAGCCTCTCGAGCTGGAAGCGGTCGCCGGAGAGGCGGCCGGCAAGCTCGGACTTCTGATACCTCACGCCCAGCGTCGGCAGGCTGGCGCCGAACCCCGTCACCAGGACCGTGCCCGCCACTACTGGGGACTTCATCGTTCCCGAGATGCGGCCGTCCGCCGCCACGTGGCCGACGAGCTCCTCCGCCGTGCCCTTCGGGAGAAACGACTCGGCGAAAGCGAGATCGAAGCTGTCGGCCCGGATGACCAGGCCGAGCGTGTCGTCGGGCTGGCGGGTTACGCCGACCGAGCTCGCGGTGTCCTTCGGCGCCAGGGTGAGTCGCAGCGGCAGTGTACCGGAGAGATTGAGCCGTCCGCCGCGGCCATGTGATGCCGCCGCGTCGATCCGAAGCCCGACATCGGTCCAGTCGACGGCGGTGTTGATCCGGCCGGGCTCCTCGCCCTCCTCCGCTTGGATGACGGCCACCGTCTTTCCCCTGAGCGACGGGCTCTCGGCCGGCCCGGCGAGCCGGACCACGCCGTCGAGCGACCCGCCGACCGGCGAGTAGCCGAGCCGGCGCAGCAGATCGAGATCGAGCTGCCGGATCTCGAGTGCGACATCGCTCGTTCCCCCGCGATCGAGCAGGCCGTTGAGCACGACGCGGTGATCGCCGGCGCGGAGATCGAAGCCATTCACCTCCACGCGACGGGGCCGCAGCGAGAGTGCCGCGGGTTGGACCAGCGCCCACTTCCGGCCGCCCTCCGCCAGGTTCAGCCGGCGGAGGGTTCCCTCGATCGTATCGGCGGCGGCGGTGCCCTGGAACGCGACATCGAACGCGATGCTGTCCCGCAGAACCGCATTGGCCTCGAGTGTCACGACCGAGTCGTAGCGGCCCGCGAGTCGCGCGTCTCGAACGATGACCGTGCCAAGCGCGCCGCCCTCCAGGTGGACATCACCCGCGGCGCCGGCCAGTCCGGAGCTGTCGAGCGCCGCGCCGCCGTTCAGGGTCAGCCGATCCACCTGGTTTCCCGCGTACAGCAGACGCCGCACCTCGCCCTCCGCCTGCACCCGCCGGAGACTCGGCGGTCCGCTGACGGCAACGCGCGCCCGTGCGGAATCGAGCGAGAGCGAGTCGAAGCCGGCGAGGGTCGCGAGCGGGGTGAGGTCCGTCAGCATTGCCGTGAGACGCAGAGTGTCCGTGCCAGGATTGTCCCGGAGGGCGATCCGACCGCCGCCGTCCATCACCGCGACGTTGGAGCGGACGACCATCGTATCCACATGCAGCTTGCCGGGTGACGGGCTCAGCACGACGCTCAGGGTGTCGAGCCGGACCGAGTCCACGGCTCCATTCGCGGTGATCGTTCCGGCGAGACTGGTGAGCCCAGCGCTGTCGGCAGCGCCTTCGAGCGAGAACCGGCCGGCCAGTCTGCCAGTCCTCTCGCGCTTGCCGGTCCAGCGATCGAGTCGCTCCAGCCGAACGGTCCCGTCCGTCTTGATTCGGTGTTGGCCGCCGGCGCTCGAGCCCTGCACCCGCGTGTCCAGCTCGCCGTCGGCGGCATCCATCCGGACGTCACCGCGCAGCGCTCCGCGGTCCAGGGTGAGATCGGCTCGGCCGCTGCGGATCTCCTCCCGGTTGACTCGGGACGGGAGCAGCTCCAGCAGCAGGCCGGCGCGCATGCTGTCCGGCGCAGTGCCTTCGGCCGAGGCGGTGAGGGTGCCGTTGAGCCGGGTGGCCAGCCCGGGCCGGTTGAGCAGCGCTCCGAGGTCGAGCGAGTCCATCCGGCCGGTCCGCACCGTGAGGCTCGGGGTCTCCGCCATCGGGCGGCCATCACCAGCGAGGGCGATGGCACCCGCGGATGAGATCACCGTGCCGTCGTAGCGGAGCCGGTCACCATCCAGGGCCACGGCCACATCCCCGCGGAGCACTTTGACATGACCGAGCCGGGATGGCTCGACGAGCAGACGGCCGTCGAATTCGCGGTCCGTCTCACCCCACCGCCCTCGGCCGTTGAGCCGTGCCGTCACCGGACCCGCCAGGTCAGGTCTGCCGAGCAACGTGCCGAGGTCCACCGTGTCGAGGGCGGCGCGAGTGACCACGAAACTGGGGACCGAATCGAACGGACGGCCGCCGGCTTCGAGGCCCAGCGTTCCGCCCTGGAGTCGGCCCTTGAGAGAGAGCCGCCCTCTGCCTCGATCGAGCCGCACGTCCGCGCGGACACTGTCCACCCGCCGGGCTCCGTAACGGACCTGGTCGAGGGTGAAGGCACCGACGGCACTCGCGAGCGCGGGCTCGGTCCCCCGGCCTCGGAGCGTGAACCTCCCCGACACGGGCGAAGCCACGGTGTCGCTCATCAGGCGGCCGAGGTCGACGGAATCGATGACGCCGCGGGTGAGCTCGTAGGTGATGGGCTCGTCGAGTCCCGCGGTGAGATCGGCGCTCACGCGCCCGCCGGCCACGAGCAGCTCGGGGCGAGCGATGATGCGCCGGTTTGCAAGCGTGAGCGTCGCGTGGCCGAGCGAGGAGCGCTCGCCGCCGGACCGAACGGCAGCGAGGTCGGCGCGACCGGAGACCCGCGCCTCCGCGACCGAGAACCCGTGCCCCGAGAGCCTGAAGCCGACCTCGAGCGACGGATCTCCTTCCGCCCCGGCCAGGCGGCGCACGAGGGAGTCGGTCCCGGGGAGGTGCGAG
Source organism: uncultured Gemmatimonadales bacterium (assembly GCA_963836815.1). Classification (GTDB taxonomy): domain Bacteria; phylum Gemmatimonadota; class Gemmatimonadetes; order Gemmatimonadales; family GWC2-71-9; genus CAVVWJ01. The sequence goes on along the minus strand of CAWILD010000011.1, from coordinate 167,812 downwards.
GCGGTGCCGGCTAGACGGTAAGAAGGAAGGGAGTCGAATGGTCGCACCCATCCGCTGGCGCGAACGGCGCCCTGGGCGACCGATCCGCGCAGGTCCACGTCCGCGCGTCCCGAATCGAGGTCCGCGCGGAGCCGGAGGTCGTCGATGGCGCTTCCTCCTATCTCCGAGCTCGTGACGCGAAGATCTCCCTTGCCGTCTGCGACGCTCAGCTCCGGTCCGCGGGCTTCGACATCCAGATCCAGGTTGAGTCTGCCCGCGGGCAATGTCGTGAGCAAACGCCGCGGGTCGAGGTCGCGGACGGCGCCGCGCAACACGTAATCGGCGGGGACGTTGGAACCGACGAGAGCCGAGCCCTCGAGATCCGCCCGTGCAGCGCCCAGTCGGGCGTGGGTCGAGCCGAGCGCGCGTCGGCCATCCGATTCGACCTGCGTCTCCAACAGCAGCTCACCTTCGGCCGGCACCGGGAGGCCGAACGCGGCCACGTCCTGCAGAGCGAGCGGAGAGGCCGTGAAGCGGCCCGAGAGCTGGTCAACCGATCGCGGATCGTCGAGTCGGCGCGGCAGTACGAAGCGACCCGCGAGACGACTCCTGGCCGATGCAATGCTCAGGGTATCCAGCCGGAACACATCGGGGGTCGCGGCGCCTCTGGCGGCGATCTCGATCTGAAGCGGAGGGTCCGAGGGAGAGATCACACGCGCGTGCACCGTGTCCAACAACGCGGTCGGCGTCTCGCCCAGCGAGAGATCGCGCGCCCGGACGGCGAGGTCCTCTACCCGGATCACCGAGTCAGGCGTCAGCTCAGCGACGACCGCGACATCACTCAACACCAGCCGGTCTATTCCGAAGCTTCCACCGCCGGTGGTGTCCTCCGACTGCCGCAGCACTCGCGTGATGTCCCACCCCGCGGAGTCGCGCCGGGCGTGGACGCTCACATCGCTCAGAGTCAGCTCGCGCAAGCGCCGGTCGGAGCTCGCGAGCTCCCTCGGATCGTAGGCGACGCGGAGCTCCCGGACCCGGGCCAGCTCGCGACCGTTCCTTCGGAGGCGCAGGTCCTCGAGCTGGAGCCAGCCGACCCAGTTCCCGGTCACCCGACCGACGGCAAGCTCCACGCCCGGCGAAAGCGGGGCGAGGCGCACCAGTCGTCTTCCCAGCCAAGTGGAGACCGGCCCGACCTGTAGCGACGCCAACACCACCAGCAGCACGAGGACCAGAGCGGTGACGGCGAGCAGGAGGCGGCGAGCCCAGCGTTTCAACGGATAGATTCCCCTTGTGTGATCGCCTGGCGAGCCTGTCAGGGTCGGATACCCCGCGAGAGTATGCCGGGTGCCGTCCGGGCCGCGCTGTGACGGCGCTCAATGATGTATGTGGAGGGTCTTACGATGCCTGCCTCTATCACGAGCCGATTGGGCATTGCTCATCCTGTCATCCAGGCACCCATGGCAGGGGGTTGGACCACGCCGGCCCTCGTCGCCGCGGTTGCCAACGCCGGCGGACTTGGCAACCTGGCCGGGGCCCGACTGACCGTCCCGGAAATGCGGAGTCAGATCGAGGAGACCCGGCGCCTCACCGATCGCCCTTTCGGGATCAACTTCCTGATCCCCACGATTCCTCGCGAAGACCTCGCAGGCGGCCTGGAGCACGGCCTGCTGGACGAGGTCCGGCGCAGGTTGGGACACCGCCGGGCCGATGGCCCCGACCGCCCCGTTCGCGACCGCCGACGAAGGTGTGACGCTCGCGATCGAGGCGGGCATTCCCATCGTGAGCTTCGCGATGGGGTCGCCCGCGCCGTACGTCGACCGGCTCCACGCAGCAGGGGCGTTCGTCATCGGCTCGGCGACGACGGTCGCCGAGGCCCTGGAGGTGGAGTCCGCCGGCGCCGACGCGGTCGTGGCGCAGGGCGCCGAAGGGGGCGGTCATCGCTCGACCTTCGTCGCTCGCGCTCGGTGCCCAGGCCGCGCAGCTCGGCACCCGCTTCCTGCTTGCCGAGGAGGCGGGAACGACTCCGGGCTACCGCCGGCGCCTGCTCGACGCCACGGAGACCGATACCGTCGTCACCGATGTCTTCACCTGCCCTGGCCGCGCATGACCCTCGCAGCGACCGATATCTACCGGGCCTCGCTGGCCGCGGACGGAGACTGGGCGCCCCTGCTCGCCGGTCAGGGACTGCGGATGGCGCGTCGGGTCCAGCCGGCGGCCGAGATCGTCGCCGAACTGGTGGAGCGGCTGGACCGCGTGATATCCTTCGCCGGACCCTAACGGTGGCTCCCGTGCTCGACTCGATTCGTGGCTTCGTCTCTCGCAGGATTCTCGGCGCATCCGGCACACCCGAAACCTCCGCTCACGATTCGCGTGCCTCGCGGCCCAGCGGCGTGCAGATCGCGGCCTGCGCTCTGCTGCTGGAGCTGGCTCACGCGGACGGCGAGTTCTCACCGGCCGAGCGTTCGCACATCGAAAACGCGATGGGTCGGCACTTCGGCCTGGATGAGGCGACCACGCAGGAGCTGCTGGCCCTGGCGGAGGCCGAACGGCGCGAGTCCATCGATCACTTCCAGTTTACCAGGCTCATCGCCCAGCAGTACGATCTGGGGCAGAAGATGGTGCTCGCCGAGGTGATGTGGGGCGTGGTCCTCGCCGACGGCGAGATCGCCACCCACGAGGGATGGCTGGTACGCAAGCTGGGGCACCTGCTCGAGTTGGAGCCCGGCTACCTGGCCGAAGCGAAAAAGGCGGCCGACGGCCGGCGGGCGTGAGCGACGCGTTTCGCCCCGCCACCGCTGCCGACGTGCCGGCGCTGCTGGGCCTGATGGAGGGCCTGTATGCGGAGGACGGCTACGTGCCATTCGAGCGCGAGCGGGCCGAACGCGCGCTGCGCCAGCTGCTCGGCGGGCCCGAGCTCGGGCGAGTCTGGATAGCCGTGGGCGAGGCCGGTGAGCCGGTCGGGTATCTCGTGCTCACCTGGGGCTTCAGTCTGGAGTATGGGGGCCGGGACGCGTTCATCGACGAGCTCTACCTCGCGCGGTCGCACCGAGGCCGGGGGCTCGGACGGGAGGCGTTGGCGACGGCCGAGGCGGCCTGCCGCGAGCGCGGAGCCGGGGCACTGCACCTCGAGGTGGAGCGGGAGAACGTACGGGCGCAGGAGTTCTACCGCCGCGGCGCGTTCACCGCACAGGATCGCTACCTCATGACCCGGAGAATCGGATGAGCCGAGAAAACCTGGGTATCTACCTCAACGACCATCTCGCCGGATCGGTCATGGCGGTGGAGTTGATCGAGCGGATGCTGGACGTGGAGCGGAACACCGAGCTGGCGAAATCCTTGAACGCCGTGCTGAAGGAGATAGAGGAGGATCGCGGGGTACTTCGGTCGCTGATCGAGCGGATCGGGGAGCACGAGCACGCGGTCAAGAAAGCCGCCGCCTGGCTGGCGGAAAAAGCCGGACGCATCAAGCTGGATGAGGGAGCGCTCGGGAGGTTGGAGATGCTGGAGACACTCACCCTCGGGATCGAGGGGAAGTACCAGCTCTGGCGAGCGCTAGAGCGCGTGGCATCGAGACATCCCGAGCTCGCGGGTGTGGACTACCCGGGGCTCGAGAAACGGGCGCGAGAGCAACACGACATGGTCGAGGGCCACCGGCTGGAGGCAGCAACCCTCGCCCTCTGAGGTGGCTCAGTCGTCTTCGGTCCGGAGTATGGCCGCGAGCGCCTCGAGGCTGTCCACCAGGCTCGGCCCCGGCCGGCTGAAGTGGCCGACGCCGTCGAGCACATAGATCCTTCCGCTGCGCGCGCAGGGCAGGCCGTCGAACCCGGGCCGCTGCCGCAGTATAGCCACTTCACGGCGAGACCGTTCGGCTTTGAAGCCGCAGCACGCCAGCACCATCACCTCCGGGCGCCAGGCCAGAATCTCCTCCCAGTCGACCGTCCGGCTCGGCCGCCCCCGCTCGCCCAGGCCGTCGGTACCTCCCGCCAGCTCTACCAGCTCCGGGTTCCAGTGCCCGCCGCAGATGGGCGGATCCACCCATTCGAGGAACGCGACTCTCGGCCGCACCGGGCGGAGCGTCGTCCGCACACGGACCGCCTCCACCCGCCGGCGCAGGGAGGCCACGAGGGTATCCGCCTGCGCCGGGCGGCCCGTTGCCCGTCCCACCTCGAGCACCGTCTCGAATGCCCCTTCCAGCGTGCGGGGCTCCAGGGTCAGGACCTCGGGCGCGGACCGGAGCGCCGGCACCGCACGGCCCACCTCGCCCGGGCCCACGGCACAGACCTCACAGAGCGCCTGGGTGATGACGAGATCGGGCCGAAGCCGGTCCAGCGTCTCCACGTCCAGCTCGTACAGCGAGTCACCCTGCGCCAGGCAATCCCGTACCACCGCATCGATCTCGGCGCTGGACGCTTCCTTGGGGACCCGGGTCCGGGTCACCCGAGGGAGCGACGCGATCCGGCCCGGGAAATCGCACGAGTGACTCACCGCCACGAGCGACGCCTCGAGCCCTAGCGCGCGCACGATCTCCGTCGCGCTGGGGAGTAGGGACGCGATCCGCTCAGGCCGCTGGGACGAGATCTGCAAAGACGAATCCCTCGCGTTCGACGATGTCGCCCGGTACCACGGCGACGCGGCCCTGGAGCATCGGCCCTTCGGTGACGAAAGTGTGGAACTCGCCACGCTCTCCGCACGGATCCACGCCCGAGGGAAGCGCGTCGAGGAGGTCGCGGTTCAGAAGTCTTCCCGCCAGCTCGCGGGGAACCCGAGTCGGATCGAGGCAGACGATCCGGGTCTGGACCCCGGCCTCGATCATCAGTCCGGCGAGCTCCTCGGTCGGCCGCTGCCAGAGGGGGAAAAGCGGCTTCAGCCCCGTCCCCCGCATCCGCTCCTCGCGATAGGCCCGGACGTCCTGCAGGAAGAGGTCGCCGAAGGCCACGTGGGTCGGCCGCCACTCGTCGCGGATCCGCGCGACCGATGCCGCCATCGCCGACTCGTACTGCTCGTTGCTGCACGGCCAGGGGAGTGGAATCTCATGGAGCGGCAGACCGGCGGCGCGCGCCTGGCGCCTGAGGAGCTCGACTCTGACCCCGTGCATCGCGACTCGGTCGAACGCCGAGTTCACCGTCGTCAATAAGCCTACGACCTCCACGGCCGGGTCGTGCCGCAGCTCGTGCAGCGCCCAGGCGGCGTCCTTGCCGCCGCTCCATGAGACGACGACTCGCCGCTCAGCGCACATACGTCGCGAGCCCGACAAAGATAGCTCGGCCGGGTGACTGAAACGCCACGACCTGCTCGTACTCCTCGTCGAACAGGTTCTCGACCCGCGCCGTCACGTCGAGCCCGAACGGCCCGCGTCGACCGGCCTGCAACACCGTGTAGCGCCCGCTCAGATCCACGGTCGTGTACGACGGCAGCTCGACCCGGACGGAGGGGTCGGGAAACTGGGCGAACTGGATGTCATCGCGATCGCCGACGTAGTTGACCGCCGCGCCCAGCCGGAGTCGCCCTTGGCCGCCGTATTGCGCGCTCAGGGTGATCGCGTTGGTGGGCCGACGGAGCAGGCGTTGGCCCTCGACGAAGGTCGAGGCGTCACCGGTTTCGAAGCCGGCGTCGGTCACCTCCGTGTCGAGCCAGGTGTAGGAGACGGAGCCTTCCACCAGCGGCAACGGCCGCACCCGGACGGTGGCCTCCACGCCCGACGCGTCGGCGGCGGCGATGTTGAAGAAGTTGGGATCCTCGGGGCTCGCCGTGACCGCGTTGAATTGGATCAGGTCGCGGAAGCGTTGCATGAATCCAGTGACCGACAGCCCCACCTTGCCCTCGGCTAGGTCCTGCTCGATGCCCGCCTCGACGCTGAAGCTCCGCTCCGGCTGCAGGTCGGGATTCCCCCGGGTGAAGCTGGTCGAATAGTTCTCGAAGAAGGTGGGCTCCTTGAAGCCCGTGCCGACCGAGGCGCGCAAGCGAGTGGTCGGTGAAGCGAACGCGAGCGCGCTCGCGCGGTAGGTCCAGAAGCTGCCGAAGCGCTCGTTCTCGTCCAGCCGCCCGCCCGCGGTCAGCTGGAGCCGCGGAAGCACCAGGGCCGACGCCTGGAGATAGAACCCCCAGTTCTCGCGATCCGCCTCGAACGGCGTGTCCTCGAACCCGTCGAACTCCGAAGTGCTCTCCTGGTGCTGGTCGTCATAGGCGATTCCCGCGAGGCCCCGCACGCCCCCCGGCAGATGGAGCTGCGCCCTCGCCTCGGCGGTGCGCCGCTCGGTTTCGGTCCGGCTGTTCGAGCTGCCGTCCGTCGCCGGCGGATCGGCCGGATTGACGAAGTCGGCATTGGACGAGTTGCGGCCGACGAGCAGCTGGCCCTCGATCGCATCGGAGAAGCGGTGCGTCGCGTCGAGCCCCAGGGTGAACGTCTCCTCGGCGTTGTACTGGTTGACGTCCGTCGGCACGCCGGTGAAGTCGGTGGGGAAGTGGAACTTTCCGTCCGTGTAGCGGCCGGTGAGCGCCGCGCTGGTGCGCGAGCCGGCACCGACGCTCACCCGACCGGTGGCCGCGGTGTTACGGTAATCGTTGTTGAAATCATAGATGCCGTCGGTGGTGCGCTGTGAGACCGACGCCGACCAGCCGAGGCCGCCGGTGCCTCCCAGTCCGCCGAGCTGCCACTCCGCGGTCCCGTAGGTCCCTCCGCTGCCGGCGGCATCCAGGGCCAGTCCTCCCTGGCCGCCGCGGGTGATGATCTGCACCACACCGGCGATGGCATCCGAGCCGTAGAGCACGCTGCCGGGCCCGCGAAGGATCTCGATCCGCTCGACGTTGTCCGTCGTGAGCGAGGCGAAATCATAGGTGCCGCCCGGCTGGTTTACCGGGATCCCATCCACCAGCACCTTCGTGTAGTCGCTCTCGCCGCCTCGCAGGAAGAGCGAGGTGGCTCCGCCGTAAGAGCCGCTCTGAACGACCTGGGCACCCGGTACCTGACGCAGAGCTTCGCTGACGAAGCGGATCCCCTGGGCACGGAGGTCCTCCCCGCGGAGTACGGTCACCGTCGCCGCCAGCGAGTCGGGCGCGAGCGGGTAGCGGGTCGCCGTGACGACGAGCTCCGGGAGCGATGTAGTGTCCTGGGTCTCCTGGGCGCGAGCGGACGCGGGCACCGCGAGGAGGGTCGCCGCGATCGCCAGACGCCGAGAGGCAATGGAGTGGATGGGGAACATCGCTTCGCTCCGAAAAGGGTCAGGGAATGGCGGCCAGCCGTGCCCGCAACTCGTGGATCGCCGCGGGCATGCGAGGGCCGGGATGGTTGTAGGCGGATTCGTCGAGCCGGAGGATGCGGCCTTCGCGCACGGCGGAGACGGTGCGCCACTCGGGCCGGCGGGAAAGGGTCTCACCCGAGGCGCTCATCGCGAGGATCGCTCGCGGCTCCCGGTCCACCACCGCCTCGAGCGTCACCTGCGCGGAGGGCGACGCGATGTCGTCGAAGACGTTGCGAGCGCCGGCCAGCTCCACCGCCTCGCTCACGTAGCTCCCGGCGCCCAGCACGATGAGCGGCTGGTCCCAGGCGAGGATGAGCACCGGCACCGGCGCGATCCTCGCGGCCTCCGATGCGGCCCGCTCGCGGGCGAGATCGCGCGAAAAGATCCGGGCGACGGAGTCGGCACCGCGGCCCGCTCCGGTCAACTCGCCCAGCAGCCGGGTGAGACGCGGCACGTCGTCGAGCCGGTCGGTGCGGAGTCGAGCCAGGGGAATGCCGAGCGCACGGAGGCGAGCCGCGGGCTCGGCGTTGGTCCCGCCGTGGTAGAGGAGTACGAGGTCCGGCCGCGCCCCGGCAACGGCCTCGACGTTGGGCGGAATGCCGCCGCCCAGGCTCGGCACCTGCTTTGCCTCGGCGGGGAAGTCGCAGGCATCCGTCCGTCCGACGACCGTGTGGCCGGCGCCGATGGCGAAGAGCAGCTCGGTGGTAGTGGGATCGAGCGAGACGACCCGGCGCGCTGGGGCATCCAGACGGACAGTGTCCCCCGCATCGTCGACCGCGACGATGCGGACCGGCGTCCCGCCTGCCGGGAGGCAGACGAGCGCGCTACCGAGGAGGAGCGCGGCGGCCCGGAGGGATACGCCTCTCAAGCCGCTCGCCCATCCCCGGGGTTCCGAAGATGGGCGAGCGCGGGCCGAAGGGCCTGAGTCGCCACCGTTCCCTCCCCCGAGGGCCAGCGTGGTGGCACGAGCAGGGAGGTCTCCTGGCTTCGGGCCCTCGCTCGCCTTCCCGGTTGCCCAGTGGCGTGTGGAGCGAGGTGGTGTGTGCCCGTTACAGTGGCGGGGCCGCGCCGGAGTTGCACCGGCTTCCGTATATCACTGCTCGCGTAGATCGATTGGTCAGCGGGGACATCTTAGAGAGCCGGCGGCATCCGCGCAAGGCTGATCGCCCTCAGTCTCACCCGCCGCTCGTGACATGGCGCACCGCAACGCTGCATTCCTCGTCCCATAGTGCGCCACCAACCAATCCCCCGACAGGGGCCTAGAATACCGAGGTCGAAGGAGAAACATCATGACGATGCCAAACTCACAGGGCGGCAGCACGTCCGGCACCGGGACGGAGACCGAGGCGGTCACCGGGCGGGACGCGGCGAGCCCGTGGTCAGATACTGCAGGTGAAGGATCAGGTGGTCGATCAGGCGAAGAACACGTTCCGGGACGCGCGGGACAAGGCGAGCTCCAGCCTTGGCGACAGCCGTCGGCAGGCGGCCGACCAGATCGGGGGGATCGCGAGCGCGTTCCACAGCGCGAGCACGCACCTTCGGGACGAGAACCAGGAACGCATAGCAGGGTTGGCCGACTCCCTCGCGGGTCAGGTGGACCAGGTCGCGAGCTATCTCCGGGACGCCGATCTCGATCGGATGGTCCGCGATGTCGAGAATCTCGCCCGGCGGCAGCCCGCGCTGGTGTTCGGCGCCGCTCTCGCGATCGGTCTCATAGGGGCGCGTTTCCTCAAGAGCTCCGATTCGAGCCGGCGGCGGTTCGCCTCCGAACGTGACGAGTACTCCGGCCAGAGCGAGTACGACGAGTACGCCGGATACGGTGGCATCGGAGGTCCCGATGTCCGGGCTTAGGCAGGACTACAGATCGGAGCGGTCGGTGGGTGAGCTCTTCGGACAGCTGTCGCAGGACCTGGGGCTGCTGGTGCGCCAGGAGGCACAGCTGGCCAAGACCGAGCTGCAGACGAAGATCTCGCGACTCACCACGGACCTGGTCTCCCTGGCAACCGGCGGGATCGTGACCCTGCTCGGCGCGCTCGCGCTGACGGCGGCGGTAATCCTGCTGCTGGTGGACCCGGTGGGACTCGACCCATGGCTCGCGGCCCTGCTGGTGGGCGTGGTGCTCGGGGTCGCCGGCTATGTCATGCTCCAGAAGGGTCTGCGCGACCTGAAGGGCATCGATCCGACGCCGAGGCGCACGGTGGAAAGCCTCAAGGAAGACATCCAGTTGGCGCGGGAGGCGCGGCCATGAACGAATACGAGCGGCACCCCAGAGCGGCGGGCGATCCGGGCATCGGCGCCGGCCGGGAGCGGACTCCCGAGGAGATCGAGCGGGAGATCGAGTTGACCAGGGAGCGGATGAGCCGGGACATCGACGCCCTCGGCGAGAAGCTGAGCCCGCAGAATCTGAAGCGGCAGGCCAAAGAAGCGATCACGGGCAAGGCCCACGACATGGTGAACAATGTCGGTGACCAGGCCCGGGACACCGGGAGCCGGCTCTTCGAGCTCTTCCGGGAGAATCCGCTGCCCGTCGTCGCGGCCGGATTGGGCGCCGTGTGGCTCTTCCGGCAGCGGAGCCGCAGCGAGATTTCAGGCGACCGGATGGCACGGTTCGCCTACACGGGGCCCGAGCGTCGTGGCACCGGCCTGCGCGAACGGATCGCCGGCACGACGGAAGGCATTCGGGAGCGGGCTGAGGGGATCGGGGAGCGGGTCGGGGATCTGGGTCGAGGTGCCCGCGAACGGCTCGACGATCTCGGGTCCCGCGCTCGGCGGCAGGGTTCGCGCGCCCGGGGCGGAATGGACCACCTGATGGAGGAGAACCCGCTCGCGGTGGCAGCCGGGGCAGCGATCCTCGGCCTGTGTCTGGGCATGCTGGTCCCGGAGAGCGAGAGGGAGAACAGGTGGATGGGGCCGACCCGTGATAACTTGGTGGACCGGGCCCAGGACACCGCCAGTCGGGTGAAGGACGCGGCGGTGGATGCCACCAACGAGGTACGCGAAGCCGTACGCGAGGAGGCCGCATCCCGCGCTCCCGAGATCAAGGCGACGGTCAAGGATGCCGCCGCAGCTGTAGGCGAGCAGGTGAAGGACGCCGCCGGCCGAGTGAAGGAGGAAGCCAAGCGGGCCGCGAAGGGCGGCACGCGCGGCAGCACGCAGGTGTGAGCGCGCGGTGATCGGCCGGCTGCTCCGCCGCCGATCCATTCTGTCCGACCGGGAGCAGGAGCTTCGCGCCCGGGAAGCAGAGCTGCTCGATCGACTGGCCGCCGCGCTGGAGCGCTTCGGCGCGGACGTGGCGGCCGGCGACCTGCAGCGGTTCCGGGAGGCCCGCGAGCAGTTGAGCGGGCTGTTCCTGCTGGTGATCGCCGGCGAATTCAATTCCGGCAAGTCCAGCTTCATCAACGCGCTCCTCGGCGAGCGCGTGCTCCCCGAAGGCGTCACCCCGACCACCGACCGGATCAACCTCCTGCGACACGGCCCTGCCGTGACGGAACAGCAGCTCGAGAGCTTCCTGCTCGAGCGCACCCATCCCGCGGAGCTGCTGCGCGAGATCACCGTGGTGGACACGCCGGGGACGAACGCCATCATCCGGCGGCACGAGGAGCTGACCCGCGACTTTGTCCCCCGGTCCGACCTGGTGCTCTTCGTCACTTCGGCGGATCGCCCGTTTACCGAAAGTGAACGGACGTTCCTGGAGCAGATCCGCGAGTGGGGGAAGAAGATCGTGTTCGTGATCAACAAGATCGACATCCTGACCGAGACGGTGGACCGCGACCAGGTCATCTCGTACGTCGCGGACAACGCCACCGCGCTGCTGGGTGAGACGCCGAAGATCTTTCCGGTCTCCGCCCGGCAGGCGATGGAGGCGCGCACCAAGGGCGCAAGCGATATCTGGGAGCGGAGCGGCTTCGACGCGGTGGAGGAGTATCTGCTCCATACGCTGGACCAGGAGGAGCGGGTCCGCCTCAAGCTGCTGAACCCGCTCAACGTCGGATTGCGCCTGGCCGGCCGATACAAGGAGGCGGCATTCGAGCGGCTCAAGGTCCTCGCCCAGGACGTCGAGGCGCTGCAGAACATCGACGGGCAGCTCGCGCTGTTCCACCAGGGCATGCTGCGCGACTTCGAGCCCCGTCTCGCGCGGCTGGATCTGCTCCTCAACGAGATGGAGCAGCGAGGTTTCCGGTTCTTCGAGGAGACCATCCGCCTCGGACGGATCCGGTCACTGCTCGACAGCGAGGCCGTGAAGCGCTCGTTCGAGCGCGAGGTCATCGCCGACACCCCGCAGCAGCTCGAGGCGGAGGTGGGCCGCATCATCGACTGGATCGTGGAGCGGAACCTTCAGGTGTGGCAGGACGTGAACCGCTTCGTGGACCGGCGCCGCCTCGCGCAGCATCAGGAGGAGATGCTGGGCGAGGTGCCCACCAGCTTCAGCTACAACCGTCAGGCGCTGCTGGAGTCCGTCGGGCGGGTGTCCCGCGAGGTCGTGGGCGGATACGACCGCGAGGCCGAGGCACGCGCGATCGCCAACGAGGTACAGGGCACCTTCGCCACGACGGCGCTGGCGCAGGCGGGGGCGATCGGACTGGGCACCCTGGTGGTCACCGTCGTGACCGGGGCCGCGGCCGACGTCACCGGGATCCTGCTCGCCGCCGCCCTCGCGGTCGGCGGGTTCTGGGTCATTCCCCGGAAGCGCCGGCAGGCCATCAAGGATTTCCAGCAGCGTATCGGCGATCTCCGGACCCGGTTGCGCGACGGAATGACGAGGCAGGTACACCAGGAGATCTCCCAGTCCACCGAGCGGGTGAACGAGGCGATCGCCCCGTACCGGCGGTTCGTCCAGAGCCAGCAGCAGCGAATCAACGAGGCACGGGCCGAGCTGGTTGCCACCGAAGACGCGCTGGTCCGGCTGCGCGGCGACATCGAGCGCCGGTAGGCGAGGCGTGATCGCAGGGGAGCGACATCATGACAACGAACGACCGTAGCTTGCTCGCAGTCCTGAAGGAAAGCGTCAACGACTTCATGGAGGACGACTGCACCACGATGGCCGCGGCGCTTTCCTACTACACCGTATTCTCCCTTCCGCCACTGCTCGTCCTGCTGCTGATGCTGCTGGGGGCGATTCTGGATCCCCAGGATGTGCAGGGAACCATGGAGCGCCAGCTCAGCAGCCTGATGGGCCCCACCGGCGCGGAGCAGGTGCGCACCATCCTGGCCAACGCCGACCGCCCCGGCTCCGGCAGCGTGATCGCGACGGTGCTCGGCGTGATCGGCCTCCTGCTCGGTGCCACCGGTGTATTCGGACAACTCCAGAGCGCGCTGGACAAGGTTTGGGAGGTGGCCCCCGATCCCAGTCAGGGAGTGAAGAGCTTCATCCTCAAGCGGGTGTTCTCCCTCGGCATGGTGCTTGGTATCGCCTTCGTGCTGCTCGTCTCACTGGTGCTCAGCGCGGCCATCAGCGCCTTCGGCGACTCACTCGCCCGCTTCCTTCCAGCGTGGCTGTCCGAGCCTTTCCTCATCGGCCTGGACCTCGCGTTCTCGATCGGCGTCATCACGCTGCTGTTCGGGGCGATCCTCAAGGTGCTGCCCGACGCGCGGGTGGATTGGCACGATGTCTGGGTGGGCGCGCTGTTCACTGCCGTTCTGTTTACCATCGGCAAGGTCCTGCTGGGTCTCTATCTCGGCAACAGCAATCCCGGCCAGGCGTTCGGCGCGGCGGGCGCGCTGGCGTTGTTGCTCGTGTGGATCTATTACACCTCGATGATCGTGCTATTCGGCGCGGAGTTCACCGAGGCCTGGGCCAAGCGGCGCGGGCATGGTGTAGTGCCGCAGCGGGGCGCGGTGCGGGTGATCCGCGAGATCCGACGCGAGCGGCCGTCGGGGGCAAGGCCGGTGGAGAGTCGTTGAGGGCGGAAGGGCTCGATCCTCGAGAACGGAACAGGCCGAATTTCATCCCGAGCGAAGCGAGGGATCTTGCTCGGGAATGGCTCGAGCACAGTTCAGAAGATCCCTCGCTTCGCTCGGGATGACAGCACAGAAGCGACTGACGCACCTTTTCACAGACCAGTCCCCATGGACAAGATCAACCTCACCGAAAAATTCGCCCTCATCACCGAGCACTGGCGCCCCAAGGTCGTCGGGGAGCTGAACGGCCAGGAAGTGAAGCTGGTGAAGGTTCGGGGTGAGTTCGTCTGGCACCATCACGACGTGGAAGACGAGCTCTTCCTCGTCGTGCGGGGAGCTCTGCGGATCGAATTCCGAGATCGGGCGGTCACACTCGGTCCGGGCGAGCTCCTCGTGGTGCCGCATGGCGTGGAGCACCGGACCGTGGCGGACGAGGAAACCGAGGTCCTGCTCTTCGAGCCCGCGGCCACCCGAAACACCGGCAACGTGGTCCACGAGACGCTCACCGCTCCGGACGGTACGCGCATCTGAGGCGCCTAGTCTAGAGCGGTCCCGCAGGTAATCTTTCCGGCATCCATGCTGCGTCTAAACACCTTCGGCGGGCTCGTCCTGCAACAGGACGGCCAGCTTCACACCGGGCCCGCCGCCCAGCGGCGGCGTCTGGCCCTGCTCGCCGTCATCGCCGCCGCCGGCCGCCGGGGCGCGAGTCGGGAGAAGCTGCTCTCGCTGCTGTGGCCCGATAGCGATCCGGAAGCGGCGCGTCACTCGCTCTACCAGGCCCTGCACGCCATTCGCCGATCACTGGGCAGCGACCAGGTGTTCCTCGGAAGCACCGCGCTTCAGCTCAATCCCGAGCTCGTGACGAGCGATGTGTCGGAGTTCGAGGAGGCGGTGGAGCAGGGGGGACACGAGGCCGCTGCGCGGCTGTATCGCGGCGCCTTCCTCGACGGTTTCCGGCTGGAGAACGCACCAGAATTCGAGCGGTGGCAGGAGGCCGAGCGCCTGCGGCACGCGCGGGAGTACGCGTCTGCGCTCGAGGGGCTCGCGGCGGCCGCCTCGGCAAGAGGGGACCATCCCGCGGCCGCGCGCTGGTGGCGCCGGCTGGCCGCCGCCGAGCCGGTCAGCACCAGCGCGGCGCTGGGGCTCATCGAGTCGCTCGTCGCGGCCGGGGACCGCGCCGGCGCGCTGCAATTCGCGGGCGTGCACTCGAGTCTCGTGCGCCAGCACCTCGACACCGAGCCCGACCCGGCGGTCGAGAGCTGGGTCGCCCGGCTGCGCTCCGGGGACGTACCGGCGCCGGCGGCGAGCGGACCGGCCACAGTGCGCACCAAGGATCCTCGCGAGGCCGCGGCGCTCGAGGTGGGCGAGCTCAAGCGCGCGCTCGCCGAGCGCTATCAGGTTGGCGACAAGACCGGCGAAGGCACCATGTTCCTCACCTTCGCGGCCCGCGACAAGCGCGACACGCGTGCGATCGAGCTTCACGTGCTCAATCCCCGCCTCACCGCGCTCGGCAGCGGAAGTCGCGTGCTCGATGCCCTGGAGCGGGTGGCCGCGCTGCACGAGGCGCGCATCGTGCCGCTGCGCGAGTGCGGCGTCATGCACGGCGTGGTCTACTTCGCGACGCTGCCGGTGGAGGGCCCGTCGCTCCGGGACCGGCTGGCCAAGGACCGGCAGCTCCCGATGGACGAGGCCCGGCGAATCACCGGTGATCTGCTCGACACGCTGGTCTATGCTCACGGCCGCGACGTGCGGCACGGGGATCTCCGGCCCAAGCACGTCCTGCTCGGTCGGGGCGGGATCGCGGTGACGGGGTTCGGCCTGGTGGAGGCGCTCGACATCGCCGCGGCGGGCTCTGCCGGCAGCACGGCGGTCACGATCGGCGCGCCCGCCTATCTCTCGCCCGAGCAGCTCGCCGGCGAGACGGCCGCCGACGAGCGCAGCGATCTGTACAGCCTGGGCTGCATCGCCTTCGAGATGCTGGCGGGCGAGCCGCCATTCGCGGGGAGCAACCTCGGCGCGGTGCTGAGCCGCAAGCTGACCCAGACCGCGCCCTCCGTCCGCTCGCTCCGCGACAGTGTCTCGCCCGCGATGGACGCCTTCGTCGCCCGCGCGCTCGCCCGCCTTCCCGCCGACCGATTCCAGAGCGCCGCGGAGGCGCGCGAAGCGCTCCTGGCCGCGTCATGACCCTCGCCGCCGACCTGGCGGACCGCTACCGCATCGAGAAGGAGCTCGAGCGCGGGGCGAGCGCCGTGGTCTATCTCGCCGAGGACATCCGCCACGGCCGGCGGGTGGCGATCAAGGTGGTTCATGCCGCGCTCGGCGAGGCCGTCGGGGTAGAGCGCTTCCAGCGTGAGATCCGCACCCTGGCCCGGCTGCACCATCCCCACATCCTTCCGCTGTTCGACTCGGGAGTAGCTGGCGGGCGGCTCTTCTACGCGATGCCGTACGTGGAGGGCGGCTCGCTCCGCGACCGTCTGCAGCGGGAGAGCCGCCTGCCGGTGGACGCGGTGCTCCGCATCGCAGGACAGCTCGCATCCGCGCTCACCTACGCCCATGCCCTCGGTGTCGTGCACCGGGACATCAAGCCCGAGAACATCATGCTCTCGGCCGGCGGCCATGCGCTGCTGATGGACTTCGGCATCGCCTACGCGATCGAGGACGGCCTGGCCCAGGGGAGCGGGCGCCGCCTGACCGAGACCGGTGTGGCACTCGGCACTCCGGAGTACATGAGTCCCGAGCAGTCGTCCGGCGAGGAACCGGTGGATGCCCGGAGCGACATCTACTCGCTCGCGGCCGTGCTCTTCGAGGCGCTGGTCGGAAGGCCGCCGTTCACCGGCCCCAACGCGAGAGCGATCATGGCGCGCCGCCTGGTCGAGGACCCGCCATCGGTGCGGCCGGCCCGGCCGGAGGTGGGGGTGGAGGTGGAAGCCGCGATCCGCCGCGCGATGGCGCGCCAGCCGGGCGATCGGTTCGAGTCCGCCGGGGAGTTTGCGGCCGCGCTGGCGGCGCCGGTGATGGACAGCTCGCCCCAGGTCATCCTGAGCGAAGCGAAGGAGACTGAGCCAGGTTCCAGCTCCTTCGCTCCGCTCAGGACGACAGTGCTCGTCGGTCTCGGCCTCCTCGCCGCCGCCTTCGCCGGCTACTGGCTTCTCCAGCTTCGCTCCACGCCCGAGACTCCCGTCACCGTCCCCGCCGGCCCGCGCATGCTCGCCGTCCTTCCATTCAAGAACCTGGGCACCGCCGACGAGCAATACTTCGCCGACGGTCTCACCGAGGAGATCACCAGCCGGCTGGCCGGTTTCTCGGGCCTCAGGGTCATCAGCCGAACCAGCGCGGACCAGTACCGCTCGACCACCAAGTCTATGAAGGAGATCGGCGAGGAGCTCGGGGCGGCGTACGTGCTCGAGGGCAGCGTGCGGTGGGAGCGAGGTGCGGGCGGGAAGGGGCGGATCCGGGTCACGCCCACTCTGATTCAAGTGGAGGGAGAGCGCCGCCTCTGGTCCGACACCTACGAGGCCGAGCTCACCGACGTTTTCCGGATCCAGTCGGAGATCGCCCAGCACGTGGCCGGCGAGCTCAACGTGGCGATCCAGGGTGCCGAGCGCGCCGCGCTCGCCAGTCCCGGCACCGGGAGCACCGAGGCGTACGACCTCTATCTCCGGGGCAACGACTATCTCGGCCGGAGCAACCAGCAGGCCGACCTGACCAACGCCGCCAGCCTCTTTCAGCAGGCGGTGACCGCGGATCCGAAGTTCGCCACGGCGTATGCCAAGCTGGCCCGCACGCAGACCCAGATCTACTGGCACCACTACGACCACACCCCGGCGCGGCTCGCGCTCGCCCGCGCCGCACTCGATTCGGCCATGCGTCTCGGTCCGGACCTGCCCGAAACGCACATGGCTCGGGGGTACTTCTACTACTGGGGATCGCTCGACTACGAGAACGCGCTCCGGGAATTCGAGACCGCGCTGCGGATTCAGCCGAGCAACAGTGAGCTGCTCCAGGCAATGGGGTACGTCGAGCGGCGGCGCGGGCGGTGGGAGGAATCCCTCGCTCGACTGGTGGAGGCGCTGCGATACGATCCGCGCTCGGGCCTTCGAAGCTTCGACGTCGGCGACAACTACTTCTCGCTACGCCTGTTCGGTGAGGCCGACCGGTACCTCGACCGGGCGATGATCCTCTCTCCCGACTGGCCCAACCCCTACATCTACCGGGCGTGGCTGCATGTGGTGTGGCGGGGAGACATGGCCCGGGCCAGGGCCATCATCGGACAGGGCCTCAACCGGATCGAGGCGGGCCGCTTCGCGACGCCGCTCCAGACCGGAGACCGAGTGTCGGCCTCGATCGTGACGGCCGACAGCACTTTCTGGCCGATGCTCGACGCCCTCTCGCTCCAGACCTTTACCGGCGATCCGGTTCGCTATCACCTCCTGAAGGCGGAGGCGGCCCACTTCCAGCGCCTCCCCACCGGGGAACGCGCCCACGGCGACTCGGCCCGCGTCCTCATCGAGCCGCGAGACCGGACCACGCCGGACGACGCCAAGATCCTCGCGACGCTGTCCCTCGCCTACTCGCATATGGGCCGGCATGCCGATGCGATCCGGGTGGGCGAACGAGCCGCGGAGCTGCTGCCCATCTCGCAGGACGCCGTGTCCGGACCGTTCATCGTCTCGTACCTGGCCCGGGTGTACATGGCCGCCGGCCGGGGGAGCCAGGCGATCGATATCCTCAAGCGACTCAGCGAGATCCCCTCCTGGATCTCTCCCGCGGAGCTGCGGGCGGACCCCATCTGGGATCCGCTCCGCTCCAACCCGCGATTCCGCAGTCTGGCAGGAACCCCCTGACCGCTTCCAACCGATTGAGACGCAATTGAGATAGTGGTGAGCGGAGCACCCTAGCCTGTGGGGAGCAGCAATCACCCAGGCTGAGGAGGAATCGTGTTCGACCGCCGCACCGGTCTCCGCCGTACCACGCTGGTGTTCGTCTGCGCCCTGATGGGCGTGACGCTGATCGCGCTCCGGACCGTGAGTCGCGCGGCAGTGCCGGTCGCCGCCGCCGCGGCGCCGATACCGATCCGGCTGCCCGACACGCTGGCGTTTGCGGTGCGGTACACCGGGATCGGGGCGGAAGGCGTGGACATGGTTTGGCGGGGCGAGGTCGAAGGTGAGGTATCCGGGCAGGTGACCATCCGAATGGAGTACGCCGGCGCGGAGGCCGGCCGCCGGCTTCAGGTCTGGCCGGTCAATGCGTGGCTCTTCTTTTCGGCCGACGATCTGCGCAACTCGTTTGCGGCGGAGCTCAGCGGCCGGATGCACTGGGGGACAGGGGAGATGCGGGTGACTGGACTGGTGAGCGATGGCGTGAAGATGGACACGCCGATCGAGCAGCGCATGATGGTGGAGCAGCCGGCGCTCGGGGGCCGGGCAACCGTGCGGTTCTTCCCACGGCTGGCGGTGGGAGCGCGCCCATGAAACCGATCGCCGCGTTCTGGGGTGGGGTGGCCGCCGCGAGTCTGGTGGCCTCGGCTACGGTATACGCCGGGCGGGTTGTCGCGGACGTCCGGCCGGTCTCGAGCTGTGAGGTGGGTGACGCCCCGTTGGTCCGCGACGTCGTCTACTTCGGGCGGAACCGGCCCGACGGCGGCATCGTGAGCGACGACGAGTGGCAACGGTTCCTGGACGAGGTGGTGACGCCGCGCTTTCCGTCGGGACTGACAGTGCTGTCGGCGAGTGGGCAGTGGAGGGGAGAGAAGGGCACCGTGGAGCGCGAGCGGGCGCAGGTGCTCACAGTCCTGCACTCGGGAGACGAGGCCTCGCGGCGCGCCGTGGCCGAGGTCGCGGCGGAATACAAGCAGCGGTTCGACCAGGAGGCGGTGCTGCGGGAGCGGATGACGGCGTGCACGCGGTTCTGACCTGAGACGTCTTATCCTGGACGTCCGCCAAGGTCTGCAACGCGCGCCGAGATACGCGATGTGACGCAGGCGGCTATCATGGGGCCGATATGCGTCTTTCTCTTCTTATCGCATTGTGGGCGCTGACCGCGCTGCCCCCTGAAACGGCGGCGCAATCCAGCGCGCCCGCAATCGAACAACTCACCCACCTAGTCGCGCGCTACGACCGCGCTTGGAATGGGCGCGACTCCCTGACCGTCAACGAGCTGCTGGCCCCGAACTACCAGTATTTCACTTCTCGAGGCGGCGTCTCCTCGAGAGGGGAAACAATGAAGTTCCTGGCCGACTCCGGGTATGTGCTCGAACGCGCACATCGCTCGGAGCTCGCGGTGACGGTGAGCGGCACAGTGGCGGTGGTGAGCAGCCGCTGGCAGGGGCAGGGCAGCTACCGCGGCGAGCGCTTCGTGGACGATCAGCGCTGTGGCCAGACCTGGGTGCGCAACGGTCGCGCCTGGCAACTGCTCAACGAGCACTGTGTGCAGATAGCGCCGCCCAGCCCGCAGCAGGCCGATTCCGTGTCACCCTGAGCGCAGCGAAGGGGTCATGCCTTGGGATATGCCCCTTCGCTGCGCTCAGGGTGACAACCTACGGCGGGGGAAAACCACAGAATGCGACTCAGAATCGTCCGCGAGGCGACACCCATCCGGCTTCTTCTGCTGGGCGGGCTGGTGGTCGGGACGCTGGATATCCTCGATGCCTTCGTGTTCTTCGGACTGCGGGGCGTGCCGCTGATCGCCATCCCACAGAGCATCGCGTCAGGGCTGATGGGCCGCGCCGCCTATCGCGGCGAGATCGTGACCGCCGCGCTCGGCATGTTGCTCCATTTCGGAATCAGCTTCGCCGTCGTGTCGGTGTACTATGCGGCCTCCCGCTGGGTCCCGGCGCTCGCGCGGAAACCGTTGCTGTTCGGCCCGTTGTATGGATTGGTGGTCTACGGCGTGATGAACTACGTGGTCCTGCCCTTGTCCGCGGCCGTGACAGGCAGTGGTCCCAAGCCGGCCGCGGTGATCGTGAACGGGCTTCTGATCCACATGATCGGCGTGGGCCTGCCGAGTGCCCTGTTCGCGGCAATGGCCCGGCAGCGTGCCGACGCCGCCTGACGGCTACTCGCTCCGCAGCGTAGTCGCCGGATCCACCCGCGCCGCGCGCCACGCCGGCACGCTGCACGCGAGCAGCGCCACCGTTCCCAGCAGCGCGATCACACCGAGGTAGGTAGCCGGATCGAGCGGCGAGACGCCGAACAGCATCGCCACGAGGACCTGACTCGCGGCGGCCGCTCCCATCAGCCCGATCAAGACGCCGATGCCGTCAGCGTCAGGCCCTGGCGCACCACCAGCCCGACGATCATGCCACGGGACGCTCCCAGCGCCGAGCGCACGCCGATCTCGCGGGTGCGCTCCGCGACGCTGCCCGCGAGCACGCCGTAGATCCCGGCCGCCGCCAGCGCCAGCGCCGCGAGCGCGAACGCCTCGAACACGATCAGCGCGAAGCGCCGCTCCGCGGCCGAGGCCGCGACCAGGTCGTCCATCGTCGCCATGCGCACGATCGGCTGGTCCTTGTCCACCGACCAGATGGCCTGCCGGATGGCGGGCGCCAGCGCGCCGGCGTCGCCACGGGTGCGCACGACGAGCGACATGGCGTTGTCCGGAAGCGCCCCTTGGCTCGCGGTGGTGTAGACGGCCTCCGATTCCGTGAGCGCCAGCGACACCTGCTTCACGTCGCCCACGACGCCGACGACGGTGTACAGCGGGCCATCGGGCGCGCCGATGCGCAGACGCTGGCCGATCGGGTCGAGCCCGGGCAGGCGCCGCTGCGCCATCGACTCGCTGATCAGCGCGACGAGCGGGGCGCCGCCGCGGTCGCGCTCGTCGAGCAGACGGCCGCGCCGGAGCGGAATACGCATCGTCTCGAAGTAGCCCGGGCTCACCGAATAGCGAAACGTTCCCTTCACCTCGCCGGGGTCGTCGGCGGGACGGGGATCGAAATGCACGCCGTACAGCATCGAGGTCGCCGCTCAGCGGCAGCTGGCTGGTGAACGCCGCGGCCGTGACGCCGGGACCCGCGCACCGCCTCGAGCGCCTCCGCGAAGAACCGGTCGGTAGTGCTGTCGTCGCGGAACCGTGGCCGGAGGTCTGTACCTGCATCGTGAGCAGCCGGGTCGAGTCGAACCCGCCTCGACCGCGAACAGCCGCCCGAGGCTCCGGAGCAGCAGCCCCGAGCTCACCAGCAGCACCAGCGCGAGCGCCACCTCGGCGACGACCAGCGCGGTGCGCGCCCGACGATGCCCGCCCGCGGTCCGACGCGAGCCGTGTTGGAGACTGGCGTGCGGATCGTTGCGGGAAGCCTGCAGCGCCGGGGCCAGGCCGAAGGCCAGGCCGATCAGCGTCGTGATCGCCAGACCCGAAGACGAACACGGTGCCGTTCACCCCGATCGCGCCGACGCGGGGCAAGGTCCGGAGGGCTGAGCGCGACGAGCGCGCGCACGCCGAGATCGCGACGGCCATCCCGGCCGCGCCGCCCAGCGCGGCGAGCAGCAGGCTCTCGGTCAGCAGCTGCCGGATCAGCCGGCCGCGCCGGCGCCGAGCGCGGCGCGCAGGGCGAACTCGCCGCGCCGCTGGACGCCGCGCGCCAGCAGCAGGTTGGTCACGTTGACGCACGCGATCACGAGCACCAGCATCGACCGCGCCGAGGATGGCGAGGAGTGCCGGCCGGACGCCGCGGGTGAGATCGTCGTGCAGCGGATGACGCATGAGCGCCGGGTCCAGCGCGGCCCACTCCGGCCGTCGTGAACTCCGGCAGATGGCGCGCGCGCGATCGCCTCGAGCTCGCGCCCGGCGTCGTCCGGGCTGACGCCGGGCCGCAGCCGTCCCGACCATGCGCAGGTGATGGCCCCACGCGCGGCCCTGCGACATGTCGTACTGCAGCGGCGCCCACAGCTCGGCCGCGGGCGCCAGCACGTTCTCGAACCCCTGGGCATGACGCCGATGACCACGTAGCTGATCCTCGTCGAGCGTGATCGGGCGGCCGATGATCGCGGGATCGCCGCCGAAGCGCCGCCGCCAAGGCCGTCGCTCGAGGATCACGACGCGGTGGACCGTCGAGCTCGATCCGTCGGCCGCCTGAAAGTCCGCCCGAGCGCGGGCGGACACGCCGAGGACGCGGAAGTAGCTACGCGCTGACCCGCTGGCCGTCGAGCCGCTCGGGCTCGGCCGGCCCGGTCAGCGTCGGCTGCCAGGGCTTCATGACGGCGAGCGCCTCGAACGAGCGCGCCGCTCCGCGATCTCGCGATAGGTGCCGAACGTGGTCGTCGAGCCGCGATGCCGTCGGGTGCCGAGTCCCAGATCGTCGACGATCCGGCCGGCATCGCGGGTAGGGCAGCGGCTCGAACAGGATCGGGTTCGACGGCGCTGAAGATCGCGGTGGTGGCGCCGATGCCGAGCGCCAGCGTGACCACGGTGATCGCGGTGAAGCCGGGCTCCGCGCGCAGCCGGCGGCGCGGCGAAGCGCAGGTCGGCGAGCAGCGTCGTCGATCAGCGTTCTCCCAGCCGTAGCCGCGCACCTGCTCGCGGACGGCGGTGACGTTGCCCAGCTCCAGCCGGGCGGCCCGGCGCGCCTCGTCCGGCGAGAGGCCGCGGCGCGATGTGCTCCGCGGTGGCCTGGTCGAGGTAGTGCTCCACCTCGTCGGCGATCTCCCGGTCGGTCTCGGACCGACGAGCGAGCGCCGCGCAGGCCGCGCGCGACCTGCCGCCAGAGGCACACGCTAGCCCTCGGCCTTGAGCAGCCGCGCGACGGCCGAGACCCGGCGGGTCCAGTCCGCGGTCTCGACCTCCAGCTGCTTCCGGCCGCCGCGGGTGAGCGGTAGAACTTGGCCCGCCGCGCGTTCTCCGTCTGCCGCCATTCGGCGTCGAGCCATCCGGCGCGCTCCAGCCGCTGGAGCGCGGTGAGGAGCGAGCCCGGGTTGACCTTGAAGACGCCGCGGGAGATCTGCTCGATCCGGCGGGCGATGCCGAAGCCGTGCATGGGCTGCAGGCTCAGCGGCTTGAGGATGAGCATGTCCAGCGTGCCCTGGATGACGTCGGTGTTGGTCTCGTCCATGGCACGAGCATACGCGCGCTACATCTTGATTGTCAAGATGTGAGCGTCAAGAGCGAAGTGGACGACCTCGGCCATTCAGGCCTCGCCGCCATGGTGCAGGGTGCGGCGGCCGCGGGCTTGTGACACTCGGAGGCGAGGCGGATACACCTGGGTCGTGGGTATGTGGCGGAACGCGGATCCGGAGCTGCTGCCCTACGTCAGCGAGGCGCGCGAAGGGGGCGGGGGGCGTGCGCCTCTACCGCTCCTTCAGCCCGTCATACAAGGCCTTCAGCTCTCCATCCATCAGTCCATGGGGCGCCGGGATCTGCATCAGCGACGGCGACCAGCGCTCGTTCCCCTCGATCAGGATCGGCCCCCGATCCGAGATGCGCGATGTCCCAGCCGATGGCGCGGGCCCAGGGAAATCCCGCCGCGGCCGCCAGCGCGAGTCCCTTGACCTGCTCCCAGCCGGGAAGCCGGTATCCGACGAAGGATCGGTCCGTGCCCGGAATGACGGTGGTGGAGCCGAGGCTGGAGCGTGTCCGACCCGGGCCGAGAGCGCCCGTCTCCGGATCCACCCAACACCCCAGTGCTCCGTAAAGCAGGTGGTCCACTCCCACCGGCTTCGGCTGCAGCTTGAAGACCGACGCGACGATGCGCGGCTGTCCGTCGAGGCCAACGATGGTGAGGACCCGGACGGTGCACAGCGTGGGGCCGATGAATTCGGCCAACTCCCGATGGGGCCGGATCCGCTCCTCGATCAGGAACGTCGAGAGGCTCGCCCAAGGGTTGTGAATCTCGAGCGCCGCCGAGTCGTTGGCGATCGAGATCATTCTCGCCGCATCGTACCGCTCGCCCGAGAGCGTCAGGAAAGTGTCCGGATCATCCGGCGCCGGGCCGGTCGAAGACCAGCACCTGGTGCCCTTCAGGCCCTCGGCCGGCTTGAACACGAACCCGTTGTGAGACAGCCGGCGGAGGAGCGAGGCCAGGTCGGCCTCGGTCCGGAGACTCTCGCCTTCGGCAGTTCGTCCCACGGCAGGGTCGAACACGCCGAAGAGGCCGGCCAACGGCAGCCCCAGCGAAGTGAAATAGTGGTGGAAGACGACCTTGTTGTCGTAGAGACAACGGAACCGAGAGGGCGTGAGCCGCGACCAGAGTCGCGCATTGGCCCGGGGTGACTCCGGCAGATAGCGTCGCTTCTGTTCTGGTTGAGAGCTTCGGTCGAAGAGCCGGTAGTAGAAATAGGTGTCCGGCGCCATGCGGCCGCGGGCGGCGAGCAGGACGGCCTCGCCGAGCAGTCGGAAGCGGCTCAGTCCCTCCTCTCCGGCCACAATAGCCGAGTAGCGCCACGCGCTCCCCAAGCCTCGGAGATGACGGGACAGGCGGTGCTTCCACTTCCTGAGACGGGTGTGCAAGCTTGGATCGCCGTGAATGGGGCGACGGTAAATCTATCGCCGACTCACCGAGGTCCTGAGGTCCGGGTGTCAACGGAGAAGAGAAGATGACGTACGCACGGATCTACGAGGTCATCCGGCGGATCCCCAGGGGCCGGGTGGCGACCTACGGGCAGATCGCCGCGCTGGCCGGACTGGCCGGCCATGCACGGCAGGTGGGCTATGCCCTCGCCGCCCTGCCCGACACAACGGCGCTGCCATGGCATCGAGTCATCAACGCCCGGGGCGAGGTGAGCCGTCGGAGAAAGCCGGGAGCCGAGCTCTCCCAGCGGATGCTGCTGGAGCGGGAAGGCGTGCTCTTCGATGCGAGAGGAAGGGTGAAGCTCGACCGCGTCGGGTGGAGGCCGCGCCAAGTGAAACGTTCAGGAAAGCCCTGAGAACAGATGGCCATTGGCCATCGATGAGGTGCGGGAGAAGGGCGAAGGCCTCCAGGAGGCGCTGCTGGTTGCCGGCATTCTCCGGCTCCGACCGGTGCTCATCACCGTGGGCGCGACTATCTTCGCACTGGTGCCGCTCGCCCTCCACGGGGGGCCGCTGTGGGAGCCGCTCTGCTACGCCCAGATCGGCGGGCTCGCCGCCGCGAGGGTGATCACATTGTTGCTGGTGCCGGTGTTCTATTCGATCTCGGTACTGGACCTCAAGATCATCAAATGGGAGCCGGGCAAGCATTGATGAGCAGGGTGGAATCCCGCCTACGCGATCTCGGTCTCTCCCTCTCCCCGCCGAAGCCTCCGGTCGCCAACTACCTCGGCACCAAGCGCTCGGGCGACCTCCTCTTCGTCGCCGGCCGGGTGAGCCGGCTGCGGGGAGAGGTGGGCTCCGAGATCACCACCGACGCCGCGCGGGCCGCGGCGAGGGAGACCGTGCTCGATCTGCTCGCGATCATCAAGCAGGACATCGGCGACCTGGACCGGATCGTGTCGGTCGAGCGGATGCAGGGATTCGTCCGCTCCGCCTCTTCGTTCACGGAGCATCCGACGGTGATCGACGGCGCGTCCGATCTGCTGGTCGAGCTCTTCGGCGAGGCCGGCCGCCACGCCCGCACCGCGACCGGTGCCGCCCAGCTCCCGTTCGGCGCGGCGGTGCAGCTCGACATGGTCCTGCGGCTGTCGCCGGATTGAGCGTCCCGGGTTGACCGACCAGGATCTCCTCGACCGCATCCGTCGGCTCGAGCGGGCCGCGCGCCCGCTCGAGCCCGGCGCGTCCCGCCGCAAGCAGCTCCGCAACGCGGTCATCGCCTCCTCCGAGCGATTCCTCCGCAAGCTCGAGACGCTCAACGCCTACAACGTCACCGAGGACAAGGGCATCGGGCTGCTCCGCTCGCCGATCTCGGAGCACGGCATTCCGATCGACGAGGCCATCGAGCACCTGGAGCACGACGTGGTCCGCCCGGGAGCCAATACCGCCTCCGGTGGGCACCTGGCCTACATCCCGGGCGGCGGGCTCTACCACTCCGCGCTCGGCGACTACCTCGCCGCGGTGAGCAACAAGTACGCGGGCGTGTTCTTCGGCGGCCCCGGTCCGGTGCGGATGGAGAACATGCTGATCCGCTGGGTGGCCGACCTGGTGGGGTATCCGGCCACGGCGGGCGGGCACATCGCGTCGGGCGGGAGCATAGCGACGCTGTCGGCGATCGCCACCGCGAGGGACGTCCATGGGTTGACCGGCCGGGACTTCGCCTCCGCCGTCGTCTATCTGACGGGACAGGCGCATCACTGCAACCAGAAGGCGCTCCGCATCGCCGGTCTGGGAGAGGCACAGCTCCGCTACGTGCCGATGGACGAGTGCTACCGCATGCGTCCCGACGCGCTCGCGGAGGCGATCGCGGCAGATCGCGGGCGCGGGCTCAAGCCGTGGCTCGTCATCGCCGCCGCGGGCGCCACCGACACCGGCGCGGTGGATCCGCTCGATGCCATCGCCACCGTCGCCGAGCAGGCCGGCTGCTGGTTTCATGTGGACGCGGCCTATGGCGGGTTCTTCCTGCTGACCGAGCACGGTCGCCAGGTGCTCAAGGGCATCGAGCGCTCGGACTCGGTCATCCTCGATCCGCACAAGGGCCTGTTTCTGCCGTATGGCAGCGGCATCGTGGTCGTCCGGGACGCGAAGGCGCTGGTGGCCACCCACGACTACTCCGGCGCCTACATGCAGGACGCCCTCCGGGAGCCGGGAGAGCTCTCGCCCGCCGACATCTCGCCCGAGCTCTCCAAACACTTCCGCGGCCTCCGTATGTGGCTGCCGCTGATCCTCCTTGGCACTCGGCCGTTCGCCGCGGCGCTCGACGAGAAGCTGCTCCTGGCGCGCTACTTCCGTCAGCAGATCGCTGCCGCCGGCTTCGAGGTCGGACCGGAGCCGGACCTGTCCATCGTGACATATCGGTGGGTTCCGTCCGGCGCGAGCCTGGAGGAGACCAACCGGATCAACCGGGCGATCGTGGAAGGCTCCCAGCGGGATGGGCGGGTATTTCTGTCCTCGACCATGCTCGACGGCCGCTTCACGCTGCGCGCGGTAGTCCTGGTGTTTCGGACCCACCTGCGGACGGTGGACCTGGCGATCCGGGTGCTCAAGGAGCAGGTGGCCGCGACCGGAGGCTGAACCGACGGGATGCCTTTGGCCCCGCCTGCGGCTAGAATTTGAGAGAGCAGCCGAACCGGTAAGACCCCGCACGGAGGGCACATGTCGAAAAGCGAGGACAAGCGGCTCGAGGCGCTGGCGAAGAAGAACGCCGCCAAGGTCAAGCCGCCCAGGCAGGACCAGGCCGCCCAGTTCGACCCCACGCTGAAGCAGCGGCCGGCCGAGGAATCCTCGGAGACGCGGCGGCTGTTCAAGGAGATGAAGCGGCGCGAGTTTTGAGCGCGTGGCGTCCCGGCCACGCGTTCTCTGGCTGATTCCTGTTCTCCTCGCTGCGCACAACGCGGAGGAGGCACTCCTCTTTCCGCGATACCTGCCCCTGCTACTGGGACGTCTTCCCCAAGGCTGGCGCGCCGTCGCCGGCGCGCTCACGCTGGGGCAGGTCGGCACGGCGCTGGCGCTCGTCACCCTGATCCCTCTGCTCCTCGTGATCTGGGCGACCAGCCGCCCCAAATCCGCCGTTCCCCTCTGGCTCCTGCTGTTGGTTCAGGCCACGGTGCTCCTCAATGTGCTGTGGCACGTCTCCGCCGCCATGGTCGTGTTCGACGGCTATTCGCCGGGCCTCGTGACGGCGGTGCTCATCAATCTGCCGTTCTCGGTCTATCTCCTCGGCCGAGCGGCGAGAGAGCGCTGGGTGAGCCGCGGGGCGATGTGGGCGCTCCTTCCCGGCGCGCTGCTCATGCATGGCCCGCTGCTCTCCGGGTTGCTGCTGCTGACCGAGCATCTGTACCGATGAGTCGCACCTGACCCCCCATCCTTCGCCGACACCGACATGCTCGAACTGAAACTGGATCTGCTCCAGACCCTGAGCCTCGCGGCCGTGCTCTATTTCGTGGGACTCAAGCTGCGGGAGCGGATCGGCTGGCTCGATCGGCTGAACATCCCCGCGGCCGTCGTCGGCGGGCTCCTATTCGCGCTCCTGGTGCTGGTCGGGCGGGACCGCTTTCTCAGCGTGCAGCTCGACACGGCGGCGCAGCCGGTGCTGAGCGTCGCCTTCTTCAGCACGATCGGCATGAGCGCGAGCCTGGCGCTGCTGCGCGTGGGCGGGATCCAGGTGGTCATCTTCCTGCTTTTCTCCATCGCCTTCTGCTTCGTCCAGAACTTTCTCGGGATCGCCATCGCCCAGGCCTTCGGCGAGCACCCGCTGCTCGGCGTGGTGGCGGGCTCGGTTACGCTGGTGGGCGGCCCGGCCACCGGCCTGGCCTTCTCGCCGCTGCTGGAGGACGCGGGGCTGGTCGGCGCCGGCACGCTGGCGCTCACCTCGGCGACGTTCGGCATCGTGTGCGGCGGCCTCACCGGCACGCCCGTCGGTACCTGGCTCATCCGGCGGCACCGGCTCAAGTCCACCGCCGCGGCGAGTACGGTGAGCGAGCCGGACCCGTTGCACCACACGAAGCTCGTGGTCGACCCGGATCGGGAGGACTCCCCGATCATCATGAACATGATCGTGCTCGCCGTGGCGATGGGGATCGGCAGTATCCTGAGTGGCTGGTTCAAGGACATCGGCTGGACCCTGCCGGCCTACATCGGCGCCATGATGGTGGCCTCGGTGTTGCGCAACGTGGACGACCGGACCGGCTGGCTCAAGATCAACCCCTCGGCGATGGACTTCGTGGGCGGGTTCGCGCTGAACATCTTCCTGGTCGTCGCACTGATGGACCTGAAGCTCTGGCAGCTGGCGGGGCAGGCGCTGCCGCTCTTCGTCATCCTCGCGGCGCAGGTCGTCGTGATCGCCGTGTTCGCGGCGACGATGACCTACCATCTCATGGGCCGGGACTACGACGCGGCGGTGATGTCGAGCGGGTTCATCGGGTTCGCGCTGGGGACCACGGCCAATGCCGTGGCCAACATGCGCGCGCTGGTGACCAGGTACGGGCCGGCACCGCGGGCCTTCCTCGTGGTGCCCCTGGTGGGCGCCTTCTTCATCGACTTCGCCAACGCGATCATCATTACGTTCTTCGTGAACTGGCTGCGATAGCCGCTGCGTCCGCGCCACGGTGTGGGCCCTGGTGAGCCCCCTTCCCCTCCGCGGATCCCCGCCGACCTTCCAATTCAATCGCTATAGCGCCAGCTACGCTCTCCTTCCGCGGCACCAGGCGCCTGGACTGCACGAGCACGTCACGCTCGTTCACCGGACGCACCCCCCAGCGGCAGCGCAGGCATCTGGCGCTCCCGCCGACCTCCTCGAGCAGGTCCGCGGACGCGTCCGCCTTCTGACGCTCCTCCTCTTCTTCGCGTTCTCCTTCGATCCGTTTCTCTACTTCCTCGGGCTGGATCGTCGGCACCCTCGTCGGCGACGAGATGCCGGCCGAGTTCCGCGCCAACGCTCGGCTTCATCCTCGCGGACCTCTCCGTCGCCGTCGCCTCGGCTGTCGTGTGGTGGGTTGCGCGACAGGGTCAGGTGTCTCCCGCCCGGCTGCACACCATCGGCCTGATCTACCAGGTTCTCATCTGCTTCATGATCGCCTTCACTACCATGTGGCAGTGGTGGCTCCAGTCGGGAACCATCACTCCCCTGACGTGGGTCCCGACGGTCATCGTGCTCTTCCCGCTGATCATGCCGGGCCCGCCGCGGCGCATGCTGGTCGCCGCGATCGTCGCGGGAGCGATGTCGCCGCTGGCGCTGCTGCTGCTCGATCTGCTCGGCAAGGTGACGGCAGGTCCGGACGACTACTTCCGCGCGGTGATCGGCCCTGCATTCGCGATCGTCTTCGCGTACATGGGCGCCCGCAGTGGTGTATCGGCTGGGGCGCGAAGTGGTGGCGGCCCGCGAGCTCGGCAGCTATCGCCTGGAGGAGCGGCTGGGGGAGGGCGGCATGGGCGAGGTCTGGCGCGCGCGTCACCGCATGCTGGCCCGGCCCGCGGCGATCAAGCTGATCCGGCCCTCGCTCAATCGCCCCGAGATGCTCGGACGATCCTGCAGAAGCGCTTCGAGCACGAGGCCCAGGCCATCTCCAGCCTGCGCTCGCCGCACACGGTGGAGCTGTTCGATTTCGGCGTCGCGGAGCAGGGCACCTTCTACTACGTGATGGAGCTGCTCGAGGGGCTTGACGCCGACGCCCTGGTGCGCCGCTTCGGTCCCGTCCCCGCGGAGCGCGCGGTCTTTCTCCTGCGCCAGGTCTGCCACTCGCTGGCCGAGGCAGAGGCCCGCGGTCTGGTTCACCGCGACATCAAGCCGGCCAACGTCTTCCTCTGCCACTACGGCGAGGACTTTGACTTTGTGAAGGTGCTCGATTTCGGGCTCGTGAAGGCGCTCGACGCCCGGACGAGCGGCGATCCCGCCCTCACCCGGGAGAACGCGGTCCACGGGACGCCCGCCTTCATGGCACCCGAGCAGGCGCTGGGCGAGGCGTCCATCGACAGCCGCGCCGACATCTACGCCACGGGTTGCGTCGCGTACTGGCTGATCACCGGCCAGCAGGTGTTCACCGCGGAAACCACCATGGGCATCCTCGTACAGCACGCCAGGGCCGAGCCCGCCGCCCCGTCAACCAGGACCGAGCTGCCGATTCCGCCGGCGCTCGAGCGACTGGTACTCGCGTGTCTCGCCAAGGATCCCGCGGCTCGCCCGCAGTCCGCGCGGGAGCTGTCGCAGCGGCTGGCCGAAGTGGAGTGCGCCGACCCGTGGTCGGAGGAGCGTGCCCGCGAGTGGTGGAGCCGGTATCGGGCGCAGTAGCGAAACACCCGGTGTGTTCGCCTGTAGGGAGCCCGCTACGTATAGAAAGTTTCCGAATTCGGCCGAGACAGACGAATCTCTCGACACCCCGTGCATTACGCTGCATCGCGCTTCCACTTCCTGTCTATTGCTCTCTCCCTCGCCCGACCTGCCGTGAAGGACCGCCATCCCCTCTCGCTGGAACGCATTCGCCCCTTCCGCTAGGCCCACTTCCGTCGGCTGACCGCTGAAGCCTGACGGCAAGGAGTTGCAGTCCTCCGTCGCGGTGGCGAGCGGCACACCGCGCGGACCCACAATTGCAATTCCTACCCGGCGAACACACCGCCAGTCCCACAGAAACCATTGGAGTTCGGCGCATGGCTTTGCCGCTCATTGCCACTGCCGGTCCGGTTGTGTCCGTCGGCACGCTTCTGCAGTCGTCGCTCCGACTCGAGCGAGAGCAGTGGCTCTCCCACGAGGAGCTGGCCTCCCGCCGGCTCGCCCGGCTTCGGCAGATTCTCGCCAAGGCGGCGAAGACCTCCTACTACGGCGCCGCGATGCGCGCCGCCGGGATCGATCCCGCCAAGGCCGAGCTGCGCCACCTGGAGCGGATGCCGGTGCTCGACCGCATCGTGATCGGCAAGCAGGGGCACCAGTCGCTCATGACGGTGGACAAGACCGGTCTCGTACAGGTGAGGACCTCGGGATCCACGGGCACACCCGGGACGTTCTTCCGGTCACGCCTCGAGGAGGCCGACTACTCGGCGCGCTGGTGGCGGGTGTACGCCGCGTACGGATGCAGCATCTGGGACTCGCAGATCAACGTGGCCATCCTCGACAAGCCCGATCGCGCGGGCCCGATCACGCTGCTCCGCCGGCTGGGAGTGCTGCCCCGGGTGGAGAAGGTCGCCTCGGATTCACCGCCGGCCAAGGTGCTGGAGAAGGTGCGCTCGATCAACGCCCCCATCCTGACGGGCTATGCCGGCGCGATCGAAGCGCTGGCCGATCACGTGCTGGCATCCGGCGCGCGCATTCATCCGCCGCGCGCGGTGTTCTGCACGGCGATGGAGGTGACCGACCGCTGCCTCGAGCTGGCCGAGCAGGCCTTCCAGGCTCCCGCGGTGGACGTGTACGTCACCAACGAATTCGGCGTGCTCGCGTGGTCGTGCCCGATGCGGCGTGACGTGCTCCACGTGAACGACGACGGCTTCGTGATCGAGGTGCTCGGCAAGGACGGGAAGCCGGTGCCCCCGGGCACGCTGGGCGAGCTGGTCATCACCAGCCTCGGCCTCACGGCCATGCCGCTCATTCGCTACAACATGGGCGACATGGCGGCGATCCTGCCCGAGCGGTGCGACTGCGGCCGCGGGCTCGGTCTCATCACCCGGGTGCACGGCCGGTCCGCCCACATCATCCACCGCCGCGACGGCGCTCCGCTCACGACTCCCTTCGTCACCAGCCTGCTGGGGCGTGCGGAGGCGCACGAGTGGGTCCGCCGGTTCCAGGTGCGGGAGGAGCCGGGGCGGCAGCTGCGATTCCTCATCAACGTGCGCCGGCCGCCCTCCGAGGCGCAGCGGACCCGGCTCACGCGCTCGATCGAGCTGGGCGTGGGACAGGACTTCCAGATCGTCTTCGAGATGGTGGACCGGATTCCCGACGCGCCGAACGGGAAGCTGCAGTACATCGTGCCGCTGGCCAGCTAGAGATCGGGCTGTCGTTGTTGTCACCCTGAGCGAAGCGAAGGGGGCATGACTCGGGTCATGCCCCCTTCGCTTCGCTCAGGGTGACAACAGGTGTGGCGCTACTATTCTCCCACCAGATTCATCACCCCGAGAAACAGCACCGTCCCCGAGAGCCGCTCGCGGATGGCGAAGACGAACGGCCTGTCCACCCGCATCTCGACAACCAGCGGCGCACTGGTCGTGCCGACTCCGACCGCGGTGGCCGCGGCCGCCTCGGTCCCCTCCTCGTTCACCTCCACGAACGTCTTCTGGTCCACCCGGGTGATGTAGAGCCGCTCCGGGCGCACGTCGGCGATGCGGTAGAGGTCGGCCCGCATGTCATCGAACGCGATGCCCATGCCCAGGGCCATGAGGTCGTCGTTGAGCCGGCGGCCGTATTCCAGACGGAACCGGGGCAGGGTCAGGTTGACCTCCGCCGTGCGGAAGCTCTCGGTGATCTGTCGCCACCCCGCCGGATCCAGCCCGGCCAACACTCCGCCGGGTGTGCGGCCGGCGGTGGGCAGGAGAACGGTCATCGCGAACGCCCCGTTCCCGTAGAGCAGGTCTACCGCCTGAAAGTCCTCCGTCTCGTGGTACCGTAGCGTGTCCTCCTGGTGCATGAGCTGGACGGTCCGGTCCTGGCCGTCGGCGCCGTGGAAGGGCTCGCTGCGGGTGTCCTTCCGATCGAAGGCCGACCGCCACTTCCCCTTGAAGTAGATCGCGTTGATCAGGAAGAGCACCTCGTCGCTCGCGATGTCGTCGAGCAGGCGGGGGATCCTGCCGTTCGTCTTGTCGCTCACCCAGGTGTTGATGGTCGGCACGGCGTCCGGACTGCCGAAGTCGAGGGTGGTGACCTCGGCATCGAAGAACGTGCGTCCGGTGGTGGCGAAGGCCTCCTCCAGCGGAAGTCCAGCGTGGGCCCACAGGGAGTTGGCGATCCGCATCTCCGTCCGCGAGTCCAGGCTCCCCAGGAGCGCGATCAGGTCCCGATAGCCCGAGTTTATCTCCGCCTCGGTCAGGTCTGAGAGCCGGAGGGCGTTCCGCATGTCGTCGTAGGTCTGTCCGTTCGCGCCGTTCAGCGTCATGCCGAGCGCCATGGACGCGCTGAGCGGCGAGAGGAAGGCGTTGGAGTCCGGACGGCAGCTCGCGGGTCGCCTCCCGCAGGAGATCGAAGGCGAACGTATTGGCGCCGTCCACGATGCGGAGCTCCGCCGCCGAGAGCGCTCGCGGGAGCTCGGTGAGGAGTGGCGGAGGGCCCTCGGGCTCGGTAGGCCCGCCGCAGGCGCCGATGACCAGCAGGACGAGCGGCAAGGCGATGGACTGGCGCATGTGACTTCTCCGGGTGACCGACCATTCGGTGACGAGGGTCCCTGTAGCGCGAAGACTCCCTTCCGGTCCCGGATGTCACTTCCGGGCGGCCCATCGCCGCGCCACTATTACACATCCTCGAAAGACAACCGGGAGGTGGTATGAGCGCAGGGCTCGACCTGGTGGACCGGCCTGTCGCCCCGAGGTCTCCGGCACAGGCCCGCCAACTGGATCAACGCTTCTTCACCGGCATGGCGATCGCGTGCATCATCATCGCCTTCGTCGGGTTCGCGAGGACCTACTTCCTCGGGTCCTACTTCGGGGCTCGACCGCTCACCACGCTCGTGCACATCCACGGTATCGTGTCCTCGTCCTGGCTCCTCCTCTTCCTGACGCAGGTCTCTCTCGTCGGGGCGAGACGGACGGACCTCCATCGGCGCCTCGGCGTAGCCGGCGGAATCATCGCGGCGCTCGTGCTGGTGGTGGGTTTTGTGACGGCCGTCGAGTCGGCCCGACTTGGCCATGCGCCGCCCGGCGCGCCCTCCCCGCTTGCCTTCCTCGCGGTACCGATCGGCACCCTCTTCGCGTTTGGTCTTCCGGTAGCGTTCGCTCTCTACTACCGCCGGCGGACCGACACGCACAAGCGCCTCATGCTGCTCGGCACCATCGCCATTCTGACGCCGGCCTTCGCGCGAATGGGGAGACTCATTGGGAGCGAGGGGCCGCCGTATGCCATCGGCGGCACCTGTCTCCTCATCCTGGTCTGCATGATGTACGACAAGTGGGCACATGGCCGGGTACACCCCGCGTTTCTCTGGGGCGGGGTGCTGGTCATGGTCTCGCTGCCGTTCCGCTTCGCGATCGGCACGTCCGACGCGTGGCTTTCCATCGCCCGCTGGTTGACCAATTGACCGATCCGGGAGCACCCCCATGTCCGTAGGCGCCAGTTTTCTCGAGCAAGTGGATCTCGCCTTCGACCGGGCGGCCCGATTCACCCACCACGACCCGACGCTGCTCGCCAACATCCGCGCGTGCAAGAACCTCTTCTATACCAGCTTCCCCATCAAGCGCGACGACGGCCGGATCGAGGTGATGCACGCCTGGCGTGCAGAGCACAGTCATCACAAGCTCCCCTGCAAGGGAGGCATCCGCTACGCCGAGGCGGTGGACGCGGAGGAAGTGCAGGCACTCGCGGCGCTCATGACCTACAAATGCGCCCTGGTGGACGTGCCGTTCGGCGGAGCCAAAGGAGGCATCCGCCTCAACCCCAAGAAGTACTCGCCCGAAGAGCTGGAGCGGATCACCCGGCGGTACGTCTTCGAGCTGGTGCGCAAGAACTTCATGGGCCCCGGGCTCGATGTCCCGGCCCCCGACGTGGGAACCAGCGGACGAGAGATGGCCTGGATTGCCGACACCTACACCCAGCTCTGTCCGGGAGAGCTCGACGCGCTCGGCTGCGTCACCGGGAAGCCGGTGAGCGCCGGCGGAATCCGCGGACGGGTGGAAGCGACGGGCCGGGGAGTGTTTTACGCTGTCCGCGAGGTCTGCAGCGTCGCCGAGGACATGAAGGCGCTGGGACTCACGCCGGGGATCCAGGGCAAGCGGGTCGTGATCCAGGGGTTGGGCAACGTCGGCTACTTCGCCGCCAGGTTCTTCCAGGAGGCGGGCGCGGTGCTCGTAGGACTGGCCGAGTCGGAAGGGGCCATCGCGGACCCGAAGGGACTCGATCTCGAAAAGGTCATGGCGCATCGGCGCGAGCGCCGCAGCATCCTGGACTTCCCGCGCGCGACGAATCTGGCGAGGCGGGAGGATGCGCTCGAGCTGGACTGCGACATCCTCATCCCCGCGGCGCTGGAGCGGCAGATCACGGCCGACAACGCTCCGCGTATCAAAGCGAAGATCGTCGCCGAAGCGGCCAACGGGCCGACGACGCCGGAAGCGGACCAGATCCTCACCAAGCGCGGCATCACGGTCATCCCCGACGCCTACCTCAACGCCGGCGGGGTGACCGTCTCCTACTTCGAATGGGTGAAGAACCTCGGCCACGTCCGCTTCGGGCGAATGCAGAAGCGGTACGAGCAGAACGCCTTCACCCGCCTGCTGCAGGCGGTCGAGCGCTCGACGGGCCGCCAGTTCACCCAGGAGGAGGTCGAGGCCGTCACCCACGGTGCGAGCGAGGAGGACCTGGTGAACTCGGGTCTCGAGGAGACCATGATCGGCGCGTACTACCCGATTCGCGAGGTCTGGAAACGGCATCAGGGAGACGCGCTGGAGATGCGCACGGCGGCCATGATCGTGGCGATCGACAAGGTGGCGTTGAGCTACGAGCAGTTGGGGATCTTCCCGTGATATGCCGTCCCGCGGCCGCTCCTCCTTCCTGATTCTCGCCCTGGCCGGCGCGGCGTTCGTCGCCCTGACGCTGCCGCGACTGCCGGAGCCCATGGCCGTGCACTTTGGGCTGCGTGGCGACCCCGACGGTTGGGCCGGTCACGGGTTCTACGTCGCGACGATCGCGATCATCGGGCTGCTGCTGCCGATCGGCATCGTCGCCATGGTGTCGCGACTGGCGGCCACCCGGCCCGAGGCGCTCAACGTCCCCGGCAAGGACTACTGGTTTCAGGCGGCACGACGCGCCGAAGGGGCGCGC
This sequence comes from uncultured Gemmatimonadales bacterium, assembly GCA_963836815.1. Classification (GTDB taxonomy): domain Bacteria; phylum Gemmatimonadota; class Gemmatimonadetes; order Gemmatimonadales; family GWC2-71-9; genus CAVVWJ01. The sequence continues at coordinate 131,260 of CAWILD010000011.1, read as the reverse complement.
CGCGTGACCGAACAGATGTGGTGGCTCGGCTGTCTGATGCTGGCGCTTGCGATAGCGCTGCACGCCCTTCTCCTCCAGGCGAACGCGTCGGTCCCTCCCCGTCTCGCAGCGGGTCCGTTCGCCGGCCTCCTCCTCGGGTTTCTTCTCGGCCTGGCGCTCTGGATGCGGGGCCTCAACGCTGCGATGCGCCCCCCGGCGAGCTGACCCGGTTTCGACAAAGCACTCGCGCGCGGGTACAATTCCAGCCCATGACGACGAACCAGAACGTCCACGTCATCGGCGTGCCGATGGACCTCGGCTCCGGACGCCGGGGAGTGGACATGGGCCCCTCCGCGATCCGCATCGCCGGACTCGCCGATCGCCTCAGGGAGCTGGGCCACACCGTCGCCGACGAAGGCGACCTCGACATCAAGAACATCGAGGAGCTCAAGGTCGGTGACACCCGGGCACGCTTCCTCGGCGAGATCGCCCGGGCCTCGCGCCAGCTCGCCACCAAGGTCGAGCGCCTGGTGAGCCGGGACCGGTTTCCCCTGGTGCTCGGCGGCGATCACTCGATCTCGGTCGGCACGGTCTCCGGTATCGCCAAGGCGGCCCGGGCACGGCGCAAGAAGGTCGGGCTGCTCTGGATCGACGCGCACGGCGACATCAACACACCCGAGACCTCGCCTTCGGGCAACATCCATGGCATGCCGGTGGCGGCGCTGTTCGGCGAAGGACCGGCGCAGCTGACGGAGATTGGTGGCGACGGGCCGAAGGTGAATCCGAAGAACGTCGCACAGGTGGCGATCCGGAGTCTGGACGACGGCGAGAAGGTGCGGCTCAAGCGGTACGGCGTGCAGGTGCACACGATGTCGGACGTGGACCGACACGGAATTCACCGGGTCATGAAGAAGGCCCTGGCGCGCGTGACCGACGGCACCGACTACGTGCACGTGAGCTTCGATCTGGACGCGGTGGATCCGACGGTCGCGCCGGGGGTCGGCACACCAGTGAAAGGCGGCCTCAACTATCGCGAGGCGCACCACATCATGGAGCTGCTCCACGACTCGGGAGTGATGACGTCGCTCGAGATGGTGGAGGTGAATCCGATTCTCGACGACCGCAATACCTCCGCGGTATTCGCCGTGGAGCTGGTGCAGTCGGGGTTCGGGAAGAAGATCCTCTGAGTCGCAGTGCAATTCTTTGCGCGTCCCTGAACGACGGGGGGCGCGCATTTTTTTATGGGCGGTAGATTGGAATCGTCCGTCGTCCGCGCTGGTGACCCATCCGGAGGTTCCGCATGTCCGCCGCGTCCCGTCTCCTGCTGCTGAGCACATCGCTGCTCGTCATGCCCGCGCTTCTGTCGGCGCAGGCATCCTCGCCGTCGCCTACGCTGCCGAGCGACACGCTCGAGGCCAACTTCGCCCCGCGCAGCGCGTCGGGGCCGACGCCCGAGCTGGCGCCGACCTTGCCGAGCGACACGCTGAAGGCGACTCAGCCGGCGGAGTGGGGGGAGACGCTGACGCCGCGGGAGGAGACGGCGCCGGAGGAGAGTCCCGCCGAAGGTCAGGCACCTTCGGCGTCGCCGAGCTGAGCGCGCTACCTCATCCCGAGCGCAGCGAGGGACCTTCTCGGCGGGTATCCGAACCCCGTTCGAGAAGGTCCCTCGCTGCGCTCGGGATGAAGTAGCGGCGCTACTCGCCCGCCTGCCCGCTTCAGAAACCGCAGCATCTCCGCCGTCCGGTCGAACACCCTTACCTCCGGATCCGCGAGCGCCCGGTCGCGCGGCTCCAGCTTGAGGTCGAGATGCGGCCAGCGCCGGTTCCCCAGGTGCAGGGCCTGCCGCGGGGCGCCCACGCGCTCCCGGAACGCGTCGAGCTCCGCCAGATCGTTCGTGGTGGAGAGGACGTGCGACCAGCCGGGCGCATAGAGATTCTCCCGGTCCATCACGATCACGCAGTCGCGCCCTCGCGCAAGAACTCGAGCGCCGCGCGCAGGACGGTCGGATCCCGGAGGATCGCGCGGTGTCCCAGGCCCGCGGTCGTCATGAGCCGCGCATCGGGCCACGCGTGCACGATCTCCTCCGCGTGGCCGTAGGGCACGTCGGGATCCTCCCGGTCGTGCACCACCAGCACCGGTACCCGGAGCCGCGGGGCGAGCGTAGGGATGTGGATGTCATCCCAGCGCATGCGGAGCCGGGTCTCCAGGTTCCGCCGCATGGCCGCATGGGCCCGCGCCGGCAGCCCAACGTGATTGGCGAACGCGTGGGAGAAGACCACTACGTCGGCAGGGGGCGCGAGCAGCACCGCGCGGTTCGCGCCGAGCCCGTCACGCAACGCCAGTGTCGCCGCGGCACCTCCCAGGGAGTGTCCTACCAGGCCGAAGACAGGCCCCGTGGCACTGGCCACCGCGGCGAGCGCCCGCGCGAACTCCGGCAGGGAAGCGAACCTTCCGGTCGAGAGCCCGTGGGCCGGCCCATCGTAGGCGACCACCTTGAACCCGCCGTTCACGAGCGCCCTCGCCATGTCGGTCAGCCGAGCGGCGCGACTCCCCCAGCCGTGCACCAGCACCACCGTTGGCCCGTCGCCCCACGCCCAGGCAGCCAGCCGCTCCCGCTCCCACCGCACGCTGAACCTCGTGCCGGTCGCGATGAACTCTTCCTCAGCGGTTTTAGTTTCGTGCCTGGGAGGGGTGCAGAAGATCGTTTCGGCCCAGCGGGCGGCGACGCTGGGGGCCACCGTTCCGACGGTGCGAAACGCCGTTCTCAGGGCCCAAAGGCGGGGAGAGGTTCCGGGCATCCGGAGCAAAATAAGCCCGGCCGGAACCCGGCCGCACTGCGCCCCGTGACGCGCCTCACCCGTCGGCCCGCCGGCCTTCGCTAGGTTGGGGTCCGTGACCCCACCAAGGAGACAACATGCCCGCCGATCCGACCTGGGCCGCGGCCTGGGAAACCGAGGAGAACTACTGGCACGAGAACTTCAGCAGTCGCCCGTACGCCCTCGGACCGGACTACTACGATCGCTTTCGGCCCGCCTACCGCTACGGCTTCGAGTCCGGCCGGCAGTCCCTGGGTCGGACCTGGGACGACGCGGAGGCCGACCTCCGGGCCGGCTGGGAGCGGTACCAGCACCGCGGTGAGCAGCCTTCCGCGTGGGAGGAGATAAAGGAGGCGGTGCGCGACGCCTGGAACCGCGTGGCCGGGAGCCAGGCCGCCGAGAGTGAAGCCCGTCGGCCTCAGGTCAGGGAGTAAGCGGTCTACCGCACATCCCCCTGAGCGCCGCGAAGGGGGATAGATTTCCCCCATGGCCGACAGCATCCGCGATCTGTTCTTCGGGACGCCGGCGCGCGAGCTGGTGGAAGCGGTCGAGCCGCGGCGGACGTTCGATGACGTCGTCCTTCCGGCGACGACGCTCCGCTCCCTCAATCACGCGCTGGCCCTGGTCCGCAAGCACGACCTCATCTTCCATCAGTGGGGTCTGGCCGAGCGGCACTCGACCGGGCTCGGCCTGGCCTTTCACTTCGCCGGGCCGCCCGGAACCGGCAAGACGATCTGCGCCGAAGCGCTCGCCTACGCGCTCAAGAAGCGACTGCTCGTGGTCCGCTACGCCGAGCTGGAATCCCGCTGGGTGGGCCAGACCTCAAAGCATGTCGCGAACGTCTTCCGCACGGCTGAGCGGGAGGACGCGGTCCTCTTCTTCGACGAGGCGGATGCGATCGCCGGCCGCCGGTTCAGCGCCGTGAGCGCCGCCTACGAGCGGGAAGCCAACGCCATCGTCAACGTTCTGTTGCACGAGCTCGAGACCTTCCCCGGCGTCGTCATCTTCGCCACCAACCTCGCCGCGAACATCGACCCTGCCTTCGAGCGGCGCATTCGGACCCATATCCTGTTCGACATGCCGAATGTGGAGGAACGGGAGCGGATCTGGAGCGTGCAGCTGCACGCCCGCAAGACCCCGCTCGCCGATGACGTCGATTTCCGCACGCTCGCCGAGGCGTACCCCCGGAGCGGCGGCGACATCAAGAACGCGGTGTTGAAGGCGGCGCAGATCGCGACGACCGAGCCCGGCCCCGACGCGCAGAAGCGGATCCACCAGCGTCACTTCGTCCAGGGGATGGAGGAGGTGATCGCGGCGGAGAGCGTGATGTCGCAATCGCTTTTCGAATCGGCCGCGGCGGCGGCGGGGCCGGCCGGCGGCGTGCTGGAGCAGATGGCGGAAGGCCAGGAGCAGCTCCGGGCCGAGCTCGGTCTGGTGGCGGAGCGGCTGGACGCGATGGAGCGGGGGCAGGCATCCGCGGGGAAGGAGAGCGAGCGCAGGCAGGCGGAGCTGCTCGCGCTGGTGAAGGTGCCGGCGCCACGAGGCCCGTGGATCGCCGCGATCGCGGCGCTGGCGCTCGCCGCGGGTGCACTGGTGGTGGCGCTGGTGCGCTAGCGGCGCCGTGCTCGCGGTTGCGGCGGCGGTGCATGTTTCCCGGAGACGTAGCCCGCGTCGAGCGGCGAACGACCTGACAACGGCGGATCATGCGGCTCCTGCTCGTGCATGGAATGGGACGCACCCCGCTCTCGCTGGCGCGTCTGGCCCGCTTCCTTCGTCGGGATGGCCACCAGGTCGAGCGCCTCGGCTATGTCGCGGCGATCGAGCCCTTCGAGCACATTCGAGCGCGTGTCCGGCGCCGTCTCGAGAGGCTGGCCAGCAGCGGCGTGCCCTACGCCGTCATCGGGCATTCGCTCGGCGGTCTCGCGCTCCGGGCGGCGCTCACCGATCTCGCGCCCGCCCCGGTGCACTTCGTCATGCTTGCCACCCCCAATCAAGTCCCGCGCCTCGCGCGTCGACTCCGACGATTCTGGCCCTATCGCCTGCTGTGCGGCGAAAGCGGGCAGCTGCTCGCGAGTCCGGAGTTCTTTTCCCGGCTTCCTCCGCCGCCCGTCCCCTACACGATCATCGCTGGTAGCAAGGGCCCTCGGGGTCGACGCAGCCCGTTCGGCCAGGAGGTCAATGACTGGGTCGTTGCGACAGAGGAAACGAAGGTGACGTCCGAGGATCGCCCGACGATTCTTCCCGTCGGCCACACGTTCATGATGAACGACCGGCGGGTGCACGCCGCGATCTGCCGGGCGCTGGAGCAGGCGGCTGGGTGACGATCCGGCTGCCGTGCTAGCTTCGCCGGTAGACGTCGGTCCCCAGGTATTTCAGGCCCGAGTCCGCCATCAGCGTGACCACCCTTGCATCCGAGCCCAACCGCTCGGCGACCTGAATGGAGGCGATGACGTTCGCCCCGGATGACGTCCCCGCGAACACGCCCTCCTCCCGCGCGAGACGCCTCGCCATCTCCTTGGCGTCGTCGGTCCTGACCGCTACGATGTCATCTACCAGGCTCGGCTCCCAGAGCGGAGGCTTGTAGCCGATCCCTACGCCTTCGATCTTGTGGGGCCCCGCTTCGCCGCCGGCCAGCACCGCGGACTCGGCCGGCTCGACGGCGACGATCCTGATGCTCGGCTTGTACCGCTTCAGCACGGTCGCGACTCCCCGTGAGGACGCGGCGGTTCCCACGCTCTGGACGAACGCGTCTACCTCTCCCTTCGTTTGAGTCCAGATCTCCTCGCCCATCGGGTAGTATCCCGCGATGCTGTCATGGTTGTTGAGCTGGTCGGTCCAGTACGTACGGGGTTCCTGGCTCAAGCGCCGGGCCGTCTCGATCATGTCGAGGATCAACTTCTTCGTGGTGCGGCCTCCCTCGCTCGGGACCAGCGTCAGCTCCGCACCCAGCGCCGCCATCTGATCGAGCTTTTCCCGGCTGAACGCATCCGAGCTGACGATCCGCAGCCGGTAGCCCTTGACGGCGCAGACCAGGGCCAGCGAGGCGCCTGTGCTGCCCCCGGTGTATTCGACAACGGTGTCGCCCGGCTTCAACCGACCGTCCTCTTCCGCTCGCGTGATAACCGCCTGCGCCATCCGGTCCTTCATGCTGCCGGTCGGGTTTTCCCACTCGAGCTTCGCGAAGATGGCCGCTCCGTTTTGTGGAACGACCTTGCGGAGCCGAACGAGGGATGTATTTCCAATTGCGTGGAGAATGTCCACGGCTGGGTCTCCGCGGTGACAACTCTAGGGAGCGATGGATGACGGAGAACAAGAGAACGGTAGAACAATACATGGACGGCTTCAGGAGAAGCGATCACGAGCGGATATTGTCCTGTCTGACGAATGACGTCGTGTGGGAAATCCCAGGAATGTTTCACGTGAGCGGGAAAGACGCGTTCGACAAAGAGATCGAGAACGAGGCATTCGTCGGTAGTCCTGCCATCACGGTCGACCGCATGACCGAAGAGAACGACGTCGTGATAGCCGAGGGCTCGGTCCGTGCGCGGCGGAAGAGCGGCGATCCCCTTCACCTGAGGTACTGCGACGTCTTCGAGATGGAGGGAGGCAAGATCAAGCGCCTGATTTCGTATCTGATGGAAGTCAGGTGATGGGCGGCGGCGGGCGCGGAGCCCGGCGGCCAAGGGTGTAGGATTCGGCGTTGGGTTCGGCGCGGTCACCTGGGGGAGGAGTATGCCGGTAGTCTACGAGTTCGATCACGCGAATAGGCGGATCCACACCCGCTGTATCGGTCCCGTCTCGCTGCAGGAAGTCCTGCAGCACTTCGCCGACCTGATCCGCGATCCCGACGCCCCGGAGTGGCTGGACGTGTTGTTGGATCTCAGCGAAATGACGTCGCTCCCCACCACCGGTGAGCTGAGCGCGGTCGCAACCGAGCTCGCGCGGGTCAGTCCACGCGTCCAGTTCCACAACTGCGCCATCATAGCATCGGACGACGCCTTGTTCGGCATGTCGCGCGTCTTCGGGGTGCTGTCGGAAAACTATTTCGCGGCGACCCGGGTGTTCCGGACGGCGGACGAAGGGATGAAGTGGCTGGATTCACTCATGGTACCGCCGCCGGGCGCCGCCTAGGGCACGGGGCCGAACGAAGGCCTTGAGCGTTGGAGTCCGGCTATTAGTCCGAGCCCGGCGCGCGTATTCTATGGAGATGCAGCTCCAGGATTTCTATCCGATCGTCGTCACCGAGCACCTGGTGGCGTGCCGCGACTTCTACCGCCGCTGGTTCGGCCTCGAGGTGGTCTTCGAGGCGAGCTGGTTCGTCCTGCTCGCGGCTGCGGGCGTCAACCGTGCCAGCCTCGCATTCATGCATCCGTCTCATCCCTCCGCGCCGCCGGGGCCCGAGACCTTCAACGGCAAGGGCTTGTGTCTCGAGTTCCAAGTCGCGGATGCCGCCGCCGAGTTCGCCCGGTTCCAGAGCGGGGGAGCCCGCTACCTCTCCTGAGTCCGGATGATCTTGGAGTGGGAGACACTGGCGGAACATGTTCGGTAGGCTGGCCGAAGCAGTCGAGGCGCCATAGCACCCTACCCGGGAGGAAGCGCATGCTCGTCGACATCAAGACGTTCACGCTGGTCACACCCTGCTGAGCGTAGTCGGGATCATCGCCGGGCTGGTTGTCCCGTGAAGCTGGGTACCGCGATCCGGCGCCGGCTCGATCCCTCTCGGACGCCACCCGCCGCGCCGGCCGAGCGGTGACCTTGCGCCACCGGCTGGCCTGGCGAGCGCCGTCCCCTATTAGCTTGGTGCCATGATCGTCACCGAACGACTCGAGCTGGTTCCGGCCACCCTCGAGCTGGCGCGGGCCGCCCTCGACAGCCCGCCCGCGCTCGGCGCGGAGCTCGGTGCGGTGGTGCCGGCGACGTGGCCGCCGGAATACGTGGATGCGCCCGCCTTCGAGTTCACCCTGCAGCGGCTGGGCGAAGGGGCGGCCCACGCGGGCTGGTGGCTCTACTTCATCATGCTCGGTGGTCCGCCCGCGCGAACACTGATCGGAACCGCCGGCTACAAGGGCCCTCCGTCGGACGACGGCACGGTCGAGGTGGGCTACGGCATCGTGAGCGATCACCAGCGCCGCGGATACGCGTCCGAGGCTGTCCGTGGTCTGCTCGCGCACGCGTTCGCGGTGCCGGCTGTGCAGCGGGTCATCGCCGAGACCCTGCCCGAGCTCACACCATCGATCGGCGTGCTCCAGAAATGCGGGTTCCACTTCATCGGCGAGGGTTCCGAGCCGGGTGTCATACGGTTCGAGCTCACGCGTGACGGATACGACGCTTCCAAACCCTAGTTCACGATCGAGATCCAGATGACCACGTACGAGTACGCGATTCTCATCGGCCGCGATCAGGCCGGAAACGTGGGTGGCGTGACCTGGTACCTGAACGGCATCGGGAACCCGGTCGGCGAGGACCTGCCCAGCATCCTGAACCGGATGGGTGGGGAGGGATGGCGTGTCGCCGGGCTGGGCGATCTCGGGTTCGACGCACGGACCGAGATTGTTCTCATCCGCGAGAAGCGCTGATCGCTTCGATGAGGTTGAGCCGCACGTCGTGGATCCTGTCTGTCGCCGGCCTGCTCGCCTGCGACGCGGACCGGCCGCCGGCGCCCGCCGCTGCGCGCGATACCCAGGCCCAATCCGCTGACCCACCCGCTGCCGACGCACCGGTCCCGCCCGACAGCCTGTCCAGTCCCACGATCACCGAGCTGAGCCGGCTGGTCTCCCAGCGCTGGGACGTCGATCTGGACAGCCTCGTCGCGCGACGGGTCATTCGGGTGCTGGTCGTACCCAGCAAGCTGCTGTACTTCGAGGACCGCGGCCGGCTCCGCGGTGCGTCGTACGAGACGGTCGAGGAGTTCGAGCGGACGCTCAACCGGAAGTTCAAGACCGGATCGCTCCCGGTCGAGTGCGTCTACATCCCCGTGCCGAGGGACGAGCTCATCACGCGGCTGGCGGAGGGCCGCGGCGATGTGGCGGTGGGCACGATCACCGTGACGCCGGAGCGGCAAGAACTCGTGGACTTCTCGGTGCCGGTCTACGCGGACGCCCGGGAGATCGTGGTCACGGGACCGGGAGCGCCCGAGCTCGGTTCCCTGGAGGAACTGTCCGGGCAGGAGGTCTACGTTCGCCCCTCCAGCAGCCACGCCGAGCACCTGCGCCGGCTCAACGAGCAGTGGCGCGCCCGAGGAATCAGACCCGTCATCCTTCGCCCGGCCGACGAGAATCTCGAGGACGGCGACATCCTGGAGCTGGTGAACACCGGCGTCGTGCCGATCACCGTCGTGGACGGCCAGGATGCCGATATCTACGGGTCCGTGCTCTCCGGGCTCAAGGTCCGGAACGACCTCGAGATCGCCTCCGGCGGCGCGTTCGCCTGGGCCGTGCGAAAGGGCACGCCCAAACTGATGGCCGAGGTCAATGAGTTCGTGCGCCGGCATCGGGTCGGGACGGAGTTCGGGAACATCATCGCGCGACGGTACTTCCGGGATAATCCGTGGCTCAGGAATCCCACCGCTCCGCGGGCCATGCAGCGCTTCGACAAGATGGTCGGCCTGTTCCGGAAATACGGCGCCGAGTTCGGTCTCGATCCGCTGCTGCTCCTGGCGCAGGGGTACCAGGAGTCGGGGCTCGATCAGAGCCGCCGCAGTCACGCCGGCGCGGTCGGCGTGATGCAGATCAAGCCGGCCACGGCGGCCGGTCCCCCGATCGGCATCAAGGGCGTGGACCACCTGGAGAACAACGTGCACGCGGGAGCGAAGTATCTCCGATTCATCATCGACCGCTACTATCGCGACGCGCCGATGACGCCGCTCGACCGGGAGATCTTCGCCGTCGCCTCCTACAACGCCGGTCCCGCGCGCATCGCGGGGCTCAGACGGAAGGCGGGCTCCGTAGGCCTGAACCCCAACCGCTGGTTTCAGCACGTGGAGGTTCTGGCTTCGAAGGAGATCGGCCGGGAGACGGTGGACTATGTGGGGAACATCTACAAGTACTATCTGACCTACAACCTGCTCGACCAGCGGGAGCTGGCCCGCGAGCGGGCCGAGTCCGCCGCGGCGGGTGGCGACCGGCGCTGACGCGCCGGTCGCCTTTTGTTCTCAGCGCTTGCTCGCGGCCGCGGTCTCCCGCCTGGAAGCCTCGTCCGCCGGCTTCCCTTCCTTGAAGAAGGCGAGCAGCTCCTGGTTCACGCGATCCTTGTGGGTCGTGCCCAGGCCGTGGGGCGCTCCTTCGTACACCACCAGCCGCGCGTTCTTGACCAGCTTGACGGACTGCCGGGCCGAGGCGTCGATCGGGACGATCTGATCGTCGTCGCCGTGTATGAGGAAGGTCGGCACGTCGAACTTCTTGAGGTCCTCGGTGAAGTCCGTCTCCGAGAACGCCTTGATGCAGTCGTAGGCGGCCTTGAGTCCGCACCACATGCTCTGCAGCCAGAAGAAGTCCCGGACCCCCTCGGATACCTTGGCGCCGGGCCGGTTGTAGCCGTAGAAGAGCATGCTCAAATCCTTGAAAAACTGCGAGCGATCGGCGAGCACGCCAGTCCGGATCTGGTCGAACGCCTCGATGGGAAGCCCGCCGGGATTGGCGTCGGTCTTGAGCATGAGCGGCGGCACCGCGCTGATGAGCACGGCCTTTGCTACGCGGCTCGTGCCGTGCCGTCCGATGTAGCGGGCCACTTCACCGCCGCCGGTCGAATGCCCCACGTGAATCACGTCCTTGAGGTTCAGCGTCTTCACCAGCGCCGCGAGGTCGTCGGCGTAGGTGTTCATCTCGTTCCCTTCCCACGGCTGGCTCGAGCGTCCGTGGCCGCGCCGGTCGAGTGCGATGCAGCGATAGCCGTGGTCGGCCAGAAAGAGCATCTGGTCCTCCCACGCGTCCGCGCAGAGCGGCCAGCCGTGGCTGAAGACTACCGGCTGTCCCGCGCCCCAATCCTTGTAGTAGATCTCCGTGCCGTCTACGGTGGTGATCGTAGGCATGGTTGAATCCTCCCTGGATCCGAAAGACCGCGAATGTCCGACTCTCGTGGTTTGCAAGATATAGTCACGGCGCACCGCTCACGTCCACCTCCTCACCCACGACTGGACCCGCGCCGTTCCCGGTGGCCTTGAAGTCGCTGAAGGTGACCGAGCCCGTTCCCGGAAGCTCCTGCTCCAAGGCGGCACCCGCGCCGTCATTCCTGGTCGCCTCCGACCTGCGGACCCGACCGGAAAGGTTCCCATCCTCATTTTCGTCGAACTGGATGCCGTCCCCGCCGTTCCGCCGTGCGATCACCTCCACCAAGTCTGCCGTCAGGTCGCCGCCCTCGTCCTCGCGAACCAGCACGCCCGAGACCGGATCAGCGTCCGGTGCCCCGCGGTTGTCCACGGACAACACCTGTGCAATGCGTGCGATGAGGTTTCCGTCGCCCTTCTCGCGCAGCTTGAGCCCCGCGTCGCCCCCGCCGTTCGCCCGGGTTGTGATCCGCACCAGGTCAGCCTCGATGTCCCCACCTCCCGCGACGTCGTCGTCCTCCTCGAACTCGATGCCTTCCTCCCCGTTCTCGGCGGACTTCACGTCGGCCATCGTGACCCGGAGATCGCCCACCCCGTTCTCGTTCAGGTCCACGCCCTGCTCGAAGTTGCGGCTCGCCACCACGTCATTGAACCGGCCGATGAGGTCGCCGTCGCCGGACTCGTCCACGTCGATCCCGTCGTCGAGGTCCTCCGTCGGTGAAGGAGCCGTTGCCCGTGAGCTCGGTGTCACGGAGGCTGAAGGTCGCGTCGCCCGCGGCCCTCTCGTCCAGCTCCAGCCCGTCGGCGCCGTTGCCGAGGAACTTCGTGCCCCGGACGACGGCCTCGAGCCTCCCCTCGCCGCCCTCGTTGATCCGGAGGCCGTCCGAGTCGATGAGCGTGAACCCGTTCCGCTCGAAGCGGCTGTCGATCACCTCCACCAGCAGGCTCGCGGGGGAGCCCTCCTCCGAGGTCGACGACGGATCGTCGAAGTACTCGGCCTGGTCGTTGATCAGGATCCCGTGCAGGCCGTTCCCCCGGATCGTCACCTCCAGCAGCCGGACGGCGATGGTGCCGGTGGCTCCGCCCGGAACCTTGACCGTGATGCCGTTGCCCGGCGCGCCGACCACCGTGAGGCCCCGAAGCGTCAGGTTCCCGCCGCCGTCGGCCACCAGGGCCGACGCCCCGTCGGGAAGGTCGTCGCCGTTGAGTCTCATACCCGCGCCCTGAATGACGAGTGCCTGCGCACCGGAGTAGGTGACTGGCTCGGACAGCCTGATCGCGCGCAACCCGCCGGCGAAGCGGATGGTGCCGATGGACGGGTCGTCGTTGGCCGCCTGGATCGCCGCCCGGAACGAGCCGGGTCCTGCGTCCGCATTGGTGGTCACACGCGCGGCTCCGGCCTGCAGGAGCGCCAGGGACGGCTCGGCCGGTCCTTCGGTGTCGTCGGTGCAGGCGGCGGCGAGAATCATCAGGCCGACGAGGTATCGGGGCAGACGGTTCACGGAGCATCTCCTTGGGGGTGGGGAACGCCGACGGTGGTGCAGTCGCCAAGCGTACGGGCGCTTCGTGACCGTTCTGTCGCGCGAGGGTAACGGACGGATCTTCCCCCCGTGTCCCCTGGGGCCGGCGCGCTACGCATCCCCTTGAGAAGGTCCCCCCTGCGCGGAGCCACGAGAGGCACGAGGACGGAATGCACTTCAGTCGCGACTTGAACCATGGCATGCATGCCGCCCCCGCCATCGGGCCGATCACCGCGTCAGCCCGCTTCCAATACTTCAGCCGGATTCTCTCGGAGCGATGGCCCCATCCGCCGCGTATCCCCACCATGCTGGACCTGAGCGGGGACGCCGGGTTCCTCGCCGGGATGTTTGCCGGCCTCGGCTTCCGCGTGACCGTCGCCGAGGGGCCCGACGCCGATATCGCCGCGCCGAGAGAGAAGTTCGATGTCGTCTGCTGCTGCGACCGGCTGGAGCACCGGGACGACTGGCGGGCGGTGCTGAGCCGCATCGCTCCGATGATTCGCACCGGCGGTGTCCTGTTCTACAGCGTGGTCGGTCACGCCATGCGGAGCCGATCGGTGCTCGGGCGGGTGCGGGAATGGTTCGGCGCGCCCCTCCGGGACCACGCCATCACCGCGAGCGACCTCGCCGGCAAGCTGGGGCAGCAGGGGTTCCGGGTGCGCGAGGTGAGGAGTCTGAGCCAGGAGAGCGGCTATCGAGGCGCGGCCGGACCGATCTCCTACATGGGATACGCCTTCCGGCTGAGCGACCGCCCCCGAATGCCTCGTGCCGAGCGCAGGCTCCAGCCGGGCTCGACCATTCAGCCACGCAGCTGGTCGGTCCGAGTGCAGCACCCACCCCAGCGCCTGAAGTGAGAGGAGAAACGATGCGCCAACGTTCGACAGTGGAAGTGTTCGAGGATCATCTGGCACTGGCCCAGGAGGGTGAGCTGGAGGCCGATCTGATCCGCAACGTGGCCACCGACATCGTGTTACTCACCACATTCGGCGTCTTTCGAGGATACGATGGGGTGCGGCAGGCGGCGGCTCTCCTCGAGCGGCAGATCGGCCGGACGACGTACACCTATCGGAACCGGCAGTGCCACGGCGATCACGCCTTTCTCGAGTGGAGCGCCGAGACCGAGCTGGGCACGATAGACGACGGCGCCGACTCCTACCTGATCCGCGACGGCCGAATCCAGTCCATGACCATCCACTACACAGTGAGGGCTCGCCCCCGACGGCGCCGACCGGTGTCCGCCCCCTTAATTCAGGCTCGTTACCTGTCTGCGTCTGGACCGAAATGGTCCAGGGGCTAATATGCTGGGGTAGCTCAAACCCAGGAGAAGGAAGATGACAGCACGCGCCCCCGCCTCCACCGTAACCGTCGCCCAGGAGCTCACGGACCTCTGCCGGGCCGGCAAGAACTTCGAGGCCATCGACAAGTTCTACAGCCCGGACATCACGAGCGTCGAATCCACGGGAAGTGAGGACATGCCTAAGGAGATGAAGGGCATCGACGCGATCCGCGGCAAGAACCAGTGGTGGTTTGACAACCACGAGATGCACGGCCACAAGGCGAACGGTCCGTTCGTGGGTGAGGACCAGTTCGCGGTCCAGTTCGAGTGGGATTGCACCCACAAGCCCAGCGGCCAGCGGTTCCAGATGCGCGAGATGGCGCTGTACACGGTCGAGGACGGCAAGATCGTGCGGGAGGAGTTCTACTATACGGTTCCGGGCGCCTGAGGCGTGCGGCCCGTCGCGAGCGACCGCCGGCATCTGCCGGCGGTCTTTTTTTGCCCTACTTCGCGGCCTGCTGGAAGAGCGGCAGGTATTGGCCGTACCCTTCGGCCTCGAGCCGCTCCACCGGAATGAAGCGCAGCGACGCGGAGTTCATGCAATAGCGCTGGCCGGTGGGCGCGGGGCCGTCGTCGAACACGTGGCCCAGGTGCGAATCCCCGTGGCGCGAGCGCACCTCGGTTCGCGACATCAGGAGGGACCGATCCTCCCGCTCGACCACGTTCTCCGGCTCCAGCGGCCGGGTGAAGCTGGGCCAGCCGGTCCGGGAGTCGTACTTGTCCAGCGAGCTGAACAGCGGCTCGCCCGAGACGACGTCCACGTAGATGCCGGCCTTCTTGTTGTCCCAGTACTCGTTGGCGAACGGGGGCTCGGTGCCCTCCTTCTGGGTCACCTTGTACTGGAGCGGGGTCAGGTTCTCACGCAGCTCGGCGTCGGGCTTTTTCTCGTACTTCACGGGGCCTCCTGGTGGGTCTTGAGCAGGGTCGCGCCGAAGGCGACGCGAACTCCGGTCGCTGCAGTGTGCTTCGACGTTGGGGATCGCGCAGGGAATTGAACGCCCACTGACGCTCCCTTCGCGCGCGCCGCCTTCGGCGCTCCCGGCGAAGCGACCGGGAAAGCGTACCGCACAAACAACGAACGGACTGGCAGGCCGGTTCCCCTAGAACCACCCGCGCTTCTTCAACGACACGTCCTCGCTCTTGACGTTTGCCCCCACCACCAGCACCAGGAGCCTCGACTCGTACCCTTTCGCCGTCACCCGCACGTACTGGGTCCGGCAGTTGTCCATGAGCGCCAGGTCGAACCGGAACGTGTAGGACCCGTCCGGATCCGTGAATGTCGTGTACGGCGTCCCGATCATCTGCAGGTGCGCCCCGGCGAGCGGCTTGCCGTTGTCGCCGCGGAAGATGCGGCCCTCGACCGTGCCGTACTGAACCGGCCCCAACGACTCGGCCGGCGCGGTCGGGCGGGGGAGGCACTTGGTCGCCTCGTCCGGGATGTAGCTCTCCATTGGCCTGACGGCGCGGGGCCCGACGCCTGGCCGGGTGGCCAGCCGCGGCCGGCCGAAGATCCGCCGGGCCTCCGATTCCATCGTCGGCACGGCCTCCTCCGTCTTGCCGGACGTGCCTCCGCCCTCCGGATCGTCCGACTCCTGCCCCTCGGCTTTCACGGCATCGGGCGGCGCGTTGGCCTCGGGCTCCGACTCCTTTCGCTCCTCCGGCGGTGGCGGGGTGGAGGGCTGGATCGGCGGCGTCTGCCGCTGCGGCTGTGGAGGTGGTGTCGGGGGCGGCGTCGCCGGCGGTGGAGGTGGCGGCGGAGGCTCCGGCGGGGGCTGCAGATAGACCATCTGGGTCTGCCGCGAGTCGTCTATCGGGCCGTCGGGCCGGTCCCGCTGGTCCGGTGCCTCCGTCCGGCGGGTCAGGAGGAGGACCAGCACGAGCACCCCGGCGTGCACCGCGGAACTCGCTGCCAGGGAAATCCAGCTGCGCTGGGTAGACTTCGGGACCGACGGCTGGAGCAACCTGGCACATCCTCGCAAGGCTCGGGGTAAGCCGTCAAAAATACCCCGCTTCGCACCTCAGCGGGGCAGCGGTTCCCCGGCCTTCCAGCCCGTCCTACGCAGCCGGTCCAACAGGGTCGCTACGACCGGCCGGTCCTGGTGCACGGCGAGGATGAGGAGATCGCCGGGCCGAGCCCATTCCAGGGCCTTCTCCACCGCCCGGATCTCGACGTCGCCGGCGCTGATCTGGGCCTCGGAAAGACCCAGTTGCCGGAACTCGTCGGCCAGGATCCCCGGGATCTCGCCCGCGGCCCGGCCTCGGAGGTACCGGTCCATCTCCTTCGCCACCACGCGATCGGGACGGAGCGCCATCACCGAGCGGGCGAGGTCCCGGATCGCCTCGTCGCTCCGGTCTCCGGCCTGGCCCAGCATCACCAGCCGCCGCTTCGAGGGAACCCCCGCGGCCGCCGCGGCCAGCGCTTCCATCCCATGCGGGTTGTGGGCGTAGTCCAAGAGGACCTTTACGCCGCCGACCTCGAAAAGGTTGGCCCGGCCCGGATTGTCGGCCGGATCGGTGCCGAACCGCCGGAGCGTCTCGCCGATCGCCTCGAACGGGAGACCGAGTCCGCCCGCGGCGAGCACTGCGGCGAGCGCGTTGGCGACGTTGTACCGGGCCGCGCCGCCGATCGCGATCGGGATCTCCGACGTCTTCGCCACGACGACTGGATGACCGCGCTCCAGCAACGTCACCTCGTCGCCTCGCAGGACCGCCGCCCGCCCGCCACGGGCGACGTGCTCCGTGACGACGGGGTTCGCCGCGTCGAGTGAGAACCACGCGATCGGTGCGGTCAGGTCTCTCGAGGCCGCCACGAGCACGGGGTCGTCGGCGTTCAGCACCACCCGACCCTCGGCGCCGATCGCGCGCGCGATGAGGAGCTTCGTCTCCGCCAGCGTCGTCAGGTCCTGCACGCCGAACTCGCCGAGGTGGTCGTCGGCGATGTTGGTGACGACCGCGACGTCCGCCCGCTCCACGGTGAGCCCGCGGCGCAGGAGGCCACCGCGGGCGGTCTCCAGGACGGCGACCTCGACGGCCGAATCACGGAGCAGGAGCCGCGCGCCGCTCGGGCCCGAGTAGTCGCCTTCGCCGATCTGCCGGCCGCCGACCGCGACGCCATCGGTCGAAGTGAGTCCGGCGACGCGTCCCGCCGCCTTCGCCATCGCGGCGAGCAGCCGGACGGTCGTCGTCTTCCCGTTTGAACCAGTCACCAGCGCGATGGGCACGTCATGCGACCCGGCTCCAATCGACCGCCGACGGCGTCGGGATCGCGTCGTCGGGCCAGACGGCGACACCGGTGCCCGCGCCGACCGACACCTGCTCCTCCCCGTGCAGGAACACGACCCCGCGCGCGCGGGCCGCATCGCGCAGCGCGGGCAGCGCCGGCCGCCGCTCGGCCGCGATGGTGGTGCGGAGATTCTCGACGGTGGCGGCTCGTGTCGGGAGCCGGGGTACCCTCGAGCTCCGGCCTGCGCCGAGGCCCAGGCGGCCTCGTTGAGGTCGGTGGCGGCGTAGAGGGCGTCGGCGGGGGCGGTGAAGGCGACGCTCGCCCCGCCGGCGAAGCTGCGCATCGCGAGCACCTGGCCGTGCCAGCCGACCGCGTCGAGCAGCCGGGTCGCGGCGGCGCGCCAGGCCGCGAGCGCGCGGTCGCGCTCGGCATCGCTCAGCTCGATGTCGAGCACGGCGCCCGCGCGGTCGAGCAGGAGGTTGGGTCCGGTGAGACGGCGGGAGTCGAGGACGCGCATCGGCGGGAATACTACGCGCGGCCGATGAAAAAAGAACGGGGCGCGGCTCTCGCCGCGCCCCGTCCATAGTGCCTTCGGCGCGGTTCAGCGACCGAAGTTGATCGCTCCCATCAGGCCGAACGAAACGTCCGACCCGTCCAGACCCATCGGGATGCTGAGGCTCGGGTTCAGGCTGTACCGCGAGTTGAACACGAACCCGGTGCCCAGGGTGAGAAGCCCGTAGCTCTCCGAGTCGGACGCGGAGTCGGTCCCGTCGTCCACCGAGAACCTGGTGTTGGCGAACTGGAAGCTGGCGTTGGGCACGATGTCCATCGTCGCGCTCTGCCCCAGTTGCGCGCCCACCGCCGCACCGAAGGAGAAGGTCCGGCTCGACATGTCGATGCCGAGCCCTTGCACGTCGTTCGGCCCCGAGCCGAAGCTCAGGTTGGCGATCGGGCAGAAATCCGCCTTACGCGAGGTGTGGAGCGGGATCTGGTACCCGCCGCCGAGCGAGATGTCGAGGGACGAGCCGTCGACAGCATCGTACGAGGTCGAGCCGATGCCGGCCTTCCCGTACAGACCCTTGGGCGCGCCGTAGCCGAAGGTCCCGCCGAAGCTGCTGGCGCCGTCGGCGAAATTGCCGCCCGCGGCGATCTGCATCGGGCCGTTGCTGAACGAAGGCATGCCCGAGCACGCCTGCGCCGCCGCCTTGGAGGCGAGCAGGAAGGGGACAGCCAACGAAAGGAGCACAATGCGCCGCATGGGTCTCTCCACGACTCGAGGGTGGTCGCTTCCGGGGTCTCGCAGGAAGCGAGACGCCGACGGGTTTCTCCTTACCTGATTACGGGATAAGCGAAGCGCCCCAAGCGGTTAGGATCGGGGCGCAGGAGGGAGTGGCAACGGATGTGCCAGTCGGAGTGCAAAGGATTGCGTGGGGGTGGGGGCAGGGTTGTGTCAGCGTGCGCTGTACTTCCGAGGCCGAGCGCAGCGACGGAGGGATCTACTGAGCGGGTATCGAACCCCGGGTCGAGTAGGTCCCTGCGGTCTGCTCTTGCTCCCTCGCGCCGAAGCACCGTCGCCCAGTCCCCCCGTCTAGTCATCCGCCTCCCGCGGCAGCCACACGCCGCGCGAGTCCCGCACGAACTCCCGGCGGCTGTCCTCCAGCATCGGCGCCATCGCCGCCGGCACCGCGGGCTCGGGACGCGACGCGCGGGGCCGGTCCACCGGCCGCGAAGGCGCCTCGGGACGGAACTGGATCACCTGCTTCCAGCTCCGCGTGATCGCATCCGCGAAGATCAGGAGCAGGTCCGACGGCTGCGCCTCGCGGAGCGCGGCGTCCACCGCCTGCTGCTCGTCGGGGATCACCAGGATCTGCTCCGCCGACACGCCGTGCTCCAGCAGCGACTCCCGGAGGAGGTGCGGCACCTCGTCCGGCTTCCGTCCGCGGAGCTGGTCGTCGCGCCGGAGGATGTAGCGATCGAAGCGCCTCGCCGCGATCCGGCCGATGTCGCGGACGTCCTCGTCGCGCCGGTCGCCCGGCGCGGCAAGCACGCAGATCCGGCGACCGCTCACCTCCAGCCGCTCGACGAGATTGCACATCGCCTCGACCGCGGCCGGATTGTGTCCGTAGTCGAGGATCACCTTGAACGGATGCTCGTCGTAGATGTTCATCCGGCCCGGCGCCTGGAAGAACGTGGTGTCGAAGGTCCGCAGCCCGTGCCGGATGTCCTCCAGCTTGAGCCCCATGCTGAACGCCATCGCCGCCGCGAACATCGCGTTCTGCACGTTGTGCATCGCGCGGCCCTCGAGCGTTGCCGGGATCAGGTGGGTCCAGAGCAGGGGAATGTGGGCATTGTGATCGTAGATCGTGATCATCTGCCCCTTGATCCCCGACTCGAGCACGACGCCGCGCCCGCCGGCCTGGATATGCTCTCGCACCAGCTCGTGGGTCGGGTCCATCGTGATGTAGCAGAGGTGGTTCGCCTCGGTGTAGTCCGCCATTTTGAGGCAGAGCGGATCGTCGGCGTTGAGGATCGCGGTGTCGCGGGCGATCTCTACCACGATGCGCTTCACCTGCGCGAGCTGCTCCAGCGTCCCGATCCCGCGCAGCCCCAGGTGGTCCGCCTTCACGTTGAGCACGGCGCCGACATCGCAGTGGCGCACGCCCATCCCGGCGCGAAGCAGGCCACCTCGCGCCACCTCGAGCACGGCCACGTCCACCTGCGGGTCGCTCAAGACCATACGGGTCGCGACCGGACCGGTCATGTCGCCCGCGACGGTGCGCTGGCCGTCTATGTAGACGCCGTCGGTAGTGGTGAGACCGACGTGCTGGCCGGCGAGCTTCTGAATGTGCGCCAGCATGCGCGCCGTCGTGGTCTTCCCGTTGGTGCCCGTCACCGCGGCGATCGGAATCCGGCTCGGCGTGCCCGGCGGAAAGAGCATGTCCATCACCGGCCCCGCGACGTCCCGCGCGCCGCCCCTCGCTCGGCGCCATGTGCATGCGGAACCCTGGCGCCGCGTTCACCTCGCAGATGGCGCCGCCCACTTCCTTGTAGGACTCGGTCACGTCGGTGGTGAGGAAGTCCACGCCGGCCACGTCGAGCCCGATCGCCTTCACCGCCCGCACCGCCATCTCGGCGTTGTCGGGGTGGACCAGGTCGGTGAGGTCGGTCGCGGTGCCGCCGGTCGAGAGGTTGCCGGTGGAGCGGAGGAAGACCTGCTCGCCCGCCGGCGGCACGCTCTCCGGGGTGTACCCCTTCCGGGCCAGCATCGTCTCGGCCTGATGGTCGAAGACCAGCCGGGTGAGCACCTTCTCATGACCGATGCCGCGGCGGGGATCCTCGTTCACCTTCTCGACCAGCTGCTCGATCGTGGAGACGCCGTCGCCCACGACGTGCCCCGGCACCCGCTTCGCCACCGCGATGAGCTGGCCGTTGATGACCAGCATCCGGTGGTCCTCGCCGGTGATGAAGCTCTCCACGATCACGCTGCGGCTGTGCTCCCGCGCGACCTCGAACGCCCTCCGGACGTCGTCCGCCGCAGTGATGTGGATCGTGATCCCCCGGCCGTGATTCGCGTTGAAGGGCTTCACCACGACCGGATAGCCGATCCGCTCCGCCGCGGCCACCGCATCGTCGGCGCGCTGCACCAGCCGCTGCCGCGGGACCGGGAGGCCGAGGTTGGCGAGGATACGGTTGGTCTCCTCCTTGTCGGAGGCGAGCTCGACCGCGATGTGCGGGGTGCGGCTGGTGACGGTCGCCTGGATCCGCTGCTGGAACCGGCCGTGCCCGAACTGGATCATGCTCTGCTCGTTGAGCCGGATCCACGGGATCTTCCGCTCCTCGGCCGCCCGGACCAGCGACACCGTACTGGGCCCGAGCGCCCGCCGCTGCGCGAACCGGATGAACTCGTCCCGCTCGGCGGCAAAGTCGAAGTCGGGGGGCACGGCGCCTTCGGGACGCAGGTTCGGCGGCAGGAGCGAATGGAGCAGCATGACGCCGAGCCGTCCCGCCTCGAGGCCGACGTCCTCCTGCTCGTATTGGTAGATGACGTGATACTGACCGGTGGTGCCGTGGGAGCGGGTCTTGCCGAAGGTCACCGGCTCGCCCGCGACGTTCTGCATCTCGATGGCGACGTGCTCGAGGATGTGCCCCATCCAGGTGCCCTCATCCTCGGTCAGGCGCCGGATGAACCCGCCGGGTTTCCCGTAGGAGCAGCCGTGCTCCTGGAGCCCCGGCAGCGCGGCGATCAGGCCGTCGTTGAACGCGGGGCCGAGCTTCCCGGAGGGCCACTGCTCCAGCTCGCCGAGGTCCACGTCGAGCCGGATGACGGGGAAGTGAGCGTAGAGGCTCGGTCCGACGTAGATGGCCTTGTCGAGGATGCGCATGGGGTTCACTCCACGATCATGCATATTCTGTCATCCCGAGAGATTCTTCATCCCGAGCGAAGCGAGGGATCTTGCCCGGGAATGGCTCGAGCACAGCGGAGAAGATCCCTCGGTCCTGCGCTCCCGGGATGAGGCACCTTGCCGCCGTGCCGCCGTGCCGCCGTCCTACACCCTCTTCGCGATCGCCGGCGCGGCCGCCGCTTCCCGCGTCCGAATGTTGAACGTAGACCCATGATCCAGCACATGCAGCTTGAGCCCGATCAAACACACCGGGTCGTTCTTCCGCACGTGCGCCATCGAGCTGAACTCCAGGTCCGACGGATCCACGATCGTCAGCGCCCCGCCGCCCACCACCTCGAGGGTATCGTCCGGCGCGATGAACGCGGCGGTGTTCTCGTCCAGGCCGATCCCGATGGCGAAGGGGTTGTAGGCCAGCGCCGTGAGCAGCCGGCCCAGCCGGTCGCGCTGCCGGAAGTGCTGGTCGATGATCACCTTGTTAGTGAGGCCCAGCCCTGGCGCCAGCGTGACGATCTTGGCGCGCGGCGACCCCCCTTCCTTCCCGAAGGCGATCATGTGCTCGCAGAGGAACGCGGCCCCCGCCGAGGTGCCGGCGACGTGCATCCCCTCGGCGTTCCGCCGACGCAGCGCCTTGGCGACCTCGGTGCCGCCGATCATCGTGCTGAGCCGGAGCTGGTTGCCTCCGGTGAGGAAGACGCCTTCCACCTGGTCGAGGATGTCGAGCCATTCCCGCCGCTCGCAGTCCGCCCGGCTCGCGATGGGGAGCGACTTCGCCTCGCTCACCCCCAGGCTCCGGAACAGCTCCTCGTAGCGGCGGCCGGTATCGGTCACCTCCGACGCGGTGGGGATGATGGCGACCCGGCAGCTCCCGCCTCCACAGAGCGCCGCGAACCGGCGCAGAATGGCGACGTCGCCGATCTTCTCTTCCGCACCGCCGACCGGCACGATGAACCCGCGCTTTTCCTCCACCCGCTTCCTCCGCTGGCAGTTGGGGGTCGCGGAAAATAAACTGGCTCGCTGAGTTATGCCGCTTCGCCCGGCAGCCCGGGCACCCGCTAGCTCAAGGTCGCTCACTGCCTCATCCCGAGCGCAGCGAGGGACCTTCTCCGCCGCGCTCGAGCCGATCCCGGGGAAGGTCCCTCGCTGCGCTCGGGATGAGGTAGGGCGGCTTCACTCGAATGTCCCGCGAACCACCGTCCGCCCCTCCCGCACATGCCACCGCCCGCGCGCCATCACGTCGGCGACCGCGCCATCCTCCCCGAGCACCACGAGATCCGCGTCCGCCCCGATCTCCAGCCGCCCCTTCCGCTCCAGCCGGAGCACCCGGGCGACGTTGCTGGTGAACGCCGGCAGCACCTTCTCCAGCGGCTGCCCGGCCGCGAGCAGCTCCTGCAACGTCTCGGCGCACGCAGCCGGCTGACCGACGTCCAGCTTCACCACCCTGCCGTCGGCATCGAACACCGGCAGACATCCACCGCCGTCGGAGCTCACCGTCACCCGGTCCGGCGGGAGCCCACCGTCGAGATACCGCACCAGCGCGTCCGCCGCCCTCCAGGCATCCTCGTCCTCGGCCACGGGGAACGCCGTGATGTCTATGGTGCAGCCCCGCTCGGTCAGGATGAGCGCCTCGTCGAACAGCCGCATCCGGCGGTTCACGTGCGTCGGGTAGAAGACCGAGGGCGGGATCTCGCTGCGGTCGAGCGCCTCCCGGACCAGGGCCAGCCCGCGGTGGCCGTCTCCCACATGAAGGTGCACCACGCCGGCCTTTCCGGCCATGAGCCCGCCGACGTGAGCGTCGCCGGCAACCCGGAGCAGCTCGTCGAGCGTAGGCTGGCTGGAGCGGTGGTCGCTGATGGCGAGCTCGCCGACGCCGAGGACGAGGTCTATCAGGACCAGGTCGCCGCGGACGCTGCCGGTGACGGTGGCAGGCGGGAAGTGATAGCCGCCGGTGTAGCACCAGGCGCTGATCCCTTCCTCTATTAGTCCGCGCGCCACGGTCACCAGCTCGGCCGGGCTCCGGACCACGTCGTCGGTGCCGAGCACGCCGATCGCGGTCGTGACGCCGCCGGCGGTGAGTCGGCCGAGGCTCAGGGGAGGGACGCGGGTGTGTGGGCCCGCCTCGCCCCCGCCGCCCGTGAGATGCACGTGCGCGGTCTATGAGGCCGGGAATGACGCGGCGGCCGGCGAGATCGAACTCTCGGGCGCCCGAGGTTCCGGGAGAGCGCCGGTGCGTCGGTGCCCATCCAGACGATGCGCTCACCGGCCACCAGCAGGTGCGTGCGGCCTAACGGGGTGGGGGAGTAGAGCTCGGCGTTGAGGAGGAGGTGGAGCATATGGCGGAGAAGTTACCGCGCGGGGGGATGGGGGGCTATGTGGGGGAGGGGTTACGTGAGGAGGCTGTGAATAGGAGGAACCTGAGCATGGGGGCAAGGAACCGAACCTACTTCATCCCGAGCGCAGCGAGGGACCTTGCGCGCGGCGTACCGGTACACCGCGCGCAAGGTCCCTCGCTGCGCTCGGGATGAAGTGCTTGCGCCGTCCCGCCGTCGCCCCGTCCCGCCGTTCGTTACGCCAGCCGAAACCCTCCCACCGCCCCCGTCAGCCGCTCGGCGGCATCCGCGAGGTGGTTCGCGCTGGAGGAGATCTCCTCGGTGGACGCGTTGAGCTGCTCCGCCGCCGCGGCGATCTGCTGGGCCGCAGCCGCGTAGTCCTCGGTCCCCGCCGACACCTCGCGCATCCGCCCCGCGATCCCTTCGATCAGCCCCCGGACTTCTCCCGCCGACGTCGAGATCCGCCGCGTCCACGCGTCGTTCGCCTCCGCGTCCGCCGCGACGTTCATCAACCCCTCCGCGGCCGCGTGCGCCGCGTCCCGCGCCTGCATTCCGCCGCGGCCGAGCCGGATCAGCCGCTCGCGCGCGGTGCCCACCCGCGCCAGCACCGACTGTACCGTGTCGCTGGTCGAGCTGGCCGAGCGCGCAGCCTGCGCGGCGAGCTTCCGTACCTCCTCGGCCACGACGCTGAAGCCCTTGCCCTCGTCGCCCGCCCGTGCCGCCTCGATCGAGGCATTGAGCGCGAGCATGTGCGTCTGCTTGGCGATCGCCTTGGTCTGGGAGATGAACTTCTCGATCTCCTCCGACGCCGTGGCCAGCGCCTCGGCCTCGGTCGCCGCCTGCTCCACCTCGTCGGTGAGCCGCCCCAGCTCCGCGGTGCTGGTGTCGAGCTGCTCCCGATGACTCCGCGCCAGCCGGGCGAGCGCCGCGTTCCGCTCCGCCGACTGCGACGCCCCCGCCGCGAGCTCCTGCGCGATCTCCAGGATCTTCCCCGCGTCCTCCGCCGCCGAGCGCACTACCAGCGCCTGCTGGGCCGCGCGCTCGGTCAGGTCGCCCGTGGTGCTCGCCACTTCCTGGGTGGACGCCGTCATCTCCTGGGTGGACGCCGCGATCTCCTCCGCCATCGCCGCCGCGTCGTTGGCGTGCTGCCGGATCGTACCGACCAGGTCGCGCAGCTTCTCCAGCATCGCCCCGATCGAGCGGGTGAGCCCATCCTTGTTCCCGCGGCCCCCCGCCCACTCCGGAATGCCGAGGTCGCCCTGGGCCACCCGCCCGGCGACCGTCTCCGCGAGGCCGGTCGGCTGGAACACCCGCTGGATCAGGAGGAAGACGATCGCGAGCTCCACCCCGATCGCCGTGAGCGCGAAGCCGAGCGTGCCGCCGATCACCAGCCGGAGCGAGGAGGCCCGGTCCACTCCGGCCGAAGCGATGACGCCCCAGAGGAGCGCGGCGACGATGGCCGCGAGCAGCGCGACCGTCACGAACCCCGCCACGTGCAGGCGGACGACCAGTTTTTGGGAAACGGAGCTCATGCGTCCGATGTCCCCGAGTGAGAGAGTGGTGGCAGCGCCGCGAGCGGGCTCTGCGCCAGCAGCCGCCCGATGCCCTCGGCCGGCATCGCGCGGGCGAACAGATGCCCCTGACCCATCATGCACCCCAGCTCGAGCAGCGCCGCCCGCTGCTCGGCCCGCTCGATGCCCTCGGCGACGGTCTGGAGCCGGAGCGTGTCGCCCAGCCCGATGATCGCGCGCGCGAGCGCGGAGCGGTCCGCGCCCATCCCGACCTCCTCGACGAACGGCTTCGCGATCTTGAGGATGTCGATCGGGAACCGCTGCAGGTAGCTGAGCGACGAGTAGCCGGTGCCGAAGTCGTCGATGGCGAGCCGGACGCCGAGCGCCTTGAGCTCGCGGAGCCGGGTGAGCACCGACTCGGTCTGCTGCATCAGCACGCTCTCGGTGATCTCCAGCACGACCGCGCTCGGGGTCCACGCTCGACTGCGACAGCGCCGCGCCGAGATACTCCGGCAGCCCCGCGCCCTGGAGCTGCCGCCCCGAGATGTTGACGCACACCGAGAGCGGCAGGTTCGGATAGGTCGCGCGCCACACCTGCACCTGCCGGCACGCCTCGTTCAGCACCCATCCGCCGAGCTGCACGATGAGCCCCGTCTCCTCGGCGAGGGGGATGAAGTGCTGCGGCATCAGGTGGCCGAACGTCGGATGCTCCCAGCGCACCAGCGCCTCGACGCCCTGGACGGTCCCGCTGTCGAGCGCCACGATCGGCTGGTAGTGCAGGGTCAGCTCGTTCCGGTCGAGCGCGCCGCGGAGCGCGGCCTCCATCTCCAGGCGCTCGCGCACGTCGGCGTACATCCGCGACTCGTAGGTCTCCGCCCGCCCCTTGCCGCGGCGCTTGGCCACGTACATCGCGACGTCCGCGTTGCGCAGGAGGTCGTCGGCGGTCTCGCCCGGCCCGGCCGTGGCGACCCCGATGCTGACCGTCACCTGCACCTGGTTGCCGCTCAAGGTGAAGGGATGACCCATCGCGGTGGTGAGCCGGTCGAGCAGCTCGGTGCGGCCGTCGCTCCCGGCCACGTGCTCCATCAGGATGGCGAACTCGTCGCCCCCGAGCCGCGCGACGCTGTCCACCGCCCGGGCGCAGCAGAGGAACCGCTCGCCCGCCGCGATCAGCAGCCGGTCGCCCTCGGCGTGACCCAGGCTGTCGTTGATCCGCTTGAAGTCGTCGAGGTCGAGGAACAGCACCGTGATCGGGTGACCCTGCCGGTGCGACAGCGCGAGCGCGTGGCTCACCCGGTCGCGGAAGAGCGCGCGGTTGGCGAGGCCGGTCAGCGGATCGTGGAACGCCTGGTGGGTGAGCTGCTCCTCCAGCCGCTTCCGCTCGCTCACGTCGCGGGTGTTGAGCACGATCCCCCGCACGGTCGAGTCGCGCATCAGGTTGGTGGCGAGGATCTCCGTGTGGAGCCAGGAGCCGTCCGGCTGTCGGAAGCGCAGCTCGATCGGACCGGTGACGCCCGGCCCCCGTCCTGCCTCGGCGAGAAACGTCGTGGAGCGGTCGGTGTCGTCCGGGTGCAGCACCGCGCCGATCTGTCGGCCCACCAGCTCCGAGGGATCGTAGCCGAGCACCCGGGTGGCGCTCGGGCTCACGAACCGCATCTGGCCGTTGGGGCGGATCACGATGATCACGTCCGACGAGTGCTGCACCAGCGAGCGGAACCGGGCCTCGTTCTGCCGCGCGGCGGTCTCGGTGAGGAGCCGCACGTTCTCCCGCACCGCGAGGAGCTGCCGAGTCGACGAGCAAGGCGGTCACGAGCAGGGCGCCGAACGCAAGGCCGCTCACCGGGTCGGTCCACGGGTGGAGCACCGTCCAGACGAGGAGGCCGTACGTGCCCGCGACCGCGAGGTAGGGGAGCGGGCTGACCGGCTGGATGCGCGGGCGGGCCATGGTCGGCCGGCTCGCGCCGGCCACCGGACGGCGCAGGTACAGCTCGCCGCTCCCGATCAGCATCACGTAGCAGAGCATGTACACCGCGTCGATCCAGCTCGCGCTCCGCGCGCCGGTCTCCACCAGCACGAGGTTGAACGTGAGGTCCGCGATGACGCTGGTGAGCACGCCGCCCACGAGCAGGCCGAAGGCGAGCCGGTTGCCGTCGGTCGGTCGGCGGAGGATCACGGTCGTGATGCCGAGCAGCACGAGCAGGTTGGCGAGCGGATAGGCGAAGGCGAGGAGCATCACGACCAGGTTGCTCTCGCCCGAGGCCGCCAGAGGCCGGACGGAGAAGTACCAGATCGCGGTGCCGCCGCCCGCGACCACCATCGCGGCGTCGATGCCGAATTTCCAGCGCTCCAGCCGGTTCCGGCGCGCCAGCGGGAAGGCCAGCAGCGCGCAGACCAGAAGCACCGAGTCGGACAGGTAGAACAGGTCCGCCCAGGTCACCGGCGGGTTCTGCTGGAGGCCGACGAGATACCAGGTCGAGATGCTGTTGCCGATGAAGACCGCGGCGGAGCCGGCGGCGAGCAACCTGAGCGCTCGCTTCACTGCCGGATCGAGCACCGGCGAGCGCGAGGCCAGGCCGTTCAGGATCACGACACAGAGATTGAGCGGCATGAACGCCAGGTTGCCCACGAGGTCGCGGATCTCGGGGCTGCCGAGAGCGCTTCGCTCCCAGGCCAGATAGCCGACGGCGTAGACCGCCGTCAGGAGGGTGATCGAGCGCAGCGGAATCCGGATGTGACCTCCCGCCAGTCACCGTGGCGTTCTGCAATACTTTGCAGTCGTGTGGTCGGACGTAAGTGCGGAAAAAACAACGGTTTGGCACTCGACATGGGCCGGTCGAGTGCCGGATGCAGCCGGAAAGGCAATGATGATGCCGGGATCAGTCGCGCCGAAAACGGTTGACATAACTGCTGTACCGGCCGAACCTTCCTGCCCCGCCGGGTACGCTCCCCAGTCCGCTCCTGGCTTCATGTTTCGAGGGTCTGCCGATGCGAAATGAGTTGAGATCGGGCCGCCGGCCGAATCGGTGGCGGGCCGTTGCTTGGGATTGTCGTTCGTGGTCGCGGGCGCGTGCGCCGAAGGTGACCGGGTAGGGCCGTCGGCCGAGACGGAGACCGTGGTCGGGGCGGATCTGGCGTCGGCCGCGACCAGCCGGGGATCGTCTTCTCCTCGTCGCAGCTCGCGGTCTCGCAGATCAATTCGGTGTACACCGGCATGGTGTACACGGCCACGCCGTCGAGGCTGCTGAGCTCCCTCTCGCAGGTGCGGGCCAAGGGCGGGCGGGTGCTGCTCAAGCTGGCCGGGCGAGAATGCCTACAAGATCCAACGGGAAGTTCAGCCTCGACGAAGTGGAAGAGCCAGGATGGACCGGTACAAGAACATCAACTTCGATTCCTATATCAACGACGGCACGATCGTCGGCCACTTCATCCTGGACGAGCCGCACTTCCCGAGCCGCTGGGGCAGCCAGGTGATCCCGCAGGCGACGCTCGAGGAAGTCGCGAAGTACAGCAAGCAGTACTGGCCCAACCTGCCGACCATCGTGAACGCGCCGGCGAACTGGCTCGCGTCGGCGCGAGGTCAACTACGTCAATCTCGACGCGGGCTGGGCGACCTTCCGGTCGAAGACCAGCGATTCGCCGTCCACCTGGGTCGCGCAGCAGGTGAAGCGGGCGAAGTCGAAGGGGCTGGGTCTCGTCGCGGGGCTCAACATCCTGGACGGCGGCGACGGGTCGAGCGGACTTCAGGGGACCCAGCCCAGGACGTGGAAGATGAGCGCGGCGGAGCTCAAGGAGTACGGCACGGCGCTGCTCAACCAGAGCTACGTGTGCGCCTTCTCGATGTGGCGGTACGACGCGACCTACTACAACCGCACCGACGTCAAGAACGCCATGGCCGACCTCTCGGCCAAGGCGCGGAGCCACGTGAAGACGTCCTGTAAACAGTAGATACCGGAGCGCACTTCAGCGCGGCGGTCCCTGCGCGGCCTCAAGCGTGTTGTGGAACGAGGCGATCTCCCAGCCGCCCTGCTCCCGGGTCAGAACCATGCTGAAGCGGGCCCGATGCCGGCCGGCCAGGGGGCCGTGGGGACAGTCCAGCGTGGCCAGGACCCGGGCCAGCACGACGTCGGGCCGCAGCAGCCGGGCGGCCTCGATGGTCAACTGGTTGGTACTTCCCGCATAGATGCCGCGAAAAATCGCGGCATGACCGGCCGCGATCGCCGGCCTCCCGCGGTTGTGCTCGGCCCGGATATTGACGAAGTCGGCGTCCGCGGCGAACGGCGCGGCGAAGGCCTCGCCGTCGCCGGCGTTCCAGGCGGTTTCGAGCTGGAGCACGATGCGCTCCAGGGCGGCCCCGTCGGCCGGCGGTAGATCGAGTGCCATTGTTCTCCCTGGTTACGCGGAAGTGGCTGCGGCCAAGCGCCAGATCCCCCACACATGGCAGCGCGCGTGTGACTCCTGAGGATACACCGCGCGTAAGCCCGCCTTGGACCTCGTACGCGCGGTCGAGATCCAGCAGGAGGCCGAGGTCCGACACCTCGGCCTTGCTGAATACCTCGTCGAAGCCCCCGCAGTTCGTCAAGGCACTTACGTCGCCGCACACGTCAAGCAGATCGAAGCCAGCGAAGCTGAAGCCAGGGAGCTCCACGGTCTCCACATCCCCGCGCGATGGATTCTGGACGACCGCCAGGATATTGACGCCCGTCTCGCCGGCCACCCGTGTCCGCAAGTACTCCAGCGAACGGAAGTACGACGTCTGATAGTCGGCGTGAACGTTGTGCTCCCAATCCCCGGCCGTCAGCGTCTCCGGCACGGTCGGGCACAGCATCTCGTCGAGGGATACGACTTCACGCAGCTGACTGAGGCCCGACCAGGCGATGTAGCGCGTCCAGTTTTCACCGGCGCTGGGGTCGAATCGCCGCTTGGCGACGAAGACAGGGGACATGGACTGCTCCGCGTAGCGCTCCGGAGCGAACCGCATCGCCAGCGTCCCGCTGGCCCGCGCCGGGTCGATCTCCTGCACCAGCACGCCCTCCTGCCCGTACGGCAGGTAGGCCTGGCACCGACCCGACGGATCTATCACGCTGGTCGCGGACTCCGGGTATCGCAGCGCGTAGTTGACGCTGGCGAAGTAGATCCCGTTCTCGATGCTCCGCATCATCATCGCCTTCTCGTAGTAGGGCGAGTCGGGCGCCCCCCACTGCTTCGGCACGACGCCGCTGGTATTGCTTCCCGTGTGCTGCGGATGGAAGACCACCTTCGCTCCCCGCACCGCGGCCCAGCGGACGGTCTCCGGATAGCGCCATCCCTCGTGACAGATCGTGACGCCGAACCTGAGGCCGTCCACCTGGAAGACGCGGCGGCCGGTACCCGGCACGTAGTGTGAGTCCTCGCTCGGGTCGAGCTGATTCTTGGTCTGATATCCGAGCACCTGGCCGCCGGGTCTATTATGCAGGCCGCGACCTGCCGGCCGTCGGAGGTGACACGCTCGAGGCCAAGGATCGTCGCGATCCCGGAGGCGCGCGCGCACTCGCAGGCTGCCCGGACCGCGCGCGCCTGGTCGGCGGCATCGAACGGCGGCACTTCGAAGTCCTGCCCGCGGAGTCCAGGGACGTAGGCCTCGGGGAAGCAGACGATCCGGGCCCCCTGCGCCGCCGCCGCGGCGATCAGGGTTCTGACCTTCTCCAGGGCCTCGTCGATGACGACGCGACGGCAGGGGAGGCGAGCGCGATCCTCAGAGCATCACCGTCCCCGGAGAGCCTTGGCATCGTCGAATGAAGCGAATTCCTTGATCACGACCTCGGAGCCCTCTACCGCCGCGGGCTTGACGCGAGGGCCGCCCACAGCTTCGCTGGTGGCCGCGGCCGGTGAGGCAGCGACCGCCGTGTCCGAGGCCGGTTTCTGGTCGGACTTCGCCGCCGAACAGGCGAGCAGGCCGGCCGCTGTGATACCCAGTGCAAAGGCCACGAGGATGACGGCAGCGCACCCCTTCTTACCCGTGACCTCGGCCGCTGGCGCGGGCGCCGGCGCGGGAGTGGGCGCGGGAGCGGGGGTCGCGGCACGGACTGGCGCACCGCCCAGGGCGGCAGCGAAGTCGTGCGCCGACGCGAAGCGCTCCGCCGGATCGCGGGCGAGTGCGCGGATGATCGCAGTCTCGACGTGCTCGGGCACCTGCACCATGGGGCGGAGAGTCCGGGGGGACCGGTGAAGCGGCGCATGAGCGTCGCCTGCGGCGTCGGCCCGTGGAAGGGCGCCTGCCCGGAGAGGAGCTCGTAGAGGACGCAGGCGAGCGCGAAGACGTCGCTGCGGCCGTCGATCTCCTTATCGCCGCTGGCCTGCTCGGGGCTCATGTAGGTCGGGGTGCCCACCACCATACCCGTCGCGGTCAGCTTCTCGTGCACCTCGCTCACCGCGCGCGCGACGCCGAAGTCGGCCACCAGCACCCGATCGTTCTCGAGCATGATGTTGTCGGGCTTGATGTCCCGGTGGACGACGCCCTGCTCGTGCGCGTAGCCGAGCGCCGAGGCGACCGCGAGGCCGATGCGGATCACCTCCTCGGTGGAGAAGGGGCCTTCCTTCTCGAACCGCTCCCAGACGTTCTGACCCTCGACGAAGGGCATGGTGAACCAGAGCAGCTCGAGCGTTGCGCCACCGGCGGCCAGCGGCACCGTCGCGACGCCGGAGTCGAGGACGCTGAGGATGTTGGGGTGCTGGAGGCGCGCGGCGACGCGGATCTCGCGGCGGAAACGGTCAGCGCCGAGGGTGGAGCCGAGCTCGGGGTTGAGGAGCTTGAAGGCGACGGGTTGCCGGCGCGGTCGTGGGCGAGAAAGACGGTGGCCATGCCCCCGTGGCCGAGCTCGCGCTCGATGGTGTACGCGCCCGCCAGGGAGGTTTGGAGGTTTCGGACGAGTTCTGCTTTCAATTGGCGACGCCGGGTTGAAGGGGAAGTTGGCTCACTGAACTTACTTGCCGTCAGGCAAGGCCGGCTCCGTAGACGGTGATGACGATGCGCGCCCCGATCTTTGCCACCATCCTCACCGTTGCCTGATTGACCGGGTACTCGGCGTGGCGCGGTGCTTCAGCTGCCTGGATTCCGATGTTGAAGTCGCGTGTCGTTGCCCGCTTCCAGCACGCCCGCTGCCGGGCGGGCAGGTGTTCGATGGCGGAGACGAGCCGGCGGATCGCGCCATCCGGCGTGCGGGGTTGCGCGCGAAGCTCGAACCGAGCCCTGTACATTGCCCCGGACGCGATCCACGTGCAACACAATGAGCTTCGGACGGAGCGCTTCCGCCAATGGGCCGAGATCCTCGCGCGACGAGATGTCGAGGTCGACGTTCAGGAACGTAGTCTTGCGATACGGCTTCGTTCCCGGTCTCACGACCGACTGTCCGCCCGACGATTCATCTGGTTGGGGCGGCCGGCGGCGGTAGCAGCCGCTGGATCCGCTGCGCCGAGGTCGCGCAATGTTCCCGCCGCTTGCCGATCGTCACTCCGCGCGGCAGCGGCCTGAACTGCTGCGACATCGGCGGCCGTAAAGCCAAACGGCTGCTCGGCCAGCGCGAAGGCCGCCAGCGGCGCCCTCGCGGGTGGCGGGACCAGCACACGGTCGTGCGCCCGGTTCATCACCACCACCGAGCCCGCGCTGTTGAGGCCCAGCTTGGCCACATACTCGGTCGCGTCGTCCCCGGCCGCCTCCGGCTGGGACTTTGCCCAGCCATCCAGATCGCGCGCCGCCTGACGGTAGTCTCCTGCCTCCCACTGTTCCGGCGTAAGTGCCGGCGCTTGATCGTGCGGCATGTCGTCCTGCCAATCTCCCGGCCACGTGCGCTAAGCATCACCGTATTCGCGCCTGAGCCGCTCGTAGTACTCGCGCTTTCGTCGCTCGGTCCAAGTCGGATCCTCCCGATCGCGGGTCCGAGGGAGATCTGCTTGCTCCGTCTCGACGATGGCTAAGGTGATCTGCTGGCCGGGCTTGAGGGATTCTCGAAGCCACTCCACATGAACCGGCGCACCATCCGGGTCGTGCTCCAGACCCCCGACATCCAGCGTCAGCTCCTCCTCGAACTGGCCGGGGATCGGCTCGCCTGACGCTGGATCCCGGGAAGCCCGACGGACCCAGCTCGCGATTACCGACGCAACGCCGACGTCGGGTACTCCCGCGATGCACTTCTTCTGACCGTCAATCGACACTTCGAAGGCAATCACGCCAACCCCTCCGAGGTCAGTCTTCTATCCGTGTAGGCGCCTGACTTCGTCACTCGGCAACCTGCTTGATCTCCACGAGGGGAGGAGGGGGAGGCGAAAGCCGCTGGCCATGGCCAGGCGCCGGCGCTGTGCCAAACAATGAGGAGGGGGATTAATTAGTGTTCAGAGATGATGGTGTTTCTATTGAGATTACTACGGTAGAGCCGACTGGTGCGTCGCCCACCACTCCCGCGCCCGGTCCTGGGTCCAGGCGCTCGCGCCTTCCACCTCGGCCAGCCGAAGCGACAGTTCTCTGGCGGACTGCGGTCGATTCGCGGGGTCCTTGGCCAGACAGGATAGCACGAGGTCGTCGAGTGCCCTCGGAATCGGCAGGTCCGTCCGGGCTGATGGCGGCGTAGGCGGCGTCTGGGCGTGCTGCAGGAGAAGCCCCATGGGGGTCTCGGCGGTGAACACGAATTGCCCGGTGAGGAGCCAGTAGGCCACACAGCCGGTCGCATAGATGTCGGCGCGCCCGTCCAGATCGGTTCCCATCGCCTGCTCGGGGGCAATGAACGCCGGCGTACCCTGGACCGCGTTCTCCCGCGTGTGCACCGGGCTCGTGTCGGCGGCGTCGCGGACTGCCCGCACGATTCCGAAATCCAGCACCTTCACGAAGTCGTACTCCTCGCCGTACCGGCAGAGGAAGATGTTCGCGGGTTTGATGTCGCGATGAACCAGGCCGCATGACTGGGCCTCGGACAGCGAGTGACAGATCTGGCGAAGCAGGTAGATGGCCCGCTCGGGCGGAATTGGCCCGAAGCGCCGGAGCAGCGAGTCGGCATCGAGGCCATCGAGCAGCTCCATGACGTAGTAGAAGGCGCCGTCGGCAGCGATCCCGAAATCGAAGAGCTCCACGGTATGGGGCGAGCGGAGACGGGCGATCACCTGGGCCTCGCGCTCGAATCGCCGGACCGCCTCCTCCGACACTCCGGCACGCGATCGCCGGGAGGGCCGGATGAGCTTGATGGCGGCAGGCCTTGCCAGCATGCGATGCCGGGCTCGCCAGACCTCGCCCATTCCCCCCTCTCCGAGCTTCTCCTCCAGGCGGTAGCTCCCCAGCTCGCGCGCGCGCTTGACCTCGGTGCCCAGGTGGTAGACCACGCGGGCGCCGACATAGGCCATGCCCACCACGAGGAGGTAGGGGAACACGAGTCCGAAGAAGAACTCTGCCGGATCGATCCTGAACGAGGTGGTGCCGGACGCGATCATGAGCCCGATGACGACGGGGACCGAGCTGACCGAGGCCAGGGCGGCCACCACCGCCCGGCGCGGCGAGGTCGGCACGACGACCGTGAACAGCACGACCCATACGGCGACCCAGGAGAGCCCCAGGTAGCCGCGGTGTATCTCGAGCTGCATGCGGATCGGCGAACTCGGCCGCGGCGATGGCGTAGCTGCTGACGATCTCGAATGCCAGGCCGAGGTTCATCGCCGCGGGAAGCGGAACGCGCGGCTCCGGATCACCGCCGCGACGAGCAACCGCCACCACGATCCCGATCACGCCGGGACCCCACTGCACGAAGCTCCCGAGGAATCGGGCCCGATCGCCCGGGAACAGCAGCGCCGGAAGGATTCCGGCCATGAAGAAGACGAACGCGTACAGCAGGGCGAGGACGCGGAGGCGTCCGGCAGACTGGCTGAGCAGATCGGCCGGGAATCCCGACGAGATCCCTCGAGCGGCTCGGGTCACGCGCGTCGGGGTGCATGAGAGTGACGTGCTCGTGCATGCCGAGGCTCCAAACGGTTAGACCGCGCCCCTGAAGAGCTCGACGTGATCGAGGGTGAAGTTGAAGGCCTGATTTTCACTCATGCGAATGCCTGGTCCTCAAGTTGGGCGGCTAGCGTCAGCCCGTGCGACGCCATGTGATCGCCGCCGCGAGCACCGCCGCGCTCAAGAACAGGACGTCAGCCAGGCTGAGGTGAATCCCGGCGGCTGGCCAGTCAATGAGCGGCCTGCTGAGTACCGGGAGCCCGTGGCCGGCAAGATACAGATCCACGACGGCGATCACGATCGCCACGAGCACACCGCTGGCCATCCCGGCACCGAAGCTCAACAGAAGCCGGGTCCACCAGGAGCGGTTCGGAGAAACCGCCATGCGCCGTCACCGCTGTCGCCCCCGTTGAGATCCACCACCGCCTCTATCTCCAGAAGCAAGTCCGGGCGTGCCAGGGTGGTGACCGGGATCAGCGAATTGGCCGGCGGATGGGTCGCGTCGAAATACCGGGCCCGCGTCTCCCGCAAGGCGGGCAGGTTCTTCAGGTCGGTGATGAACGTGGTCGTCTTCACCACATCCCGGAAGGACGCGCCCACGCTCGCGAGAGCCACGCGCAGGTTGGTGAACACCTGCTCGGCCTGGGCCTGGAAATCCCCCAGCGCCGACCACCTTCCCCGTGCTGTCGAACGCCACTTGGCCCGCGACATAGGCTGTCCGATGATCGGCGGCGACGACCACGTGAGTGTATCCCGTCGGCCGAGTCAGCCCGGAAGGGTTGATGAACTCCCGCGCCGGCGTCTGGGCCAGCGCGGCCGACGCGGACGCGACGAGGAGTGCGGTAAACAAGATCGCGGGACGGTACGTTCGCTTCCCTGGCATGCGTCCTCCGAAAAATGTCACGATGCTCGTCGCGCAGCCCGCACCCCCGGGTAACTCAAGACTAGCCCGAGCGGCGTGGGTCGGCTTGGGGACCCCGCGCGATAGACGCCGGCGGGCCACGGCCCTAGCTTGCACCCAGCGGAGCACCGCCCTCGAAGGCGAACAGGTGCCCGCCTTCCAATTGCAGCGCCAAGTGGAGGCCCGCATGCCTACCTACGAATATCGCTGCCGTGATTGCGAGCGTGTCTTTGATCGCGTGGAGCCCCTTGCAGAGCACGGCGGCAAGGCTCCGCACTGCCCGAAGTGCAAGAGCAAGAACGTGGAGCAGGTCCTGACCCCGTTCTTCGCGAAGACCTCGCACAAAGCCTGAGGCCCTGAGAGCCTCGAGGTTCCTGTGGCCGGCCTGCCGCCGCCCACGTTGTAGGAGTCTGCCTGCCGCACCAAGCTTCGTTCCAAGCCTACCTCTGTCACACGGCACGGATTGGACTGCGCCGGATCCACCATTCAACGAGCCACAGGGGTATGACCCAGCACACCCAGACGCCCACCGTAGTAGTCGCCATAGCCGGCCTCAGTGACGACGAGTCGCGGCACGGCGTGGGCTACCAGGAAATAGAGTCCAACGGGGATCAAGACGACATAGAGTAGCCTGAGATCAGGCTCCCTGGTCGCCACACGGCTCGCCGCCGGGCCTCCGATGCTCATCGAGCCTTCCCTCGGCGTAGTTGCTACTTCGGCTCCGGCACCAGCTTCGGCGACTCCTCGACCAGGCGATAGGGGTGACCCGTGCACTTCACGCTCGGGTTGGTCGGCGCGAAGGTTCCCAAGGGATTCTCCTTGTAGAGCCACACGTGAAGGTCGTAGTGGGTCATCTCCATCGGAAGCAACGGGGGATGTCCCAGTCATCGGACCGTCGAAAGCCCGGCTCCAGAGCGTGGGGCGTTCCTTCACACCGGTAGCCAACGGGATGAACCACTCGGCGCCAACCAGCCGCAGCTTGTCGCCGTCGGGCTCGTACAGCAGCACCTGGGGTTTGGCGGGATCCGGAACCGGGCCGATGAGGCCGACATTGATGAAGTGGACCCCCATGCCACCCGGCTTGTAGGGAACGTGCCCGGCAGCGCCAGGACGCTCAAACTCGACGCAGCCGAGCGTCGAGAAGTAGCCATCATGGATGGCGACGTACGGGTCCTTGTACTTCTCGAGCGCCGCTCGCACCGCGGACAGGTCGGGTGCCTCCGGCTTGGCCTGAGCCACGACAGGCCGCGCGGCGAAGGGGGCCAATAGAACCACTATCCAATAGACCACCGTCCAGGCGAGGTGTTGGTTGCGGCGGCGGCGCCTGATGCTCTGCATGGGACCTCCGAATGTGGCGCGTCGAAGGGAAGGGAGGACGTCCTGGGCACTAGGGCACGAGTCATCGTGCTGGAGGAGATGGTATCGCCCCGCGCGCCAGTTGTCGAGTAAACGGCGGCAGACCATCAAAGCTCCAGCAGATCCTTCCCAACGATGATCCTGCCCTGGAAGTGCGCGCCGGCTGCGTCGATCCACATCTGGTCGGTGATCGAGGAATCCTCCGCGGGAACCAGATGTGAGAGCACGAGAGTCTTGACGCCGGCCGCCTGAGCCACGCGCCCGACATCTTCCGCCGGAGTATGATGCGACAGGATGCTCTTCCTGAGGCCTCCGGCGTTGCCCAGGCCGGCCACAAGACGATCCACTGCCTGCGGGTA
This sequence comes from uncultured Gemmatimonadales bacterium, assembly GCA_963836815.1. Lineage (GTDB taxonomy): Bacteria > Gemmatimonadota > Gemmatimonadetes > Gemmatimonadales > GWC2-71-9 > CAVVWJ01. Next base: position 93,536 of record CAWILD010000011.1, on the reverse strand, counting down.
GAGTGCCTCGTGGACGAGGACGTCGGCATCGCGGGCGAGGTTCACCAGGTTGTCGGACCGGGTAGTGTCCCCGGAAATGACAATCGAGCGGTCGGCCGCATCGAAGCGGTAGGCGAATGCGGGGATCACGGGAGGGTGGTGAACCAGGGTAGCCGTGACTTTCACGTTCTCATCCTGCATCACGACCCCACCCTCGCTCTGCTCGTGAACGCGGACCAGCGTGCCAGGGTACCCGGCGTTCGTCGGACACACGCACGCCGATGTCATAGGCATTCATCTCGAGGAACAGCTCGTCATTTTCTGAAGGGGCGGTGGTGCCCAGACATCGACCGGTGTCTTCAGCCCCGCCGTCCATGCCAACAGGAGCAGGTTGCCATAGTCCGCGTTGTGATCCGAGTGGTGGTGCGTGATGAAAATGTGTCGGATCCTGGCGAGGGAACTCCCGCAAAGACGAGCTGTCGCGCGACGCCGTTCCCGCAATCCACGACGTACGGTGTGTCATTGGCGATGATGACTTAGCCGGCGCCGACCTCGACTTCCGTGGGCGTGGCCCGCCGGCCGTGCCGAGGAGGATCAGCCTTGTCTTCGGCAGCAGCCTACCGACGCGGGCCGTGACTCGTACCGCACCCGCCAGCGCTATCGTAGCAGCGAGAAATGACCGACGGTCCATGCCTTAGGGGCCTCCCCGGCTGCATGCGCGGGTCAGGCTGCACCCCGCTCACGACGTCCGGTTGATCCGTATCCGATTCGCCAGCGACCCCAAGGCGACTGCGCAGCCGATGACCGCGCCCCATAGAGCGCCGTTCAACGAAAGCGTGAGCAGGAGGACCGCCACCCCCTCGCGCGTCCCACCCTGGAGTCCCAGCCACTGGAGAGCGGGTACAACTGCGAAGAGGGTGGGGAAGCCGACCAGGAGCAGGGAGAATCCGAGGGACTTGCCGAGTTCGATGTCTCCCAGCGCACCAATCACCAGGTAGAGTACCGCCAGACAGAGTCCGGCCAGGAACCCGATCCTGCCGCCCTTGAGAGTTCCTCGCCAGATCACTGCTCTCACCGTCGTGGCGCCTGGTCGGGGTGCTTCGCCCAGTAGAGCACGTCCTGGTACTTGTGCTGGGCCGCCGCGAGGTAGTAGCCCAGGCGGCCGAGGTTGCCACCGCTCAGCGCCAGCATCGCGCGCCGCACGTGCTCGACATCGCGCTCATGCGGCGACATTCCATACTGGGTGAGCATCACATGCGCCTGGCGCCGGTCGGCGGGCGCGAACAGCTCGGCCAGCTCGCGTTCAACGGTAGCTGAGAGTGAGTGTGCCATGCCGTGCCTCGATCCAGCCGCGGCCTGCGGCTGCATGCGCGGGTTATGCGTTAGCGTTCCGAGGTGCCCGAACTGTGGAGCGCCGCCAGCAGCCACTGCCCCTGCTGACGCACGAACGTCTTGGTGATCCGCGTGCGGGGTGCGCTGGAGTCCGCTCCCGCCACGACACCCGTCAGCACTGCCGCATCGCCATACACTCGCACCCAGAGGTCTGTCGGCCGCATGAGGTCACCGGCCCCACGCGTCCGCCAGCTCGCGAGGGCTACGTCGCGCCCCTCCAACGTTCCCTTCCGAGTGGTCCGGGCGTAGTCGGAGGTCAGATGGGCGGCATACTCTCTACTTGCCCCGCCACCAGGAGGCGGCTCATCTCGAGCTCCAATGCGACAATGGCGGCAAGTCCACTGAGGCCCTCTGTCCGTGCAGTGGCTGCGCGAGAGCAAGGCCAGCGAGGACCAGGACACCGTGGCGCATCCGATTCCTCCGTGCGTTAGGCCGCTCCGGTGGCAGGCGACGTCGAGGTCGGCCCCGGAAGGTACTGTGCGAAGCTCGCTCTCATCTCAGCGGGCAGCGCTTGGAAGGCGCGCACGAAGTGCTCGGTTCGGGTCGAACCGAAACGCCGCGCGCCGGCCTGGAGATACTCCAGCACCTCCTCGATCGTTCGGATCCCGCCAGCCGCCTTTACTTGGCACCTCCCCTTCACCACCTGATGCATCAATCTGACGTCGGGCAGCGTGGCACCGCCGTCAGCGTACGCGGTCGAGGTCTTGACGAAGTGAGCGCCAGCCCGGGCGATCCATTCACAGGCCCGTCGCTTCTCCTCGTCGGTCAAATACCAGTTCTCGGTGATCACTTTGACCGTCTTACCTTCGGCCGCCCGGACGACGCCTTCGACATCGCGGATGAACAGCGCTGCCTCGCCGTTCTTGAGGGCGGGGATGTTCATGACCATATCGATCTCTTCGGCACCGAGCTCGAGGACTTCCTTGGCCTGATACACCTTCATCGAAGGGGTTTCGTTGCCGTGTGGAAAGCCAACGACCGTTCCCACGAGCACACCGGACCCGCGCAACCGCTCGACGGCGAGCCGGATGTAATGGGGCTGAACGGTCAAGGTGGCAGTGCCCAACCGAGCAGCGGTGTCGGCGAACCCGTCCACGTCCGCCCGAGTGGCATCGGGTCGGACGATCGAATGATCGAACAGCTTGGCGAACTCATGAATTCCATGGAGCTGAAGCTTCTTGGTGAACGCACGTGCCCAAGGTCGGCCTGTCAGGGGTTTCTGACACCCGCGACGAGCCGGCCATCCCGGATAACCGCGACATCATCCGCCAGAACGGTGGCGCCGGTTAGTGGTACGGTCCAGCGCGGTGCCGCATTCGTGCCGCCGAACTGCCGGTTGTCCCCGAAGCCCAAGGAGACCAACCCTAGACTTTGCTCGGGAAGTAGTTCCCGTTTGCGCTCAGGATGGGCTTCATCGCCGGATTCAGCCCGATACTCAGAAATCCCACAGTCCCGGCGGCTGCCAGTCCGCCCTGGACACATGCCTCGTCAGTAGCGGCGCGAATGCCTTCCGGGCGGCCGGCACGAAGCTCGAACGCCTCCTGGCTCACCGGTCGATCACATTGATCGGCGGCCGCCCGTACTCGACCGGTCGCTGTCGCCTCGACCGGGATCACCGTCACAAGGCCGGCCGGGGACCGCTTGCCGACGCGCCCAGGGCTCCCCCCGCGCCGCGTCCCGCGACATTGTCGCCACATCGACGTGTATCGGCCTATCACCTGGCGTGAACTGAAATCAGTTCCTTCAGGAGTGGTGACGCGAACTTGCTTCGCGTCCCCCAGCCGCTGGCGATCATGCTCCGAGCTCCGCCATCGTGTCGATGTTGGCCGCCGCTGCTTCCCACCAGAGTCCTGTGGAGGTGACTGAATCCAGACCGGCGCTCTTCATGGCGGCGACCACTTCCGGCTGGATGGCATCGCGAGATAGAGATAGCGGCGAGTAGAGCGCTCATTCAGGTCACTCAGGATCGGTTGCTCCGTTGATGCCGCTTGAATCGTTCGGAGCCAGTCGGCCAGATGCTCCGAAAGTCGCGTCGAGAAGGTTGATCTCGACATCGGCCTCGAGGATGAGCGCGCTGTCGATGCTCGATGCGTGCCCGAGGTATTCGATAGCCGCTGCGCGCGTAGTAACGCTCCCCATCTGTCGTGTCAGGTCGCCTTCCCCCAGCGCCGAGCACCTCAATGCGAGCGCTTCCATCATCAGATAGCGCACCTCCACAAACCACTGCTCGCCCGCTACGCAACAGCCCATCAACTAGCTGCTCCACTCGGGCAGGCTACTCCGCCGTCGCGTCCCTTAATTCATACCGCGTGTTCCTACACGCTAGAGCCTTCCTAGAGCACCCAATCCAGCTCCGCACCTGCAAAGCAAACTCAACCATAAATCCACCGGACTCATGACTTCCATGGAGCTGAAGCTCTCCCACGCTCAGCCGTCGGCCAGCACCGGCTGCGCTGTGCGTATCCAGGCATCAGGTGGAGTTGCCCAGGGGTAGCGGTGCTCGCGGTCGGGCCAGATGAGCTGCAGCGCTGGGAAGTCGTCGCTTTCGTAGTACCAGCGCGCTGAGCCGAGATACTCCTCGTAGCGCCGGCGCGGCACCGGACGGAAGGTGCAGCTGTACCCTTCGAGGATATCGTCATAGTCCAGCCCCGCGGCGTACGGGCGCCCTGCGCGCACGGCCACCCCGGCCCCGTTCAGCATCTGGTGCATGATCTCCAGCGGTAGTCCGAACACGATGAGCTCCGGATGCTCGAAGCGCTGCCACAGACCGATGGTGAAGGCGAAGGCGGGCCCCTCGTCATCCTCGAGAACCTTGACGACGTGCCAACCATAGGTCGCGATATCGGCTCGCATTTGGGCATCGCCGCCGGTCATAGAACCCTTGCCGTGCTGCGCGGGTCAGGTGCCACGGTGGCGAGATCCCGACGTGTCTTCCTGCCTCGACCGCAGCCCGACGATGATCGGGATGAGCAACAGCAGCCAGAGCCAGCGTGACCGTTCCAGGAGGCTGAGCGCCAGCCGACTTGTCGGCCGTTGAAAGAACTCGCGTGCGGCGGCATCGTTGGCATGGGCCCCGACCGCGACGCCCCCGAGCGCCAGTTCCCGAGCCACCGCGAGCCCCCCGGTGGCCGCGGCCCAGCCGAACGCAGCCCCACCGGCCGCCACGACGCCGACGGCCAATCCCCCGAGTGCGAGGATCCCAACCGAGAGCCCTGCCAGGGCCAGTCCCCCCACGGCAAGGCCGCCCAGGCTGATCCCTCCGACCGCGATCCCGCCGACGGCCAGGAGCCCGCCGAAAGCGATATCGCCGATGGCGATCCACCCCCGGGCGATGCCACGCCGGTAGCGGCCATCCTCCACGCCTCCGGTCGTGATATGGACCAGATGGAAGGCCCAGGAAACGCGCGCGGGATTCGTATACCATCATCGACCTCCCGCCTCACCCGCGGCGTCGCTGCGGCCTGGCGCCTCAGTCAGCGCCCGCTCGATGCGACGATCGGGAATCAGCCAAATGAGAGCGACCACCAGGTACAGAGCATAGGCGATTCCAGGGTGTACGAACGCGGCGCCGATCGCCAGGACGCAGAGTAGCGGCGATACCTTGCCTTTGACGTCGGGGCCCAGGGCCGTGGCCAGGACTGACTGCGGCCCCTCCGAGCGAAGGATCTGTCGCTGCAAGACCAAGTACGCGATGCCGGCCATCAGGAGCACCACGCCGTAGAGCGCCGCGGGAGTCGAGGCGAGGGGACGCTCGCCCATCCAAGCCGTCACGAACGGTATCAGCGACAGCCAGAACAGCAGGTGCAGGTTGGCCCAGAGTATGGCCCCCGTCACTCGCCGGGTGCAGAGCAGCATGTGATGATGGTTGTTCCAATAGATGCCAAGGAAGACGAAGCTGAGTACATAGCTGAGTAGGACCGGCAGCAGCGGGCGGAGGGCGGCGAGCTCCGTGTCGTGGGGCGGTCGCAGCTCGAGAACCATGATGGTGATGATGATCGCCAGCACGCCATCGCTGAAGGCTTCCAACCGACCCTTGCCCATCGGTGTCTTCCCCGCGTTGGAGTCCGCGCCTCACCTCGAGAACTTTGCCCGAAGCTCATCGAACCAGTTCAGCACCACGGCGACCCGCGGCCGGCCCTCCGCGGCCGGCAGCTTGGTCAGCAGAAACCGCTCGCCGTCGCGCGAGACGTCGTAGCTCCGGGGCCGAGTCCACCCCGGATTGTCCGGATACGGTCCGGCAAACAAGGCACTCGGCGGGCCGCTCCGGCCGTTCTCCAGGTCGATGCTCACCGCCATCACGCTGTCCCCTTTCCGGTAGACGAGCTCGCGCCCACCGCGGGTCCACATCGGCTCCGATCCCTCCGCCGGCGAGACCTTCCACCGCTTCAGATTCGGGTCGGGAAACGACTGCGCGTAGACCTCGACGCGCCCCGACTCGTCGGAGTCGTACGCCATCCACCGACCATCGGGCGAAAGTGCGCCATGCGCCAGGTTGAAGCCGTTGGCGAGGTACCGCTTCGGCTGCGGCCGGCCCTGCAGGTTCACCGTCCAGAGCTCGACCCCGCCATGGACGCTGAGGGTAAAGGGCAGCAGGCGGCCGTCCCGGGAAATCGAGCCGGGATACCGGTCGTAGCCTCCCCTCACCACAGGCTCGGCGGGCCGGCTCGCGTCGGCCGCGCGGCGATAGATGTCGAAGCTCGGCCGCTCGCTGATGTAGATCAGCTCCTTGCCATCGGGTGTCCACTCGGCGCCGAAGTCCCTGCCGCCTTCCGAGGTGATCCGGGTACCGCCGGTGCCACCCATCTGGAACACCCAGATATCGCCCATCGAGTTGGCCGAACGGATGTCCACCGCGATGCGGCTCCCGTCCGCCGAGAGCCGCGGATGGTTGTAGCGGTCGCTGGTGGGAAGCGCGAGCGACTCGTGGCCCCGCCGGTCCACCAGCACCACCTGCGACTCGGTGACGTAGGAGCTCACCGGCAGGTAGGCCAGCGTCCCGTTCTCCGAAACGTCGAATGGCCGCCGCTCCGTCGGTGAGGTTCATGGCGACGCTGTCCACCACCGGGATCGCCGGTCCGGTGACGAGCATACGCTCGAGATCGAACGGGGCCGCTCGAATCGTCTCCCCGACCGCATAGAGCAGGTGCCCCGTGGGCACGTAGGATCCGAACACGCCCCCTGTGAGCAGCACCTTTCGCTTGCCGGAGCTGATCGAGAACACCTCGATCGTGGCCTCGCTCGATGGGCGTACGGTAGGCGGTGAAGATGATGTGGTCGCCGTCGGGCAGGATCTGCGGCCACCAGTGACCCAGCTCGTGCTGCGCCACGTTCGGGGCCGTCAGCATCCGCTCGTCGCCCCCGCCTTCGCTCACCATCCACAGGCCGGTGTTGTAGGAGGGGCTGTAGACCAGCCGGCCGTTCCTGCCCCAGCTTCCTCCGCGCCCAGTCGCAGCTGGCGAGGTCCATCGGCGGACCGCCTTCCACCAGGACCTTCCAGAGCCTGCCCTGCTTGGCATAGGCGATCCACCGCCCGTCCGGCGACACGAACGGCCGGCTGTTGCCGGTGCCCTGATCGCCCTGGCCGGCGCCCGGGATCACCTCCATCTGCATCCGGTCGAGCGGGCGGCGCAACACCTCCTCGCGCCGGTTCACCATGGCGGTGACGAACAGCTGCCGGCCGTCGGGGCTGAGCCGCACGTTCGGGGTGAAGGTCGGCCGCACTCCCGCGTCGAGCTCGGCCGTGAACCGGACCGGGCCGGCCGAAGCCGGCGCGCCGGGGCCCTTCCGGAGACCTACCCAGGCAAGAGCGAGCAGGAGACCGCCCACGAGAACCCAGGGCACTGCCGGCCCGACCGACTCTTGCCTGCGCCGGCACCACCGAGCCCGTCAACGCGTCGGCGAACTGCGCCGCCGTCTGCCAGCGGTCGGCAGGGAGCTTCTCGAGCGCCCGGAGCGACCGCGGCGTCCACGTGGGGCGGTATGCTCTTGCGCTCGAGTGCGGGCGGGCTGGGGTCCTCCGCGATGACCTGGGTAAGGATCGCCTGCACGTTGGCGCCGGTGAATGGCGGCCGGCCGAGCAGCATCTCGTACAGCACTGCGCCGAGCGCGTAGACATCGCTTCGCGGCCCGAGCTTGTGCTCCCCGGACGCCTGCTCGGGACTCATGTACTGCGGCGTGCCGAGACTCACGCCCGACCTCGTCAGCCGAGTCCTGCCGTCCCCGTCGCTCCAGGCCAGCGCGATGCCGAAGTCGGCGACCAGCGCCCGGCCGTCATGAAACAGGACGTTGTCCGGCTTGATGTCGCGGTGGATCACGCCCTGGCGGTGGGCGTAGTCGAGCGCGGCGGCGATCTCGGCCGCGATCCGGACCGCGTCGGCGATGGGGAGCTGGGTCTCCCGCTCGAGCCGGCGGCGCAGGGACTCGCCCTGGACGTACGGCATGACGTAGAAGACCGTGCCCTCGACCCGGCCGGAATCGAACAGCGGCAGGATGTGGGGGTGCTGCAGGTTGGCGGTGGTCTCGATCTCCTTCAGGAACCGGTCGGGGCCGACGCGGTCCACGAGATCGGGCGTGCATGACCTTGATGGCGACTTTGCGATTGTGGCGGGGATCATGGGCGAGGAACACCGTGGCCATTCCGCCGGCGCCCAGCTCGCGCTCGAGGACGTAGCGGTCGGCCATGGCCGCTTTCAGCTGCTCAAACTCTGTGTCCATTGGTCGGAAGATACGGATCCGGTCCGGGCCGGACTAGCGGGCGAGCGACGCGCGCCTACGATTCGTAACCCACGACGGACCATGGAAACCGGCATCTTGACCCGCTCGTAAATTTCAGCATCGGTGTGACCGCCGCGCGAGCATCCGCCCGGCGGAACCAATTCAAACCACACCCGGCCCGTGCTCGCACTCCTGCTGCTCGTCCAGACCGTCGTCCCCACCGCCACCGACCTCGCGGCTCAGGGCCGGGCGGTCGAAGGCAAAGGCTCCCCCACTGCCGAGATCCCGCGCATCGAGGCGGTCGAGGCGCGGGTGGATGGCGTCCTCGACGAGCCCGCCTGGACCCAGGCCACCCGCCTCACCGGCTTCTGGCAGTACCAGCCCGTGGACGGCCGCCCGGCGGAGGAGAGGACCGAGGTCCTCGTCTGGTACGCCCCCGACGCGATCTACTTCGGCATCATCGCCCACGACCGGGTCCCCGCCGCCATCCGCGCCACCGTGGCCGACCGCGACAACCTCGACAACGACGACCACATCGTCCTCGACATCGACACCTTCCACGACCGCCGCCGCGCCTTCTCCTTCGCGGTGAACCCGCTCGGCGCCCAGAGCGACGGCGTGCGGAGCGAGGGCGCCGGACAGGTCTCGAGCCTCATTCCCGGCAGCACCGACCTCAATCCCGACTTCACCTGGGAGTCCAAGGGCCGCGTCACCCCCCAGGGCTACCAGGTCGAGGTCCGCATCCCCTTCAAGAGCCTGCGCTACCCGGGTGGCGACGTGCAGAGCTGGGGATTCAACGTCACCCGCGTGGTCCAGCGCACCGGCTACACCGACACCTGGACCGACGTCCGCCGCGCCAACGCCAGCTTCCTCGGCCAGGAGGGCGCGATCGGGGGACTGCACGATCTCGAGCGCGGGATCGCCGTCGAGGCGCAGCCGTTCGTCACCGCCACCGCCAACGGCGCGCGCGACGTCTCCACCGGCAGCTTCGAGCGCGAAGACATCGATCCCGACGCCGGTCTCAACCTCCGGCTCGGCTTCACCAGCTTCGCGCTCGACGCCACCATGAACCCCGACTTCAGCCAGGTGGAGAGCGACGCGGCCCAGGTCACGGTGAACGAGCGCTTCGCCCTGTTCTACCCGGAGAAGCGGCCCTTCTTCCTCGAGGGGATCGAGCTGTTCGGCACGCCGCAGACGCTGGTCTACACCCGCCGGATCGTGAACCCCAAGGGCGGCCTCAAGCTCACCGGCAAGTTCGGCCAGCTCGGCACCGCGTTCCTGAGCGCGGTGGACGAGACCGAGACGGGCGACGCCTGGTTCAATATCGCGCGGCTCCGCCGCGACTTCGGCCGCAGCTCGATCGCCGGCGTCACCTTCACCAACCGCGACGCCGAGAACAATCACAACCGGGTGCTCGCGGGCGACTTCCGCTACGTCTATGGCCTCTACTACATCCAGGCACAGCTCGGCGGCTCGTACACGAGCGACCTGGCCGGTGACCGCACCGCGCCGATCTGGCAGGCCGAGTGGGACCGCACCGGCCGCGCCTGGGGCTTCAACTATCTATTGAAGGGGATCGGCGAGGGGTTCGACGACCAGGCCGGCTTCGTGAACCGGCTCCGCAGCAACGTGGTGAACGGGCACTTCTTCAACCGGCTGACCCACTACGGTGCCCGCGGCGCGCTGCTCGAGAACCTCACCGTCTTCTTCGGCCCGGACCGCACCTGGGACTACGACGGCTTCGGCCTGCGGCCCGGCATCGAGGGCTTCGACCAGTTCGACGCCACCTTCCAGCTCCGCGGCGGGTGGGAGTTGAACGGGCACGTCCAGCGCGACTTCGTGGATTTCCAGGACTCGACCTACTCCGACTACACGACCGGCGCCGCCGACGGGCCCGCCTACCTGCCCCCGGACGACTTCTCCGGCTTCACCTGGACCGCCGAGGTGACCACGCCGACGTGGAGGAAGTTCGGCGCGTTCGTCCAGTACCGCAGCGGACGCACCCCAATCTTCCAGGAGGGCACCACGGGGGATTCGTGGCTGCTCCAGGGCGAGGTGGACCTCCGGCCGATCCCGACCGTGCGTGTGGCGTTCACGGGCTCCGTCTTCCGGCTCGACCGCCTCGACGGCAGCGAGTTCGCCCGCGCGACGATTCCCCGGCTCAAGATCGAGTACCAGCCGCGGCGGGAGCTCTTCTTCCGCGCGATCGGGGAGTACCGCTCGGAGAGCACGGCGGCGCTGGTCGATCCCGTCACCGGCGCGCCGCTCTTCATCGGCGGCGTCGCGCAGCCGGCAACGGCCTACAACGGCCTTCGCGTCGACCTGCTCGCCTCCTACGAGCCGACGCCGGGCACCGTCGCGTTCCTGGGCTACGGCAGCACGATGGAGACGGAGGACGAGTTCGACTGGTCGGGGCTCGAGCGGGTGAACGACGGGTTCTTCGTCAAGCTGGCGTATCAGATACGGCGCTGACGGCGGGACGGCGTTGACGGGACTACGGCGCTACCGCGCTACGCGAAAGTACGTCATCCCGAGGGAGCGAAGCGACCGAGGGATCTTCTCCGCGGCTATCGAACCCCGTTCGAGAAGATCCCTCGCTTCGCTCGGGATGACAGGTAGTGGCTGCGCTCGAGACAGATGGAAATTCAACGGCTCGAAACTCCCGACGGTGCAGGACGCGCAGCGCCGCGAGCTTCGGAGCGTGGATCCGGCCGTAGTCAGCTAAGATACAGTCGCAAACGGGGGTGCTTTACGGGGCCCGGGGCCGAGCCCCGCGCGTCGAAGCGTCGCTTTCGGGAGGAACGGATGGACAAACCTCGCATCTTCCTTGGCTCGTCGGGAAAGCAGGCGAAGCTGCTGCAGGCGCTGACGCGCGGTCTCGAGGACGTGCGCGCACGTCGATCCCTGGACGACATCCTTCAATCCCGGGACCACCACGCTGGACCGCCTCGTCGAGCTTGCGCATGAAGTCGACTTCGCCGCGTTCGTGTTCGCCAGGGACGACTGGACGACCACCAGCCCGGCCGCCTCCCCTCCCCCGGAAACCGGTCAGGATTCTCCGCGAGACAATGTCGTCTTCGAAGCGGGCCTGTTCGGCGGCGTCCTTGGCATGCGCCGGACCTTCATCCTCCATGCACGCGGCTCGAAGCTTCCGAGCGATCTCCTCGGCCTCACGTGTGTTCGGTACGGCGACGCGACGACCCCGGCCGAGATGAGAGTCGTCAACCAGAAGCTTCGGAAGGCGATCGAGAACGAGGGGCGCATCGCCCGCATCGAGGGTCTGTGGTGGCAGTTCTCGCTGACGGAGCTCGGCCCGCGGGAGCCTTCCGCCGTGAGCCTCCTGCGGATCTCGCGAGACCGCGACGGCGCGCTGGAGGTGAGCGGCCGCTCATGGCAGGAGGATGGCAGGCTGTCAGCGAGGTACTGGAGCGAGGCGGTGAGGGAGAGGAAGGAGCCCTCGGGCGTCTTCTACTATTGGAAGGGAGAACGGCCCCGCGACCCGAACGCGCCGCAGCTGGACGGGACGGGGGAGATCCGGATGGAGTCCGCTGATCGCGCTGCCGGATACTTCACGACTCGGACGGACACGGCCGATGTGAACGCGCGGACAGCCGGTGTCTACTGGCGCGCCGAGCCCGAGGACATGAGCATCCTGGACGGAGAGGACGATCGCCAACGCGCCGAGTTGATCTCGGAGCGGCTGAGGCATTGGAAGTCGATCACCAGCGCCTGAGATCACCTTCTTCGCTCATGTCGGGTACCGCCGCCAGGGTCCCTCGCTTCGCTCGGGATGAGGTATCCCTGCGCTCGGGATGACAGCTGCCATAGTCCTACGGTCTGGCGCGGTTCCTGCCTTCCAGCTCCCCCAGCCCCTCTGAGCACGTCCCCGATTGTGACCGGTATCCCAGCAAAGGCTTCAACGGAGAGACATCCTTTCTCCGAGGGGTAAGTCCAGTGTGTGGCACCGGTTAGGTAGGATGCCGCAGTTCACGGAGGTGCGCCCATGCCCTGGGTGATCGTCGAGCCTGGTCTCAATGGTCCGCGAAGCTACAATGAGCGGCTCACCACGTACCTGTGCGATTGGCCAGATTGTGCCAATCCCGCCGAAGAGGTCCTGGGGTGCATCGCGGAGATCGCTGCCTTCGTGGCTGTCTGCAAAGAGCACGCGAAGAAGACTGAGGGCAGCCTAGGCCCGCTCAGAACACGATCTTGAGCAGCCGCTCGAGGAGCTCCTCCAGCGAGATCATCGTCAGCGTCAGCGGCAGCACCGGCAGCAGCGTGGTCACGGCCAGCTGCAAGACGGTGGTCAGCGTGAACGGCACCCACCGCATCTCCTTCACCACCTCGAAGCTGTTGCCCAGGTCCGCCAGGGACTGGATGTCCGCGCTGCCGACCAGCGGCTCGTCCGGCGGCGCGCCGCCACGCAGCCATTTGCGGTCGTACTCGCGCACGTAACGCTGCGCCAGCACGCCGTACTCGCGCAGGCCGGCGCGTTTGGCCGCCTCGAGCTGTCGGCTGAACACCAGCAGCGGCCCGAGCAGGGCGAACACCATCAAGGCCACGAGACCGATCAGCTCCACCTTGAATTCGGGCAGCTTCGCGCCGGCGTAGAAGATCCGGTTGGCCATCATCCCGGCCAGCAGCGCCCCCTGGGCCAGCAGCACCGGCGCGAACGCGTAGCCGACGGAGCGCGAGGAAGCCCAGGCCGCCGCAGCGGTCCGGATGCGTCGGCATGAGCTTCAACTCGATGCGCGACACCTGCCACAGGAACCGCGCCCAGATGAACAGCCGGAAGTACCAGCGCAGCAGCAGGAACTGGAACAGCGGCAGGCTCACCAGGCCCAGCCACCAGCCGGCCAGCGACGGCCGCCATGTCCCGTTGACCGGCGCGCCGTACCAGCTGGCCACGTCGAGCGCTCTGCGTCCGCCAGATGAATCCCACCCCGACGATGTAGACGAGCGCGATGAGCATCACCTCCGCCCAGACCGAATTGCGCAGGCGCATCGCCGAGGCGACGGCCGCGTCGAATCTCGGCAGCTCCGGGTCGGGGATCAGGCCGCGCTCCAGGAACTGCTGCACCATCGGCCGCATGCGCCGGTGCACGACCAGCTCGGCCACGATCAACAGCGGCACCGCCAGCAGAAAGCGGACGTGAAGCTCGACGTCGTAGAGAAACGGCAGCGCGACGCCACCCCACGCGTGGCCTTCCAGCGACCGACAGGACGAGCAGCGGCACCCAGGCCAGCGCGGTCAGCACGACGATGCGGCGGCGCAGGAGCTCCAGCGCATCCCCGGACAGATGCGTCCGCCGCCAGAGCTGATACAGCGGCCCGCCCAGCACCAGGGAAAAGTCGACCGGGTCGATGATGGACGGGGTGGTGGTCTGGCCCGTGTCACCGGCACGATCGGTATGAGGGTCGGTGGGTGCTGTTGGCATCAATCCACCCGCTCGATTTCGCCGCAGTTCACGGAGGTGCGACGTATGCCTTGGGTGATCGTCGAACCTGGTCTCACGGGTCCGCGAAGTTATAGAGAGCGGCTCACCACGTATCTGTGCGATTGGCCTGATTGCGCCAATCCCGCCGAACACGTACTGGGGTGCGTGGCGGAAATCGGTTCCTGTGCCGCTCTTTGCCCAGAGCACGCGAAGATGATGAGGGCCTAAGCGCGTTCGATCCGTCCGATGTCTCCCCGCTTCCAGCCTTGCCCTCCCCGGAGCACCACCATGGCGTACGTCACCTCGCGTCGCGCCCTTACTGCCTCGCCATCGCGATCTTGAAGCGCTCCTCCGGCGAGATGAGATGGTCTTGATCGTCCTTCTCCAGATCGATCTGCACCCAGTTCACCTCACCGCTGAACTCGTTGTCCGACGGCCCGTAGTCCGGAGAGACCGGCGAGCCTGTTTCCTTCCCGACGTCGCAGGTCTCATCGGCGGAGAACACCATCGGCACCGTCTGCTCCACCCGCCCTTCACCGTCCTTCTTGCCATCCACGAAGAGCGACACGTTGCCCCCCTTGGCCAGGCCGCCGCCGTCGTACTTGAACTCCATGCGCACCTGGTGCTTGCCCGCGGGGATCGGCTTCGTGCCCTCGGTGAAGAACCGCTTGATGCCGAAGAAGTTGTAGCAGTGCTTCAGCTTGCCGTCCTTGGCGTAGAGGCTCCAGCCGCCGATGCTGCCGCCCTGGGCGACGATGACGCCCTTGGCGCCCGATTTCGGCACCTCGATCTCGGCGCGTGACCGAATACGACTTGTTCTTGATCGACGAGGATCGAGTCCTCGCTCAACCGGCGCATGCCGCCGAACAGGAGCTGCGGTTGCCCTTGATGAGCTGCGGCCGGCCGGCCAGATCCGGGTTGAACCGCTCGAATGTGCGATCGTCGAGCGGGAGCACGCTGTACTTGGTCGCCTCGATCAGGAAGAGCCGCTGCAGCTCGGCCAGCTTCTTCGGATTCTCCTTGGCGAGGTTCTTCGACTGGGTCCAGTCGGTGTTGGTGTCGTACAGCTCCCAGACATCCTCGTCGAAGGCGCGCTTGTAGGCACCGACCCAGGGTACGCCGTGCCGGGTCACGGCCGTCCATCCCTTGTGATAGATCCCACGGTTGCAGAACATCTCGAAGTACTGGGTCTCGCGACGCTCTGGCGCCTTGGCGTCGTTGAACGCATACAGCATGCTCGCGCCCTCGAACGGCGCCTGTTGCACGCTGTTCACGACGGTCGGATGCGGCAGTCCCGCGGCTTCCAGAACCGTGGGCGCGACATCGATCACGTGGCAGAACTGTGACCGGACCTCACCCTTCGCCTTGATGCCGTTGGGCCAGTGCACGATCGTGCCGTTGCGGGTGCCGCCGAAGTGCGACGCCACCTGCTTGGTCCACTGATACGGCGTGTTCATCGCGTGCGCCCAGCCCACGGCGTAGTGGTTGCAGGCTTCCGGTCCGCCGAACTCGTCGATCTTGCTCATGAGGAATTCCGGGGTCTCGAGCGTGCCCATGCCGTTGAGCACGGCCACCTCGTTGAAACAGCCGTTCAGCGTGCCTTCCGCGGAGGCGCCGTTGTCGCCGAAGATGTAGTAGATCAGCGTGTCGTCGAGGACTTCCAGGTCCTTCAGCGCGTCGAACAGGCGGCCGACGTGGTGGTCGGTATGTTCGAGGAACGCGGCATAGACCTCCATCTCGCGGGCGAGAATCGGCTTGAGCGCCGCGGGCATGTCGTCGTAGGCGGGGATTTCGTCGGGGCGCTTGGTGAGCACCGCATCGGCCGGGATCACGCCCAGCTTCTTCTGCCGGGCGAAGGTCTCTTCGCGCACCTTGTCCCAGCCGCCGTCGAACTTGCCCTTGTACTTGTCGATCCACTCCTTCGGCACGTGATGGGGGGCGTGGGTGGCGCCGGGCGCGAAGTACATGAAGAACGGCTTGTCGGGCATCAGCGCCTTCTGCTGGCGCACCCACCCGATGGCCTTGTTCGTCATGTCCTCGGTGAAGTGGTAGCCCTCTTCCGGACTCTTGCTCTGTTCCATCGGCGTCGTGCCTTCGTAGATCGCCGGATACCACTGGTTGGTCTCGCCGCCGATGAAGCCGTAGAAGTACTCGAACCCGCCGCCGCCGGTGGGCCACTGGCTGAAGGGCCCCAGCGGGCTCGTCTCCCAGACCGGCACCTCATGGCATTTGCCGAACTGCGCCGTCGAGTAGCCGTTGAGCTTGAGCGTCATGGCGAGCGGCGCCTTGTTCTTCGGCAGCACCGACGTGTATCCGGGCGCCGAGGTCGCGATCTCGCAGATGCCGCCCATGTTCACCGAATGGTGGTTCCGCCCGGTGAGCAGCGCCTGCCGCGTGGGGAGCAGAGCGCGGTCGTGTGAAACCGCGTCAACTTCAGCCCGTTCTTCGCCAGCCGCTCGGCATTCGGCGTGGGGACCGGGCCCGCCGAAGGCACTGGTGGCGCCGAAGCCGCAGTCGTCGATCAGCACGATCAGGACGTTGGGCGCGCCCTTGGGCGGCCGCAGCGGCTCGATCGGCGGAAACGCCGTGTCCGGATCCTTCGCGTCGTAGGTGGTCAGTCCTACGTGCTGGGTATCAGGGATCGGAAGAATCGATCGCTGAATCCTGTCCTGAGAACTCATGGCGCTTCTCCTCTGGATTCTTGGTTGTTCGCTCTGACGCTGCTCCCTGGCACCCCGGCTGCGGGCCCGAACGCGGCCGCCCGGCTCACCTGCCAACTCGTTAGCGACCGCCGACCCCGAAGTCCGGCCGCCCCCGGTGGAAGCCGGCGGGTGGTCGCAGTGCGATGCTTGCAAATGGCGCTGTGAAAATAGGATAGGTGCCGGTGCTCCTGGATCCAAGATGGACCTTAGTCCAGCCTATGAGCGAGAGGCGGCTTCACCGACGCGGAGTTCACCTGGCAGGTGCTGTCACAGATGAAAGGCGCCGCCTGTTCCTTCACTGGAATGCTCCGCAGATATTGGGTTAGCCACTGACAGGAGAAGCTCTTATGAGACTGCATACCTTCTGGATCGGGACCTCCTCCACGATCCTCCTCGCCGCATGCTCCTCCGCCGATGGGATGGGACCGCGCGTCACCAAGCTGCAGGACGCTGTCACCCAGGCGAAAGTATCGCTCAGGCAATCGGTCGTGACCGGGCAGGCGAGCGTGACCGACGGCAAGGCCGTCAAGGCCGCCCTCCTGGTGGACGCAGCTCCCGAGTACTCGGTCGGCGCCCTCGCGAGCGGCACGCTCCACGACGTGCGGCTGGACATCGTGAGCGGCTCCGTGACCGCCTCCAACGTCGTGGGTGCCTCGGCCGATCCGTGCCCCGGCTCGATCCCGGTCGAAGACGCCATCGCCATCGCGGAGGCGCGGGCAAACGGGACCTCCGTCTCCGTCGGGCCCGACGACGACGACCAGTGCCTGCGAGAAGTGCAGGTGCTCTCCGGCGCCGTCCTGTGGGAGGTCAAGGAAGCGCGCGACGGAGCGGTGCTCGAAGTGGAGAAGTCCGACGCCGACGGAGATTGAGCCGAGCCAGCAAGCTGCTCCCCAAGTCCGCCAGGGCTACCGCCGTCGCGCCGTAGCCAATCTCAGACCGGCTCCGCTCGCCACAGGTCGCCGTAGTCGAGCACCCAGCCGCGGGGCTCGACGCGGAGGACTGCCACGAACTTGGGGGCGCCGGGCAGATCGGCCTCGTAGTCGTACTCGGTGACCGACCGGCGGGCGTAGCGCTGTGTCAGCGGCAGAAGCACGGCCGACGGCCACTCGAGCCACGCGGAACGGACCTCCGCCCGCTGGCCCACTTCCAGGTCCAGACGCCGGAGCGGCAGCAGGTTCGTCGTCGGGGTGAAGTTGAGATCGATGTCCAGGCATCCAGTCACCGCGGGACACGGCGCGCCGTTCAGCCTCCAGCTACCGTCGCGAGCGCGTTGCATCCGGAGCTCGATGGCTCGGTCGCCGCACCAGCCGTCCACGGTGGCCTCGATGGTCCGCCACTCGGTGTCGCTCCGCACGCTATAGTGAAGCGCCGTCGGATTGCCTTCTTCGTGGAACACCGCCATTCCGCGGATCTCCATGCCGTTCTCGATCGCGCGGAGGCTGGCGGCGTCGTGTCCGGGGAGGTCCAGGCGGCGCCAGAGGATGGGGCTGACGACCTCGAGGATTGGGTTCACGTAATGCTCCTTCCGCTCCTCATCCCGAGCGAAGCGAGGGATCTTGCGCGGCGGTACCGGACATGCGCGAGGAAGATCCCTCGCTTCGCTCGGGATGACAGCCGCACCCTAGTCCCCAGCCTCCCCTGCGACCTCCCCCGACCCAACCGCCACATCAGATGCCGGCGGACGTGCGGCCACTCCGACGCCAGAATGCTGTACATCACGCTGTCCCGCACCGTCCCGTCCCGGCGGCGGAAATGATGGCGGAGCACCCCGTCCTTCTTCGCGCCGAGCGCTTCGATGGCACGCTGCGAGCGGAAGTTGAAGTTGTCGGTCCGGAAGCCCACTACCTGGCAGCCGAGCGAATCGAAGGCGTGCGACAGCAGGAGAATCTTGCAGGCACTGTTGACGTGGCTCCGCTGCCGACTCGCGGCATACCAGGTGTAACCGATCTCGACCCGGTCCACGCTCGGCACGATGTCGTGATAGCGGGTGGAACCCACGATGGTGCCGGTCGCGAGATCGCGGACCGCCCAGGGCAACATGTGTCCCTGGAGCTGCCCCGCCAACGCGTCGGCGATGTAGACGTCAATGTCCGCGGGGGCCGGGACGGAGGTGAACCAGAGCTCCCACAGTTTGCCGTCCGCCGCAGCCGCGCTCAGGTCGTCCGCATGGTCCCCACGCAACGGCTCGAGCCGGACACCGTGGCCCTCGAGGGTGACCGGCTCAGGCGTTCTCACAGGAGCTCAGCGGCCATTCACTCCACTCCGCCGATGCGCCGGTCTTCCCGTGCCTTGCTGAGGAGGCGCTCCGCGAAATCGAGCCGTTCCTGCGTTTCGGCCAACTCCTGCTGGACGTCCTCCAGGCTGCGTTCAAGTGCCTCGAGCCGCGCAGCGACATCGCCCGATGACGATCCCGGAAGCGTGGCCCGCAGACGAGCGATCTTGACCGCGGCGAAAGCGATAATCGCCGTGATCGGGATGAGTGGGGCAAGAAACGCGGGGTCCATTTGGGCTTTCCTCCTCAACTCAGCTCGATCTGCACCCGCAGCGCTTCGCCCTCGATGCCGATCAGGTTGGCCAGCGTGCGCGAGCCGTGGCGGCGGAACTGGAGCGCGACGCGCGAGCTGCCGATCGTCACCCCCGACACGGTGAGCTCGTTGAGAAACTCCGGCAGCACCGGATCGCGCACGTGGAGCACTCGCGCCTGCGCCTCGGGATAGAGGCCGAGGAGCGCCTGCATCCCCATGAACAGCGCGCCCGACGCCCACGCCTGCGGCGCGCAGCTCACCGGATAGCCGACCGGCCGCGAGTCGCTTCTCCTGGTCATCCCGCAGTACAGCTCCGGCAGCCGCTGGAAGTCCTCCTCGATTCCCGCCTCGTACAGCGCGGTGACGACCGGCAGGGCGGCGCGCGACTGGCCGTGCAGCGCCATGCCGAGCACGATGATCGAGTTGTCGTGGGGCCACACCGAGCCGTTGTGGTAGCTCATCGGATTGAACACCGGGTGCGCGGCGCTGAGCGTGCGGATGCCCCAGCCGGAGAAGAAGTCGGGCTCCAGAAAGCGGGTGGCGAGCCGCGGGGCCTCCGGGAGTGTCGGCACCCGGCTCCACAGGAGATGGCCGGCATTGCTGGTGGCCGTGGGAATCGGCCGCTTCGCCCCGTCGAGCGCGAGGGCGAAGGTGCCGAGCTCCTCCAGCCAGAAGGTCGCGCGGATGCGGTCGCGCAGCAGCTGCGCCTCCTTGCGGAGGGTGGCGGCCCGCTCCGACCGGTCCACGCTCTCGTACAGCTCGGCCATCCGCACCTTGGCGTCGTAGACGTACCCCTGTACCTCGATCAGCGCGATGGGCGGCTCAGGGAGCCGGCCGTCGGGATACGGCACCCCGTCGCCCGAGTCCTTCCAGCCCTGGTTGACCAGACCCTTCTCCGAGACGCGGGCGTATTCCACGAACCCGTCGCCGTCCCGGTCGCCGTACCTCTCGATCCACTCGAGCGCCCGGTCCGCGTGGGGCATCAGGCTGCGCACCAGCGCGTGGTCGCCGGTCCAGCGCCAGGTCTCGTGCAGGAGGATGAGCCAGAGCGGCGTCGCGTCGATACTGCCGTAGTAGGGCACGTGGGGGATCTCGCCGCTCCGGGCCATCTCTCCCCGCCGGAGCTCGTGGAGGATCTTGCCGGGCTGCTCCTCGGTGTAGTCGTCCTCCCGCCGCCCCTGTCGCCGCGCCAGGTAGGTCAGGGTATCCACGGCGATGCGCGAGGTCAGCGGGAGCGCCTGCAGCGAGGTGATGATCGAGTCGCGACCGAAGACGGTCGAGTACCAGGGGATGCCGGCCGTGACCACGGCGTCGCCGTCCACTTCGGTGTAGAGGGCGCGGAGGTCGTCCGTGGCCCGCCTGATAAGGTGGTCGAACTCGGCGTTGTCGGTCGCCCAGCGGCTGGTGCTCTCCCGCCAGGCCCGGTACTCGCGGTCCAGGGTCGCGCGACTCTCGTCGAATCCCCGAAGCGGCACGGCGACGCCGTCGTCGCCGACCTCCGCTGTGATCTCCCACTCGAGTTCGACCCGTTCCCCGGCGTGCAGCCGGAGATCCCACCGCGCCGAGGAGGCGGTGAGACGGTCCGGCGGGTGGCGGAACCGGATGACGCTCCGGACGAGCAGTCCGTCGAGCCCCCGGTAGGCGAACACGAGGCAGTCGCCCTCCGCCCGCGGCGCGTAGAACTGGCCCCGGCCGGGGCGCTTCCAGCCGCGCACCTCGAAGATGTCGGCGAAATCGGAGCCGAAGGTCATCTCCACCCAGTAGTCGAGCGGCGTCCGCAGATGGCTCGCGAGCGTCATCCGCTCGATCAGCCGGTCGGCCAGCAGGATCTGGCGCCGGATGTGGACCACGTTCCTGGGGTCCCAGCGATTGCCGCCGAACGGCAGGTCGTTCACCGCCAGGTCGATCTGGCCTTCGTAGGCGGAGGGAATCTGGGCGGACAGCAGGACCGGAGGGCCGCCCGCCACCGCGAGCGCGTAATGGCTGAGGATCCTGGTGTCGTCGTGGAAGAGGCCCAGCGAGCAGACCCCGGGCGGCACGATGTCGCCGTGGAGGTCGGACAGGAGAAAGAGCCGGTCGTGCTTGAGCACCAGTGGGTGCTCGGCGGGAGTCTCCTGTGAGCAGTCAATCGCCGGGTAGCCTACCGCCTCGGCCATGGAAACGGGGTGGCTCATGCAGCGCTGATCGGGGGCAGGAGTGGCAGCGATCGCGCCATCCGGCCATAGAGCACCTCATACTGGGTCACCATACGATCGCGGCCGAAGCGACGCACCGCCACCTCCCGGATCTTCCGGCGGTCGAGGCGCTCGATCTCCCCGCCCGGCCGGATCAGGTCTGTCATCTCCTTCTCGGAGCCGACGATGAAGCCCGTGACCCCATCCTCGATCAGCTCCGGCACGCTCCCCCGCCCGAATGCCACCACCGGGCATCCTGAGAGGAGTGCCTCCGCGAGGATGAGGCCGAACGGCTCGTTCCACTCGATCGGAGCCAGCAGCGCGCGCGCGTCACGCAGGAGCCGCGATTTCTCGCGGGCACCGATCGGCCCGAGACTGGTCACGTGCCGGGCCCGGAGCCGGGGCTCGATTTCGGCGCGGAGGTACTCTCGATCGGGCGGATGCGCCGCCCCCGCGACCTGAATCGGCACGCCGGCCCTCGCCGCGGCGTCGATCGCGGTGTGGAGCCCCTTCACCGAGGCAAAGCGACCCACGAAGCAGACATAGGGGCCCGGCCGATCGGTCCAGCGATAGCGTGCGGGGTCCAGGCCGTGATGGATCACGGAGCAGCGCCGGACTCCGGACTCCCGCCCCGCCTGGTCGCTCGAAATGGCCACGAACTCGACCCCCGGAAAGTGCCTGTAGTACTCCGAGAGCGTCGGCTCGAAGGTGTGGTGAAGGGTGTAGATCAGGGGCTCGGGCGTCAACCGACCGAGGGCGAGGGCGGCGGCGGAGTGGGCGTGTACCAGATCGTACCCGCCGCGAACGATCTCGCGCATCGCGAAGGAGACATGATCGAGATCGGTCAGCGGATCCGGCGGCCATTGCGCTCGAGGGTACAGCGCCCGCAGCCGGGCCCGGGTGCGGGAGTCGCCCGTGGCGTAAAGGGTTACGTCGTGGCCCCGCTGAATCAGCCCTTCGACCAGCTCGAAGACCACCAGCTCGGTTCCGCCGTAGTCCAGCGGCGGCACCGGCACGAACGGTGTCGAGATCATCGCGATGCGCATAGGTGTGGCCTTCCGCTTGCTGGAGCACTACAGATCCCGCTCCCGCGGCGGCGTGGGGCCCGTCACAGCGTGCGCCGGGCCACGGCTCCCGAAGGACAGGCGGCGTCCGTCGAAGCCGCAACCTAGCCGGCTCCGGCCACACCCTGCTGCGCGGCCGATCGTATGTGCCGCAGCATGCTGCCGCGGATGAGGCCGCTCCCGATTCGGATGATCCGCCAGTAGCGCCCGAAGTGTCGGCGAGTCGCCTCATCGCCACACCGCACCCGGGTCTCCGTCGAGAGCTCCGTACCATCTGCGCTCGGGCTTACGCGGAAATTCCAGATGCCCTGAGCCAGGCCGGCGGGCGGCGGGAGACGGAACGTGTCTGCCGTCGCCGGCACCAGCCCACCGGTTGGCGTCCAGAAGCGACCCATGATGCCGAGCACGAGCTCCTCGCCCGGTGCTTCGGCAATCAGGGTGAAAGCGCCGCGCCCACCCATCGCTGTTCTTCGGTGTGGCGCGGCGTCCTTCGAGAGCCGGGCAGCACTGTCGCAAGCCACGCCGGGATGGAGCGTATTCCCATCAAGAGGCGGACCGGCCAGGGGCGGCCGAGGTCAGCATTGCGCGCGACTTCGTAGACGCGGGCCGGGGGTGCCGCAATCCAGATTGCGTGTCGCGAGGCCACATCGTAAGTGGGGACTAAGTCGTCCAGAAGCGTACGGGCCTCGATGCTGGTTCGTATCCGCTCAGGGAAGCGCAGCGACAATGCTCCGGAATTCCTCCTCGGTAAACGCCCGCAAGGTCTCGGAGCTGACGTTTCCCCTGGAGCCCGCCGCCAGTGAGGCCTTGGCCGCCGTGGCATCGTCAGGAGCTTCGACAATGGCCACGAAGTCGTACTGGCCCATCACCAGGTAGAGAGCCTTGAGGTCGGCCCCGAGGGCGCGATAGGCCTTGCGCGCAGCCTCTACTCGACCGGGCGCGTCCTTGATGGTGGTGATGCCTTGCTGAGTGTACCGAAACAACGTGATGTAGGTCGCCATACATCCCCCCTCGCAAGCGGTTCACGGGACGGCGTACCTGACGCACGGGGCACCTAGCTCGTGACTGAGATCGGCACAGAGTTGGAGCCCTAGCCAGTTGAATTCTCTTGCAGAGCGCGTAGAACGCAATGAGTTCGCCCCGGGCCGTCTGTCCGAGCAGGCAGGTGGAGGTCGGGTCGGTGCTCGTCAGGAATCCGGGAGGCTGGCGCAGGCATTTGCCTGACGGTGGACTGCGCAAAGAGCGCCGATAATCCAACAGCCCGCTGGACGCTCACACCCCAGTTCCATCTCCGAAAGGGATGACAGATGATCACAGTCGCATTGCTGGTCCGGCTGGAGGCCAAGCCCGGGAAGAGGCAGAAGTGGTCAAGAAGACAGATTGGCGCCTCCTCCGTCCGCCTCACCGCCGGAAGGTAGCGCGAATCTGATCTGAGCCCGGCCCCTCATCCCCATAGAGCAGCGTCACGGTCTCGCCGTCCGACGACACTGTGCCGGGGGCGAGCAGGTACGGGAAGCCCTCGCCTCCACCGCCAGTGCGCGTGAAGGTCAGTGTATTCCCTTGGCGGGTGTACGTGCCCTGTTCACTGTTGTCGAAGGTGAGGCCGTTGTTCTTGTTCCGGTGCGTCGTGTGCAGGTCGTAGGCGGTGGCCGTCAGGCTGAGCGATCCACCGAGAGTGAGACAGCACCCGAAGGGGGCGCTGGGATCAGAGGGAAGGGGCTGGTCGTTCTCCGCCACCAGCGTGTAGGTCCCCTCGAGGGGCTCTGGTGCAGTCCCGCCGCCGTCGCAGGAAAACGCGACGAGCGCGATGACTGCAATCAGCAGATGTGCCCGGGCCATGGCTCCTCCATTGGCGATGCTCGCGCGATGCCTACTTAGGGTTGGCTATGTCCCTGATGAAGTATCCTACCAGCCGCCACCGGCCGCCCGCCGAGCACCGCGCTAACCCGGCTCGGCGCATTGCGCCGGAAGCCCTCGTAATACTCCTCGATGGCAGCTACGACCGCCGCAGGGCTCTTCTCCCTTCGCTAACCGCACATTATAGGTTTCACCTTTGGGAAGTCGGCTGACGGCGTGCGCGGCAGCCGCCCTCGCGTCCCTGGCCCCGAGCTAACTTTTGCCCATGCCCTCGAGCTACGACGAGATCTACGCCCGCTGGCGCGCCGCGCCGGAGGCCTTCTGGGCCGAAGCGGCGGAGGCGGTGCACTGGTACCGCCGGTGGGACGCGGTGCTGGATGCCTCGCGCGCGCCCTTCTATCGCTGGTTTCCCGGCGCCCAGATCAACAGTTGCTACAACGCGCTCGATCGCCACGTCGAGGGCGGCCGCGCCGATCAGGTCGCCCTGATCTACGACAGCCCCGTCACCTCGACCGTCCGGACCTACACCTACCGCGAGCTGCGGGACGAGGTGGCCCGGTTCGCGGGCGCGCTGGCGGCGAAGGGCGTCGGCCGCGGCGACCGAGTCGTGATCTACATGCCGATGGTCCCCGAGACCGTGATCGGGATGCTCGCCTGCGCCCGCATCGGCGCGATTCACTCGGTGGTCTTCGGCGGGTTCGCGTCGGCTGCGCTGGCCAGCCGGCTCACCGACGCGCGGCCGAAGGCCATCCTCACCGCCTCGTGCGGCATCGAGGTCAATCGGGTGGTCCCCTACAAGCCGATGCTCGACGAGGCGATCGAGCTGGCCGTCGCCACGCCCGACTGCTGCATCGTGCTTCAGCGTCCCGAGGCGAAGGCGACGCTCGTGCCGGGGCGGGACCACGACTGGCGCCGAGCTCGCCGCCGACGCCGGCCCGGTGGACTGCGTCCCGGTTCTCGCCACCGATCCGCTCTACATTCTCTATACCTCGGGCACCACCGGTAACCCCAAGGGCATCGTGCGCGACAACGGCGGGCACCTGGTCGCCCTCACCTGGAGCATGCGGAACGTCTACGGGGTCGAGCCGGGCGAGGTGTATTGGGCGGCCTCCGACCTGGGCTGGGTGGTGGGCCACTCGTACATCGTCTACGGCCCGCTGTTTCACGGGAACACCACGGTGCTCTACGAGGGCAAGCCGGTCGGCACGCCCGACGCGGGTGCGTTCTGGCGTGTCATCGCGCAGCACGGCGTGCGCGCCTTCTTCACCGCCCCGACCGCGTTCCGCGCGATCAAGCGTGACGATCCCGAGGGCGAGCACATCCGCCGCTACGATCTGTCGAAGCTCCGCACTCTATTCCTTGCCGGCGAGCGCTGCGATCCGCCGACCCTCGAGTGGGCCGAGCGCCAACTTGGGGTCCCGGTCATCGACCACTGGTGGCAGACCGAGACCGGCTGGCCGGTCGGCTGCAACTGCCCCGGACTGGGACTCTTGCCGGTCAAGCCCGGGTCGTGCGCGGTGCCAGTGCCGGGCTGGGACGTGCGGCTGCTGGACGAGCAAGGCCGAGAGGCGGCGCCGGGCGAGCAGGGCAACGTCGTGATCAAGCTCCCGCTCGCGCCGGGCGCCACGCCGACGCTCTGGAACAACGATCAGGGCTTCCGGAAGACCTACCTCGACACCTACCCCGGCTACTACCTCACGGCCGACGCCGGCTACAAGGACGAGGACGGCTACCTCTGGATCATGGGCCGCACCGACGACGTGATCAACGTCGCCGGACACCGGCTCAGCACCGGCCGGATGGAGGAGGTGCTGGCGGCGCACCCGGACATCGCCGAGTGCGCTGTCGTTGGCGTCGCCGACGCGCTCAAGGGCGAGGTGCCGCTCGGCCTGGTGGTGCTCAAGGCCGGGGCGGACCGGGACCGGACGGAGTTGGGCGAGGAGCTGGTGGAGCTGGTGCGCCAGCGGATCGGGCCGGTAGCGTCCTTCAAGACGGCGATGGTGGTGAAGCGGCTGCCTAAGACGCGGTCGGGAAAGATCGTCCGGGGAACAGTGAAGAGGATCGCGGACGGCGTGCCGTGGACGGTGCCGGCGACGATCGATGATCCGTCGAGCCTCGAGGAGATCGCCGCGGATCTGGCAGCGATCGGGTATCCGCGGGGGCAGGCGATGTAGTCAGGACGCCGGCCCCTCGTTGGAGATATCCGCGGAGCACCGCCACCGACCGTCGGGCTCCTTCCTCAAGACGGTGATGTACCTGCCCTCCGCGGTGTGAAGCTTTCCGGTGGAATCGGGGGCCGTGATCCGATTCGTGCCGTACGTGTACCCAAAATCCCCACTCGGAGAGACGACCGCCGAATCCGGCGTCCAAGAAATGTGGAAGCCGGGAATGGCGCGGGTACTAACTATCATCTGGCGAATGGCGTCGGTACCCACCAGGACCGGTTGCCCGGCGAGGATTACGCGGGCGTCGGACGTCCAATAGGCCACCACGCTGTCCACGGGACCGTTGGCGGCGGCCAGCGTTGACCACGCTCGGTCTGTGTCGAGCAGCTCGCGTGTGGCGGCGGCCAAATCAACCTTGGGCTGACAGCCCGCTATGAGGAGGAACTGCCCACAGGTAAGGATGCGGAGAAATAGAGCCACTTATGCCTCCGAGGGAGGGGGCGCTGCCGGCAATGGCGCCTTGAGGTCACCGCTCAGTACCGGCACATTGCAGCGCACGCGGCTGACTGCGGGTCTGCGACTCTCCTGGCGAAGACCCCCGACCGGCAGGCGTCACACCCGATAGGTGCGTCCCATGAAGAGAAATACCACTACCCGCCGCCTTGGACTGTACACGCTGCTCGGCCTTCTCGCCTGCTCGAAGGGCCAGGACGGCGATCAGCCGGGCGTGGCTCGCTCTGCCGGCAGGCACCTCGTCGGATGAGAAGCCGGCCCCCTTCGACGCAGGCCCGGTGAAGATCGCCCTGGTCCAGAACAGCGGCGCCGGTGACTACTTCGAGCTATGGACCGTCGGTGTCCGGGGACAGGCCGACGCGGCCGGACTCGAGGTTCAGATCTACGACGCCAAGGCCGACCCTGGCAAGCAGGCCGGCGACATGAAGACGGCCATCGAGTCCGGCGTCAAAGGCATCATCGTCGATCACGGCCAGGCCGACGCCATGTGCCCGCTGATCCGGCAGGCCACCGAGGCCGGCATCGCCGTCGTCGTGTACGACATCGAGATCACCGAGTGCGCCCCGAAGGCGGTCGAGACCGAGCAGGATGACGCCGAGATGGCCACCCTGGTGCTCACCCAGATGGCCAAGGACCTCGGCGACGGCATCCCGGTGGGCTACGTCAACGTGTTGGGCATCGCCCCGTTCGACCGGCGCGACGTGGTGTGGAAGAAGTTCGTCGCCGAGCACAAGTGGGCGCCGAAGTTCTTCGTCGGCAAGTTCACCCACGCCGTGGCCACCGACAACGCGCGGCTGGTCGATGCCGCGCTCAAGGCCAATCCCGGCGTGAAAGCGATCTTCGCTGCCTACGACGAGCTGGCCAAGGGCGCCATCTCGGCGATCGAGCAGAACGGCCTTTCGCGCAAGGTGGCGACGTACGGGATCGACATCTCGAATCCCGACATCGAGCTGATGACAAAGAAGGACAGCCCGTGGAAAGCGACTGGCACCGCGGACCCGAGGGCCGTCGGCGCCGCCGTCACACGCACGCTCGCCCTCGAGCTGGCCGGTCAACTCGGCAGCAAGGAAGTCGTGTTCCCAGGGGTTCTCGTCACCCAGGCGTTCCTTCTAGAAAACCAGATCAAGAACATGGACGACTTGCGGGCCAAGTTGCCCGCACTGAACCTCGCCAAGACCAGCTCGGCCAGTTGGCTCCAGCCGGCCACCTACTGAGCCGCAGCTGCCGGCCGCAGCCGAGCCGCCGGCCGCGATCAGCCAGGCGCGACCGCGTTGACGCGGATGCGATACCGGTCGAAACATGGCAGCCGTCGGATCTTCGTGAATGGGGGTCAAGCTGCCACCCGGACGGCACCGGAGCCCTTTCAAAGGACGGGTGTGCCGCTCAGGGCGTCGGCGAAACCGTCTGCCGTCGCGAACCGCTCCGCCCGCTCCCGTGCCAGCGCTCGGAAGATCGCGGCCTCGACATGCTCTGGCACCTGCACGAAGGGTCGGAGCTTGCGCGGCGGGCCGGTGAAGCGCCGTGTGAAGGTCGCCTGCGGCGTCGGGCCAATGAAGGGCGGCGCACCGGAGAGCATCTCATAGAGTACGCAGGCCAGCCCGAAGATGTCGCTCCGTCCGTCAACGTCCTTCTCGCCGCTGGCCTGCTCCGGGCTCATGTAGACGGGCGTCCCCACCACCGTGCCGGTTACGGTGAGCTTCTCGTGCACCTCGCTCACCGCGCGCGCGAGGCCGAAGTCGGCCACCAGCACTCGTTGATCCTCGAGCAGGACGTTACCGGGCTTGATGTCCCGGTGCACCACGCCCTGCGCGTGCGCATACGACAGCGCCGAGGCGACCGCCCGGCCGACGCGGACGACCTCATCGGCGGGGAAAGGCCCTTCCTTCTCGAAGCGCTCCCATATGTTCTGGCCGCGGACGAAGGGCATGACGAACCAGAGCAGCTCGAGCGACGTGCCGGCCGTGGCGCCTGAGACGGTCGTGGCGCCGGAGTCCAGGACGCCCAGGATGTTGGGGTGCTGGAGGCGGCCGGCGATACGAATCTCGCGCCGGAACCGCTCGGCGCCCACCGTCGAGCCGAGATCGGGGTGGAGCAGCTTAAAGGCGACGGGATTGCCGGCACGGTCGTGGGCGAGGTAGACGGTCGCCATCGCGCCGTGACCGAGTTCGCGCTCGATGCTGTAGTTGCCGGTGAGGGAGGTCTTGAGCTGTTCGAGATGATCCGATCGCAACGCTACCACCGGTCAGAGGACGCATGGGAAGAATATCTCGCCCCGGGCGCCGCGTCAGAATGCCCCGGTGGAGGCGTCGCCGGGGGGTAGCTCACCATTCGGGCTCGAAGGGTAACAAACGTGTCACAGGGGCGTGCACCCATTGCCAGGCGTCAGGGCGGGGCGCAGCTTCGCCAAGAACTCGAAACAGTCTGCAATCAGGTGCCGGCGTGCCCGTGTTTTCCCAGTTGGCTCGGTCATGCCCGGTCGCCCAGGAGATCCGATGACCAGCCCCAAACCGCCGTTTCAGCTGCAGCTCACCGAAGAACAGCAGGCGCTGATCCATAAGGTGACCGGGGAACATGCCAATCTGCTCGAACTGATTCCCAAACCGGGTGACGGGAGCTCCGGGGAAGGGTGCGGGCTTCAGTTCGGGTGGCGACTCTCAGCCGACTCGGGCATCCCTCGGCAGCAATGGGTCTTCGGCCGTGGGGCGCCGCCGCCGGCTCCCGATGAGGGGGCGTCGGCCTAGCCGGTGGCGCAGCGGTCTGCAGGCCCCTGGCCCGCTTCCGCGCGAACCACGGCCACGGCCGCCCCTGTCAACGGGGCAGGTGGGTGTCCTGCGAGGCGATCAGCTGCCACCGCCCGTCGCGCCAGACGTATACATCGAGAAGCCGCAGCCGGAAGTCGAAGGGCTCTGCGCCTTGCCTTCCCTGAAACTCGCTCACTCCTGCAACCAGCCCTACCTCACCGACTACCCGCACGCGGAGGTCGCTCTGCACCAGGGCCGTGACCCGGACGCCGCCCTCCGCGTACGCCCGCAGTACACCGGGCCGATCCTGCGGTCGCCCCGCCGGATCGTATCCCATGTAGTCGGCGCCAATGAGCTCCTTCAGGACGCGGACATCACCCCGGCGCTCCGCCTCCGCCAGTCGTTGCGCCGCCTCCAACAGCGATGCCTCAGAGCTCAGGGCGACCTCGGGGTGACGCCTTCGGCCGCCTGCTTGAGATCCTTGGCGTAGCGCTCGAACACAGGGCCGAAGTCAGGGTAGTGAGGCCTTGATCAGGGGCAACATCAGGCCCGAAAAGCGCTCGGTCATCGCGAAATCGGTCGAGCCGTCTGTTCGCGCCTTCAGCAGGAGACTCCAAAGGACATCCGCAATTGCACGGATCGTAATCTCAACGGCGCAGTCCATTGAGAACGGGCGATGCGTCTGCGTGAATCTCGGTTCATCCATTGCTGCAAGTGGCCTGTTCGGTGGTTCTCCACAGCGGGAGATCGCGCCGTGTCTCGCCAGTCAGGACCAGTCCGAGCTTCCCGGCCAGACGCTGTGACGGCAGATTCTCCCCGCGCACATGTCAGTCGCCGAGCGATTAGGGGCAGCCTACTAGTGCCTCACGCAGGCGAGCACGGTCCCTTCTCGCTATCCACCACGACCTTCGTTACCCCCTGGCCGGTGATGACCACAGGGGCGGATTGGCGACCTGCCCTAGGACTTCGCTTTCTTCGAAGGTTTCGACTTGCCAGAACTGTTGAGGGCGACCGCTTGGCGAACGAGCGCCTTGAAGGCGGACTCGTCAACTTCTTCTCCTTCGTGGATGTCGATCGCGCGGCGTACGTTTCCGTCGAGACTCGAGTTGAAGAGACGGGCCGGATCCTTCAGAGACGCGCCCTTGGCGAAGGTAAGCTTCACGACCTTCTTGTAGGATTCGCCAGTGCAGATGATGCCGTCGTGCGACCAAATCGGCGTGCCCATCCACTTCCACTCCTCGACGACGTCCGGGTCTGCTTCCTTGATGAGCTTGCGCATTCTGCTGAGGGTTTCCCCGCGCCAGTCCCCGAGCTCGGCGATGCTTTTCGAGATGAGCTCCGATGCCGACTGGCCATGGCTCGCGCCCGATTTTTTCATGTTCTCATCCTAGAGCGGGATTCCGCCGTTGCGCGGGGATCCGCCGTCCCAGCCGGGGATGGAGGCCGCCTGCTCGATCCAGGTCGCCAGCTGCTTCTCGTCGAGCTTGTCGTCCTCGTGGATGTCGAGGTAGCGCACTTCCTTGTGCTTGGACTCGCCGGGGGGGAAAGGACGCAGCGACGTGCCCCGGAAGAAAGTCACCTTGACGTAGTTCGTGAAGCAATGCCAGCTGAGGAACCAGCCTTGGCCCTCGACCCCGTAGAAGGGCGAGTTCCATTTGACCGCCTTGCGCACGCCGGGGACGGTGCGCACGAGGAGCGCGTCGAGGCGGCGCCCGACGTCGCTTTTCCAGGCCGGCATGGCCGCGATGTAGGCCTGCACGGGGGCGTCGCCGTCGGCCTTCGCAATCTGAGGGTTGCCGCCTGCGAGGAGGGCCGGCTTCGCGGCCGCCCCCTTGGGTTTGGTCGCGGCGGGATTCTCGTTGGCGTCGCGCGACGGGCGCTTGGCCGCCTTGGGCCTGGCCTTTTTCTTGGCGGACGCCTTCGTGGACTTGGACGCCGTCGCGGCGGGCACGACAGGCCGGGCGGGATGGACCTTAGAAGTTGGCATCGCTGCTCCCACAATACTCGATTCTCGGCCAGCCCGCACTCGGCGAACGGGATCCGGTAGTCGGCCTAACGAAAATGCACAGCGGGTCCTCATCCCTCGCGCCGGCACTATCCTACGTTCCGCAGCGCGCTCCAGGCGCGCTGCGGGCTAACCACGTCCAACTCGCGAGAAGGTCGGCCTGGGCCGCCGCGCATGGCCTCTGCTATGCTAGGGACATGACGATCAAGAGATTGGACCACGTCAGCGTCGTCGTCGACGACCTTGCAGCCGCTATCGCTTTTTTCACCGCGCTCGGCATGACGCTCGAAGGCGAGATGCCGATCGAGGGCCCGTGGGTGGACCGCGTCAACGGGCTCGAAAGTGTCCAAGTCGACATCGTTATGATGCGGACCCCAGATGGGCACGGGCGGCTTGAGCTGACGAAGTTTCGCAATCCAAAACTGGTCGAGATCGAACCGGCGATCGCACCGCCGAACACGCTGGGCCTCCGGAGCGTCATGTTTACAGTCGAAAGCGTCGACGACACTGTCGCTCGCCTGCGCGCCAACGGCGCCGAACTCGTCGGCGAGGTGGCCCAGTACGAGGACAAGTACAGACTCTGCTACATGCGAGGCCCTGCGGGCATCATCGTCGCGCTGGCCGAGGAACTCTTCTGAAGCGTTCACCGCCTTCGGAGAAACCGGTGGCGCCCCAGGCGCTCCTTCGACTCGATCCCATGGCTCGCAACCATCCTGCTTTCTCGCCTACTTGCGCCGCGGTTTTGTTAGGCGCACTTAGGCCGGCTACGGCTGAGGCGTTGAAGCGCTGCATTGCCAGGGCGAAGGCATCGTAGGACCGGGAGCTCTGGTAGCGCTGACGCCTGGCATCAAGGTGACACCGGCAAGCAGCATGAGCATGTTGCGTGCAGGTCGCCACGCTGTGGCATCACACATGATGAACCTCGGGTGGTCGGCCTAACGGATGGCAAATCAGCTGCAGGCCCTGCAAAGCCCCGCGCCCGCACAAATCTATCGCTTCCCTATCGCAGCCCAGTGATGGTTCCGCCCAAGCGGAGCCCTACGCCCATCGGCCTGTCGGCTGCATGCGCGGGTTAGGCGGCGCACGGCAGCAATCCTACACTTCACCGGCCAGAGAGGGCCGGAGCCTCGAAGAGGTCCGTGTAGATGAATCGCCAGCGCTCCTCGAAGTACAGCATGCGAAACTCGTCCACGCCCGATGAGGCTCCGCTACACCGCGAAACGGACACCTCAGCCCAATCCCCGTCCAGACGAATGGCGGCCTCATCGACCTGGGGCGAGGTGCGCGAAGGGCATGCCCTTGACGCCGTATCCGCGTGCGACGATGCGCGGCTGCGGCCCCGGTCCCGGGCCACCATCTGGAGGTCACTAGGGGCCCCGCGACGCTCGAGGAGCTTCGGTGACAGAACGTAGGTGGACAGCGCCTCCCAGTTCTGATTCTCCAGATTGAAGTAGAATGCACGGAGAACGGCACGGATCTGAGCGCGGGCGGAGTCTGGAGGTATGGCTGCTTCCTGGGCGGTCGCGACCTGCGCCAAGGTCATCAGCAGGACTCCGGCGGCCACATTGAGTCGTCGCATTGGCATCTAGCCTCCCGAGCGGAATCTAGCCGGACTTCACTCGCGCCGGCTTCGGCGCGGCCATCCGACACTGAACGACGCGATCAAACCACGCCTCCGCCCCGCCTGCACTCCTCCCCCCGCCGCCCCTTCGCCACTGCCAGCAACTCCTCCCACGCCTCGCGAATCTCCGGCCGCTCCCACGTCGCCGCGTCGTACCTCCAGCTCAGAAACGCACAGCTCCCCGGATGCCGCACCGCCATCGTCCCGAACTTGACCAGCTCCGCCGCCGAGCACGGGGTCGACCCCACGCCATAGCAGTCGTGCACATTGAGTCCCATTACGACGCGCAGACCCAGCTTCGCCGCGAGCGCCGCCGCGTTGTCGAAGTACGCCTGTGCCGCACCCTTTCTGGTGTGGTACTGCGCCCAGGTGTAGTCGAGGAGCGGTGCGAGCGACGGCGACGCCGCCACCCAGTCCGGCGTCACCCGCACGCCGAGCGGCAGCCCCGGCAGCCTGGTCCGCGCGTACGCCGCCCACGCGGCGACCTGCGTCTGGGTGATCGCCTGCCCGCCCCAGCAGTCCTTGCAGCCGTAGTCGTCGCCGAGGTTGAGGCCGAGGATCGTCGCCCGGTATTTCTCGAGCGTGTCCGCGCGGGAGCACCGCGGCGTACCGATCCATCAGCCGCTTCGCGCTGTCCACCGAGAAGATGCCGGTCTTCTGCCCGTTCGTGGTGAGGTAGCGCCGGGGCGGCACGATCACCAGCCGCACGCCGCACCGCGCCGCGAGCCGCACCCGGCCCAGCACCGCGCGCGGATCGAGCGGCTGCATCGCCGCCGAGGTGGGACCGCTGCAATAGGAGGCCTCGGGCCACTGCGCCAGCCCGGCCGCGAAGCCCGGGGTGCTCGCCGGCAACGGCGTCGCCCGCACGCTGTCCACCACCCGGGCGCTGTCCGAGCCGCGGGCGGTGTCGAACACGATGCGGGGAATCAGGGTGATAGTGGGGGTGTAGTCGGTGTGGCCGTAGATGGTGAACTCGCCGACGGCGATCGCCCAGCCGGCGGTGTTCGCCGCCTGTCCGGCGGCCGAGCTCGCGAGCCCGTACGAGCCCTATTAAAGGAAGGAGTACGAGACCTGAGCGGAGCACGGCTTACCCTCCTCTAGTGAGACGGTGACCTCCTCATCGGTGGATCGTGCTCGCGAGCGGGCCGCTCATGCGCATCGGACGTGCCATGTACGGCGGGACGGCGGGACGGCGCTACGAGGGGAATTCGTCCACTTCCGGACACAGTCAGACGAGTTCGCGTGTCCCGGAGCGGCGGCAGTGGTCGATGTTAAGCGAGGATCGATCTGGTGATGTGGGAGAGCGCGAGCAGTGTGGTCGCGAGGTCGGAACCGCCGCCGACAGTCGCGGCTATCGGCGGCAGTTTGCTGTCATCCCCTCGAACGAGCTCCGAGCTCAGCCACCCGGGTGCTTCGATTCCTCCAGGATGACCATGCGTCCACAGCTTACGGGATCTCCTGCGGCTCGGCGTAGAGAAAGTCGTCCGTCACCGCGAGATCGAGATTGCCGCCGTCGCTCAGGTCCTGGATGCCCTCGCCGAGCGCGCGTTGGCCCGACGTGATCCGGACCTGCGCCACAATCGGCGACTCGAACACCACGCCAACGAAAGAGAACCCTGCCGCATCGCTCCGGATCGGAGCGTGGTATTGGCCGAGGCTCCGGCCGTCGGCGTCGAAGAGCTTGATGGACGCCGCACCCTGTCGCTCGACGTCGGAAAACACGATGCCGAACCCCCGCGTCGCTGCCGGGATCTCGGTGCCGGGCACGCGGAAGGTGAGGGTAACCACCGCGCTGCCGATCGGCATGAAGGTCTTCGGCGCGCTGAAGGCGTTGAATTCGTCGGCGTAGGCCGGGTTGATGTCACTGAAATCGTTGTCACTGTTCCGGAATCCGATGCCGTCGGTGGCGTAAATCGCACCAGCCTTCACGGTGGTGTTGAAGAAGTCGCCCGGAAATGTGTTGACGTTGGTCAGCGCCGCCGGGACGGCGTCCCATTTGATTTCCCGCCGGCCGCCGTCGAGTGGCCCTGGCGTGCCGCCATTGGCCGGATCGCCGAGCGCTGCACGGAACTCCGCGAGTGTCGCGGCGATCTCGCCGGTCGCGGTGAAGACCCGGAACTCGGACCGACCCACGGCCGCCGCGAGCGGCGGCGCGTCCAGGTTTGCAACCGACGCGGTGTCCCCGTACCCGGGGCCGCTCGGGCTGGAGCTGCGGTCATATCCGCACGCGGCTCCTGCTGATATCAGAACAACGAACCCGGCGCCGAGGAGGCCGACAGACCTTCCACCCATGATGCCCTCCCTGTGTGATGAGTCCCGAGGTGACGAGCGTATCACCAGCCCGCCCGGTCACACTTGGGGTATGAAGTAATGCGCTCCTCGGGGCTTCGGCCGGACACTACGTGTGCGTCCCGATGCACACGCCACACCCGTCGTGGTGCCGTCGGTGACGACGTTGTGTGCTGGAACGGCCGGGGTGAGCTCCTACGTACCGCGGCGCGCGGGATGGCGGCTGAGGCGCAGGGCTGGGCTGATGGAGTCGGTGCTCGACCGCCTGGTGCAGACGCTGGACCTCTTCGATGCCGCGTTCGAGCGCAGATCGGCGAGGCGCCAGTCGCAGGTGGCCGCCAGCGCGGAGCTGCGGGCGCCGGCGGACGAGATCGTGCAGATCGTGCGGGTGATGGACGGTCTCAACCGCTACCGCTTCATGGGCGACCCCGCGCTGCTCGCGGCGCGGGAGAGCGCGAGCAACGTGGTCGCCACGCCGCGGAGTGAGGTGCCGGGTTACCGGAAGACGTTCTTCAGCACCAGGAAGGCCTCGCTACCCAGAATTCCTTTGGCCCTCACAAAGCCTACGCCCGGGCAGTAGAACTTGGCTTCCTTGACTCCCGGCTCGAGCCGGGTGAACTCCACCGTCTTGATGCAGTTGTGGAACGTGCCGAAGGGAACCGTGACATCGAGCCCGCGGGCCACGACCCGTGCCTGGTCCTCCGCCTCGCCGCGGAAGAACTCCTGAAAGTAGTGCTGCCCGACCTGGGGATGCGCCGGCATGATGATACCGGCCACGGCGCCGTTCTTCCCCGCCTCCCAGGAACCCGCGGTGCTCACGACCTTCCCGTCTTCGAACTCCTTGGTGTCCTCCCCCAGATACCAGACATTTCCGTCCCTGTCCTGGGCGTACCAGTCGAAGGTCTTCTCCTTGACCTCTCCGTCGACGAGGACCCGGTCCAGCACCACGACGGCGCTGACTCCCAGGATTTCCTTCCGATCGTGAGTCACGAGGGTCACGTTGATTTCCGCCTCGCCGTCTTCCTCGCCCTCGGAGACGAAGCGGGTCCCCGGTGGGAGGGGGAAGAAGCGATTGTCCACGTCCCGGACGAAGTTCTGGGGATCGAACACCGGAGCGAAGTTCACCTCGGCGGCTGCCACCAAGGCGTCAGGCGCGGCCGCGGCGGTCGCCGTCACAACCCGTCAGCCGGCCCAGCGGACGGCTGGGTGGGCTGCCGGTCGCAGCTCAGAATCAGCGGCGCCGCCAAGAGCAGCAGCGGCAAGGTGCATCGGCGCATCGGAATCTCCTTCTGGGGGGCACGGAGAAGCTCATGCTGGTGGAACCCGCCGGCGGCCGGGCTTGTGACAGCAGCTCCTTCGGCGACGGCTGCAGACATCCCGAGACATCTAGTCCCCGTCACATTCGACCGCCATACTGAGTCTGGTAGGCAGCGGGGCTCGCCCCTACTCCGGAGGGCATATGCGGCAAGGCTCCATCTGGTTGGTGGGTGCGGCACTGGTGGCCGCCGTGGGTTGCGGCGACGGAGGCGGCGGGCCCTCGGACGACGACGAGGGCGCGCGACTCGCCAGCCAGTTCGAGCGGCTCGCCGACTCGGTGGATGGCGCCGGCTATTCCCCCACCGCCGAGGCGCTGCGGCACGCCGCCGAGATCGTCCGCCTCACCGGCCACGCGACACCGGTCACCCTGACCATAGACGGCGCGAGCCGGAGCTTCCTCGCCGTCGCCGAGCAGCTCGACTTCCCCGACCTCCGGTGCAGCTGGCCCTCCGACAGCGGGATCGCACCTCCGCCCGACACTGTGCGGATCGATCCCGCCACGGGCATGTGGATGCCGCCGGACACCATGGTGGATCCGCCGGTGCCCGTGCCGGTGCCTGACCCGATGCCGGGACCACCCGGCGAGTGCACCGAGGTCGGCACGTTCTCGATGCGGACGCTCATCGCCTGGGAGCCGGAGCACATGGCCGAGGTGGTGCGCCTGGTGGCCGACGTCGGCAGCAACGGCGTGGACGCGAGCGTGCCCGACGTGATGACTGGGCTCCCGACCAACGCGAGTCCGGATGCCCCGCCGCCTCCTACCGACCCGGTACCCGGCGACTCGGCCGTGGGCGGGGCGGCGGCGGGCCCGATGGCGGGGGAGGGTCCGATGGCGGCGGCGGTGGCGGCAGCCCCGGGTATCCCGGCTTCATGGGCGAGTACCTGGTGGGCGAGATGGGCACCTGGTTCGCTGTCGAAGGGAGTCAGAGCAACGCCCTCGAGGCGTCGGGCGGCGCCTGCACCTCCGACCGCGCGAGCTTCGACTGGGCGGAGTTTCGCTGCGAGTCGGCCCGGTTCCAATTCGAATTCACCATGCGGGTCGAGCCGGTCGGAATCGGCAGACCCTCGGATCCCGTCCCCGAAACGGGGCTCTCGCGCGACGGGGCCGAGGGGGAGCATACGCTCGCGATGGCAGGGAGCGCGGTGGACGGGGTGCGGCTCAGCGTGGTCGCCTGGGCGCCTCCGCCCCCGCCGGTGCCCGGTCCCGGCCCCGGCCCCGAGCCTCTGCCCCCCGACTCGACGGTCACGAACCGCTAAGGCGGGATCCGCTGTTGACAGATCAACGTATGTTGATACATTCCCGTTATGGCCACGCGCACCGACCATGACACCGAGCGGGCGATCAGTCTCTTCCACGCCCTCTCCGACGGGACCCGCCTCTCCATCATCCAGCGGCTCCGCTTCGGCGAGCGCTGCGTCTGCGACCTGACCGACGCGCTCGACGCGGCCCAGTCCCGTCTCTCGTTTCACTTGAAAGTGCTGAAGGACGCCGGCCTGGTCACCGACCGGCGCGAAGGGCGCTGGATGTACTACACGCTGAACACCGAAGCGTTGAGCGAGCTGGCGGACATGGTGGAGGCGATGGCGTCGGCGCCGTCACCGGCGGAGCGGCGGAACGGCTGCTGCTGAGCCGCCTCTTTTTTTCTATTACATATCAACCTTTTTTGATGAGGACGGCGATGAGTATCGAGGACATCAAGGCCACCGTGCGCGAGAGGTACGGCAAAGCCGCGCTCCAGGTGAACTCCGGAGCGAAGTCGGGCTGCTGCGGCGGCTCCTGCGGGACGGCGACCGACGACCCCATCACGTCGAACCTGTACACTTCGGCCGAGACCGCGGTCCTTCCTGCCGAGGCAGTGCTCGCCTCCCTGGGTTGTGGCAACCCGACGGCTCTGGCGGAGCTGAACGAGGGCGAGGTGGTGCTGGACCTGGGATCGGGCGGCGGCATAGACGTGCTCCTCTCCGCGCGTCGCGTCGGGCCGACCGGCAAGGCCTACGGGCTGGACATGACCGACGAGATGCTCGCGCTCGCCCGGGAGAACCAGCGGAAGGCGGGCGTGGAGAACGTCGAGTTCCTGAAGGGCGAGATCGAAGCCATTCCTCTGCCCGACAGCTCGGTGGACGTCATCATCAGCAACTGCGTGGTCAACCTCTCGGGCGACAAGCGGAAGGTGATCGCCGAGGCGTTCCGGGTGCTCAAGCCGGGCGGCCGGTTCGCCGTCTCCGACGTCGTGGTCCGCGGTGACGTGCCCTCCCAGGTTCGGGAGAGCATGGAGCTTTGGGTCGGCTGCGTCGCCGGGGCACTCACCGAGCAGGAGTTCCACGCGTTTCTCTGGGAGGCCGGCTTCGAGCGGATCGACATCGAGCCCACCCGCATCTACGAGTTCGAGGACGCGAAGGCGTTCCTGGCAGGCTCGGGCCTCGACACCGAGGTGCTGGCCCGCGAGGTGGGTGGACGGGTGATGGGAGCGTTCATCCGCGCCCGCAAGCCGGCCGAGTAGGAGGGCACATGATCAGCATGAAGGAATCGGAGCGCGGCTGCTCGACGGTCCGCGTCGCCGACAAGGCGGACTTGACCGCGATCCACGAGCTCCTCGAGGCCGCGGGGCTTCCCCTCGCCGGGGTCGAGGAGTGGCTGCCGAGCTTCCTCGTCGCGGAGCACGAAGGCCGGATCGTTGCGGTTGCCGGACTGGAGTTGTACGAAGCCTCGGCACTCCTCCGATCGGTCGCCGTCCGGCCCGAGTGGCAGGGCAGCGGCCTGGGACGCGAGCTCGTCGACCGGCTCCTGTCCCAGGCTCGCGAGCGCGGCATCCAGGACGTGTACCTACTCACGACCACCGCCGAGCACTATTTCCCTCGATTGGGCTTCGCCTGCATCAGCCGCGACCAGGTGCCCGAGTGCGTGCAATGCTCGGTCGAGTTCACCTGCGCCTGTCCCGCCTCGGCGGTGGTCATGCAGAGGACGCTCGAGCCGAGATGAGAGTGCTCTTCCTCTGTACCGGCAACTCGGCCCGGAGCCAGATGGCCGAAGCTGTGCTCAATCGCAAGGGTCGCGGGCGGTATGTGGCCGAGAGCGCCGGGTCCCATCCGGCGGCACAGGTGAATCCT
Organism: uncultured Gemmatimonadales bacterium; assembly: GCA_963836815.1. Classification (GTDB taxonomy): domain Bacteria; phylum Gemmatimonadota; class Gemmatimonadetes; order Gemmatimonadales; family GWC2-71-9; genus CAVVWJ01. The sequence continues at coordinate 53,932 of CAWILD010000011.1, read as the reverse complement.
CTCGCCATCGGGGTCCTGCGGGACGCCGGGATGGAGTGGCTGGGACATCCACCGCGCGGAGTCGACGGGCCTCGAGCGCGAGCAATGGGATCTCGTCATCACCGTCTGCGACCGAGCCAGGGAGGCGTGCCCGGTGTTCCCGGGCCAGCCTATTGTCGCGCACTGGGGCATGCCGGACCCGGCCGCGGTCGAAGGCAGCGAGGACGCCAGGCGAGCCGCGTTCGTGGACGCGCTGACGCTCATCAGCCGCCGCGTGGATCTTCTTCTGGCACTTCCTGTGGACAAGGTCGAGCGCCTGGCACTCGAGGCCCGGGTAAGAGCGATCGGAGAAGTCGGCCCGGGCTAGGCCAGCGATGCCGCTTGTGAGCGCACCTACCGGGAAGACCGGTCGGAGAACAGGCGCCATAGTATCAGCCTGGCCAGGAGGATATAGAAGAACCACGTGAGTGTTATTCCGACCACGAGAGCCCCCACGCGTACTTCGCTTATCCCGAGATCCCGGTCCGATCCGACCCAGCGATCCAGCACGACGAGAGGCCAGGCCAGGACTGCGTCGATCGGCCAAGGTGCTGGAACGGCGAGGATCACGGCCGCCGGGGTTGCGACTGTCCCCAGGAGGAGCGCCGCGAGCCACGGATGCCGCTCGACGAATGGCTCCTCGAACTTCATTGTCCCAGCTTTTCGGCGGCCAGCTCATTTAGAGAGACCACGAGGAATCCCTGCTGCTGCAGCCAGGGCAGCACGCTCCGAAGGGTGCGGGCGGTTCGCCTTCCCCGTGCCCCGCCGTCGTGCAATATCAGGATCGCGCCCGGCCGGACATTGCGACGTATGAACCAGCTTGCAAAGGCCGCCGATGGAATCGTGGCATCGTACGGGTACACCGAGCCGAGGGCACACCCGTAACCCCTGCGGGCCATGGTGGCGATCATCGTCCGGGAATACCACCCCGAGCCCGGACGTGCCCAACGGATGGGACCGTACGACGACAGGACCTGGTGGGCCTGCTCGAGATCCACGGTGAATTCGTCGGCGGTGAGCCGGATGCTCGGCCGATCCCGGGTGAAATGATTGCCGATCTCGTGACCTTCCTGCGCGATCTGTCGCACCAGCTCCTCTCGGTCCCGCACCCGCTCCGTGATGAGGAAGAACGTCGCCCGGGCGCGGTGGCGTCGCAGCTCGGCGAGGATCAGCGGGGTGGTCACCGGGTCGGGGCCGTCGTCCAGCGTCAGCGCAATCATCGGTGCTTGGGTGGGGATGCGATAGAGACAGCCGGGATGGCGGGCGGCCAGCCAGTCGAAGATCCACGTCGGCGGGGCGCTGAGCAGCGCGCCAACGCCCAGCACCGAAAGTCCCAGCACCCCCCAGCCGATCACTCGAGCGCGCACGGGTTCACCTAGTAGAAATTCTATTCAGTCAGATGCTGGACTCGCGGCGCCCCGATACCCGCCACTTCACGCCCGGCCCCATCGAGAACCGCCAGGCGCGCGTCATCATTCAGCCGGAGCGACGCCACCGCCCGGCCGCTCCTGTCGAACAGGGTGAGCAGAACGCCGCTGGTATCGGCTGCGAGGGCGGCCTGAATCTCACCCTTCGGGTCTACCAGCTCGACGCGCTGCGCCTGTACCACGCCGGGAGCGCGGGCCGCGAATGCGGCGAGGGCCGCCGTGGAAAGCAGGATCGCCAGGCCGGCCAGCGGCCGAAGGAATCGATGCGGCATTGGATGGCTCCGGGAAGGAAGGAACCCGGGTGATGCCTCGGACGGCGGCAGTTGCACAGGCGCCGCCGCCCCGCTGCGGCTCTTGCGGCGTCGCAGCCGTGGGAGTAAACACTGGTCAACGCTCTCAGGAAGACAAGTGACGCACCGCGAGCTGCTGTCCCGCGCCGCCCTCGTGGCCGGCGCGCTCCTGATCGGAGTGGGAGCGGCCTACCGGTCGATCTCGCTCAGTCTGCTCGACTCCCGGACCTTCGGCGAGCGCGCGGCCGAGAGCCTCACCGATCCCGACGTCGCGACCTACGCCGCCGACCGGGTGACCGACGCCCTCCTGGCCCAGAAACCCGATCTCATCGCGGTGCGCCCGTTCATCTCCGCCACCGCCAACGGTCTCGTGAGCTCCCGGGCGTTCCGCGCGATGGCGGGCGCCGCCGCCAGCAAGGCGCACGAGGCGGCGCTGTCGGAGGGGACACGGCGCGTGGTGGTCGCGCTTCCCGACGTCGAGGTCCTCTTCAAGGGCCTGCTGGAGACCGTCAGCCCCGAAGTCGCGGCGAAGATCCCGGAGAAGATCACGACCGTGGTTGCGGCCCTGGGGGACAACCGCACCGCCGAGCTGGTGGTGGACCTCGCTCGGGCGGGCCAGCGGTTTCGCACGGTAGCCGGCACGTTTCTCGTCGTCGGGCCGCTGTTTTTCGTCCTCGCCATCTGGCTGGCCCACGACCGTCGGCGCGCCCTCGTCCGCTCCGGCACGGCCCTCGCGATCACGGGTCTGGTGCTGCTCCTGGTCATGCCACTCGCGCGTCTGGCCACGGCGGGGCTGGTGGATGACGAGCTCACCCGCCGAGCCGCGAACGGGGCGCTCTACCATTATCTCTGGCCGCTCCGCTTCAGCGGCCGGTTCCTCCTCGGCCTCGGCGTGCTGATCGCCGCGGGAGGCAGGTCGCTGTTCGAGGCCGCCGATCCCGTGGCGCACGCGGTCACCTTCCTCCGCCGTCTGGCGTCCCCGCCGGCGTCGGCGGGCGGCCGGGTGCTGTGGAGCCTGATGCTCCTCGCGCTGGGCATGCTTCAGCGTGCTCCGTCCGAGCGAGATGCTCTCCGCCGCCGCGGTGCTCGTCGGCACGGGCGCCGCCTACGTCGGCGTCCGCGAGATCTTCCGGCTCCTGCTCGAGGCGGTCCCCGACGGCTCCCTCACGCCACCCATCCCATACGTCGGACGCTGGCCCCTGCGCGCGGTCGCTGGAATCGTCGGCCCTCGCCGTGGCCGCGACGATCTGGGCGGTGTGGCGTCCGACCGGGGTCGCGATGGTGGGAGGAGAATCCCTCGCGTGCAACGGCCACGCGGAGCTCTGCGGCCGGCCGCTCGACGAGGTGACCTTCGCGGGCACGCACAACGCGATGAGCAACCAGTCCATCCGGGACTGGATGTTCCCTCATCATCAGGCCCGTATCGCGGCGCAGCTGGAAGCGGGGGTGCGCTCCCTGGCGATCGACGTCCACTACGGCTTCCCGGGCGGCGCGCGCATCCGGACCAACATGGGCGACTCCGCGACGCGGGCCAAGATGATCTCGGCCGTGGGCGACACCGGCTATCAGGCCGCGCTCCGGATCCGCGACGGGCTGGTCGGCGTGGACGAATCGAAGCAGCAGATGTACTTCTGCCACGGCTTCTGCGAGCTGGGCGCCTACGAGGTCGTGCCCACGCTGAGGGACATCCGCGACTTCATGGTGCGGCACCCCGACGAGGTGGTGCTGCTCCTCATCGAGGACTACGTCGAGCCCGCCGACCTCGCCCGCGCGTTCGAGGAGGCCGAGCTGCTGCCGCTGGTGTATCAGGACCCGGTGCCCGTCTGGCCCACGCTGGGCGCCATCATCGCGAGCGGGCGGCGGGTGCTGGTGTGGATCGAGAGCGGCAAGCCGGGCGTGCCGTGGCTCCGGGCGTTTCAGCAGACGTGGCAGGAGACCCCCTACACCTTCCACACCCCGGGCGACTTCTCCTGCCGCCCCAACCGGGGCGGAACGGCAGGCTCGCTCTTCCTGCTCAATCACTGGATCGAGACGACACCGGCGCCTCGGCCGTCGAACGCGGCGATCGTGAACGCCTACGACGTGCTGTACGGACGGGCGCGGCAGTGCGGTGCCGAGCGGAAGCACCGGGTGAACGTGGTGCAGGTGGACTTCTTCGCGACGGGGGATCTGATGCGGGTGGTGGACTCGCTGAATCTGGCGGGGAGTGACGACGTGAACGTAGCACGCCGCGGCGAGTAGCCGCCCTACTACTTGCCAAACCCCGCGTGGCCGATAGGATGTCCCCCGGTGAGTGCCCAGCCAAGTAGTCTTCCTCGACAATGGAGCGTGCTATGCGTGCTGTGGCGAGCTGCTGGATCGCGTTGGCGCTGGTGGGGTGCGGCAAGTCGGCCGAGAAGCCGGCGGACGCGACCGTGGGAGAGGCCCCGGCCGTGGAGGAGGCTCCCGCGGGGGTCTCGCTGGCCGACGTGGCCGGTACCTGGCACGTGACCGGCAAGGTGGACGGGAGTGACAAGGAGGTGAAGTACGACATGGTCGCCACGGCGGACCGCGACGGCTGGTCCATCAAGTTCCCCGACCGCGACCCGATCCCGGTGCGGGTCGTCGCGGTAGAGGGCGACAGCATCGTGACCGAAGCTGGCCCCTTCGAGAGCGTGCTCCGCAAGGGCGTGCAGGTCAACAGCCAGGTGGTGAGCCGGCTGCAGGACGGGAAGCTGGTGGGCACGACGACGGCGCGCTATGAGGTGAAGGGCGCGGACTCCGTCGCTCACATCACGTTCGAGGGCACCAAGGCGCCCTGACGCGGCCCCGTTCCGCCGCCCGATCGTAGGCATACGCATCGGTTGGTTGATTGGGTAGCGGGGTCAGTTGGGCGACAGGTCCACGACGAGAAGCGAATGGTCTGACCAGCCCCGCTTGCGCACCTCATGGTCGTACCGGCAACCGGTCACGCGATCGGCGAGCGCCGGCGAGGCGAAGGCGTGATCGATCCGGAACCCGCGTGGAGCGCGACCGCCGCCGGGCCGGCTGAACCATGTGTGCTCCCGCTTGTCACCATGCTCCCGTCGCCAGAGATCCACGAGGCCGAGCCCCGCCAGCTCGGCGAAGCTTCGGCCGGCCTTGAAGCGATAGTCCGGCGCGTCCACCAGGGACGCACCGGCGTTGAAGTCTCCCAGCATGATGAACGGCCGCGCGGTGCGGCAGGAGAGCCAGGCGGCCGCGGCGCTCCAGAAGGCGGGCAGCGAGGGTCCTTCGGCCGGTCCGTACACCGCGGCGATGCGCGATCCACACTCCTCGACCTCCACCTCGAGCCAACCACGCGGATAGATACCGGCGTGCGGAGGCGCGGGATCGGGCACGCGCTTGATGGGGAGACGAGACAGCAGACAGAGTCCGCGGTCCCTCGGGCCTCGGGGCGCACTGAAACGATGGGTGTAGCCGGCCGCGGCCAGGACGTGGCAGATATCCCCCGCACGGGTGGACACGGTCTCCTGCAGCACGATGACGTCCGCATCGTAGCGACGAAGCCGCCTGATGATCGCGCCACAGCGCGAGCCGCCGCCGGCCAGAATGTTCCACGAGATCAGGCGCATGGTTCCGATCCTCGCGCCGAGCTCAGGTCCCCGAGCTCGGGCGGAGACTGAGCCGCGCAACCTCTGGCAGACAGCGCTTCATCGCGAGTCCCGGAGAGGCAGCTCCATGAACACCAGCCACCGGCGAAGGTCTTCTGGCAAGTCGTAGTAGGCCTCCCCGCGGCGTCGCCGTCGCAGGTGGCGAGGAGCAGGCGGCCCTCTGGCGGCGCGTACTTGCCAGGCAGCGACGCCAGCTCGTCCTCGAACTCGCCGGCGTCGAAATACGCGTCGATGAGGTGCAGGTCTTCCTGATGGCGGTTGCGGTGCCAGTGCACGAACGCACGCATCAGGTCTCTCGTGTGCTCCACCTGCGCCTCGCTGTCGGCGCTTACGACTTCGATCATGTCATGTCTTCCAGCTTGCCGGAGCCCAGGATGCGAAGTGAGCGTGACAAGATGCTGGCGGGCGAGCTCTACGACCCGCACGATCCCGAGCTCGTGGCCGCCCGCATTCGCGCCCGCGATCTCTGCCAGTCGCTCAACGCGACCACCGAGTCGGAGACCGATCGGAGGAGGGAGATCCTCCGCCAGTTGTTCGGCAAGGGCGGCGATACCGTGTGGATGCAACCGCCCTTCTTCTGCGACTACGGCCGCAACATCGAGCTGGGCGAGCGAGTCTTCTTCAACTTCAACTGCGTGGTGCTGGACGTCTGCCTCGTCCGGATCGGCGACTTCTCGCTCTTCGGCCCCGCGGTACAGATCTACACCCCGATGCACCCGTTCAACGCCGAGCAGCGCCGGCGTGAAGAATTCGGCAAGCCCGTCGAGATTGGCTCCGACGTGTGGGTCGGGGGTGGAGCGATCATCCTTCCCGGCGTCAGCATCGGCTCGCGGGCGGTGATCGGAGCAGGAAGCGTCGTCACGCGGGACATTCCGGAGGGCGTGTTCGCGGCGGGCAACCCATGTCGCGTCATACGAGAGATCACCGAAGGCGCTACTCCCTCGACGTGAGCTACGGCTCCGGCGCTCTCTTCTTCGACCGCTTGGCGGCCTTGCGACTCTCGGCCCGCTCCTGCGCGAGCTGAGCGATCGTTCTCCAGTCAGGAAGCGATCGCTCCGAGAGCGCCCACTGGCCGAAGAACTCTTCCGCGGGAACCATCCGGAATTCCCGGAACTCCTCTCCTCGGAAAGACGCGAACAGCACCTGGCTCGCCGTCGCGGCCTCGCCCTCTTTCGGCTTCATGCACGCGATGACCTTGGCGAGGCGGTCGGGCCTCTGTCGCTCGGCCCAGACGCTGCCGGAATGCGACAAGTCGATCTGCTCGGGGTGCTGCATCGGCATCAGGTGCCACTTCATCACCCGGAGGGTTCGCCGCGAGGGCTTGCCCTTGAGGACGATGGTCTGGTCGCTGTCGCGCAATTTCCCGACATGCCACAGTACCGGTGCCGGCCCGGGCTCGAGGACATAGAACACCCGGCCCCGGGCGGACACCGCGAACGTCTGTCCTAGAGCGCCCGTCCGCTGGAACGGCGGGGACTGAAACTCCTCCAGGGCGAATCCCCCGGGGGACTTGGTCGCTTTCAGGAGTTGAATCGAGATGTCATCGGGCGACAGGTGCTGCGACAGAAAGCGAGTGCAGACGGCGGAATAGCCGTCGTGCGAGGGGGCGACGAGGAAGACCCGGCGGCGCGGCCTGATCTGCGGCGGCTCGGTGCCGAACGTCGCGAGGAACGCCTCGCGAAAGGCTTCGTGCGCGTCCTGGTCATCCTCGGCCACCAGGGTGTCGGTCGAGACATCCTCGTAGTGGGCCAGGTTCTCCAGGGCCTGACCGAGCGCGCGCTGATCGGAGGTTCCGTTCTTGACTTCCAGAATGACGAGCCCGCCGTCGCGATCGAGGCCGATCAGGTCCACCATCCGACGGACGGGTTGATGCCGCCCGACCAGAAGGATCCGCTCGCCGTCCGGCAGAAAGGGATGGACGTCGAACCAGCGCTCGAAGTCGGTCTCGTGCCAGGAGTCGTTGCTCTTGTTGCCCATCGTCTGTCACCGGACGTGAATGAAACCTGAAGAAGTTATTTGCCGTGTTGTTACCGAAAGAAGATGCATGCCGGTAGGGTCGGAGTCGAGAGCCGGAGGGAGGTTGCCGGACCGGGGTCCGGGGCCAATATTCTCCGGGCTTGTTAGACACGCTACTAAGGAGGCAGCATGGCAAAGGTGAAAGCGATTCCCGAAGGGTACAACACGATCACGCCGAACCTCGTCGTCGCCGACGCCGCGAAGGCTATCGACTTCTATAAGAAGGCGTTCGGGGTCACCGAGATCGCGCGCATGCCGGGGCCCAACGGCGGTATCATGCACGCCGAGCTCCGGATCGGCGACTCGGTCTTCATGCTCGGCGATGAGATGCCGGAGATGGGCTCCAGGGGCCCGAAGGCGCTCGGGGGCTCGCCGGTCAGCCTGTATGTCTACGTGGAGAACGTAGATGCGGCGTGGGACCGCGCGATCAAGGCCGGCGCCACGAGCATGATGCCGCTCGCCGACATGTTCTGGGGCGATCGCGCCGGATGGCTGGAGGATCCCTTCGGGCACAAATGGGCGCTGGCGCAGCACGTGAAGGATTTGACGCCGGAGGAGATCCAGAAAGGGCAGGAGGCATTCTTCGCGGAGCACGCGGGGAAGTAGCCTGAGGCCGTTGCATCTTGCGACGGCACGATAAACTCAGCCCGAGCACGCATGGCGGATCAATGCGCTGCTCGGGCTTTTTCGTGCTCGCCGCTCAGGACGTCGAGCCCTTCGCTCGAGCGTCCACTTGCGCCACCCGTCTCGCCGCCTCGTTCCAGTCCACCGCCGGCGCGACATCCTGATCGGCCAGCGCCAGCGAGCTTCGAGCGCGCTGCACCACGCCCTCTCCATCCGGCAGTACCAGCCCTAGCTCGAGCTCGGCGCGGCGACAGAGCCGCTCCTCCCGAGCGCGCTGCTCCTGCGGAAGCCCGCCGCACATGCTTGCGACTCGTGCATGGGTAGCTTCGTGCACGATCGAAGCGGCGATCTCGGCCAGCGTGTGCTGTGGATTGACGGTGAAGGTCAGCTCGACCAGACATTCGCGCGACTGCGGGAAGAAGGCGCCGCGACAGGCGAAGCGCTGCACCACGAAGCCGGCCAGATCCTGATGGAGACGCCGGTAGCGTCGGGGTGCATGCGTGGCGATGAGGTCGAGCGCGGCGGACAGGCGCCGCAGCACTTCGGCTGTCTCGATGTCGGGCCGCGTGTTCACGATCCGGACCGGCAGGTCGTGAACGCGGTGCTCGGTCATGCTACGCCGCCTTCGCGAACCGCAGCGCGACCGAGTTCATGCAGTAGCGCAACCCGGTGGGCTTGGGACCGTCGTCGAACACATGCCCGAGGTGCGCGTCGCAACGGCGGCAGGAGACGGCCGTGCGGACCATGAAGAGGCTGGTATCGGCTTTCTCGACGATGTTCTCGGGGGCGATCGGCTGCCAGAAGCTGGGCCAGCCGGTGCCCGACTCGAACTTGGTCGCGGAATCGTAGAGGGCGGTGTCACAGCAGATACAGCGGAACACGCCCTTGTCGTGCACGTCGAGAAGCGAGCCGGAGAAGGGCCGCTCGGTTCCCTCCTTCCGGGTGATCTCGAACGAGGCCGGCGAGAGCTGTTTCTTCCACTCGCTCTCCGTCTTGACCACCTTCGGCACCCGAACCACGCCCGTGCGGCGCCCGTCGTCGGTGAACTCCACGATCTTCACCAGCTCGGGGTCGCCCGGCCGCTGCGCGACGAGAGCCGCGAGGCCGCTCCTGCCCCGGTCCCACCCGAGCGCCACGACGAACGCGCCCGCACCAAGCAGGAACGTCCGCCGTCCGATGGGTTGAAGCGATTCGTGCTTCCCTGGCATATCAGCTTCCGCGGTACAGCGCGGGGAACTCGCGCTTCAGGTGCTCGAGCTTCGGCGCATCATTGATCACGATGTACGGCTGAGTCGGATGCCGCTCCAGGTAGTTCTGATGGTACGCCTCGGCGGCATAGAAGGCCTTGAGCGGAGCGATCTGGGTGACGATCGGACGCGGGAATGCCTTGGCGCGCTGCAGCTCCGACACGTAGGCCTCGACGGCGCGCTTCTCTTCCGGGTTCCGATAGAAGACCGCGGAGCGATACTGGGTCCCGACGTCCGGGCCCTGACGGTTGAGCTGGGTCGGGTCGTGGGCGACGCGGAAGAACACCTGCAGCAGCTGCCCGTAGCTGATCTGTGCCGGATCGTAGACGACCCGTACCGACTCGGCGTGACCGGTGGTTTCCGAGCTCACCTGCTCGTAGGAAGGCGAAGCGGCCGAGCCACCCGCATACCCCGATTCCGCGGATTGGACCCCCTTGAGGTGCTCGAAGACCGCTTCGACACCCCAGAAGCAGCCTCCGGCGAACACCGCCGTGTCGGTGCTGGCCACGAGAGGGCGGGTGGGGGCTGTTTCAGCCACCCCAAGGGTTGGGCCTTGCCCGAAGAACAGGGGAGAGACCAACGCGGCGATTGCGGCGAGTCCTGCGAGAATCCTGGTCATGCCAACCGGTCCGAGGCTGATGTTACCATAGTAACGCCTGCAGGGCCGGATCGGTTCGTTTGGGTCGGCTACCCCTGGGCTGCCGGGCCGCGGGCGAGGGCGGCCCCGATCAGGGAGGCGATCCCGACGAAGAGGAAGCTCCCACCAATCAGCCAGAGGAGCAGGATGGCGACCAGCGCGGCCGGTGAGCCCGGCGTGTCGGGCACCCGGTGCGGCAGCCAGAAGGCGCTCGCTACGCCCAGCGCAACCATGAGCGCGCCGCCCACCAGGAGGGTCCGCCGTCGCCGGGGCGACTCCGAGGCCCGGCGACGCGAGGTGCCGAAGATGAGCCAGCCGAACCACGCGAGCCCGGCCAGCGCCAAGAGGGAGCGGGCGCCCGAGGCGAGGACGATCATCCGGCGTTCCGGGCGGCTTCCCGGGGTGCCGCGCCGAGCCGGGGGCGCAGGCGGTAGTGCAACCGCATGAAGGTCAGGCCGGCGAACCACATCGTGTGGTCGGCCCGCACCTCCCCGGCGCCCGCGGAATAGACCCGGATGCTCTCCGTCATGGCGCGGACGTAGCGGGCCCAGACCAGGTCCGGCGGACGGTGCACGGTGAAGTAAAAGCCGGGATCGCCGAAGTGGCGGCCGGCGGAGGTGACGGTCAGCGCGCCGGTCTCGTCCACCGACGGACGGAGCAGCACGATGCCGTTCCCGGTCGGGAGCGGGAAGACCACTTTGACGCAGGGGCCGGTGTGCCCCGGCACCGTGCAGATCGAATAGCTTCCGGCATACAGCACGTTTCCGGTGCGGCGGAGCTGCCGGACCCAGGCGGTGAGCGCGACCCGGCCCGTGACGGGATCGGCGAGCTGCAGGACCTCCGAGGTCGTGCCGAGCGCGGTGTCGAGGGGCTCGAGGGGGACGTTGAGCTGCTGGAGGCGGCGGCTGAAGATCGCGGCGAGCATCCAGCCAAAAGGCCGGAACGCGCCGCACCATTCGGCCCAGGCGTCGAGCTCGAAGTCGGAGGTCCGCTCGTAGAAGGCCCGGACGTCCGGGTCCAGCCGGCGGGGGTTAAACCACGGCCCCGCCAAGAGATCCAGATCCGGGAGCAGTCCCCGCGACGGCCCCTCCTCGCGGACGACCAGCCCCCGCGCCTCGGCCAGCCGGTGGAAGAATCGGAGGCCCACGCCCTCGGGCCCCGCGACCGGCCCATCCAGCCAGGGGTGCTCCGCCAGCGCGATACGGCGGCCGGTCAGCTTCACCCACTGCTGGGTCACCCTGTCGCTGAGGGCGCCGGTTGGGGTCATGGGCAGGTCCGGGGTGGACACAAGAGAGCCGCTGGCGCGGCGGGACGCCGGCCAGCGGCTGCAAGGGTGGTGCCTTTCCTTCCGGGGGTCAGGTCGCGGCAGGTGTCGTGATCACCTCGCGTACGTGAAGCCGCCCCACTTCGAGCTCGCGAATCGAAAGCCGCTCGATCTGAGCGTTCATAAGAGCCAGCCGTTTGATCGCGATGCGACCGATGGCCACGGCCCCGACGGCCAGTGCGCCCATACTGGTGACCGCCAGGGCGGTAGCAACGCGGGCAAAAGCGATCTGTGAGGCCGCCTTCGGATATTCCGAAAGCGCATGTCTTGCCATCTCAATCACCTCCTGACCTTCTCACCCTACTTCTTCCGCCGCGGAACCTTGGCGCCCTTCTTCCGCGCTTCCGACAGGCCGATCGCGATCGCCTGCTTGCGGCTCTTCACCTTGCCGCCGTGACCGGATTTCCCTCGCCGCAGGGTGCCCTTCTTGCGCCGGCGCATCGCGCTTTCGACGCTCTTGCTGGCTCCCTTGCTGTACTTCCGGCGGCTCGACTTGCGGGATGACGCCTTCTTCGCTGCCATAATGCCTCCATCAGCACCTGGTTGCTTCCGACGGTGCTTCGTTCGGCGGACTCACACCGTGACCGCGGTCACCGGGAAGCCGCGCGAACCTCTTCGGAGGTCAGGCCGAACAGCGGTGGGGTGGGGACCTGCAGCATGCCGAGCATGAGGTAGATCTGCCCGCGGTGATGGGCCTCGTGCTCGCACATCGCGCGCAGCCATTTCCAGGTGGTGATGGCGGTGCCCGCGGGCGTCTGACACTTCCGCTCGAGATCCGCATCGGTCAGCGTGCCGATGATTTCTCCGGCCTCACCGTGCAGGCGATCGAGGTACGCCAGTACGGCGTCGTACCCGTCCGCCAGCTCCCGGCCGCAGCCGGGGTAACGGCTGGGACGTCCGGCGACGGTCTCGGCGTACATGTAGCGCTCGATGGTCGCCAGATGCCGGACCTGGTCGCCCAGGGTGAAGGCGCCATCCCGGTGGGTCCATTCGAGGCGGTCAGGAGGGATGCAGGCCGCGACGCGACGGGTGCGCTGCCGGAGGTTGTCCCAGTACTGAAGGAACTGCTGGACCGATCGGATTTCCATTTGCCCGCGAGCTCCCTAGCACTCAGCTCGGCTGCGCGCGCCCACCGAGGCGCACCAGCCCTATCCCGAACACTATCATCCAGAGCGGCAGAAGATAGTTGTTCACGGCGGCGACCGGCGCGACCAGCGCGGTGACGTTGCGGAACATGCCGATCAGTCCCGCCGCTGCCGTCACCATGCCGAGATACCCCATCCAGCGCGGCAGCCCCGAGCCCCGCGCCAACATGGCCGATGCCGACAGCAGGAAGAACATGCTGATGCTCAGCTCGCCGAGGAACTCCCCGATGTAGTTGCCGAGGTAACTGTTGAGGCCGGCGAACAGGGCGGCGATGGCCGTCCGCTCCGGCCCATCGGCGCGGGCGTAGGCCTGCGCCAGCTCCCAATGGATGCTGGGCCAGCGGAGCAACCCCAACATCATGGAGAGGGCGGCGATCAACGCAAAGAACATGGCGGTCCGCATGCTCCCTTCGCGCTCGCGCCGAAGGGCGTGAAACGCGCCTACCCCAGCGGGAACCCAGGCGAGCGGCAGGAACCCGTACAGCGCCCACACGGCTCGGCCTGTTGCACCGGTCGCGAGCAGCCTGGGGAGCACGTCGGCCGCCTCCCCGTCCAGAATCGCGGGGTAGTCGAACCGGGCCGCGAGGAAGGAAAAGACGCCGATGAACGCCACCGCGCCCACGATGAGCGCGACGCCACCCGCACGGACCGTTGTGGACTCGAGTTCGGCACTCACCGTGGCGTGCGCACGGAACCGGCGCGATGGCGTGCCGCCGCATCGACTATCGCCACGCCCAGTGTCAGGGCGGCTTCGAGCCCGCGTCCCCTGGGATCGTCGCTCGGGTCGAGCGCAGTGAGCGCTGCCGCGCCGAGAGGCACTGCATCGGCGATGGCTCCGATGGCCCAAGCCGTCTCGGCGAGGCTGAGTCCACCGGGAGCCGAGTAGGAGTTGATCCGACCCTCGCCCGGATCCAGGACATCGAGGTCCAGGTGGAGGTATGCCGGCCTCGAGTCCCCGTGCAGTTCTCGAAGCACGGCCGGAAGCCGACTCCGCAGCTCCGCGGGCCGGACACGCCGGACGGCCGAGGCGTCCAGTGCTACAGCCTCGAGCGGGTCCAGGTCGCGCGCGCCGAGCAGCGCGACGGATTCCTCGCCAACGGGCTCGAATCCCGGGATGGCAGTCGAGAGGTGGGGCCAGCAGCGTCCTGTCGAAGTGGCGAGGGCCATGCCGTCCAGGAAACCGCCGATCGTGGTGTCCGGTGTATTGAAGTCCCCGTGGGCATCGAACCAGAAGACGGTGGGCGATCTCCGCAAGCCCGCGATACAGCCCAGCGCGGCAGGGGTGCAGTTGCCCGAGAGGACCAGCGGGAACCGGTCGCCTCCGACCGCATCTGCCACGGCTAGCGCTACGCCCTCAGCGAGGTCGAACGCGGTCCGGATCTCCGCACGCCAACTCTCCGGCGGCGCCTCGACGATGCGAACCTGGGCCTGGTGGCCCGCCTCGAGCAGGCGACTGCCGAGTCCGGCCTCGATGATGCGCTCCGGTCCGGCGCCCATGCGCTCGCCCCGGCGGCCGGAATCGTAGGGGACAGCGATCAGCTCGACGCGCATGCGCCTGGACTGCTATCGCTGCGGGTCCACTCGGCGCGCCTCTGCTCCCTGCGCCAGCATCCGCTCGGTGAAGTCCAGGCGCTCCTGTGCCTCGTTCAACTCTCGCCGCAGCTCGGTCACCTCGTCATCGAGCAGCTCCAGGCGCTCCTGCGCCTCGCCTCCGGCGGGAGCCTGCCGCAGGCGCCGGGCCCACCAGCCGAACGCCAGCGCAACCCCCACGTGAACCGTGGCATGTATCGGCTCGGATGAGGCGACCGCGAAGCCGGCCGCGGCCAGGTTGATACCGCTCAGGACAACGGAGATCGGGTGCCAGAGGGCAGGCTTGAAGGTCATGGGCAGGCTCCTGTCGAGGCTCTAATCCTACACCCCCGAGCGCCACCTGATCTAGCGCGGAGGGCGGTAGCCGGTCCGATGCGCCAGGGAGTCCGGGAGCGAAGGGCGCACGTCATCCGTCGTGCCCGCCAGCCGGTCCGGGCCGACGCCGAAGAGGTCGTACCCTCGGCCATCCGGGGAGCGTTGATAGTGGTAGGGCCGGGGGATGGTGAACAGTCCTGGCGACCTGTCGACGAGGTTGACCTGCTTGAGGGAGAGGGCGCCCTGGTTGAGCAGGGAGAGCTCGCGGGGGTATTCCCGCCACTCGGTCCGATACTGCTCGAGCGCCTCCACCACGTTCACCAGGTCCTGCTCCACACCGGCGCGCAGGGCGGCGTCGAACTTCGGGTCATCCTGCAGCCGCCACAGCAGGACGCCTGCCGCCACGATATTGAGTACGCCGCCGAGCCCGGCCATTCCCGCCGCCCACAGCGCGCGCGGCCGGTCAGAGAGCAGTGCCCAGGTCAGGGCCACGCCGGCGATGGCTAGGCCGACCCCCGGGAGAAATGCGCCGGTCGCGAGCAGGAGCAGGGGCCAGGCGCGCCTGGCGCCGAGGGTCGTACCCATGCTGAGCACTGGCTGCAAAGACGGTGCCCTAGACGCCGCGCGCCGCCAGGTGCCAGGCCAGCCAGCCGAATGCGACGGCGCCGAGAAGACTGCGTACCGCATGCAGCCGGCCCCAGTGGTCCAGCAGCTGCGCCGCCTCGGACGAGGTGCGATCGAGCGCCGGGTCGAGGAGACGCTTGTTGGTTGGCAGGATGACCAGCAGCGTGAATGGAATCGCCAGGCCGAGCGCCACTGCACCGATGAGCAGGGGTAGGCCCCCGCGCTGGGCCCAGCCCAGAATTCCCGCTAGGCACCCAATGGCCGCAAGCGAAGCCTGCATGACCGCTCCACGGCGGTAGCTGGGCCCGAACTCTCTGACGGCGAGCTCGGTCCCGCATTCCAGCCGGGCGGGGTGCTCGACCAGGGAGACATAGATCGCGGCGCCCGCGAACAGGCCCGCGCAGACCGTTGCCAGCAGCTCAGGAATCATTCCCCCCGCCGCCTCCCTCGCCGCCGCAGTCGCCGCCGCCATCCGAGCCGCTCGCGTCGTCGCAGGACGCCGAGTCGCTCGCCGAGTCGGTGGGCGAGAAGTAGGAGATTCCGGGATCGGAGGATGAGAGGCCGGGGCGGCGTTGGCGGACCAGCAAGGAGATCAGGAAGCCGACCACCAGGAGTGTCAGGCCGCCGGCACTCAGGATCATGATGTCCATGGGGGGAAGATGCGCGCCGGCATGCCCGGCGTCGAGAGCCTCGTTTCATCCGCGACGGTTGGTCTCGGTCTGGTCACGGGACGATCACCGTGCTTGGAGATGGGGGGACGCCGCACTACTGTACCGACCCCTGTCAAACGCTGGTGGTGCATGTCTGATCGGATCGTAGTTCGGGCGGATCTTCCCACCCAGGTGGAAGAGCTCATCGTGCTGGTCGGCCGCGAGCGGCTGCTGGACCTCATCGTCGGGGCCAACACCTGGACGATACAGCGGGACACCGCGGGTCTCACGTTGTGCGTCGACGGGTTGCCTGTCGTGTTCGAGGATGGCTCGGACGGGTCGTGGGTGCCGGTCGCCCTTTCCGTTCGCCGGCCAGGTACCGCTCAGGTCCCGAGCCTGGCCCAGGCGGGAGCCGCTTGAGACCCGCGTCCGGTGCCAGAGTTGTTACCCCTGTCCGGCGGGCTGGATACAGAGGGTGACTAGATAGGGATCTCGTGCGCAGCTGCCGCGATCGTTCACTACCTGGCCCGAGGGATCTTCCATGACGAAGGCATTTCAGGGCGGATACTACGCCGAGTTCGAGGACGTTTACCATACCGAGGAGCAATGTCCGGCGGGCCGGTTGATTCCCCCGGAGCTGCGGACGGAGAGCATGTGGACCGGCCGCTCCTGGTGCCCGTCCTGCCGGGCCAGGGAGGAGGCCCGGATCGCCAGGCTCCCGTCCTACGCGGGCGACTGATCGATTCGTACGGAGCTAGCCCGGGTTACCGGGAACATGCGCCCTGCAAGGACGACCGCCGCGCTGAACAGCAGCAGCTGCGTCCAGACGTAGGTGCTGTAGCCATGGGCGTACAGGTATACCGTACTTCCCATCAAGTCCCGACCATTGAGACCGGTGAATCCCATCACGACAAGGAGTACCGCCGCCACGACCCGGCCCGCGAATGAGAGCGTGGCCGGCCGGATCGCCAGGAACGAGGAGAAGACGAACAGGAAGCTGACGAGATGCGTCGTGAAGGTTACAGGGGAGAGCAGCAATCCCGTCAGGAAGATCAGGCTGAACTCGAATGCCGAGCACGGCGCCCGCCAGACTCGAAGCAGCACGAGCTTCGCAAGAAAGACCACCAGCACCGTCGCCCACAACACCTGGTAGACGACCTGCGCAGTTCGCTCCGAAGCCGGCAGGTACCGATACGTGACGTGTTCGGCGTTCTCGTTCGGGCGTGTCATGCGGTTCACGAGCGCGGCCAGATTCTGGCCGCCGGAGTACTGACTGATCCTGCCGTGCTGATGGCCCTCGAGGAACGAATGGTAGTACTCGACGAGCTCGGCGCCGCCCGTCGTGGGCCCCCGCACCACGAGTGGTACGAGGACGCAGGCGAGCGCAATCGGTGGGACGGCCAGCGCGGCTCGACGTCGGCCCCGTATCAGTAGCCATGCAACGAAGAAGATCGGGGTGATCTTGATGGCGGTGGCGCCAACAAAGCAGACGGCTGCCCACACGTCCTTCTCGCTCAGGTAAGCGCGGATCCCGAGAAGTACCAGGACCAGGATGAGGCCGTTCACCTGCCCGTGGTGGAAGTTGTCGAGGAAGAACTGGGCCGAGAATACAACGGCAAGGACGAGCGGGAAGCGCCCGGGGTTGCGACGCGGCAAGGTGCGTTCAACGATGTCGCGCGTCAGATATACCGCGACCACCCACAGCGCAAGATTGAGCAGCGCGAAGAGGACCGCCGCAACGCGGAGCGGAAACAGGGCGAGCAGCTGAAACACGAGCGCCGCGAACGGCGGGTACTTTAGCGGTCTGGCACCCGGCAGGTACTCGTGGTAGAGGGGGCTCCCGCTGGCGAAATTGCGCCCTGCCTGCCAGAAGACGTGAAAGTCGGTGCCGATGTGCTCGCCGAGGCCCTGCTCGAGGGCCAGCGCCAGGCCAAGGCCGAGCGCGCCGACCATGACGATCAGCAAGGCGATCGACCGGCGCTGGAGTGTCACGTCGCGCACCTCCCAACGAGGAACAGCGAGGCGGCGCGATATGTGACAGCCTCCGGCAGCGCACGCGGGGGCTATCGCGTCAGCGCGACATAGCGATCGTACGCGAGGGGATCATCCTGTCGGCCATGGAAATCGAAGGGGTAGTACTGGTTCTGGTCTTCCACCATGAGCCCGTACGACGCGCCGGCCCAGACGCTGGCGCTGGCCGCCGCTGCCGCGGCTGAGCCGCTCCGCGCGTCCTCGTTGCAGACGATGGGCTTTCCGGGATAGGCCGTGCGGAGCGCCCGCAAGCGCGTTGGAATCTCCGACAGCGACACCGCATTGAAATGAACGAGAAGGAGATCGGAGGCTGCGGCGACCTGGGAGGTGGTCTGTCCGCTGCGAACGTAGCTGGCCGAGACCGGAAGCGCCGGATAGCGGTTCTTCGCCAGGCGGACAAGGCCGGCCACTCCGGCGTCGGAGCGAAGGATCGCGTGATCGAATCCGCGGTGACCGTATTCGTTGGCGATCTCGAGGATGATGTTCCGGTAGCCTTTGCTGCGAATCCAATCGACCACCTTGGTAACGCCCGCCCGAACTGCCCCTTCGTCCTCCAGATATTGGTCCTGCCTCTGATAGTAGAGGCTCAGGATAATCACCGCGCCCAGGGCGTCCGCCCGTTCGATCACCCGCGCCACCCGGGTGAGGTAGGCGGGCTGCAGGTCACCATTCTTCAGGAAGGCGGAGTTCTTCGCGCCCTCGTAGCCGGGATATCCGCCCTGCAGCGAGACGGTGAATGCACGTACGCCCAGGGAGACGTACTCGCGCATCCGGGCGACGAACTCGTCGGTATTCGCGCTGGCATCGAACGAGGGCCGCTTGGTGTCCTCGAAGACCGAGTTCACCATGCGGACATTCATCAGGACACCCTCGGCCGGCTGGCTCGGGTAGGTGATGGCGCCGTTGATTCTGAACTGCCGGCCGTCGATGCGTCAGCCGGGTGGAGGCGACCAGGCCGGCGGGCCCCACGCCGACCGGTGAGGTGCGGTCTGCTTCGGCCGGGCCGTTCGGCTCGGCACAGGCTATCAACAACGCGGCGGTGAGCAGCAGCGAGGG
Organism: uncultured Gemmatimonadales bacterium; assembly: GCA_963836815.1. Taxonomy (GTDB): domain Bacteria; phylum Gemmatimonadota; class Gemmatimonadetes; order Gemmatimonadales; family GWC2-71-9; genus CAVVWJ01. The sequence continues at coordinate 35,306 of CAWILD010000011.1, read as the reverse complement.
CGCCGCGCCGCGGAATCTTCCTGCTCCCGTGGGCCAACATTGGTACTTCTCCTGGCGGTAGGACGGTGAAAAGGCAGCGGCGCCGGCGCTGTGCCGGGTCGCCTTCGGAGAGGGTCGCCCGGTGATGCCGGCGGTGCTAGCCGTTCATCACCGTGCCGTCACAGGCCAGGTAGCGCTCGGTCACCGACGCGAAGAGCCGCTCCAGCGAGTAGCGGTCGATCTCACTCCGCTTCGATGCGGGTGTGCGCCCGTTGAAGGTGAGCAGCAGGTCGAGCGACGGCACGACCAGTACCCAGTTCTGGCCCGACCCGGTGGTGCGGTAGAGATCGGCCGGGTATTTCGAGCCCCAGCGGCAGTCCCGGTTGCTGCGAAGGTTGGGATAGGCAGTGGATTCCGTGAATTGCCGGAGCCACGATGCGGCGAAGATCCGCCGGCCGTTCCAGTCGCCCTCGTGCAGCATCAGGTAGCCGAGGCGGATGAAGTCCCTCGCCGTCATGAGGGAGTTTCCCGCCGTGGCGAACCTGGTGTCGCCCATTCCCGAAGTGAGCTTGTATGCCGTTGGTCCGACGCCGATCCGCTCCAGGATCGCCTGGCGCAAATAGACGCTTGCCTCCAGCCCGGTCACATTCCGGAAGATCGAGACTCAGGTGGTTGAACGCCACGCTCGAGTACGGACTGCCCTTGGTGTAGGTCGACGGCTGGCCCGGCGTGTAGGAGAGACGGGCGCTCTGCGGCCAATCGGCATCCTTCCCAACCGTGAACGGCGCGAAGTTCCAACCCGCCTCGGCCTGCACCGCACCCGAGGCGATCTGGTGCTCGACCTCCGGGATGATCCCCGACGTGTGGCGGAACACCTGGTCGAGCGTGATCACGCCCTTTCGGTTGTCGGTGAGTGGAAAGCCCTGAGGGAGCCAGCGCTGGTCGTAGAGCTTGCTGGCGGGTCCGAACCCGAGCCCCGGAGAGGTCTGGGTCAGATGCCCGGCGAGCAGCATTGAGAAGGTCTTGCCGTTGGAGGCGGTGTAATACAGGGCATTGCGAGCTGCTGTCTTGTTGTAGTACTCGCCCACGATCCATCCGTCCTTCACGACGATGGCGGCCTTGTTCGACGGATCGTAGCCGCTCACACCGGTGGAGTAGTTCTCGTACGGCAGCGACATCAGGTACTGCCCCAGCGCCTTGAGCCTCTCTGGGTCCACGCCGATCTGACGGATGCGAGCGCCGTCGGTCGTCTTGCGCCAGCCGCCATTCGATTCGGGCGGCGGAAAGTAGGTCGACAGCGCCGACGGCGGCGGACAGCTCGGAAATGCTGCCAGGGTCGGCGGGGCCATGCGGTTCGCAGGCGAGGAGAAGGAGGGTGGCGGCCGAGGAGAGCGCCGGCCGGGAGCAGAAGGAAGGAGACATGCGAACTCCGCGGTGACCCGGTAGGGGCCGGGCCCGGGCACTGTGCCCAGTGTTGTAGTCCCCGCTACAAACCGGGGAGCCAATGTCGAGCACAGTGTCACGGCCGGCCATGTCGCGCATCACCACAATTCCGCGTTTTGGACCGATAGTGGTTCGAGCGCTGTTCTTCAGGGGGAATCCGGACTGGGGCGAGTCACCGTTGTATCGCGGCCGCGCGGCGCGGTCGAGGAACGGCCCGTCCTGCCGCGCGAGGGAGGAGGCGCGGATGGCCAGATACTCTGCAGGGGCTACGTCAGGTTCTCTTGAATGAAGCGCGGGCTGAGGTGGACGTCGACCTGGACCAGCGGCGCGTCCCCGATGCAGCGGAAGCTGTGGATCTCCCCCGCCTTGATCACCAGGATGTCGCCGGCGCCGGCCTCGAACTCCTCTCCGTTGACCGTATACAGGCCTCGCCCCTCCCGCAGAAACTGGACTTCATCGTACGGATGACGATGCGGCCCGGGCCCCCGGCCCGGGAGGGCGCTGAGGAGGAAGGCGCAGATGTTGACGTCGCCGTGCTCGGCCCCGACGAACTGGTGGGAGCTGCCCTGAAACGGCAGGTCCTGCTGGCGGACTCGGTACATCGCGTTGGTCCCCTCAAGCTCAAGTCCCAATCTGCCTCCGGGGGCCGCCGTCATCCCCCCAGCGCGATCGTGGCCCAGACCAGCACGGCACCGACCGCGAGAGTGGCCAAGCCGCTCAGCCAGGGGTTCCTCTGTCCGTAGCGACCGAGGGAGTAACCTCCAAGAAAGAGCATCACCAGCGCGATGCCGTTGGAGACGCGGAGAGCCCGATGGGCGTCGTCGATGAAGGCGAACGGAAGCGCCACCGGAAGGGTGGCGAGGAATACCAGCAGAAAGACAACCACCGCATCTCGCCAATCGCGCAAAGTGAGCGCGACCTTGGCGGGCGGCTCCGGAAGGCGGACCAGACGGCTCCGGATGATCTCTACCTCCGTAGGCTCCATTGCGGAGACGACTACCGGAGGCAATGCCTCCGCGATCAGGTCACGCGCGTGGGCCGGGTCGGCCGCGCTCCGCACCTGTTTCAGGATCGCGATGCCGCGGCCCCGCTCGGTTAGCGTGGCCAGCAGGTACATCACGGCGTCCACCAGTCCCCAGGCGATGTTGCATCCCAGGGCGCCGATCAGCATGGTCGCGACCTCGCTCCGGTCCGCCGAGGCCACGCTCAGGGACCCCGTGAAGGTGAGGGCCATGATCAGGCCGAAAATGACCTCGGAGACACGATCGACCGGGGACAACGCCGAGGCCGAGCCCGCCCGGGTTGCGGGGGAACCGGCGATGGAGGTCGCCACGTTCACTGCGAACGCTCGGCCGGCGCCGGCTCGCCCAGCAGGACCGGGAGAACCTGCTTGAGCGTGAGCGTCAGGGGGATCGCCAGCAGCGCTCCCATCGGCCCCAGCACCACCCCCCAGCCGAGCAGCCCCAGGAGGATGACCAGGGGCGAGAGTCCCAGGCCGCCTCCCATGACCTTGGGTTTGATCACGTTGTCGCCGATGAAGTTCACGACGAAGAAGATCCCGAAGAGCAGCAGGGCCCGGCCGATCCCGTGTTCCAGCAGGGTGATCAGGAAGGGCGGAATCAGCGAGATCATGAAGCCGAAGGGGACGAACGCGAACAGAAAGGCGATCACCGCCCAGAGCACGGCGGCATCGGTGCCCAGCAGCCACATGATGACGAGGTCCACCAGCGCGATGACGCCGCCGATCATCCCGTTGAGCCCCACGTAGCGTCGCACCAACCCCGTGGCCTCGTCCAGCCGGTACCGAAGGGAACCGGGCCCGGCGTTGTCGCTCTGAAGCAAGGGCATCTCGACCAGGAAGAGCACGACGAGCACGAGCGAGAAGAGGCCGTACCCGATCAGGCTGAGCGCTCGCTCCCACCAGCATGCCGACCCTGCCCATGATCCGCGCCGGGTTGGGCTTGAGGGCCTCATCCAGCTCGATGCCCCTCGCCGCGAGTTTCTGTCCCACCCCATCCACCAGGTTCGCGAGCGCGCTCTGGTACTGGGGGAGGTTCTCCGACAGGCTGCTGAGGGAACGGGCGAGCACCACCATGAGGATCAACCCGCCCAGAAAGGCGAGCAGAACGGTGATGGCGATGGCGGCGCCCTGGCTGAGGCCGCGCTTCGACAGCAGAACCGGCACCGGGGAGAAGGTGGCCGCGAGCAGGATGGAGATCAGCACCAGGTTCACTACCGTCGCGGCCGCCTGCATCGCCGCCGCGATGATGGCCAGGCCCGCACCCAGCAGGACGAGCCGGAGGAGCGGCGATCCTTGATCTATGCCTGTCATGGGTCCTCGGGATGTGATCGGCGACGACGCACCATCGACCCCTCCAGCGCGGCCTCTACCGCCTGGAGCAGCTCCTCGCGGCGTCTCCTCGTTTACCGTGTAGGCTTGATACCTACCTTGAGATCGGGCGATTCGGAAGGTTGCCACCGACGAGCTGGCAAGCGCTGCCCTGCCAACCCTCGGAGCGGTCCGCCTGTCTAAGGCCGTAACCTCTCCGCGGACGTCACCAGATGGCCTCATGGTTGGGCATGCTGCTGGTCCTTCAGGGGGAGGCGGCCACGGCTGCCGCCCCCGCCTCCGAGCGCAACGGCGGCCCGCGCCACGCTCGCCGCCGAGCCGCCCGGTCCTCGACGGACGTGACGACGACGCCGTCTGGCGGTCCGCCCCCGCCATCGACCAGTTCCTCCAGGCCAAGCCCAGCGAAGGCGCGCCCGCCCGGTTCAAGACCGAAGCCCGCGTCGCCTACGACGCCCGCAACCTCTACGTCTTCGTCCGCGCCTTCGACCCCCGGCCCGACAGCATCGTCGGCCAGCTCGCCCGGCGGGACGAACAGCCCCCGTCCGACGAGATCATCGTCCTGCTCGACTCCTACCACGACCGCCGCACCGGCTACGAGTTCGTGGTGAACCCCGCCGGGGTGAAAGTCGGACTACGCGATCTACAACGACGGCGACGAGGACGTCGCCTGGGACGCCGTGTGGGATGCGGCGACGCAGATCGACTCGCTGGGCTGGACCGCGGAATACCGGATCCCGCTCTCGCAGCTCCGCTACGCGGGGAAGGGAAACGTCACCTTCGGCATCCTGATCTGGCGGACCATTCAGCGCCACACCGAGACCGTCACCTGGCCGCTCTACCGCACCTCCAGGTCGGGCTTCACCTCGCAGTTCGGCGAGCTGACCGGGCTCGAGGGGCTGGCGAGCCCCGGCCACGCGGAGATCACGCCCTACCTCCTCACCCAGAACGTCACCGGTCCCGCCTCCGCCGACTACGCGCGGGACCAGGAGGTCAGCGTCGGTGGCGACCTCAAGTACCGGGTCGCCTCGAATCTGCTGCTCAACGCCACGGTCAATCCCGACTTCGGCCAGGTGGAGGCCGATCCCTCGGTGCTCAACCTCGGCGCGTTCGAGACCTTCTTCGAGGAGCGGCGGCCGTTCTTCGTGGAGGGGAAGGGGCTCTTCACCTTCAACGTGAACTGCGTCGTCGTGGTGGACTGCAACACCGGCGAAGGGCTGTTCTACTCCCGCCGGATCGGGCGCTCGCCGCAGCTCGCCGAGACCTACGGCGACGATGTCGTCGCCCACCGCGACCCGCATCATCGGCGCCGCGAAGATCACCGGCCGGCTGCCCGGCGGGTTCTCGCTCGGCGTGCTGGACGCCGTCACCGACGATGTCGCCGGCCCCGACGGGACGACGCTGGAGCCCACGACGAACTACGCGGTCGTGCGGGGCAATCAGGACTCTCGCCGGCGGCAACACGAGCCTCGGCTTCATCGCGACGGCGGTGAACCGTTCGCTCGACCTCTCGACCGAGCCGTACCTGCACCGGAGCGCGTACACCGGCGGAATGGACGCGCGGCGCCGGTTCGCCGGCCGGTTCGAGGTGTCCGGGTCGTTCGACCTCAGCCGGGTGGCCGGCAGCGCAGAGGCGATCGCGCTGACCCAGCAGGATGCCGTGCACCTCTACCAGCGTCCCGACGGGCCGCTGGAGTTCGACTCCACCCGCACTTCGCTCAGCGGCACCAATCTCGAGCTCCGCTTCGCCAAGGTCGGCGGCAACCGGCTCCGGTTCGAGACCGCCTACCAGCGGCGCACGCCGGGCTTCGAGATCAACGACGTCGGCTTCCTCCGCCAGGCCGATCAGCAGGCGTGGACGACCTGGGCCACGCTGACGTTCCGGAACCCCAACCGGGTCTTCCGCGAGCTGCGCTGGAACTTCAACAACTGGGAGTACTGGAGCATCGCGGGCCTGCCCACCGAGCGTGCCTTCAACACCAACGTGCACACCCAGTTCAACAACCGCTGGTGGCTCCACATGGGCGGCACGCTGGGCCAGCTCGGCACCACCTACTGCGATCGCTGCGCCCGGGGCGGGCCGGCGATCCGGCAGGACGCGTACGTCGCGCCCTGGCTCGGCATCGAGGGCGACGACCGGAAGCCGCTGATCCCGACCTTCTGGGTGAACTACTGGTACGGCGACGGCGGCCGCTCGGAGACGATCTCGCTCGAGCCGACGCTCGAGCTCAAGGTGTCGACCCGCTTCACCACCTCACTCGGCGCCACGTGGGAGCACAACCGCAACGACATCCAGTACTTCGGCACCTTCACCGATCCGGCCGGTGGACCCGCACTACACCTTCGCGCACCTGGAGCAGGAGACGCTGAGCCTCACCTGGCGGCTGGGCTATACCTTCACGCCCAACACCTCGCTCCAGGTCTACGCCTCGCCCTTCATCTCCAAGGGGACCTACAGCGACGTGCGCGAGGTGGGCGAAGCGCGGGCGGAGGCGTATGACGCGCGCTACCAGCCGTACGGCGACCCGGACGTCGCCGGCGACCCGGGCGGGTTCAACGTGCAGGAGTTCCGCTCCAACGTCGTGTTCCGCTGGGAGTACCGGCCGGGATCCACGCTGTTCCTGGTGTGGAGCCAGGGGCGGGAGGGCTCCGCGGAAGAGGAAGGGGACCAAGTCGTTCCGGGGCGATCTGTCCGATCTCTTCAGTCAGCGGGCGGACAATACGTTCCTGGTGAAGGTCTCGTACTGGTTCGCGAGGTGAGCGGCGGCTCCGGACGGAGGCTGTATCTTGGGAAATGCCGTTCCGCCTGAAACTCGGAAGACCGGCGCTGGTGATCGCCATCGCCGTGGCGGCCTTGATCGCAGCCGGCCTCTACTTCCGCTGGTGGGACCGCTATATAGAGGAAGGGCTGGCCAAGTGGGCGGTCGACGAAGTCTCGCGCCGGACCGACGGCGCCTACCGCCTGGTGCTGGGTGATCTCTCCTTCCGGCCGCTGTCCGGCTCCCTCTCCTTCGACTCCGCTACCGTCGTCACCGACTCCGCCAGCAACCTGGGCCGGACGGCGCCGCTGCCCACGCTGCGCGGGAGCGCGCACGACTGCGTTCTCTCGGGCGTCAATGTCCGGCGGCTCTTCTTCCGGGAATCGTTCGATGCCCACACGCTGGGCTGCCGCCGCGTCGTCGCGGGGATCGTGCTCATTCCCCGCGCGGAGGCCAAGCGCGAGGCGCCGCTGGACACGATGGGCATCAACGCGCCGGTGCCACGCCTGGTGCGTCCCCTCGGGCTCGCGCTCTTCCGGATCACCGAGATCTCGTTCCCCGCGCTGAGCTTCACGCTGCGGCGGCCGGGCCCGAACGGCGGCGCGTCCGCCGTGCTCGAGCGAGCCGAGTTCCACGTCTCGGACCTCGTGTTCGATCCCACCGCCGACCCTCGCGCGAGGCGCAGCGTGGCCTCCCGCAGCGCGCGGATCGGGGCGAAGGGTCTGGTCCATGCGCCCCGACACGCTGAGCGAGGTCGCCATCGCCCGGTTCGAGACCGACCTCACCGATTCCACCCTCGGCCTGGCGGGCGCCAAGCGCGAGCCCTCGATGACTGACGACGAATGGGTGCGGAGCCACAAGGTCCGCCGCGACCGGGTCCGTTTCAATCTCGACAGTCTCGAGGCGCGGGGAATCGCCTATCGCACCCTGGTCGCGTCCGGCGACCTCGACATCCGCGCGATCGAGGTGCTCGGTGCCCGCCTCAATGTGCTGACCGACAAGCGGATTCCCGCGGGGCGACCCAAGCGGCACCCGACGCCGCAACACGCGGCCGCGCGGGTCGGCCTCCCATTCCACGTGGACACCGTGCTCGTCACCGGCGGGGACATCGTGTACCTGGAGCGAAAGCCGGAGAAGGAGCGGGCCGGCCGGATTTCCTTCGACTCGATCCACGGCAGGGTCCTCGACCTGAATCTGCCGTCCCGCGGCAAGCCGCTCAGGATCGAGGCGCGCGCGCGGCTGATGAACGAAGGCCTGCTCTCGGTCCGCGCCACGGTGCCGCTGGACGCCGCGGACTTCCGCTACGAGCTGGAGGGCAAGCTGGGCCCGATGCCGGCCACGGCCATCAACCGGTTCCTGGAGGAGAACGAGCCGATCAGGCTGGCGAAGGGCCAGGTGGACAGCATCCACTTCCGGCAGGTGGTCAGACGGGGACGGTCCGAGACCACGCTCACGCCGCGGTACCACGACCTGTCGGTGGAGCTGGCCGAAGAAGGGCGGTGGGGTGATCGGGTCGGTGAAGCGGGGGGTGGTGAAGTTCATGGCCAACACCTTCAAGGTGCACGACGAGAATCCGGAGGACGACGGGAAGAAGGTGCGGGTCGCGAACGCGATCGTGGTCTACGACCCTACGAAGTCGTGGGTGCAGTTCATCTGGCTCGGGCTGCGGGAGGGGCTGAAGCTGACGATCATGAAGTAGCGTCGAGCATCCCAGATCCCGATCACACCATCGCGGTAGGGCTGAGAGAGCAGGGCACCGGCAGTCTCGGCCGCCGACCGACCGTTTCGAATTACCAGACCTGTCGGATGATCGGCCGTCCATCGAGGCAGTTGCTCCGGCGTGACTTCGTCGAACGGGCGCTCCAGACGCCCCAGGAAGTGGAACTGCCCGCTGTAGCGCCCGACGTACGCGATCGGCCGGTGGTCACTCTCGGCATCCCTGAGGAACGCCGCCGCCGGTCGAAGATCATAGATCTGCGCGGCCACCTTGCGGCCGGCGAGGTGCACCAGGATGACCAGCGCCGGGCTCGCGAGGCTCAGCGCGATGACTTGCTGGTGCGGTCCGCCTCTGCAGGCCAAGGAGCGCGGCGCCGATCAACAGCATCAGTCCCCACCAGGCTGAGATCCCGGTCGCCCACTCAGGCCCGTGAAAGTATCGGGTCGCGAGCAGCAGCAATCCCCCCAGGGCGAGAAGACCAGCGGGCACGATGGTGTCCCAGGCACGAGTGGCGGCCCCGCGCCCTGACAAGCGGTCCCCGCGAGGATTGCAAACGCCGGCAGGAGCGGCATCAGGTAGTGAACCTGCTTGCCGCTGATGAGGGAGAAGACGATCAATCCCGGCACGACGCACGCGAGCGCGAAGCGCGCTGCCGGCTCGACCGGCCCGCGACGCGAAGCGGCGAGCGAGCGCCAGAGTGGTGGCCACAGGGTCCAGGGAAAAAGGATCGGCACGAGCAGCGGGAGATACCACCACCATGGGCGCTGGTGCGCGAACGCATGGGCGACGCGCCCGGCACTCTGCTGCCAGAGGATCGCCTCCCGGTAAGCCGGGCCCCCGCGTGCCGCAGCGGACAAGGCCCAGGCCAGCCCGATTACGGCGCCCAATGCTACGCCGGCCATCAGGCCGAGATACCAGCGTCGCCACCGGGCCCGCTGCGGCTCCATGACCCACCATGGCGCGAGCAATGCGACGGGAAGTACATGGACCAGAACGACGGGCCCTTTGGCCAGAACACCCAGCCCGATCCCGGCGCCGTATGCCAGCCACCCGCGGCCGGGGCGACCGCGCGCTGCCTCAACGACACCGCAGAGCGCGACCAGGACGCACGCCGTAAGGAGGGTATCGAAGAGCACCAACGTGGAGTAAATGCTCCAGAGCATCCCACTCAGGAACGGCAGCGCGCGATCTGCCGCGTCGGGGCGCTCCGGTGACAGACGCCGGGCCAGGTTCGCCAGAAGGAGAGCGCTGAGCAGACCGAAGAGCGGTGACAGCAGACGCGGCCACCACTCGTTCACCCCGAACACCCGCCAACCCGCCAGGATGCCCCAGAACAGGAGCGGCGGCTTGTCGCTGTAGGGGGCGCCGTTCAGATACGGCACCACCCAGTCGGCTCGGCGCCACATCTCCCAGGCCACCGAGAGGTATCGTGTCTCGTCGATGGGAAGCAGCGGCCGCACCGCGACCGCGACGACCACCGACGCGCACCAGAGGACGAGCCAACCCCGGGAGGACCAGAATGTCCCGGACCGATCAGCCGGGGGCACGGTGCTGGCGAATCAGCTGCAGGTTGCGGAGGTAGACGGCGACCCCGGTGAGCTGGCCAAGGACGAAGATCGGATCGCGCCGATAGAGCGCGTAGAAGAGGAGCAACAGCCCCCCGCCGAGACTCAGGTACCAGAAGGCGACCGGGACGACGCTGTTTCCGGCGCGCTCGCTCCGCCACCATTGGATGAGGAACCGCATGGAAAACAGCGCCTGGCCGAGAAAGCCGATGGCGAGCCACAGCACTTTAGCGCTCATCTGGCGCCTCCATGACTGTAGAGCGGATAGCGCGGCGTTCGAGCCACAGGACGCCCGCGAGGTCCACGATGCCGACCCACAGGCGGTCGAGCACCCCGTAATGCGAGCGTCCGCGGCGACGCGGCCGGTGATTCACCTGCACCGAGGCCACTCGCCAGCCGTTTCGCAGGAACAGTGCGGGAAGAAAGCGGTGCATGTGGTCGAACTGCGGCACCGAAAGGAAGGCCTCCCGGCTGAAGAGCTTGAGCCCGCAGCCGGTGTCCGGCGTCGCGTCGCCGAGCAATCGAGCGCGGACGGCGTTCGCGGTCCTGGAGGACACCCGTTTGGCCGGCGAATCCTGGCGCCGCTTCCGGTAGCCCACCACCAACCTGAGGTCCGGCGGAGCCCCGGGATCTCGTATCGCCGCGAGCAGCCTGGGGATGTCGGCAGGGTCGTTCTGTCCATCACCGTCCAGCGTCGCGATCCAGGACCCTCGCGCGGCACGCACGCCGTCCACGATCGCCGCGCTCTGGCCGGCCCGCCGGAGGTGATGGATCACCCGCAGCCGAGGGAAGCCGGACGCCAACGTCGCCAGGCATTCGGGGGTCCCGTCGTCGCTGCCGTCGTCAACGTAGATCAGCTCATAGTCGATCCGGCCGGCCGAGAGCGGACCGGATCTCCCCGGTCAGCGGAGCCACGTTATCGGCCTCGTTGTGGACCGGCACGACTACCGACAACTCCGGAGTCACGGCACCACCTCCGAACCCGAGTGACCTGGCGATCGAACTCGGCCCCGTGTCAGGTGGAACAAACACAGGAGCGCAGCCGTGACGAAGAGACCATGAACCACCCTCGGGTTCCCCTCAGAAGTCTATCGACATCCCGACGGCGGGCGCGCCGCTCGGGTCCAGGAGGAAGCGGGGCGGCGTGAGGTTGAAGATCCGCCACCGGCCGCTCACGACCTTCGCCGACGAAATACCGATCACCGCGCCGAGCGCGGTATCCGACAGCCAGTGCCGCTCGTCGTTGATGCGCGACCAGGCGGTTCCGGTGGCCGCGGCGTAGAGCAGGACATCGGCTACCGGACTATCGATATCGTCCGCCAGCGAGGTCGCGATCGCGAACGCGGCGGCGGCGTGCCCCGAGGGAAGCGCCTTGCCCGTGCTCACGCCGTTGCTGTCCTCTGGCGAGGTAAACGGATGAAAGTCGTAGGCGCCTTGGCCCGCGTTGGGCCGCGACCGGCCGATGACCACCTTCAATACCTGCCCGACGACCGCGGACGTGGCCAGGGAGGCCGTCACGCGGTACCCGGCCCGCCGGATCCCCGCGTCACCCGTGACCAGGCCGACACCGATGGTCCCAAGGCTCACCCCGACGTAGTACCACGGTTCGCCCTCCTGGCGGAAAACGCTGGCGGCGTCGTCGGTGGTCTCCGAGCGATTTCCTTGCACCGCGCGCTGGACCGGCTCATCGAGCGTCGAGAGCAGCGCGACGCCGCCGACGGTCGCCGCGACTTCGTACCACCGCACCACGTGCGGCCGATACTCGGTCCGCGCTGCCGCGACCGGCGTCGCCTCGGGCGGACGCATCAGCCAGGACCTGCGAGGCCGCCGCCGGGGCGCTGGTGATGACGAGGGAGTGCCGCCGCCAGCGGAGCACCAGCGCGTGGCCGAGGCAACGGCATGAGCGCCAGGATACGCAGCGTTCATGTCGTGCAGATGACAGGCGGCGCCTGCCCATTCCGCCACCGTCACGAGCCCGTCATCTTGGAATGCGATGTTGCAGGGAACAGTCGGAGGGATGGATGCGCGTGCTCATCGTCGAGGACGAGGTGGAAGTGGCCGACCTGCTGCAGCGGACGCTGCGGGAGGCCGCCTGGGCGGCGGACATCGCCGCGACCGGCGCCGCGGGACTCAACGCGCTGGCCGTGAGCGACTACGACCTCGCCATCCTCGACGTCGCGCTTCCCGACCTCGACGGCTTCACGGTCTGCCGCCGGTGGCGCGAGCGCGGCGGCCGCACGCCGATCCTCATGCTGACCGCCCGCGGCGCGCTGGACGACCGCGTGCGCGGCCTGGACGCCGGCGCCGACGACTACCTCGCCAAGCCCTTCGCCGTCGAGGAGCTGCTGGCGCGGCTCCGGGCGCTGGCCCGGCGCCCCCCGGCGGCGCACGATGTGGTGCTCCGGTTCGAGGACCTCGAGCTCGCCCCGGCCGCGCGCACGGCGCGGCGCGGCGATCGGGAGATCCGCCTCACGGCGCGCGAGTACGCGCTCCTGGAGTACTTCATGCGCAATCCCCAGCGCGTGCTCGACCGGGGCCGCATCCTCGAGCATGTCTGGGACGACAACTTCGATCCCGTCGCCAATGCCGTGGACGTGCTCGTGGGCCGGGTGCGCCGCAAGGTCGACCCGGACGGGCGGCGGCCGCTGATCCACACCCTCCGCGGCGCGGGCTACGTGCTCAGTGCCAGCCCGCCCCCCAATGCCACTTAGCCGCCTCCGTCTTCGCCTCGCGGCGTGGTTCGCGCTCGCGTTCATCGGCGGGCTCGTCGTGCTCACCGGGGCGCTGAACTTCTACATGTCGCGCGAGAGCGACCGGGGGCTGACGCGCGAGCTCCGGCGCCGCGGCGACGACCTGAGCGGGTTCGTGGCAGTCGAGTACCAGGAGCATCCCGAGCTTGGCCTGACGGCGGCGGCGCGAGAAGCATTGGCGGAGTCGCCCGAGGGGCCGGAGACGTTCGTCGTCTACTCGGCGAGCGGCGCGCGCCTGGCCGAACGGGGCGCTCCGGCGCTCCGGCGCGCCGCGCCCGCAAGCCTGGCGCCCGCGGCCGGGCCGACCGTGCGCGACCTGCCGAGCGCCGGGGCCCCGCCCGTGCGATTCGTCGTCCTGCCGCCGGCGGGCGATCCGCCGGTGCGCGTGCTCGTCGCGGCGACCACGGCGCGGCTCGCGGACCACCGAGCGGCCCTGGCGCGCTGGCTCGCGGTCAGCATCCCCGTCGTGCTCGCGCTCAGCCTCGCGGGCGGCTACGTCCTCTCCAGCCGCGCGCTGCGGCCGATCCGCGAGCTCCAGCGCGCCGTCGCGGGCATCGCGCCCGATGCGCTCGATCGCCGGCTGCCCGTGTCCCGGACACCGGACGAGCTGGACCGGTTGGCCGCGCAGTTCAACGATCTGCTCGAGCGGCTGGAGCGGGCGCAGCAGCAGAGCCGCCGCTTTCTCAGGCAGGCGGCGCACCAGATCCGCACGCCGCTGACCCTGGTGCTGGGCGAGGCGGCGCTCAGCCTCGACCGGGCGCGCACGGTGGGCGAGCAGCGTCAGACGCTCGAGCGGATCCAGCGCGCCGCCGATCAGATGCGCCGGCACGTGGACGAGCTCTTCCTGCTGGCGGAGGCGGAGGCGGGTATGCGGCCGGCGATGGACGAGAGGGTGGAGCTGGACGGGCTCGTGCTGGAGTGCGCCGACCTCATGCGCGGGCGCGCGACCGGCCTCGGTCAGCGGCTCGAGCTGCTGCGGGTGGACGCGGTGTGCGTTCGGGGGAACGAGGTCCTGCTGCGCGAGGCGTTGCTCGAGCTCATCGAGAACGCCTGCCGCCACGGCTCGCGCGAGCACCCGGTGGGTATCTCGGCCGTGCGTGAAGGCGATGCCGCCCACGTCCTGGTGGCGAGCCACGGCCCCCCGATCGCCGCGGAGGCAGTGAGGGACGCCGACGTCGAGGCGAGCCCCGACGGGCGGGGCCTTGGGCTTTCTATCGTGCGCTGGATCGCCGGCGAGCACGGCGGAACGTTCGTGGTCGAGCGGCGGGACGGGCGAAACGTCGTCGGTTTCCGCCTGCCCGCCCTCGAGGATGCGGCGGTGCCGGCACCCGCGGGGTCCTGACGCCCGCTCCCGTCAGTCCTTGTCGATGGGCTTGAACGAGAACTTCTGGCCCCGACCGAGCCTTGTACATCACCCGCCCTCGACTTCGGCTTCGTCCTCATCGGTCTGCGCGGACCCCCGCGAGACGCCGAGGAGCCCCAAGCAGCAGGGCCAGGATGAACCGGCCATGGGCAGATCGCTCCCAGCTCTCGGCTGCGCTCGGGATGACAGCGTTCAACTGGCGCCTGCCACCAGTTGCTGGAACCGCGGGTGCTTTCTCAGTGGATCGAAGGTCGGGTCCACCCGCAGCCACGCCGGCGACAGATAGTACGGCACGCGCAGCAGCCGCTCGAGGATGTCGATCGCCTGCTCCTGCTCGCCGGTCATGATGTAGATCCGGGCCAGCTGATGCTCCATGTAGGGGCCGTTCAACGCATCCGACCGTGATCGGCCGCAGCGAGACGCCCCGCTGGCCTTCGCGGATCGCCTCGGCCTTGCGGCCGGTATAGGCCAGCGCGACGCCGTAGAGCACGTGGAGCTGCCCGTCCTCGGGCGCGGCGCGCAACTGCTCCTCGAGGGCGATCCGCGCCGAGTCGCCGTAGGCACGGGCCAGCCGGCCGTCGCCCCTGAGCGCCGCCACCCCGGCGAGGGACAATCCCCAGGACGCGCGGTCGTCGTCGAACTCGCTCGGCGGCAGCCGAAGCAGCAACCGCTGCTGCTCATCGGTCAGGATCCAGAACATCTCGTAATAGGTGGCGAAGTACGCCACCAGGCGGGTGAGCGGGATTCCGGCGGGCGGCTTCTCGACGACCGCGCGGGCAGCGGCGAAGTCACCCCGGCTGATCAGGATCATCGCCTTGTTCTCGTGGCTCGACGGATTCCCCGGGGCGAGGGCGATCCACCGGTCGGCGCTCTGCAAGGCCTCCTCGTACTGCCTCGTCACGGAGCAGGGACGGCGTCAGCACGGCGGCGGTACCGGCTGACCGCGGGTCCAGCCGCTGCGCCTGGCGCAGGTGCTCGAGCGCCGCGTCCCAGCGGCCGAGGGACTGCTCCGCCTGCCCGATGCCGCGGAACAGCTCGGCGTTCGACGGCGACTGCCGCTCGCCCTGGCTGTATTCCTCGATGGCCCGCGCGAGTCCAGCTCGATCCGGCGGAGGTAGTCGCCCATGGCGGCATGCCCCTCCGGCCGGTCGGGGGCCAGCGCCAGCGCGCGCTGGGCCGCGAGGCGCGAGCGCTCGACCAGCGCGGGAGTCGGCACGCCGATGACAGCCGCCAGCGACGCGGCCTGCGAGAGCCGGGCCCACGCTGCGGCGAAAGAGGTGTCGAGCGCCACGGCCTGCTCGAAGTGGCTCACGGCCTGCCGGAGCCGGACCGGGTCGCTGTTCTGGCCGTAGGTCTCGAGGCCCTTGAGGTAGGCGTCGTACGCCGCGAGGTTCTGCGTCGGCCGCACCGCCAGGTCCTGCCGCGTGCTGTCGCCGAGCGCCAGGTTCAGCTCCCGCGCCACCCGGCCCGCGATGTCGGCCTGCACCTGGAACACGTCGGTCAGCGCCGCGTCGAACGGCTGCTGCCACCGGGTCGTCGGCGGCGGCCCCCGGCGTCACCTGCACCAGCTCGGGGCTCACCCGCACCCGGCTCTGCCCGCCCTCCCGCTTCTCCCAGCGGATCTTGCCGATCAGGAGGTACTGCACGCCCAGCTCCTGGGCGATCTGCTCCGGCGTCTTGGTGGAGTGCTTGTACTGGCCGGCGCTGCTGCTGGCGATCACCTTGAGCCCGCCGAGCGTCGCCAGCTTGCCGCGCACCTCGTCGGTGATGCCGTCGGCGAAGTACTCGTCGGTCGAGTCGCCCAGGTTCTCGAAGGGGAGGACGGCGAGGAGCCGGGTGGTGCCGGGGCCGGTGGGCTCGGCGGCGCCGTGGGAGCGGAGCCAGCCGAACAGCACGCCGAGGCCGAGCAGGAACCCGATGCCGAGCGCGAAGGTGAGCGGCGCCCGGCGCGCGCGAGGCCGGACGGGCGGCGGGCCGTGGCGCTCGCGAGCGGAACCGTCGGCGTCGCGGTCGCCGATCGGCTCCTCCAGCGCCCGCGCGAACTCGGCCGCGGTGGCGAACCGGTCGGCCGGCGCCTTCGCCAGCGCGCGCGCTACCGCCTGCGCCACGCCCTCGGGCACGGTCTCGCGCACCTCGCGGAGCGGCCGGGGCGCCTCCAGCATCCGGCGCGCGATCATCGCCTGCGCGCGTCGGCGCCGAGAACGGCGGCTCGCCGGCCAGCATCTCGTAGAGCACGATGCCGAGGCTGTAGATGTCGGTGCGGGCGTCCACGCGCCTTGTCGGCCGCGGCCTGCTCCGGGCTCATGTAGGCCGGCGTGCCCGATGCGCGATGCCGGTCTCGGTCAGCCGCTCGTCGCCGCCGCGCCGACCGCCCGGGCGATCCCGAAGTCCGCCACCAGCGCCTGGCCGTCCACCAGCAGGATGTTCTCCGGCTTGATGTCGCGGTGCACCGCGCCGTGCCGGTGGGCGAAGTCGAGCGCGAGCGCCGCCTCGCGCGTGAGCCGCACCGCGTCGGCGACGGGGAGCTGGCCGCTCCCGCGCGAGCCGGTCGCGCAGGCTCTCGCCCTCGACGTAGGGCATGGTGAACCAGAGCCGCCCGTCGGTCTCGCCGGAGTCGTAGACGGAGAGGATGTGCGGGTGCTGCAGCCGCGCGGCGAGCTTGATCTCGCGGAGGAAGCGCTCGGGGCCGAGGCTGGCGGCCAGCTCGGGGTGCAGCACCTTGAGCGCGACCGGCCGGTCGTGCCGGAGGTCCTGGGCGAGGTAGACCGTGGCCATGCCCCCGCGGCCGAGCTCGCGCTCGAACGCGTAGCGGCCCTGCAGCGCTTCACGGAGTGGCGCGAGAGGATCCGGCATCTGCCTCTGGTTGTCGTGGGTAACCGCAGAAAGATATGGTGGTTAAGCCGTTCGTGCGAACCCCGAGCGGGGACTCAAAGCATGAGGTGCGCGAGCGGCTTCCCACGCGGCGGCCCCTGCCCGTCGGCGACCGGCTCCTCGGTGAGCGCCGCCCCCTTTACCTCGGGGCAGGACTCGGGCTGCGGCATGCCGGTGGTGAACATGGTCGGCTTGCGGGTGTCGGCGTTGACCTCCGTCCCGCGCACCATGCCGTCCGCGCAGATGAACCAGAACTGGTACTGGTGGCCCGCCGGGGCCGGCGGAAGTCCGTGGATCACGACATTCCAGCGGTGGGTCACCTCGTCCGCGAAGATGAGGAGGCCGCCCCGCGTCTGACCCACCTCGACGTCCGCCTGGAGGACGCGGCCCGCGCGCATGATCGAGAGCGTGTCCCGCAGCGCCGCCACCGCCGCGCGCTGGCTCTCGAGCTCGCGCTGCAGCGCGCGGGAGCGTGAGCCACCCAGGTACCAGGCGCCCACGGCCAGGAGGAGCGACGCCGCGAGCGCGGCCGGCATGACCCACCGCGGGCGCGGTGGTGCTACTCGCCTCCCGGCACCCCGACCGAGCACGCCCTCGACGATCCGACGCTGATACCCGGGCTTGGGTGTCGCGGGCGCGACGGCCATCGGCAGCCACTCGAGCTCGCGCTCGATCCGTGCGACGTCCCGCCGGCACTCCTCGCACTCGTCCAGATGCGTCTCGAACGCTTCCGACTCCTCGGCGTCCAGCGTGCGGGTCGCGTAGTCGAGCGAGTGCTCGACGAACCATTCGTGCGGCCTCATACCACCCAGTCCTTGAGTCCCGCGAGCGCGGTGCGGAGCCGCCCGAACGCGAGGCGGAGACGCGTCTTCACCGTGCCGAGCGGGATCCCGAGCTCTGCGGCGACCTCCGACTGAGTGAGACCCTGGAAATACGCGAGCCGGACCACGGCCTGCTGATCGGCCGGCAATGCGGCCAGAGCAGAGTGGACCTGCTCGTGCACAGCCCATCCAGGGCTTCCTGCCTCGTCAATCGAGGAAGGGGGGACAGTGGTCGTGGATTCCAGGGCCACGGCGCCGAGCTTCCGCGCGTGCCGCCGGCGGGCGCGCAGGCGGTCGATCGCACGGTGCCGCGTGATCCGCATGAGATAAGGCATGAGCCCGGTCTGCTCGCCGGAGGGCACGGTGACGTTGTGCCAGACGGTCCGAAACGCTTCCATTACCACCTCTTCGGCCTCGTCCTCGTCGTGCAGCATCGCTCGCGCGATGTTGAGCAGCCAGGGGGTGGCGACTTCGACCAGCTCGGCGAGCGCGCGCTCGTCGCGCGCGACCAGCCGCTCGCGCAGGGACGTCTCACGGCGGCTGTCGAGCAACCGGCCCGTCCTGCCGGGCGCGCTGGAGTCCCGGCCGGTGCGACGCTCCATCCGATTCTCCTACAGCAACGCTGCCATCGCCGGCGTGGTTCTTCGGTTCGCCTTGGCGGGAATGATCCTGCTGCAGCGGCCGGGTCCGCTGTGACTAGGCGGTGCCCTCCACGATGCGCCGGAAGCGGGGGTGATCCCTGAGCGGTTCGAACGTCGGGTCGATGCGGAGCCAGGCGGGAGAGAGGAAGTAGGGCAGCTCGAGCAGCGGCTCGAGCTGGTCCAGCGCCTGGTCGGACTCGCCGGACATGATGTAAATCCGCGCCAGCTGGTGCTGGTTGTACGGCCCGTTGAAAGCGTTCGCGGAGGGTGGGCCGAGCTCCAACCCGCGCCGGCCTTCGCGGATCGCGTCAGTCTTCCGTCCCAGGTACGCCAGCGCCGTCCCGAGCAGCGACGTGGAGTTGGCGCGTTGTCGGGCGTCTCCCGGATCTGCGCCTCGAAGCGCGATCCGGGCCGAGTCCGCGTAGGCCCGGGCCATGGTCGCTTGGCCGGCGAGCGCATGCGCCGCCCGCCAGGGCGAGGCCCCAGGACGCCGCGATCGTCGTCGAAGTAGCTCGGGCCGAGCCGGAAGAGCAGGGCGCGCTGGGCGTCGTCCAGCAGCCAGAACAGGTCGTAATAGGTCGCGACGTAGGCGGCGAGCGCGGGCGGGCTCGACGTGCCGGGCGGCCCGGTCGAGCGCGGACCGGGCCCCGGGCAAGTCGCCTCGCGCGAGGTAGATCATGGCCAGGGTCTCGTTGAGAGCCGGATCGCTGGGGGCGAGCTCGAGCGCCCGCGGCTCGCCGCTGCCACCGCCTCGTCGTACCGCCGCAGCCAGAGCAGGCCCGCGGGCGAGCCGGTTGGCCGTGGCGGACGAACGCGGGTCGAGCGCCTGCGCCCGGGCGAGAAGGCGGGTGGCCTCGTCCCAGCGGCCGACCACCTGCTGCGTCGAGCGCCAGTGACACCAGGAGGTTTACGTCGGCCGGCGCGATCCGGCTGCCGAGGGTCGCCTGCTCCAGCGCCAGCGCGTTGTCTCCAGTGACGCCGCGGTAGTAGTCCGCCAGCGCGAGATAGCCCTCGGGACGGTCCGGCGCGAGCTCGCGGGCGCGCTCGCGCCGACGCCAGCGCCGCTTCGGCGGCACCGGGGTCCGGCACGCTGTTGGCGTAGAGGAGGAGTAGGCTCGAGAGCGCTGGGCCCAGGCGGCGGCGAAGGCCGAGTCGAGCGCGATGGCCTGCTCGTAGTAGAGCACCGCGCGCCGGCATCGCGGGTGGAGTCGGTCAGGCTCATGCCTGCGAGACGCCTCCCACCCCTTGAGGTAGGCGTCGTACGCCGCCACGTTCGCGGTGGGCCGTTCCGCCAGCGCCTGGCGCTCGCCAGCCCCCATCGCCACGTCGAGCGCCTGCGCCACCCGGCCGGCGATGTCGGCCTGCACCTGGAAGACGTCGGTGAGCCGGGCGTCGAACGGCTGCTGCCACTCGGTCGAGCCGGTGGACACCTCGATCAGCTCCGGGCTCACCCGCACCCGGCTCCGCTCGCCCTCGCCCTTTTCCCACCGCACCTTGCCGACCAGCAGGTAGTCCACCCCCAGCTCGCGGGCGATCGTCGCCAGGTCTTTGTTGCTCTTCTTGTACTCGGCGGCGCTGCGGCTGGCGGTCACCTGGAGGACGGGCAGCGCCGCGAGCTTGCCGCGGATCTCGTCGGTGACCCCGTCGGCGAAGTACTCGTCCTCCGCGCGCGCCCAGATTGTCGAACGGCAGCACGGCGAGCCGCTTCACGTCGCCGGCGTCGGCGTGACCGCCGCCATGGCGCCGGCAGCCAGCCGAAGAGCACGCCGAGGCCGAGCAGGAAGCCGAGCCCGAGCAGCACGACCGAGCGGTGGCGGTGCGCGGGCGCGTGCTTCGGCGCGGGGAGCGGACGGTGGCGGGGCCGACGGGGTCGCCGGGACACGGTACCGTGACGGCCGCCGGCACGAGCGCCGCGCGCAAACTGTGTCGCGGTAGCGAAGCGGTCGGCCGCGACGGGCGCGAGCGCCTTCCGGATCGCCTGCGTCCACCGCCTCGGGCACGTTGGGCCGCACCGCCCGCACGCTCGGCGCCGGCTCGGTGAGCCGCTTGACCAGCATCGCCTGCGTCGTCGGCCCCGGTGAAGGGCGGCTCGCCCGCCAGCATCTCGTACAGCACGGCGCGCGAGCGAGTAGACGTCGGTGCGGGCGTCGAGCCCGCGGTCGCCCGCCGCCTGCTCCGGGCTCATGTAGGCCGGGGTGCCGACCGCGAGCCCGGTCTCGGTCGAGCTTCTCCTCCGCCGCGCCCCCCAACGCCTTCGCGATCCCGAAATCGGCGACCAGCGTGTTGCCGTCCCGCGTCAGCAGCAGGTTCTCCGGCTTCATGTCCCGGTGGATCACCTCATGCTCGTGGGCGTACTGCAGCGCCTGCGCCGCCTCGCGGGCGATGCGGAGCGCGTCCTCCACCGGGAGCTGGCGCTCCCGCCGGAGCCGGTCACGCAGCGCTCTCGCCCTCGACGTAGGGCATGGTGAACCAGAGCCGGCCAGCGGCCTCGCCGGAGTCGAGCACGGTGAGGATGTGGGGATGCTGCAGCCGCGCGGCGAGGCGGATCTCGCGCTGGAACCGCTCGTCGCCCATGCTCGCGGCGAGCTCGGGGTGGAGCACCTTGAGCGCGACCGGCCGGTCGTGCCGGAGGTCGCGCGCGAGGTAGACCGTGGCCATCCCCCCGCGTCCGAGCTCCCGCTCGAACGCGTAGCGGCCCTGCAGCGCATCACGGAGTGGCGCGAGCGGATCGGACATCAGCCTCTGGTTGTCATGGGGGTCGGCGAAAGATGGCGAAAGATACTGGATTTCGCCCTTTGCGTCAGTCCGGCCGGAAGAACCCCCATGATTCGAGCCCCGGCCCGATCCGGCCTTGCCCCAACAGCCGGTAGCCGAGTCGCTCGTAGAACGGGACGTTGCCGGCGCTCTCGGTGGTGAGGCTGATTCCGCGGGAGTCGGGATGCTCCCGTGACATCGCGTGCACCCGCTCCAGCAGCAGGCGGCCGAGCCCGCGCCCCTGAAATCGGGGCGGCACGCCGAGCATGTTCACGTGGATGTTGGGCTCGGTGGCGTTGAGCGGTCCCCAGATGTGAACCCACTGGTCGTACCGCTCCCGCGCATCGCTGCCCAGCCTGGCCCAGGTCCATTCGCGGGACTCTTCCAGGTCCGGCGGTCCGGGCAGCCCCGGCAGCGTGCAGATGGCGACGCCGGTCACCTCGTCGCCTTCGTACGTGGCGAGGATGGGATCCTTGCGCAGGACGCGCGCGATGAGGAAGAAGCCGACGAGGGTGCGGAGACGGCCAGTGTAGTCCCCGTCGGAGCCGAGGACGTAGCGCATCACCGGGTAGTCGGCGAAGGCCTCGCAGAGCGGGCCGAGCACCTCGTCGGCGGGAACGCCCGTTCGTAACGTCCGGTCGGTCATTCCGAGGCCGCTTACGCGGTCCGGTCCACCAGCCGATGCGGCAGCCGCACGATCTCGGAGCGGACCACCACCGCTCCCAGCAGGATGAGAGGCACCGCTCCCGCCATCGGCACCGCCGCGCCGCGCGCCAACAGCCCCAGAGGCACGAGTAAACCCGCCAGGACCACCAGGGCACCCATGACCACGAGCGCACGGGGGCCGTGGGCGCGTGACAGTGGTTCGCGCAGATCGGCCACGAGCAGACCCAGCGCCAGCAGATTGAGGACGAGCAACAGAATCAGGGCGAGACGCAGCACGGCCGCGGCCTTCGGTTGCCCCATCACGGCCGCCAGGAAGAGCAGCTCCGCGGCGCCCAACACCAGCGCGGAGTTGACGAGGTAGGCCCCCAGCCAGCGCGCATTGCTCCACCCGGGTTGGGCGGTGGTGCTGAACAGGACCCCCTTGTACACCGCCGCGCCCAGCGCGGGAACCAGCCCGACAACCAGAATTATCCGGCGTATCCATTCAAGCACGATCCCGTCGCCGGGCAGAAGGCTCATCACGCTGACAACCGTAAGCGGAAGCGCGTACGCCGTGAGACACCAGGTCCCCAGCGACATGGGCGAGCTGGGCTTCCACACCCTGAGCATGTGATGGAACCGGAACGGGTCGCCCAGGTCCAGCACCAGGCACACCAGGTCGGCGAGCAGGAAGAGCAGCGCGATCGGATACGCCACTCGCGCGAGCGGCCCGAATGTCGCCGGCGCAACCAGCTCGCCGATGGCCGCCACCAGGAACAGCCCCGTGCTCAGGTTGTTGAACAGGATGTCGAGCGTCACGAGGCCGTGCCAGTTGGGGACCTTGGTCACCGGCCGGTCGGCGTAGCCGGTGGTCGTGGCACGCGGCGTGGACTCGATGTTCAGGTCGGCGCTCACGTCATCGCTCCGCGAAGGAAGAGCGCCGCGAGAAGGACCGCGATCGACGCCACCCCGGCGAAGAGCGCGCGGAGATAGTCGCCCTTCATCGCCAGCCACGGGTTGACGGGCGTCTCGGGAAGACCGTACACCGATGGACGATCGACCAGGAGGTAGAACGAATTCAGCTCGGAGTAGGTCTGTCCCGGCACGTCGCCGTACAGGTAGGCATCGGTGACCCCGCGCTGGTGCAGGTCCTCCACCCGCTTCCGCGCCCGCTCCCGCAGCTCGTCGATCGGGCCGAACTGAATCGACTCCGTCGGGCAGGCCTTGGCGCACGCGGGAACCAGCCCGTCGCGCTGCCGGTCGTAGCACAGCGTGCACTTGTGAGCGTGGCCGTCGATCGTGCTGCGGGTGATGACCCCGAACGGGCAGGCGGCGATGCAGTAGGCGCAGCCGTTGCAGATGTCCGGCTGGATGTAGACGTTGCCGAACTCGTTGTGGATGAGCGCGCCGGTGGGACAGGCCTGCTGACACGGGGCCGTGACGCAGTGCTTGCACACGTCGCTCATCATGAGCCAGCGGCCGGGGTCCTCGGAATCGGCGCCGGCGAGCTGCTCGATGAACTTCACGTGCCGCCAGGAGGTGGCCGACAGCTCGCCCGTGTTGTCGTAGCTGTTGCCGGTCCAGTCGAACCCATCCGCGGGAAGCTGGTTCCACTGCTTGCAGGCGACCTCGCACGCCTTGCAGCCGATGCAGACGGTGGTGTCGGTGTAGAACCCGGTGGCCGGTTCGGCATCCGGAGCTGCCTGGCGCTGGAATGGCTCGACCAGGTGCTCCAGGAGCACGGGCAGGCGACGAGGAGGGTCTCGGCCTGGAGAGAGACCCGCCAGCTCCTTCTCTCTAATCGTCACGTCCGAATCTCCCCTCCGGCTGCGCCGCGGCTGGAGTGTCCGGCACCGGCTCCCGGGTCGGCCAGAGCGCCGGGCGTTTGGTCGGCTTCGGCGCCGCGCCCTCGCGCCGGCCGGGGTGGACCCGGCAGGCGAACGCCTTGGCCTCGTGCATGCTGACGTTGGGGTCGGCCACCAGCGAGGTGAGATCGTTGGCGTTGTCGCCCACCACCTCCCCGGCGAAGGCCCAGTGGAACGGGAGGCCGATCTGGTGCACGACGCGCCCCTCGACCCGGAGCGGCCGCAGGCGCCGCGTCACCATCGCACGCGCCTCGATCCGGGTCCGCGCCGTCTCCACGGTCATCCAGCCGCCGTGCACGATGCCGCGCTCCTCGGCCAGCTCGGGGCTCAGCTCGACGAACATCTCCGGCTGCAGCTCGTTGAGCCAGCTGTTGAATCGGCTCATCGGCCCGCTCAGGTAATGCTCGGTGAGGCGGTACGTGGTCGCGACGATCGGGTAGTCCGACGTCGGCGTATGGGCGAGCCGGTTGAGCGGACCCTCGAAGAACCGCACCGTCGGGTTGATCGGCTGCCTGGGATAGAGCAGGTTGCCCACCGGCGATTCGACCGGCTCGTAATGCGCGGGCAGCGGGCCGTCCTTCACGCTGCCCGGTGCGAAGAGCCACCCGACGCCGTCGGGCTTCATGATGAAGGGATGGTTGCCCGCGATCGCGCTCATCCCTCTCGGCGCCGGGCGGCGGGCGGTAGTCCGGAGGCAGCTCGGGATCGAAGTCCGGTTCGTCGGGGCCCACCCACCGCCGCAATCCCGCGTCCCACCAGACCAGCTTCTTGCGCTCCGACCACGGGCGCCCGTCGGGGTCAGCCGATGCGCGGTTGTAGAGGATGCGGCGGTTGTGCGGCCAGGCGAAGCCCCACTCGGGGTGGATCGGATTGGAGCCGAGCTTCCGCTCCCTGGCGCGGTTGCGCCCCGGCTCGGGGAACACGCCGCTGTAGATCCAGCACCCGCACGAGGTCGTGCCGTCCTCCTCCAGCTCGGAGAATCCCGAGACGAGCCGCGGCCGGCCGGTGCGAGGGTCCGTCTCATCCAGCCGGTGCCCGTTGATCTCCATGAGCACCTTCTCGATGTCGGGCTCTCCTTCGATCCGGCTCAGGCTCCCGTCGGGCAATCGTGGCGGCTGGTCGTACTCGTAGTCCCAGGTGAGGTGAAGCAGGGGCTGGTCTCTGGGGTCGGTCGAGCCGGCGTACAGCTGCTTGAGACGCTTGCCGAGGTTGTAGAGGAACCAGGCGTCGGAGCGGCTGTCTCCCATCGGGTCGAGCGCCTTGTCGTGCCACTGGAGCATCCGCTGGGTATTGGTGAGGCTCCCCTCCTTCTCCGGTGCCGCGGCGGCGGGAATGAAGAACACCTCGGTCTTGATGTCGGAGGGCGGGGGAGCGCACGGGTCGTCCTTCCAGAACACGGCGCTCTCGATCTCGAACCAGTCGAGCACCACCAGCCAGTCGAGGTTGCGCAGTCCCGCCCGATGCAGGCGCGCGTTCGGCGCGCCCCCGGCCGGATTCTGTCCGAAGAGGAAGTAGCCCGTCACCTCACCCTTGGACATGCGATCGAAGTAGGGCAGCTGCGAATAGTCGGCATCCACGCGCGGGAGCCAGGAGAAGCCGAAGTCGTTCTCCGGCGTCGCGGCGTCGCCGTACCAGGCCTTGAGCAGGCTGACGATGAACTTGCGGAAGTTGGCCCAGTACCCGGTGGGCAGCCCCTCCTGCTGGACGTAGGAGTCGAGGGTCTCGTGCTCCTCCTCGGCGTACGGCTGCGGCAGGTAGCCCGGCAGCACGTCGTACAGCGTCGCCAGATCGGTCGAGCCCTGGATGGTGGAGTGGCCCCGCATCGCCATGATGCCACCACCCGGCCTGCCCATGTTGCCGAGCAGAAGCTGCAGAATGCCGGCGGTGCGGATCATCTGCACGCCGGTCGTGTGCTGGGTCCATCCCAGCGCGTAGACCACGGCGCTGGTCCGCTCCCGGCCGGAGTTGGCGCACAAGCAGCTCCGCCACCCGCACCAGCTCCTCCGGAGCGCAGCCGCAAACCTGCGAGACCATCTCCGGCGTGTAACGGGCAAAGTGGCGCTTCAGGATCTGGAAGACGCAGCGGGGATGCTGCAGGGTCGGGTCGCTGGGCGGCCCACCCTCCGCAACGGTCGTCATCTCCTGCCGTGCTCCGGAGTGAGAGCTGGCTCCCGATTCCAGGCTGTGGCCGTGCATGCCGAGTGCCTGCCTCAACATCCGATACATCGGACTGGTGCCGCTCCACTCGTCCAACTCCTCCACCTCGGCGCGGGCATAGCCCCAGCGGCCCGCACGCGGGTCGTAGGTGCCGGTCTTCCGGTTCCCGTGGTAGCCGCTGAACAGACCATCGAGGTCCTCGGTATCCCGGAACCCCTCCTGCACGATGGTCGATGCGTTGGTGTAGTTGAGCACGTAGTCCTTGAACCAGCGATCGTGGCTCAGGACGTAGTTGACGAGGCCGCCGAGGAAGGCGATGTCGCTGCCGGCCCGGATGCCGACATGCACGTCGCACAGCGCCGACATGCGGGTGTAGCGCGGGTCCACGTGGATCAGGGTCGCGCCCTTCTCCTTCGCCTTCATCGGCCAGCGGAAGGCGACGGGATGGGCCTCGGCCATGTTCGAGCCCATGAACAGGACGCAATCGCTGTTGGCGAGATCCTGCTGGTAGTTGGTGGCCGCGCCGCGGCCGAACGACGTGCCCAGACCGGGCACCGAAGCGCTATGTCATATCCTGGCCTGGTTCTCGATGGAGACCACTCCCAGTCCGCCGCCGAACAGCTTCTTGATCAGGTAGTTCTCCTCGTTGTCGATCGTCGCCCCGCCGAGGGTACCGATGGAGCGCACCGAGTTGAGCAGGCGGCCGGACTCGTCTCGAGCCGTGAAGTCCGCGTCCCGCGCTGCCTTGGTGCGGCTGGGCGATCTGGTCCAGGGCCCAGTCCAGGGTGCGCGTCTCCCAATGATCGGAGTAGGGCGCGCGATAGAGCACCCGGGTCACGCGATGCGGATTGACGGCGAGCTGGAAGGCGTCGGCGCCCTTGGGGCAGAGCGTGCCCTCGTTGATGGGGCTCTCGGGGTTGCCCTCGATGTCGATGAGCTTCCCGCCCTTGGTGTAGATGAGCTGGCCGCAGCCCACGGCGCAGTAGGGGCAGAGGCCCTCGGTGACGGTGGCGCCGCGGAGCCGGGAGGCCTTCTCGACCGACTGCCGGCTGAACGGCTCCTGGGAGGGCGGGGCGTGGGACCAGCGAGGGAGGTCGGTCATGTCATCCCCGATGCGTTGAGGGGACCACCAACGTGGAAGCGGAAATCTCGTTGCGGTGCCGGGGATTTCCCAGGGCGGTGCTTCGATCGCTCCGGCGACGGGAACCATTGGTGGAATCGGGCGGGAATGCTGTGACGCATTGCCCTCCGGCTGGCGGAGATCCCGGATGCAAGCGGAGAGAACGGGCGGGGGCTCCTTCGGGGTGCTGCGGACCGCTCTGGTACGGAGCCCGGGCAAACTGCCGCCCGGTCTCCTCCCCGACGCGGTCCAACGCACCCCTCCGGAGCCCCCAGCCCGTTCTCTCCGCTTGCACGGCGCACCGGACTCATGCCTGCGAGCAACGGTGGATCCGTCAGGCGATTCCCGGGGCGAGCTGGCGGGGCGTTGGGTGCTACTGGCAGGACGCTGGGTGCTAAAGGACGGACGAAGGCGCGCCTACTTGCCGTCCCCCACCAGCTGCCGAAACCGCGGGTGCTTCCGCAGCGGATCGAACGTGGGGTCGATCCGGAGCCACCCGGGCGAGAGGATAGTACGGCATCCGCAGCAGCGGCTCGAGCCGATCCATCGCCTTCTCGTACTGGCCGGCGAGGATGTAGATCCTGGCGACCTGATGCTGCAGGTACGGACCGGTGTAGCCGTCGCGGGCAGCCGGCTGCAGGGCCAGGCCGCGCTCGCCTTCCCGGATCGCCTCCGCCGTTCGGCCCATGTAGGCCAGCGCGAGACCGCGGAGGATGAGTCGCTGCGGGTCGTCGGGATTGTCGGCGAGGGTTTCCTCGAGTCCCACACGTGCCGAGTCGGCGTAGATGCGCGCCGCGGCCGTCTCACCTCGGACGAAATGCGTCTGGGCCCGGACCAGTCCCCAGGCCCCCCGATCGCCGTCGAAGGCGCTCGGCGGCAGGCGCAGCAGCAGGCGCTGCTGGTCGTCGTCGAGGACCCAGAACAGGTCCCAGTAGTTTGCCAAGAACGTCACCAGCGCCGTCGGCTCCACGCCGGGCGGAGCCGCGGCGATCACCCGGCGCGCGCCCTGGAGGTCCCCTTGGCCCAGGTGCACCATCGCCTTGTTCTCGATCAGATCGAGGTTTTCCGGAGACACGGCGAGGCCCCGATCGGCCGCCGCGAGCGCCTCGGGGTAGCGGCCGCAGTCGAAGCAGGGTGTGAGCCAGGCGCCGCGCGGTCAGAGCCGATCGGGGGTCCAGCATGCGGGCCTTCTCCAGGCTCGCCAGCGCCGCGTCCCAGCGGCCGAGGCCCTGTTCGGAGAGCGCGGCCGCGGTGAGCAGTTCGGCGTTCTCCGGCGTAAGCGCGAGGCCCTTGCGACAGGCCTCGAGGGCCCGTTCGTACTCGGTGATGACCGTCTGGTAGTACTCGCACTGCGCCAGCCATCCGTCGGGCCTGCTCGGGGCCAGTGCGATGCTTCGATCGGTGGCGCGCTTGGCGGCTTCGGCGGCGGCGGGCGTCGGTGTGACGTTGTAGTAGAAGGCTCCATGCGCTCTGCCCAACCTCGCCCACGCCGCCGCGAAGCTGGAATCGAGCGCCACCGCCTGCTCGTAGTAGTTGATGGCGGCGCGTAGCGACGGGGCGTCGGCGACTGTGAGCCCTCCGGACGCCTCTCCCTTCAGGAACGCATCGTAGGCCGCGAGGTTCGCGGTCGGCCGCTCGGTCAGGGTCTGCTTCTGGCCGGTCCCCAGGGCCAGGTCGAGCGCGTCGGCCACCTGGTCGGCGATGTCGGCCTGCACCGTGAAGACATCCGTGATCTCGGCGTCGAACGGCTGCTGCCACTTCACCTTCGGGGCGCCGCCCCGGCCCACGTCCACCAGCTCCGGACTGACCTTCACCCGGCTGCTCCCGTCGCCCGCCTTGGCCCACCGGATCCGGGCGATGAGCAGGTAGTCCGCCTCCAGCTCCCGCGCGATCACCGGCAGCGGCTTGCCGCTGTCCTTGTACTCGTTGGAGCTGGTGCTCGCGATCACCTGGAGCCCGGGCAGCGAGGAGAGCTTCCCGCGCACCGCGTCGGTGATGCCGTCGGCGAAGTAATCGGTGGTGGAGTCGCCCAGGTTCTCGAACGGCAGCACGGCCAGCACCCGCGAGGCGCCGCCGGGCGCGGCGCCGCCGCTCTCCAGGGAGTGCCGCCAGGCGAACAGCACGCCGAGGCCGAGCAGGAAGCCGGCGATGAGGGTGACCGCGAGGACGGGCACGGGCCGGCGGCGGGTGTCGGGCGCGGGCGGCGTCCCCGCTGCGGCCGGCGCACTCGGCCGGGCGACCTCGGTGGTCGCGGCCGTTGGTCGCCGGTGTCGTTCCGGGGGCCTGGAGCGCCCGGGCCAGCTCCGCGGCGGTGGCGAATCGGTCGGCCGCCACCGGGGCCAGCGCCCGCTGGATCGCCTGGTCCACCCCCTCCGGCACGTTGGGCCGGGTCCGCCGCACGCTCGGCGGCGGCTCGCTCAGGCGCCGGGCAATCATCGCCTGGGCCGTGGGCGCGGCGAACGGCGCCTCCCCGGCCAGCATTTCGTAGAGCACCGCCCCGAGCGAGTACACGTCGGTTCGGCCGTCCACCTCCTTCTCGCCCGCCGACTGCTCCGGGCTCATGTAGGCCGGGGTCCCGATCGCGAGGCCGGTGCGGGTCAGCCGGTCGTCCCCTCCCAGCGCCCGGGCGATGCCGAAGTCGGCCACCAGCGTGGAGCCATCGCGGGTGAGGAGGATGTTTTCCGGCTTGATGTCCCGGTGGACGATGCCGTGCTGGTGGGCGTAGTCGAGTGCGCGGGCTGCTTCGGTAGCGATCCGCAGCGCGTCGTCCACCGGGAGCTGGCGCTCCCGGCGGACCCGTTCGCGGAGGCTCTCGCCCTCGACGAAGGGCATGGTGAACCAGAGCTGGCCGGCGGCCTCGCCCGAATCGAGCACGGTGAGGATGTGGGGGTGCTGCAGCCGGGCCGCGAAGCGGATCTCCCGCTGGAAGCGATCGGGCCCCATAGTGGCGGCCAGCTCGGGGTGCAGCACCTTGAGCGCCACCGGCCGGTCGTGCCGGAGGTCCTGGGCCAGATAGACGACGGCCATGCCCCCGCGGCCGAGCTCGCGCTCGACCGCGTAGCGATCCCGCAACCCCGCGCGAAGATCAGCCAGCGGATCCGTCATGACGCTCTTTGATGGGGGACCATGCGACGACGACCCGGCAAAGATACCGACGGCGACAGGCTCGGCAAATCCCGCCGGCTGGACTTAGCGCCTTCCATGCCTCCGAGCCAGCGTCACGTCGTTCCGCCCACCAGCTGCTGGAAGCGGGGGTGCTTGCGGAGTGGGTCGAACTCGGGGTCGATCCGGAGCCATCCGGGTGAGAGGTAATACGGAATCCCGAGCAGCGGCTCGAGCCGGTCGAGCGCCTTTTCAGGTTCGCCGACGAGCAGGTAAATCCGGACGAGCTGGTGCTGGACGTACGGGCCGCTGTACGATCGGCCGCGATCGGCAGCAGGGCCACGCCCTTCTCCCCCTCGGCGACGGCCTCGGCCTTGCGCCCCAGGTAGGCGAGCGCCAGCCCGAGGATGACGTGGCTCTGCGCGTCATCCGGAGCCCCGCGCAGCCGCTCCTGGAACGCCACGCGGGCCGAGTCGGCATAGATCCGCGACCGCGCCAGGTCGCCCCGCGCGTGATAAGTCTGTGCCAGCACGATGGCCCAGGAGGCGCGGCCGTCGAACGCGCTGGGGGCTGAGCCGGAGCAGCAGCTCCTGCAGCTCGGCCGGCAGCACCCAGTAGAGGTCGTAGTAGTTCGCGAAGTACGAGGCGAGCGAGGTGGGCGGGATGGTCCCCGTCGCCTCCCGGATCAGCCGACGCGCGCCCTCGAGGTCGCCCTGGCCCAGATAGACCATGGCCTTGTTCTCGAGGACCGTGGCGTTGGCGGGATCGAGGGCGAGCGCGCGGTCGGAGGCGGCGATCGCCTCCGGGTAGCGGCGCAGGCGCAGGTACGTGTAGCTCAGTCGCCGTCCCACCAGCAGTGACCGGGGATCGAGCGCCTGTGCCCGCGTCAGGTGCTCCACTGCCTCTTCCCATCGTCCCGTGCTGATCTCCATCAGCGCGCTGGAGGCGAGGAGGTCGATGTCGTTCGGCGCCAGGCGCAGTCCCGCCTCGTATTCACGCAGCGCCCGTTCGTAGTCCAGCGGGGGGATCGCGCCGTAGTAGTCGCCGAGCGCGAGATGTCCGCGGAAGTGATTCGGGCTCAGCCGGAGCGCTCGGTCCGCCGCCTCGCGTGCCCGCTGCGCCCGTTCCGGGCTCGGCGTGCCGTTGAAGTAGAGCAGCGAGCTCGCCCGCGACAGCGCCGACCACGCCTGGGCGAATCCCGAGTCGAGTGCCACCGCCTGCTCGTAGTAGCCGATCGACTCGCGCAGCTCGAGCGGATCGCCGGTCCCGAGGTTCCGGGATGCCGCCTCGCCCTTGAGGTAGGCATCGTAGGCCGCGGCATTCGCGGTGGGCTGCTCCGCCAGCGCCTGCCGCTGGGGCGTGCCGAGCGCGACGTCGAGCGCCTGCGCGACCTGGCCGGCGACGTCGGCCTGCACCTTGAACACGTCGGTGAGGCTCGCCTCGAACGGCTGCTCCCACTGGGTCGAGCCGGTGGCGACCTGGATCAGCTCGGGACTGACCCGCACCCGACTCTTCCCGGGCTCGCCCTTCTCCCAGCGCACCTTGCCGACCAGCAGGTAGTCCACCCCCAGCTCCCGCGCGATGGTCGCGAGGTCCTTGCCGCTCTTCTTGTACTCCGCCGCGCTGCGGCTGGCGGTGACCTGCAGACCTTGGACGCCGGCGAGCTTGGCGCGGATCTCGTCGGTGACGCCGTCGGCGAAGTACTCGTCCTCCGCCGAACCGAGGTTGTCGAAGGGCAGGACGGCGAGCCGCTTCACCCCGCTCGGCGTCGCCGGACGCGCCGCCGTGGCGTCGGAGCCAGCCGAAGAGCACGCCGAGCCCGAGCAGGAAGCCGAGTACGAGCAGGGCGACCGGGCGGTGACGGAGCGGGCGTGCCGCGGCGGGTGAAGGCGCGGACGCGTCGAGTGGCGGCCGTCGCGCAGCGGGGTCGCGCGGAGTCGGCTGTCGTCTGCAGCGCCTGGGCGAATCGGCCGGCGGTCGCGAACCGGTCCGCCGCCACCGGCGCCAGCGCCTTCCGAATCGCCTGCGTCAACCGCCTCCGGCACGCTTGGCCGGACGCCGCGGACGCTCGGCGCCGGCTCGCTGAGGCGCTTGGCCACGATGGCCTGCGCCGTCGGTCCGGTGAAGGGCGGCTCCCCCGCCAGCATCTCGTACAGCACGACGGCCGAGCGAGTAGATGTCGGTGCGGGCGTCGAGCCCTCGGTCGCCCGCCGCCTGCTCCGGGCTCATGTAGGCCGGCGTGCCGATGGCCAGCCCGGTCTCGGTCAGCCGCTCGTCGCCCGCCGAGCGCGCGGGCGATGCCGAAGTCGGCGACCAGCGTCGTAGCCGTCGCGGGTGAGGAGGATGTTCTCCGGCTTGATGTCCCGGTGGATGACGCCGTGCTCGTGGGCGTACTCGAGCGCGTGCGCCGCTTCGCGGGCGATGCGGAGCGCGTCCTCCACCGGGAGCTGCCGCTCGCGCCGCAAGCCGGTCGCGCAGGCTCTCGCCCTCGACGAACGGCATCGTGAACCAGAGCCGGCCCGCCGGTCTCGCCCGAATCGAGGACGGTGAGGATGTGGGGATGCTGGAGCCGGGCGGCGAGCCGGATCTCGCGCTGGAAGCGCTCGGGGCCGAGCGTGGCGGCGAGCTCGGGGTGCAGCACCTTGAGGGCGACCGGCCGGTCGTGCCGGAGGTCCTGGGCGAGATAGACCGTGGCCATGCCGCCGCGACCGAGCTCGCGCTCGATCGCGTAGCGGTCAGCGCAGCGCTCGCGCGGAGCCGTTCGGGTCGGGCTGGCTCACGTCGTCGCGTCCGCCGGCCACCAGCGTCTGGAACCGCGGGTGCTTCCGGATCGGATCGAAGTCGGGATCGATCCGGAGCCAGCCGGGCGAGAGATAGTACGGGATCCTCAGCAGCGGCTCGAGCCGGTCCAGCGCCTTCTCCGGCTCGCCCGCCAGGATGTAGATCCGGACGAGCTGGTGCTGGAGATACGGACCGGTCTAGCGCGTCGCTCGCTGATCGGCAGCAGCGCGACGCCCCGCTCGCCCTCGCGGATCGCCTCGTCCTTGCGGCCCATGTACGCCAGCGCCAGGCCGAGCAGGATGTGCGCTGGGGCATCCTCCGGCGTGGCCGTGAGCTGCTGCTCGAACGCGACCCGGGCGGAGTCGGCGTAGGCCGCGCGCCCGCCGATGTCCCCGTCGATCGCGTACGCCGGCCAGAGCCAGCCCCAGGTGCCGGGTCGTCGTCGAAGCGCTGGCGCGAGCCGCAGGAGCAGCTGCTGCTGCTCGTCGTCGAGCACCCAGTAGAGATCCCAGTAGTTCGCCATGTAGGCGACGAAGCGTCGGCAGGTCCACGCCGGCCGGCGGCTCGCGCGAGCACCGCTCGCGCGCCGGCCAGGTCGCCCTGGGCCGAGGTGCACCATCGCCTTGGTCTCGATGCCTGCAGGTCGGTCGGGTGCGAGCGCCGAGCCCGCGGTCGAGGCCGCGAGCGCCTCGGGGTAGCGGCGGAGCCAGAGCAGCGTGTCGCCGAGCGCGCCGGCGCGTGGTGCCGACCGCGGGATCGAGGCTCCTGGCTCGCCGCAGGTGCTCGACGCGCCTGCTCCCACTTGCCCGAGCGATGCTCGGCGATGCCCGAGCCCGCGCAGCAGCTCGGCATCCGCGGGCGCGAGCTTCGAGGCCCTTGGCGTACTGCTCGACCGCCCGCGGCGAGTCGGCCGGACCAGGCGGTAGTAGTCGCCCAGCGCGCGAGTAGCCGTCCGGGCGCTCCGGGCCGAGCGCCAGCGCCCGCTCGGCGGCGGTCGCGCCCGCTCGGCGCCGCGGCTTGACGGCGCGCCGTTGCAGTAGAGCAGCGAGCTCGGCCGCCGACGAGCTGCGCCCACGCCGCGACGAAGCTCGAGTCGAGCGCCACCGCCTGCTCGTAGTACTCGACCGCCTGCCGCAGCGTCACCGGGTCGCAGTGCCCACGCGCCGCGAGCGGCCTCGCCTTTCAGGAAGGCGTCGTACGCCGCGAGGTTCGCGGTGGGCCGCTCCGCGAGCGCCTCGCTGCTGCCGGCTGCCGAGCGCCACGTCCAGCGCCTGCGCCACGCTGCCCGGCGATGTCCGCCTGCACCTGGAACACGTCGGTGAGCGCCGCGTCGAACGGCTGCTGCCACCTGCGCGCGCGCCGTCGCCGACCTCGATCAGCTCGGGGCTCACCTGCACCCGGCTGGCGCCGTCCGCGCCTTCTGCCCAGCGCACCTTCCCGATCAGCAGGTAGTCGCACGCCCAGCTCGCGGCCGATCTCCTGCGGGCGTCTTGGTGGTGCCGCGGTACTGCGCCGAGCTGTTGCGCGCGATGACCTCGCAGGCCGGGCAGCGCCGTGAGCTTGCCGCGCACCGCGTCGGTGACCCCGTCGGCGAAATAGGCGTCGGCGGAGTCGCCCAGGTTCTCGAACGGAAGCACCGCGACGCGGCGCTCGCCGCCGGCGCCGGCGCTCGCCGGTGCGTGTCCGGCGCCAGGCGAACAGCACGCCGAGGCCGAGGAGGATGCCGAGCCCGAGCGCGAGCGCGGCGAGCGGACGCGCGAGCGACGTCGCGACCGGCGAGCGGCGCGGGCGGTCGGCGCGGTGCCGAGCACCGCTCGGCGCGGCGCCGGGTCGCGCGGCGTGCACGCCAGCGAGCGCCGGCGCGAACTCCGCCGCGGTGGCGAACCGGTCCGCCGCCACCGGCGCCAGCGCCTTCCGGATCGCCTGGTCCACCGCCTCCGGCACGCTCGGCCGCGCCGCTCCGCACGCTCGGCGCCGGCTCGGTGAAGCCGCTTGACGATCATCGCCTGCGCTGTCGGCGCCGGTGAACGGCGGCTCGCCGGCCAGCATCTCGTAGAGCACCGCGCCGAGCGCAGTAGATGTCGGTGCGGGCGTCCAGCTCCCGCTCGCCCGCTCGCCTGCTCCGGGCTCATGTAGGCCGGCGTGCCGACCGCCATGCCGGTCTCGGTCAGCTGCTCGGCGTCAGTCGCCGCGCCGAGCGCCCGGGCGATGCCGAAGTCGGCGACCAGCGCGTGGCCGTCGCGAGC
Organism: uncultured Gemmatimonadales bacterium; assembly: GCA_963836815.1. GTDB lineage: Bacteria > Gemmatimonadota > Gemmatimonadetes > Gemmatimonadales > GWC2-71-9 > CAVVWJ01. The sequence continues at coordinate 380 of CAWILD010000011.1, read as the reverse complement.
AGGATGTTCTCGGGCTTGATGTCGCGGTGGATGACGCCGTGGCGGTGGGCGTAGTCGCAGCGCGTCGGCCGCCTCGCGCGTGATCCGGAGCGCGTCGTCGACCGGGAGCTGCCTCTCCCGCCGCAGCCGGTCGCGCAGCGACTCGCCCTCGATGTACGGCATGGTGAACCAGAGCAGGGCCGGCGGTGCCCGGCTCGCCCGAGTCGTAGACCGTCAGGATGTGGGGGTGCTGAAGCCGGGCGGCGAGCTGGATCTCCCGCTGGAAGCGCTCGGCGCCGAGCGCTGGCGCGAGCTCGGGGTGGAGCACCTTGAGCGCGACGGGCCGGTCGTGGCGGAGGTCCCGGGCGAGGTAGACCGTGGCCATGCCGCCGCGGCCGAGC
>CAWILD010000010.1:0-189121 GCA_963836815.1 uncultured Gemmatimonadales bacterium | reverse complement strand
ACCTGCGCCCAGTACCTCGTGCTGGACGACTCGGTCTTCGAGGGCGAGGACGGCCATCTGTTCGCCTGCTGTCCCCAGGTCAAGAAGCCGAAGGACGTCGACCGGCTGTGGCGGGGCCTGCGCGACGGGGAGGTCTCGGTCGTGTCCACCGATACCTGCACGTTCACCCGCGAGCAGAAGGCGATGTGGAACGGAGACTGGACCAAGATCCCCATGGGCCTCCCTGGTCTGGAGACGCTGCTTCCTCTGGTATACACCCACGGCGTCCTCGGCGGACGGCTCACCCTGGAAGAGCTCTCGATGAAGCTCAGCACTAATCCGGCGCGCATCATGGGGCTGTATCCCCGGAAGGGCGCCATCATGGTCGGTGCCGACGCCGATCTGGCGATCATCCACCCGACGGCGACCAGGACCGTGAGCCCGTCCACCATGGAGACCAACGCCGACTGGTCGCCGTACGACGGCTGGTCGCTGGCCGGGTTCGCCCGGACGACGCTCTCGCGCGGCGAGGTGATCGTGGATCGCTACGCCGTGGTCGGACGCGAGGGCAGGGGACAGTGGCTACCGCGCACGATCGCCGGGCTCCAGGCGCAGCGCACGCCGCCTCCCACTCCGGCGCCGCCAAGTCCGCCGGCCGCGCCGCGCCAGCGCGCACCGCGTCCGGCGGGAGCGCGGTGACGGTCCAGACGGTTTCCAGCGCGGAGGACTTGAGCCGCAGCCCGCTCTGGAATCCGGACCTCGCGCCGACCCCGCCGGAGCGACGCACCTGGTCCACCTACAACATCGCCGCGCTCTGGATCGGGATGAGCGTGGTGATCACCACGTACACCCTCGCCTCCGGTCTCATGCAGCAGGGGATGAACTGGCGGCAGGCGATGGTCACCATTCTCCTGGGCAATACCATCGTGCTGGTGCCGATGGTGTTGAACGCGCACGCCGGGACCAAGTACGGCATCTCCTTCCCGGTGCTCTGCCGGGCGAGCTTCGGCGTGCGCGGCGCCAACCTCCCGGCGCTGCTCCGCGCGATCGTCGCCTGCGGCTGGTTCGGGATCCAGACCTGGATCGGAGGGCTCGCACTCGACGCGCTGGTGCGCGCGGCGTGGCCGGGATGGTCGGAGGTGCCGGGCGGCACTGCGATCACGTTCATGGTGTTCTGGCTGATCCAGGTCGCCGTGATCCTCAAGGGCACCGAGGGGATCAAGCTGCTGGAGAGCTGGTCCGCCCCGCTGCTGCTGGCCGGCGGCGGAATCCTCCTCCTGTGGGCGATCCGCGCCGGAGGCGGGCTCGGGAATCTGCTGGCCGAGTCGGAGCGCCTCCGCGGCGGCAGCACCCCGTTCTGGGCGCTGTTTCCGGCGGCGTTGACGGCCAGCGTCGGCTACTGGGCCACGCTGAGCCTCAACATTCCCGACTTCACCCGCTACGCCCGGAGCCAGCGCTCCCAGATGCTGGGCCAGGCGCTCGGCCTGCCGACCACGATGACGGCGTTCGCGTTCATCGGGGTGGCTGTGACCAGCGCCACCATCGTGCTCTTCGGAGAGGCGATCTGGGATCCGGTGGTGCTGATCGCGCGGATCGGCGGGACGGGCGTGATCGTGTTCGCGGCGCTGGTGGTCCTCGCGGCGCAGCTCACGACCAACATGGCGGCGAACGTGGTGTCGCCCTCGAACGACTTCTCCAACCTGAGCCCGCGGCGGATCAGCTACGTAACCGGCGGGCTCATCACCGCGGTCATCGGCATCCTGTTGATGCCCTGGAAGCTCTACTCGGACGCGGCGGCGTACATCTTCACCTGGCTGATCGGGTACTCGAGCCTGATGGGCGCGCTCGGCGGCATCCTGATCGCGGACTACTGGGTGCTTCGGCGGCAGCGCCTGCTGCTCGATGAGTTGTTTCGGGAGGAGGGCGCCTACACCTACCGGAACGGGGTGAACTGGAAAGCGGTCGCGGCGCTCGCCATCGCGGTGCTGCCGGTGGTGCCGGGATTCATCCGGGCCGCGGCGACGCCGGGAGGAACGGTGACGGATCCCGATCTCTTCGACCGGCTGTACGCCTACGCGTGGTTCGTGACGTTCGGGGTGAGCTTCGTCGTGTACCTGGTGCTGATGCGTGGTGCCCGCATGTCATCCTGAGCGAAGCGAAGGAGGCCATGCCGGGCTATGGCTCCTTCGCTTCGCTCAGGATGACATGCGGGACACATCCTAGGAAAGGATCGCATGCCTCGAATCGTGAAATGCGGCCTGATCCAGGCCTCCCACGCCTGCTCCACCGCGGAGACGCTCGACACCATCCGCGAGGCCAACCTGGCCAAGCACATGGACCTGATCGAGCAGGCGGGCCGGGAGGGCGTGCAGATCCTCTGCATGCAGGAGATCTTCACCGGCCCCTACTTCTGCGCGGAGCAGAGCCCGCGCTGGTACGACGCGGTCGAGGCGATCCCCGACGGTCCGACGACCCGGCTGATGCAGCAGGTCGCCCGCAAGTACGAGATGGCGATCATCGTGCCGCTCTACGAGGAGGATGGCCCCGGGATCTACTACAACACGGCCGCCGTGATCGACGCCGACGGGTCCTACCTCGGCAAGTACCGGAAGAATCACATACCCCACTGCGCGCCGGGATTCTGGGAGAAGTTCTACTTCAAGCCCGGCAACCTGGGGTACCCGGTATTCAAGACCCGATACGCCGACGTCGGCGTCTACATCTGCTATGACCGCCACTTCCCCGAGGGCGCGCGGGAGCTGGGCCTGAACGGCGCGGAGATCGTCTTCAATCCTTCAGCCACGGTGGCGGGACTGTCGGAGTATCTCTGGCGGCTGGAGCAGCCGGCGCACGCGGTGGCCAACGCGTTCTTCGTCGGCGCGATCAACCGGGTGGGGTACGAGGATCCCTGGCGCATCGGCGAGTTCTACGGGCAGAGCTACTTCTGCAACCCGCGCGGGCAGGTGGTGGCGGAAGCGCCGCGCGACCGGGACGAGCTGGTGACGGCGGAGCTGGACCTGGACCAGATCCGCGAGGTGCGGAACGTGTGGCAGTTCTACCGGGACCGCCGGCCGGAGACGTACGGGGGGATCGCCAGGCTGTAGGCCGCCTTGTCACCCTGAGCGAAGTGAAGGGGACCATGTCGAGCATGGCCCCCTTCACTTCGTTCAGGGTGACAATCCTACCTCTCTCCCACCAGTCGCCGGAGCCAGCGGGCCGGCGGTGCCCTTGAGCCAGTCTCCCGCTCGGCTAGAGCCACCGACGGACGGAAGCCTTGTAGGGTAAGTACTCCGAGGGAAAGCGTGCTTCGAGGTAGTGCTCTTCCCTCGGGATGACCACGAGCCACATGAGGACGACGGCTGGAATGAGCGTAATCAGCAAGGCGAGGCTGTTGACCCAAAGAGAGAGACCGAGCTGAAGAAGCGAGAAGGCGAGATAGATGGGGTTCCGGCTGAAACGGTAGGGCCCCGTGCGGACGATCGTTGTGGTGGGGCGGTTGCCTGGGATCGGCGTGCCAGCAGCCCGCAAGGTGCGAACTGCGGAGACGAAAAGGGCGATGGCCAGGACCGTGACCATGGCGCCGACTGGCGTGCTGACCGAAGGTGGGACGAGCCGTGCCGGCCAAAGGAGATGAAGCACCAGGCCCAGTGTGATCGAGCCCAGGTAGACGAAAGGCGGACGGACCAGCCCGAGGTTTGCGACGTCCGGCACGGAAGTTCCGAGACTGCGGTTATCTCGAGAATCGTCTACCACGCAGTTTCTCCGCGCCGCCCAAAGCCTGCGACGGCCGCAGCCTGAGTCCGCACGTGTCAGAAGCCAGCGGCATCGGCACCAACGGCTGTGAGAGCCTGGCGCGCGTAGCGACGCGGAGGCTGGCCCACGTGCCGGCTGAACGCGGTGCTGAAGGTGCTTGCCGAGCCATAGCCGACGCGTTCGGCGACCTCGGCGAGCCCGAAATCGTGGCGGCGGAGCAGATCCTTCGCGACGGCCATGCGCCAGGCGAGCAGGTATTCCATCGGCGGCAGACCCACGGTGCGCGTGAAGCGCTCGAAGAACGCCGAGCGCGACAGCGCGGCCGTCCTCGCGAGCTGGGCGACGGTCCACGAACGCGCGAGCTGGCCGTGCATCTGCCGCATCGCTGGCGCGAGTTGCGCATCCGCCAACCCGCGCAGCAGCCCCGGAGACGCGTCCTCACCCGAAGTCGCCCGCAGCGCCTCGATGAGCAGCACCTCCACGAGGCGTGTGAGCACGAGATCGCGGCCTGACCTGCGTTCGCTCGACTCCTCGCCGACGAGTCGGACCAGGACCGAGAGCCGCTCGACGCCGCGCACGTGCACCAGCGCCGGCAGCAGCGACACCAGCATCGCCGCATCGGGCGAGTCGAAGACGAAGTAGCCGCCGAGTAACCGTACGTCGGGACGTCCACCGCGCGTGCCGTGGCGGACTTCCTCCGTCGGGGCAGGCGTCACCTTCGGGTCGATGTGCTGGGGCCTCACCGGCTCGAAGCCCGACATGGTGAAGCCCGGTGTCGCCGGCAGGAGCACGAAGTCACCCGCCTCGAGCGTGAGGGCACGGTGGCCGTCGACGGCGAGACGACAGCCGCCCTCCAGCACGGCGCAGAAGCTCGGGTGGCCGAAATCCGAATAGCGGACACCCCAGCGACCGGCGCCGCTGATGCGCTTCGAGAACACGGTGCGAGGCCGAAGCAGCGCGATGACCTCCGAGAGCGGATCGTTCATCACTGGACGCTCGCAAATGAAATGTGGACTCTACATAGTAGCACGTCCGGCGCCCCTTCGCTATCGTCGCTGGCGATGAACCTGGCTACGGGTCTACCATGGCCAGGTCCCGTGATCTCGACCCTATTCTGAGGCTCTTGGTGACCGCCATGAAAACCGTCCTCATTACTGGATCCTCCTCTGGCTATGGCCTCGCGACCGCGCGCCACTTTCACGAGCAGGGCTGGAACGTGGTCGCCACCATGCGAACGCCGCGCGAAGACGTTCTGCCCCGGCCGGAACGCCTCCGCGTGCTGGCGCTCGACGTGACGAAGCCCGAGAGCATCGCGGCCGCACTCGAGGCGGCGGGCCCATCGACGTGCTCGTCAACAATGCGGGCATCGGGCTCTTCGGCGCCTTCGAGGCCACCCCGATGGCCACGGCGCGCGAGGTGTTCGAGACCAACACCTTCGGCGTGATGGCGATGACGCAGGCGGTGCTGCCCCAGTTCCGCGCGCGAAGATCGGGCGTGGTGGTGAACGTGACCTCGAGCGTGACGCTGGCGCCGATGCCGCTGGTGGCCGTGTACACCGCGAGCAAGATGGCCATCGAAGGGTTCACCGCATCGCTCGCGCTCGAGCTCGAGGCCTTCAACGTGCGCGTCAAGCTGGTCGAGCCGGGCTACGGGCCGACCACGCGCTTCACGAGCAACGGCGGACCGCGCATGGAAGGGCTGATTCCCGAGGCGTACGCACCGTTCGCGCAGCGCATCTTCGCGCATTTGCGCAGCCGGCTGCGGTGACGACCGAGTCCGACGTGGCCGAGGTGGTGTGGCGTGCCGCGAACGATGCCACCGGGCAGCTCCGATTTCCGGCAGGTGCGGACGCGGTGGCGCTGGCTCAGTCGACATATGGCGAACTCACGGCCTGACAATCGGCTGTTAGTCCGTGCAGGTGGGCCGAGATCCTCCATCCTGGTGGTGACGGGCACGAGGCGGTGAATTGGGGGCGCTCGCAATGGCGACCTGCCCCGCCCCATCCCCTCGCGCTACCACGCCACGCTCTTAGCGAACATCGCCGCAACACGCGGATCCTTGCGGAGCCTGTCGTATCGCTCGGTGTGGTTGAAGATCGCCAACCACAGATCGTGGTCGGCGAACGCGTCATCGAGCACACCGACTGCCGCGTCATGCTCACCCAGGAGATCGAGCGTCGCCGCGATGGTCCCGAGCGCCGGCAGGCGCCCGCCCGCGGCCGTGCGGAGGGCGGCGAGGACCTCGCGGGCCTGCCGTGGGCGTTCGGCCCGAGCGTATGCATACGCCAGCATGGCGTGCGTCTCCGAGGGGCGTGATGCCGGCAGCTCGGCCACTCGTCGCTCGAGGATCGGGATGGCCTCGTTCGAGCGCCCCAGGTTGAGGAGCGCCGTGGCCTTGGTGACCCATGCCAGCGCGAAGGTGGAATCCCGACCGATAATCAGGCTCGCGACCGAATCAGCCTCCGCGTAACGTCGCTCCGCCAGGTAGGCCTGCGCCTCCCACGTCTGCACGATCGAGGAGGCCGGCTCCAGTTCTCGGGCCCGCGCGCTGCGGCTGTTGGCGGCGGCAAAGTCGCCCAGGTGCATCGCCAGCAAGCCGTACCACCCCCAGGTCGTCGCGACGGTCGAATCGAGGGCCAGCGAACGGCGAAAGAGGGAGTCCGACTCGCGATTGTCGCCGCGGGCCAGATCCACATACGCCAGCGCGGTGTACGCCTCGGCGATCAGGGAATCAATGCGCAGCGCTCGATGGGCCGCCATCACCGCCCGGGCCCGGGCGGAATCGGTATGCTCCGCCGAATAGGCGGGAAGCACCGAGTATGACATCGCCATCAGCCCCCACGCGCGGGCATAGCTCGAATCCCGAGCCGCCGCTCGCTCGAACAGCGCGATGGCCTGCTGCAGCGACTGCACCGTGCGGCGGTTGAAGAGCACCTGGCCCTGGAGGAAGAGCGCATGGGCCTCGGGGTCGGCGGTCTCGTTCCGGGTGGGCACCGCGGTCGCCGCGCCCCCCAGGGAGCCCAGCAGCTTTCCGGCGACACTCCGTGCAATCTCGTCCTGCACCGCGAAGACGTTCGCCAGCGGCCGATCGTATTTCTCCGTCCAGCGCACCGCGCCGTCGTTCGCGGCAAGGAGCGAGATCTGGATCCGGATCTGTCCGTCGGCGCGCTGCACCGTCCCCAGCAACAAGGATCCCACACCGAGTTCCTTCGCGATGGCGCGCTCATCCAGTCCCTTGGCCTGCAGCGCGCCGGCGCTCACCCGGCCGATCACCCGCAGGCCGGTCTTCGACAAGGCCCGGGTCAGCTCCTCGGCCAAGCCGATCCCGAAATAGTCGTCCGCCTTCTCGCCGCTGAGAGCGGCGAGCGGCAGCACGGCGATGCTGCGATCGATCGCCGTGCCGGAAGGGGAAGGCCCGTCGGCGCGGTTGCGTGTCGCCAGAACGCCGATCCCCAGCACCGCCAGCGCGGCGGCGGCGATGAGGCCGCCACGCCGGACCGGGCGCGACAGCGCAGGCCGTCGGTCGGCCAAGCGCGATCCATCCTGCACGGACATCCCTTCGAGGTCGCGAACCAGCTCGGCGGCGGTGGGTGGTCGGTCGTCGGGGGCCTTGGCCAGGCAGCGCATCACGAGCGCCGCGAGCGGCGGCGGCACCTCGGGACTCTTCCCGGCGAGGGCCGGCGGCATTTCGGTGAGGTGGGCGGCGATGAGGCGTTGGGGGCTGGTGTGCCGACCGAAGGGATGCGCGCCGGCAAGCAGCTCGTAGGCCATCACGCCCCAGGCGTAGAGATCAGCGCGGTGGTCCACGGCCTCGCCCACCGCCTGCTCCGGCGCCATGTACGCAGGAGTTCCGATGCTCCCGCCAGCCTGGGTGATGGTGGCGGCTGTAGGGATCTCGCCCTGGGTCCGGGAGGCGCTCAGCGCCTTGGCGATCCCGAAATCGGTGACCACCGCCGCGCCGCCCGAGAGCAGGATGTTCTCCGGCTTGATGTCGCGGTGCACGATCCCCTCGGCGTGGGCGTAGGCCAGTGCCCGCGCGGTATCGCGGAGAATGCTGACCGCCTCGGCCATGGGGAGACGTACACCTGTGGTAAGCCGCGCCCGGAGCGACTCGCCGCGCACGAACGGCATCGTGTAGTAGGGCAGGCCTCCCGCCTCGCCGGCGGTGAGAACCGGGACGATGTTCGCCTGCTGCAGCCGTGCGGCGAGCCTTACCTCGCGCGCGAAGCGCTCGGCGCTCAGGCCCTCCGCCAGCCCGGGAGCGATCACCTTGACCACCACCTGGCGGCCGAGCGCGGTCTCGTGGGCGACAAACACCCGCGACATCCCGCCACCGCCGAGCTCGCGTTCGAGGGTGTAAGCGGCCCCGAGGGTGCCCTGGAGCTGGTCGCGGAGGTCGGTCATCGGCAAGGGCGCCCCGACGTTGGTGAAACGGGTCTGGCAGGGTGACCGCGCACGGTAGGAAGCTCTAACATGCGCCGGTGGGAGGCGACTGGCTAGTCAAGTGACGATTGAATTGTCGCGGAACGGACCCCAGCAACTCCAGCGTTTGTGAGAGCGAATCCCAGTAAAGTCCGGCACGGAACCCTCTACTTCCAGCGTCGGGTGACGTGAACTCGCGTGAATGGCTGCAAGTTGCTGGATCGGTCCAGTTACGACGGCCCTCCGGATCAGGAGAGTCCTGGTTCACCTCCGGTAGCCTACGGCTGGCCTCCGGTCGCCTGGGGCTCGAGCGCAGAGGCCAGTGAAGCCCGGCAACGACCTAACTGTTGGCGGGCTTCATTGTCTGAGGTTGTGTGAGACCGTCGCACCGCCGAAACCTGAGACGGCCGCGAGAGTAGCAGCGACAAATGCTGCCGCCCCGACTCCCACAAGCGACGCAACGCCTTCCACCACTGGCGCTGCTACTCCGTCCTGAGCGCCACGGCGGGGTCTACTCGGGTCGCCCGCCGTGCCGGCAGATAGGCGGCCAGCGCTCCCACCGCGATCAGGACGACAGGCACCGTCGCGAAAGTCACGAAGTCGTACGCAGAGACGCCGAACAGAAAGCTGCTCAGTACTCGCACCGCAGCCGCCGAGAGCGCGAGCCCGATCAGCACACCGCCGGCCACCAGCCTCAGGCCGGACCCAAGGAGCAAGCGGACCGCGGCCGCTGGTTGAGCCCCGAGGGACAGCCGGATTCCAATCTCCCGAGTGCGACTCCGGAGCGCGTAGGCGACGATGCCATAGACCCCGATCGCGGCTAGGGTGAGCGCCAGACCGGAGAAGAAAGTGAAGGTGAGGGCGCCGAGCCGTGCGGGGAGGAGCATCATCGCCAGATGGCGCTCCATCGTCCGGTTCTGGAGGATCATCAGATCCGGATCGAGCGCGCGGAGCTGCTCCACGACGGGAAGCAGAATCCGGTCAGCGTCGCCTCGAGTGCGGGTCACCAGCCAGAGGAGGGACGTGTAGTCCTGGCTGAAGGGAAGGTAGACGAACGGCCGAGGTTGCTCTTCCAGCGTCCTGATCCTGGCGGTCTTCGCCACACCGACCACCCTGAGCTCGCGCCCGTCTGCACTGAAGACCTGGCCGACGGGATCCCGAGCCGGCCAGAACTGATTCGCCATCGCCTCGTTTATCACCGCCACGGAGGGACTACCCTCCACGTCCTGCGGGCCGAAGTTGCGGCCACGGAGGATGGGAATCCCCATCGCATCAAAGAAGCCCGCATCGACTCTGGCGACATCGATGGGGAACGCCCGCTGGCCCTCGGGCGGCGTGAATCCCTCCACGTTGACACCGATGTTGTTCGTGCTCATCGGGTTCAGGTGAATGTTGCCGCTCACCCCGACCGCCGCGATCCCCGGCAGCGCGGCCAGGTGCTCCTCGAGCCGGCGCACGAAGAGTCGTCCCTCCTGCTCCGTGTACCGTTCGCCCGGAAGGCCGAAGCTGACGACCGCGGCCGGATCGTAGCCGAAGCCGGGATCGACCGTCTCGCGCTCTCGGAAGCTGCGCAGGAACAGACCGGTCGTCACCAGAAGCAGGAACGACACGGCGACCTGCGCCACTACCAACGCCCCCCGCGGGGTCACTCGTACTCGCCCCCGGGCCGGCGCGCCCACGGCCTCGGCCTTGATGCTCTCCATCACGTCCGGCCTGGTAGACTGCAGCGCGGGGACCAGACCGAAGAGCATCCCCGCCACGATCGACACCACTAACGCGAAGCCCAGCACTACGGGATCCAGGCTCAGGTCGAGAGTGACGGGAATGGGCAGCGGCAGATCTGCGCCGGCCAGCAGGTGGAGTAGCACCCTCGCGAGGACGATACCCGCGGTGCCGCCGAGCAGCGAGAGCAGGATGCTCTCGGTGAGGAGCTGACGGACCAGCACGCCGCGCCGGGCGCCGAGCGCGAGACGCACGGCGATCTCCCGTCGTCGGTCGCGAGCCTGTGCCAGGAGGAAGCTCGCCAGATTGGCGCAGGTGATCAGGAGGACCAGGCCAACCACCGCCAACAGCAACCCGGCTGCCGGGAGGATGATCCCGTCGATCAACGGACTGACGTAGACGTCGTTCACCGGGGTGAGTACTACCTGCATGTTTCCCGACCACTCGTCCGGGTCGACTCGCCGCATGTTGGTCGTGAAGCCGGTCACCACCGTCTGTGCCTGGGCCAGCGTCGCGCCACTGCGGAGCCGGCCGGTCAAGAAGATCGCGTGGTTGCCGCGCGCGGTGAGCAGATCCGAGGTGGATGGCTGAACGCGGTTGACCATCAGGATCGGGAGGTACAGGGAGGGAGCGAGGCCGCGCAGGTTCCCCCAGTAGTCCCTGGGCCCGACTCCGACCACGGTGTAGGGCCGTCCCGCCAGCCGGATTTCCCGGCCCACGACGTTCGGATCCCCGCCGAACGCGTGCTCCCAGTAATCGTAGGCCAGTACCACTACCGGATGCCCGCCGGGAGCGATGTCGTCCTCCTCACCGAGCAGTCGCCCGAGCGTGGGGCGGAGTCCGAGCACGGGGAAATAGCTCCCGTTCACCAGCTCGGCTGTAACGCTCTCGATCCGGCCGCCGAGATCGTGGGGCACCGGGGCAAGCTGCGATGCCGCGATGCCGGCGAAGACCTGGCCACCCACGCGCCGGAGCTCCGCGTAGTCCGGGTACGAGAATGGAATGAAGGGGAAGTCGTCACTGGTGAGGTGGATTTCCACCAGGCGCTCGGGCTGAGCGAGCGGCGGCCGGCGGAGGAGCACCGCGTTTACCAAACTGAAGGCGGCGGTATTCGCGCCGACGCCCAAGGCGACGGAGAAGATTGCGACCAGGGTGAAGCCCGGTGCATGGCGGAGCCGTCGCGCCGCGTAGCGGAGATCCCGGAGCATCGTATCCATCGGAGCCTTCCGGAGTTGAGGAATCGGCGGCGCATCCCCTACGGGTACCCGCGCCGGAGGTTTCCAATATCGCCGGCTTCGCGCGCTCAGGGGTCAGGACCACCCGAGAAGGCACGCTACGATCGAGGCCGCGGCGGGAAGGCGGGTCCCCTATGCAGCCGGCACCCTCGCCCCATGTCCGGTGCAGGCGCGGAACTCCGCATTCCAGGGGACGACCACCCATCCCCTGGAGGAGCCATGACCCGCTGGACTCCGGACCCCACGTTCTACCCCACGGCCGTCGAAGCGATGCGTGCGCCTGCCGAGCGGTTGGCGTACGTCGCCCTGCTCGGCACCGACGGCACCACTCGCGACGCGCTCGGCGTGGTGGACACCGACCCCGGCTCGCCGGGCTACGGACAGCTGGTGGAGCAGGTCGACCTGCCCAACGCGGGCAACGAGCTGCACCATCTTGGCTGGAATGCTTGCAGCTCCCATCTCTGCCCCTGGGCGTCCAACGCTCACGTGGAGCGCCGCTATCTGGTCGTGCCGGGGACCGGCTCCTCCCGCATCCACATCCTGGACACCAAGTCCGATCCGCGCCGCCCCGAGCTGGTCAAGGTCATCGAGCCCGAGGAGCTGGCCCGGAAGATCGGCTACATGGCGCCCCACACGGTGCACTGCGGCCCCGACGGCATCTATGTGAACGGGCTCGGCTCGACCGGAGGGGATGGTCCCGGCGGGCTCTTCACCCTCGATCACCAGTCGTTCGAGCTGCGTGAGCGCTGGGAGCGGAACCGTGGGCCGCAGCACCTGACCTACGACTTCGCCTGGCACCTGGGACATGACGTGATGATCTCCAGCGAGTGGGGCACGCCGAACATGGTGAAGGACGGCGTCAATCCGGAGCTGTTGCTGGGCGGAAAGTACGGTCACGCACTCCATGTCTGGGATCTACGCAAGCGGCGCCACCTGCAGACGATCGACCTTGGCGCGCAGCACCAGATGGTGCTGGAGCTCCGGCCGGCGCGCGATCCGCGGAAGGCGTACGGCTTCGCAGGCGTTGTGATCTCGCTCGAGGATCTCTCGTCGTCGGTCTGGGTGTGGTATCTGGACCCGCAAGCCGGTATCCGGGGCGAGTGGAAGGCGAAAAAGGTGATCACGATCCCGGCCGAGCCGGCCGAGCCGGCCGACCTGCCGCCGCTGCTCCAGGGCTTCAAGGCGGTGCCGCCGCTGGTGACCGACGTCAACCTGTCGCTCGACGATCGGTTCCTCTACGTATCGTGCTGGGGCACGGGTGAGCTCCGGCAGTACGAGGTCAGCGACCCGTTCAACCCGGTGCTCGCCGGCTCGCTGCGGATCGGCGGCATCGTGCGGCGGACCAGCCACCCGAAGGACCCGGCGAAGCCGCTTAGCGGCGGACCCCAAATGGTCGAGGTGAGCCGGGACGGCCGTCGGGTCTACCTCACCAACGCGCTGTTCACGCCATGGGACGCGCAGTTTTACCCCGACGGCATCAAGGGGTGGATCGCCAAGATCAACGCGAACCCCGCCGGCGGCATGGCGTTCGACCCCCGGTTTCTGGCGGGGACCGGAGACCGGCTCCGCCCGCACCAGGTGAAGCTGGCCGGCGGCGACGCCTCGTCCGACTCGTTCTGCTTCGCCGCATGACCGGCCTCGGCTTCGGGTCCGAAACGGCGTTACTCGCCTTGGGCGCCGTGCATGGGCTCAACCCCGGCATGGGATGGCTCTTCGCCGTCGCGCTCGGCCTCCAGGAGCGCGACAGGCGCGCGCTGTGGCGCGCGCTGCCGCCACTGGCTTTGGGCCACGCCGCCGCGATCGCCATCGCGGTCGGCGGCGCGGCGGCACTGGGCCTGGTGCTGCCGGCTGAGCAGCTCCGATGGCTGGTTGCCGCCATGCTCGTTGTTCTCGGCGGCTTCAAGCTCGTCCGGCACCAGCATCCCCGCGGCGGGATGCGGGTCGGGGCGCGCGACCTCGCGCTCTGGTCGCTGCTGGTAGCGACGGCGCACGGCGCCGGACTCATGGTGCTGCCGCTCGTACTGCAAACGCCGGAGCATGCGGCACACGCGGCCCACGGCGGCATGCTCCTGGCGGGCCCTGCGGCCGGGCGCCTGTCCGAGTGGTCGGCGACGCTGCTCCACAGCGCCGGCTATCTGGCGGTCACGATGCTTCTGGCAGTTGTGGTGTACGAGAAGCTGGGCGTGGGCGTGCTCCGGCGTGCGTGGGTGAACCTCGATCTAGTCTGGGCCGGCGCGCTGATCGTGACCGGAGTGCTTACCCCAATTCTCTAGTATCGGGGAGGGCAATCGCCCACGGTTGCCCCAGGCACCAGCCTCAGCCTCGAACGCCCAATCGGGCATTCTGTCACAGCCCTCGCCCTCCAGCGTACCCTCGCTCCACCCCTGACCTGCCGGGATGCCCTAAGGTCCACTGTCCGCCCTGTGTACAAGACCGTAGACTGGCGAACGGCCCGCTGAGCGCGCCCGCCGGTCGAGGTGCTCGATAGAACGGGGCGCCGCATCCGGACGCGAGCGTAGAGCTCGGAAGGAATACGACCCTGAGATGCATGCACACACGACACGACCCAGGAGGCAGTCATGAGCACCACGGCAACACCTGATCAGGGCACGGCTACCGGCGCGCGCGTCGGAAAGGTCGCCCTGAAGCTCGAGGTCGTCACGATCCCCGTTTCCGATGTCGACCGCGCGAAGGAGTTCTATGGGGGGCTCGGCTGGCGGCTCGACGCCGACTTCACCACGGAGGACGACCACGTGGTCCAGTTCACGCCGCCGGGCTCCCAGTGCTCGATTCACTTCGGCACGCACCTCACGACCGCCGCGCCCGGATCCGCCCAGGGCTTGTGGCTGATCGTCTCCGACATCCAGGCGGCACGGAAGGAGCTGATGGCGCGCGGCGCCGAGGTGAGCGAGGTGTTCCACTTCGCCGGCTGGAACCGCATCGCCCCCGACGCGCGGGTGAGCGGCCCCGCTCCGGACCGGCGCAGCTACGCGTCGTTCGTGTCGTTCAACGACCCGGACGGCAATGGCTGGCTGCTGCAGGAGATTACGACGCGGCTCCCCGGCCGGATCGACCCCGGGGCGACCGCGTTCGGCTCGGCCAGCGAGCTGGCGAGCGCGTTCCGGCGTGCGGAGGCGGCCCACGGCGAGCACGAGAAGCGCACCGGGCAGCGCGACGCGAACTGGCCCGAGTGGTACGCCGCGTACATGGTGGCGGAGCAGGCAGGGACGGAACTGCCGACGTGAGCGTACCTCGACAACATCACGCTCTACTGGCTGACGAACAACCGGGGTTTCCTCGTCTCGTCTCTATTGGGAATACAAGGGTGGCTTTTTCAACGCCACGGGCGTTATCCCAAGCTCATCCATTACAACAGGGTCGTCAAAGGCGGCCGCGCGGCGTTCAGATCACTGCGTTAGGGAAGAGCCTGCCCTGACCGCCGCGAAGGGACGGAGGAGACGGAGAGGACGGGACTCACAAGGAACTCACAAGGAGGAGACCATGACTGCAACCAGCACTATCCAACAACGCAGCGAGCGGGCAGCTGACAAGAATGCGATTCGTCCGTTTCAGGTGAAAGTTCGGGACGCGGACCTTACCGAATTGCGCAGGCGCATACAGGCGACAAGGTGGCCTGACCGGGAAACGGATGCATCGCAAGGCGTGCAGCTCGCGACGATGCAGGAACTCGCGCGCTATTGGGCGACAGAGTACGACTGGCGCAAGGTCGAGGCGAGGCTGAACGCGCTACCGCAGTTCATCACCGAGATCGATGGGGTCGACATTCATTTCATTCACGTTCGTTCGAAGCACGAAGACGCGTTGCCGCTCATCGTCTCGCACGGATGGCCCGGCTCGGTCATCGAGCAGCTGAAGATCATCGATCCCCTGACCAATCCCACGGCGCATGGCGGCAAGGCATCGGACGCTTTCCATGTAGTGATTCCGAACATGCCGGGCTACGGGTTCTCAGGGAAGCCGACCACGACCGGCTGGGACCCCGTGCGTATCGCTCGTGCCTGGATCGCGCTGATGAAGCGGCTCGGATACAAGCGCTTTGTCGCCCAAGGCGGCGATTGGGGTGGCGTTGTGGTTGACATGATGGCGGTAGAAGGCGCTCCGGAATTGATCGGCATTCACACCAATATGCCCGGCGCTGTTCCAGCCGACGTGTGGAAGGCGGTCGTGTCCGGCGGCCCGGCGCCATCCGGGCTATCCGACGAGGAAAATCAGAGGTACGAGAAGCTGAAAGCCTGGTTTGCGAAAGAGGTGGCCTACGCCCTCCAGATGGGACTCCGTCCACAGACGCTCTACGGAATTGCGGATTCACCCGTCGGCCTGGCCGCCTGGATGATCGACCACGACCTGCTGAGTTACCAGGCTATCTCGCGCCTCTTCGTCGATGGCACGCCCTATGGCGCTATGACCCGAGACGATGTCCTCGACAACATCACGCTCTCCTGGTTGACGACCACGGGGATCTCTGCGGGACGTCTCTACTGGGAAAACAAGTTGCCGTTCTTCGAGCCGAAAGGCGTCTCCATCCCGGTAGCCGTGAGCGTGTTTCCTGACGAGATCGATGCAGCTCCGCGCAGTTGGGCCGAACGGGCGTATCCCAAGCTCATCCACTACAACCAGCTCGATAAAGGTGGGCACTTTGCAGCCTGGGAACAGCCGAAGCTCTTGGTGGAAGAGCTGCGCGCAGGGCTCAAGTCGTTGCGGTAGCTCAAAGGTCGTGCGGTGGATGGCGCGCCGGACGTGCGCGTCATCCGCCGCCCCAATGCTACTCCCCCGCGGCGCCGACGAGCGCCGAGGCGAATCTTCAAAGGAGAGAAATGCAAATGAACCCGCTCAACGAGACGCTTGCCGCGGACCCGGGCACCGAGATCGCGACCGGCGCTTTGGCCCAGAGCACGGTTGTTCCCATCGACGACGAGCCCGCGCCCAGGCTGATCGTGGAGCCGCCGCTTCCCGGTCCGCTGGCCCAGGGCGTCGCCTTCATCCCGTACCGGGTCGAGAACCTGCGCATCCTGCCCGTGGGCGGGGC
The DNA here is from genome assembly GCA_963836815.1 of uncultured Gemmatimonadales bacterium. Taxonomy (GTDB): domain Bacteria; phylum Gemmatimonadota; class Gemmatimonadetes; order Gemmatimonadales; family GWC2-71-9; genus CAVVWJ01. The sequence continues at coordinate 172,964 of CAWILD010000010.1, read as the reverse complement.
GGCCGCACGCGACGTGTCTCCGCGCGTCGGCCATCTGCACATTAGGGTCGACGACCTGCCCTGGCAGTGGGCGGATTATGGTCAGAGCAACACCATCATCCTGGTCGGCATGCCGCGAGGCCAGCACAAGGTGCTGATCGAGGTGGTGGACCCCGAAGGGAACGTCTTCACCGGGCAAACAGTGACGTTCAACTCGCCGGGCAAGCAGGGTCCCTAGATCGTTGCGGTAGCTTGATTGAGCGGCGGCCGCCAGCACCCACGCGTGACGCGCCCTGCCTTACGAGGAGGGCAAAACATGACGCAGCTCAAGACTATGGTCCACCTGGGAAAGAACGTCGGCAGCGATAACGGGGCGGAGCTCGCCACGTATGTCGTGGAGAAAGGGAAGCCGCTCATCACGCTGGTCAAATGATCGCGACGGTTGACGGCTATCGAGCATGCAGGGCGTAGAGCTCGTCGTCATCATGCTCGCGGTCTCGGCCGCGCTGCGCATGGTGGCACGGCGACTCGGCGTGCCGCACCCCGTGCTCCTGGTCCTCGCCGGCCTGGCGCTGGTGTTCGTCCCCGGGCTGCCCCGGGTGGAGTTCGAGCCCGACACCCTGTTCCTCGTCTTCGTCCCCCCGCTGCTCTACTGGGCCGCGCTCACCAGCTCGCTCCGCGATTTCCGGGCGAACCTCTGGCCCATCCTCCGATTCGGGACGCTGCTGGTGCTCCTCACCATCGCGGCCGTCGCGGTGGTGGCGCACGCGCTCACTCCCGAGTTCACCTGGGCGGCGGCGTTCACGCTGGGCGCCATCGTCTCGCCGCCCGATCCGGTGGCGGCGATAGCGGTCATGCGGTCCATCGGCGCCCAGCGCGACCTCAGCACCGTGCTCGAGGGCGAGGGCCTGGTCAACGACGCCACCGCGCTGGTGGCCTACCGGGTGGCCATCGGTGCCGCGCTCACCGGATCGTTCTCCCCCGGCCAGGCGGCGGTCGGGTTCCTCCTGGCCGGAACGGGTGGAGTCGCCGTCGGCCTCGCCGTCGGCTGGCTCATCAGCCAGGTCCGCCGCCGGGTGCGCGGGTTTCCCATCGTGGAGAACACGATCTCCCTGCTGACGCCCTTCTTCGCCTACCTGCCCGCCGAGTGGCTCGGGCTCTCCGGCGTCCTGAGCGTGGTGGCGGTCGGGCTCTATCTCGGCCGTGTGGGGCCGCGCATCGTCCCGGCGGCGACCCGGATTCAGGCGGAATCCATGTGGGTGATGGTGCAGTTCATCCTGGAGAGCCTGGTCTTCATCCTGGTTGGGCTGGAGCTGCCCTACATCCTGCGGACGCTCCGGACGCCACCTGCTGGGGACCCTGGTGCTCTACGGCGCGCTTATCACGCTGACCGTGATCGGCGTGCGGATCGTCTACACCTTCGTCGCCGCCTCGCTGATCCGCCGGTCTCGCCGCGGCAGGCGGGACGCGGGGACGCCCGCCTGGCGGCAGGTCGGGTTTCTGAGCTGGGCGGGGATGCGGGGTGGAGATTCCCTGGTCCTCTCGCTCGCGCTGCCAGTGACCGCGGCCGCGGGTCAACCGTTTCCAGCGCGCGGGATGATCATCTTCATCACCTTCAGCGTGATTCTGGGGACGCTGGTGCTGCAGGGGCTCACCCTGGCGCCGCTGATCCGCTGGTGGGGGCTGACCGAGGGCGGAGAAGGCGACACCGAAGAGGCCCACGCGCGACGGGTCGTGGCCGAAGCCGGTCTCCGGCGTCTCGACACGGAGTCCAGGCGCGACGGCGTGGATCGCGCGATGGCGAGATCCCTGGAGGCGACCTATCGCCGCCGCGTCCAGCGATGGTCGGCCCGGGACGTGGCGCGACATGGTCAGGATGATGAGGACCATGCCGGCCTCGCCGGCGTTGACGGCACTCGGGCGGAGCGAACGGCCGCGGCGTATCGTGCGTTGCGCGCGGCGATGATCGAGGACGAGCGCGAGGCGCTGGTGAGACTTCGCGACGAAGGTGTGATCGGAGATCACGTCATGCGGCGGGTGCAGCGGGATCTCGACCTGGAGACCATGCTGCTCGAGTCCGCGGAGGACGGCGCGCCGCAGTCGCCGTACGAAATCGAATGACGCCGCGCCGCGGCCTGTTTGCCGGTGCTCAGGAGGAAGCGGGAGGCGGGCGCTCCCGGTCTCCTCCTCTGCGCGTTCGAACGCACCCCTGCGGAGCACCCACCTCACCCGCTTCCTCCTGCCGGCCTACCGATACCATGGTCCACTGGAAGCGCCTTGCGCGAGGTCGTAGCTTGGCCGCCTTGGAGGACGCCGGCGGGAGGGCGGCGTGCCTGCGCTTACCCTTTGGCTATTTGACCATTCCTGAGAGGTGCCGTATGCCGCTGTATCTGTCACGTCTGCTGACCGGGGCCACGCTCCTGGGCGCGGGCGCCGTGCTGCTGGGGTGCGAACGCCCGAGCCCACGGGCGGAGAAGCCTTCCGAGGCCGCCGCTCCGGTCGACTCGGGCTCCAAGCCGGCGGCGAGCCTGCCACAGCAGATCGCCGACGTGATGGTCCAGGTCAACGGCGGCATCCACACCGGGTTCCGGTTCAATCACGCCAAAGGGATCGTCGTGAGCGGGAGCTTCACCCCGACCGCCGAGGCCAAGTCGCTCAGCCGGGCCGCGCACTTCGGCGGGTCACCGGTACCGGTGACGGTGCGCTTCTCCAATGCCCCCGGAGTGCCCGTCAACGCGGACAACAACCCCGGATCGGGACCCCGCGGCATCGCCATCCGCTTCACCCTCCCGGGCCGGGCCTTCACCGACATCGTCAGCATCTCGCACAACGGCTTCGTGGTGGGGACCGGCGAGGACTTCCTCGCGTTTTTCAAGGCGATCGCGGCGAGCGGTCCCGACGTCCCTCACCCGAATCCGGTCGAGACCTTCCTGGGCAGCCACCCACTGGCCGCCAAGTTCGTGAAAGACAACCAGGTGCTTCCGAAGAGCTACGCCACGCTGGCCTACTTCGGGAACAACGCCTTCGTGTTCGTGGACGGCAGCGGCAAGAAGCAGGTGATGCGCTACCAGATCGTTCCGGTGGCCGGAGAGGCGAGTCTGGACTCCGCCTCGGGGGCCAAGGCGGGAGAGAACTACCTGATCGAGGACATCCAGCGGAGAATCGCGGCGGGCCCGGTGCAGTTCCGGCTCTACGCCCAGCTTCCCAGGCCCGGAGACCCCACCAACGACGGGTCGATCGTCTGGCCCGCCGACCGGAAGCGGGTGCTGCTCGGCACCATCCGCCTGACCAAGGTCGAGCCCAACCAGGAGGAGCTGCAGCGCTCCCTCACGTTCAATCCGACGTTCCTGATCAGCGGGATCGAGCTCTCCGACGATCCTCTCGTCCCGCTCCGGTCGGCGGTGTACGCGCTGTCGGTGGCACACCGGCGATGAAACCGCTGCTTCTCACCGCCCTACTGGGTATCGCCATGAGCACACCCACGAGAACCTCGGAGCTGGCGTCGCTCAGTCACGCGACCGAATGGATCAACTCGCCTCCTTTGACGGATAAGAGCCTGCAGGGGAAGGTCGTGCTGGTCCAGTTCTGGACCTACTCCTGCATCAACTGGCTTCGCACGATGCCCTATGTCCGGGCCTGGGCGCAGAAGTATCGGGACAAGGGACTGGTGGTGATCGGCGTGCACTCACCCGAGTTCGGGTTCGAGAAGCAGCTCCCCAACGTCCGGTGGGGCGCGAAGACCTACCGGGTGGAGTACCCCATCGCGGTGGACAACGACTTCGCGATCTGGCGCGGCTTCGGCAACCAGTACTGGCCGGCCCTGTACCTCTTCGATGGCAAGGGCAACGTCCGGCACCGGCAGTTCGGCGAGGGCGGCTACGCGGAGACCGAGCGGGCCATTCAGAAACTCCTGACCGAGGCGGGGGCCAGCGGGGTCGGGAAGGACCTGGCGTCGGTCGCACCCCGTGGTGTCGAGGTGCAGGCCGACTGGGACGACGTCAAGTCGCCGGAGACTTACGTGGGTACCGACCGCGCAGAGAACCGGGTGGCGCCGGACGCGCGATTGCGGCTCAATCAGTGGGCGCTGGGAGGCGACTGGACGGTGCAGGGGCAGCCCGCGGTGCTCAACAAGGCCGATGGGCGGATCACCCATCGCTTCCACGCCCGCGACCTCAACCTGGTGATGGCGCCGGGCGCGGCAGGGAAGCCGGTGCGCTTCCGGGTGCTCATCGACGGACAGCCGCCGGGTGCCGCGCACGGCATCGATGTAGACGAGCAGGGCAATGGGGCCGTCGCCGAGCCCCGGATGTATCAGTTGATTCGGCAACAGGGATCCATCGCCGACCATCAGTTCGAGATCCAGTTTCTCGATCCGGGGGTGGAGGTCTTCGTGTTCACCTTCGGCTGACCGGGGGAGCTATGGCCACCGTCATGGACGCGATAAGCAACGTCACGGCACCAACGAAGTTCATCAGGACGAAACTCGAGACGTACGCCTGCCGGCGCTTCGGACAAGGCGACGCGCCGCCACTCGTCTGTCTGCAGCACTTCACCGGCACGCTGGACAACTGGGACCCCGCCGTCACCGACCCGATCGCCCTGGGGCGCGAGGTGATCCTGTTCGAGAGTGCCGGCCTAGGGCGCTCGACGGGAGAGGTTCCGACCACCGTCCAGGAGATGGCCGCACATTTCCTTGCCTTCGCGGACGCCCTCGATCTCCACCAGGTTGACCTGCTCGGCTTCTCCCTCGGCGGAATGGTGGCGCAGGTGGCCGCGCTCGAGCGGCCATCGCTAATCAGGAAGATGCTGCTGGTGGGCACCGCTCCCGAGGGCGGCGAGGACATCATGCACCTGGAGAAGCCGGAGCTCAGGCGAGTGCTCGAGGATCCCAGCATCCAGGGATTGCAGACGCTGGTGGGACTCTTCTTCACGCCGAGCGAGGCGAGTCAGGAAGCGGGCCAGGCGTTCGTTGCACGACTCATGGCGCGGAAGGAGGACCGCGAGCCGATCTCGGGCCCGAAGGTCGCCCAGGCTCAGGTCGCGGCGTTCCGTGCGTGGGAGCGGGTGGATGGCGAGCGGTTTGCGAAGCTCCGCGAGATCTCGCAGCCGTGTCTCGTGGTGAACGGCGTGTTCGACCGGATGATTCCGGTGAGGAACTCGTACTTCCTGGTCGAGAACCTGCCAAACGCCACGCTGCTCGTCTATCCCGACGCCGGGCATGGGTCGCTGTTCCAGTATCACGATTCATTCGTGAGACAGGCGACGCAGTTTCTCGACGGAGGCGTTGTAGGGAATGGATGAGGTGGACCGGGAGCGCCGCCGGTTGCAAGCGCCAGGGCCGTGCTCCACTGCCTAACACCATGGTGCAATGGACCCCGCTCATCACCGTTGGCATGATCCCGCGGCATGTCCATCGTCCTGTCGCGTCCAACTCAAGTAGACGTACCATGCTCGATCAAGGCCGCCAAGCTTGAAAAAGGAGAACTGGTGATGAAGAGCAAACGCATGCGCACAATTGCTATCGTGACGGCACTCGTCACTGCCTTAGGCGGCAGCGCCATGTCCGCCCAGGACAAGTACACCGTGAAGGTGCCGGGTGGGCTCGCGTTCTCCGAGTTCAGGGGATACGAAGGCTGGCATTTCATCTCTCTCAGTCAGAGCGGCAAAATCGTCGCTGCGATCCTCGGGAACCCCGCGATGATCGAAGCCTACCAGAAGGGCATTCCCGGCAACGGAAAGCCCGTCCCCGACGGCGCCAAGATGGCCAAGATCCATTGGAACGCGAAACCGAGCGAGAAGGCCCCCAGTCCGACGACGGTGCCGGGCACGCTGCATGACGTCGACTTCATGGTGAAGGACAGCAAGAGGTTTGCGGACAGCGGCGGGTGGGGATACGCCGCGTTCAAGTATGACCCCGCATCCCGTACCTTCACCCCCGCCACCTCAGCCGACGTGCCGCCGCAGGCGAACGACGCCAAGTGTGGCTTCGGGTGCCACACGATCGTAAAGACGAGAGACTACGTCTTCACGGATTACGGGAGTCGCTGAACCGGGAAGACGATTGTCATGACGGCCGGGCGCGCCCGGAGCGCGGGGGTCACTCTCCTCGCCCGTCCGGGCTGCGACTCATCCCGCCGCCCAGCGTACGTGATCCAGCATGATATTCGGGCGCCACAGGTTGTGGACCTGTGGCGCCTCCAGTTCATTCCTCCCGGGGTCGTCGGGGACACCCGGAAGGTGGCTCGGCTCGACGTCGACCGCTTCGACGCGATCGTCGTTGCGGGAGGGCGGGGGACGATGTTCACCTTCGACGCGGCGAGCGACCTGCACTGGGCCGTCAGGAGCACCTTCTGGCTGGACCGAAAGGATGAGTAATCCATGATTCCAAAGATCGCCTATTGGAGCAGCACCGTGATTGTCGCATTGGCCCTGCTGGGTGCCCTTAGCTATCTCACCGGAAGCGAGCAGGTGGTCTCCGGGTTCGCCAGGTCCGGCTACCCGCAGCACCTCAGGATAGTTCTTGGCATCGCCAAGCCAGCGGCCGCAATTGTCCTGCTGTTGCCCGGGCTGCCCGTACTGAAGGAATGGGCATACGCTGGGGCGACGTTTGCCTGGGTGATGGCGTTCATCGCAGCCTACGCGGTCGGGGATGGACCCCAGGTATGGGCCCTGCCGCTGGTCCTCCTGGCACTGTTGGTCGTCTCCTACGTGACCAGGCCTGCAGGCCGCCGCCTGGTCCCACTGCGAGCCGGCGCCTGACCTTGGGGCTTGGCTTCTTCGACTAGCCCCGCGTCAACGCCTCGTCGAGCACGCGCAGGATGTCGGTCCACCCCTTCCGGTGCCCCTCGATCGCCTTCGGCGCCAGGCGCTGGTGGGTGAGGACCACCTCGGTCCCTGTGCCCCGCTCGTGAAACTCGATGGTGACGACCGTCGGCTGGTGGTCCGTGGCCTTCGAGATCCAGGTGAAGGACAGCAACGACGGCGGCTCGATCACCAGGTACTCGCCGCGGTGCTCGGCGTCGCCGCCGTCCGGCCGACCCTCCATCACGATCCGGAATCCGCCGCCGACCCGAGGATCGACGGTGACGGTGGCGTGGGTGAAGTTCCCCGGCCGCATCCAGTGCGCCAGACTCTCCGAATCGAGCCACGCCTCGAACACCCGCTCCCGCGGCACCGCTATTTGTCGCCGCACCACCAGGACCGGCGCCGCTTCATCGGTCACGGTCATCGACCATCCTCCCGAGGATGTTCTGCCTTCTTTAGAAGGAACGCCTCCAACGCCTCCAACCGGGTATCCCAGAACGAGCGGTAGTGCTCCAACCACATCGCCGCTTCCCGTAGCGGCTCGGCGTTGAGGCGGAGCCGGTGCTCCCGGCCCTGGACGGTACGCTCGACCAGTCCGGCCCGCTCCAAGACCTTCACGTGCTTGGAGACTCCGTTGAGCGAAATGGGGAACCGTTCCGCCAAGCTCCCGACGTTGACCTCTCCCTCCGCCAGGATCCCCAGGATCGCGCGACGGGTCGGATCTGCAATAGCACCATAGACTTGGTCCAACATAGGCCTCGCCGGAGCGCGAAGGGGTTGCATTCAACTGCTTGGTTGAATATTATAGTCAACCAGACGGTAGAATGTTAGGGGAATGGGCGCGATTGCGCCACCCCCACCAACCCCAAGGAGGACGGTATGGCAACCCGGATCAGCCCCACCCAGACCACTCGCGTGGTGCCTCACGAGCAGTGGGTCACCGAGCGGGTGGCGTTCATGGCCAAGGAAAAGGAGTTCACCCGGCTCCGGGACGAGCTGAGCCGGCAGCGTCGCGAGCTGCCGTGGGAGAAGGTCACCAAGTCGTACGTCTTCGACGGGCCGCGCGGCAAGGAGACGCTGGCCGAGCTGTTCGAGAATCGCAGCCAGCTGGTCGTCTACCACCTCATGTTCGCCCCCGCGTGGGACGAGGCGTGCAAGAGCTGCTCGTTCTGGGCCGACAACTTCAACGGGATCGACATCCACCTGGCCCATCGCGACATCACTTTCCTCGCGATCTCGCGGGCGCCCCTCGCCAAGCTCGAGGCGTACAAGAAGCGGATGGGCTGGAGCTTCAAGTGGGTCTCCGCCGGCGAGACCGACTTCAACTACGACTTCCAGGTGTCGTTCGACCCGGAGAAGGCCAGGAGCGGCGCGGTCACCTACAACTACGGCACGGGCATCGAGGTCGGCGAGGAGATGCCCGGCATCAGCGTGTTCTACAAGGACCGGGACGGCGACATCTACCACACCTACTCGACCTACTCGCGCGGGATCGATCTGATGAACGGCGCGTACAACTACATCGATCTCACTCCCAAAGGGCGTGACGAAGGCACCCAGATCATGTCGTGGCTCCGGCGCCACGACCAGTACGAGGACTGACGCATGACCGGGATGAGCATGCCTCAGCAGACCTGGTACGCCGCCGTGGCCGGGTACCTGGGGATGTGGATGGCGATGATGGTGCCGATGATGCTGCCATCCTTGGTCCCGATGTTGTCGCGGTATCGTCGGTCCGTGCGCGGCGCGGATGGGATCCATCTGCACGGACTGACGGCGCTGGTCGGCGTGGGCTACTTCGTCGATCTGGGCCGTCCTCGGGACGGCCGCCTACGCCGCCGGCGCCGGTGTCATGGCGGTCGAGATGCGCTGGGAGAAGGTGGCGCAATGGACTGCCGGTCGCGGCCGGCGTGGTGCTTCTCGTGGCGGGCGGCGTGCAGCTCACCTCGTGGAAGGCGCGGCAGCTGGCGCTCTGCCGCGATGGGTCAGGGTGCGGCTGCCCGCCCGCGCCCAACGCCCTGGGCGCGTGGCGGCATGGCCTCAGGTTGGGCGTGCGGTGCAGCCTCTGCTGCGGCAGCCTGATGCTGGCGCTGCTCGCGATCGGGATGATGGACCTGGTCGCGATGGCCGCGGTGACGCTCGCGATCTCCGCCGAGCGGCTGGCGCCGGCCCCGCTGCGAGTCGCGCGGGTGGCGGGTGTGGCGATCGTCGTGGTTGGCGTGCTGACGATCGCGCGGGTCTAGCGGCATGCCGGAGCTCTCGCCTAGCGCTTGACGGCGCTGATCGACACGCTTCGCCTCGGGTCGCTTGCCGACCGAGGCCGGATCAGCAGGGCGCATGCCATCACGGCACGACGCTGATGGCTACAGCGGGAGTGCGTATCGGCTCAGGTTGATCTCTGTCAGTACCGCGCCTTGCACTGTGTAATCGCCGGGGCTGGCATGCTTTCCCAGCTGGGTCAGCTGCGGCCAGACATCCTTGAGCTCGAGCACCTCGCCGGGTGCCAGCTGTCTCGCCTGGCAGAATTGCCGGAACCGTCTCACCGTCGAGTCGCCGCCAGATGACCTCGCCATCCGCTCGCGTGACCGTGAGATCGAAGGCGATCGCGCGGCCGCGCAGATAGAGCGTGAGGGGCTTCGACGTGGTATTGGTCGCTCGACGCGCCGCGCGCCCAGCACCACGCTCGCGCCCTCCGAAGAGAGCAGCCGGGCGGCCGCCTCGCCCAACCCGCTGCTCGCGCCCGTGATGACGACCACTTTTCCTTCGATGTTACTGCTCATGATCTCGATTCCTTCCTACCAGGAGTGCCTGGCACGTCGGAGGCCGATGCGCGGGCGCATCTTCTGCGCGGCAACATTGCGACCGGTAGCGCCGACTGATTTCGCGCAACCTAGTGGGTGGGCCTCTCGATCAACTTGACGGAGCTTGGTCCGTTATGTCGAGCCGATCAGGATACTCGTGGCGAGCTCGCATACGAGGGGAAGGCGGCGGCCGAGGTGGCGTACCGCTTCGAGGATACAGGGAAAGACGGCGGATTCCAGCATTCAAGCCGTCAAGGTGAAAAAGAAGAGGGCGGCCTAGCGCCGCCCCCCTCGTCCGAAACCGAACGGTCGGTTAGGCGTGAGCAACGATCTTGTGGAAGGTCGAGCTGGACACCTCGTAGGCGTTCACCTTCGGCGTGCCCTCGACCACCGTCGCCAGACCCTTCAACACCTCGGGATAGGCGTCGCGGCTATAGGCATCCGCGCTTTCCTTGCGATCCCACAGGCTGATGGCGATCGCGTCCTTGCCGCCTTCGCTGAGGAACGTGATCTCATCCTTGAAGCCGTTCTGCTTTCTCAGCAGGGGCAGGATGTCGCTCTCAAACTTCTGAGTGAATTCCTTGGCGCTGTTGGGCTTGAGATTCATGCTGACATTCCGTGCATACATAGCGAACTCCTTGAAGCTGGTGCCACAGGTTGAACGATGATCTTTAGTAATTCGTTGTAGAATAGCAACTTACAGCGATGTACTACATTTGTCAAGTAGAGTATCGTTATTGCGGTCATAGAGGCAGTCTCTTAACTTATAATTGTTAACCAGACCTCCCCCAGAGGCACCCGTGGATGTGTCCTTCGTAATTCGGCAGCGGCTGGAGGCATTCGGCTTGGAGCAGCGCGAGCTCGCCCAGGCCGCCCAAGTGACCGAGTCCTACATCTCCCAGCTGCTTACCAGAAAAAGGGCGCCCCCAGCACCGACCCGCACCGACATTTACGAGAAGATGGACCGGTTCCTGAAGCTGCCCAGCGGGGAGCTGGCTCGGCTGGCGGACATCCAGCGCAAGGAAGAACTGAAGCGGGAGTTAGGAGGGGAGCCGCCGCCACTGTTCGGCGAAGTTCGCCAGTCGATCCTGCGGAAGTGCCACCCGGACAGGGCAGCGCAGGTCCGCGCGATCTTTGAGAAGCAGCCCTTCGGCGAGCTCGAGCGGCTGGTCACCCGGCGGCTCCTGGACGTGCTCCAGGCCGTGGCCAGGCAGGAATTGGCGAACGACTACTGGCTCCGCACGGTGGCGGATCTCGGCGGCCGAAGCTTCGAGGAGATGCGGGTCATTGTGCTCGAGTTCCTCGATACGGACATCTTTCACCTGTCCCGGGAGCACCGTGTCTCGTTCCTGGAGCCGCTGGTCGAATCCTGGGACATCGACCTGGCGACGTTTGCCCTGGACATCAGCTTGAACGCCAGGGCGGTTTCCAAGCACGAGAAGCGATTCGAGTTCGTCGAGCGGGAGGCCGATCAGCCCTTGGTCGAAGAGCCGGGACTCACGGAATTCCTCCGGGATGCCTCACTCAGCGGCACCGCCACCGCGGAGGAGATCGAGTTTCTCAAGCGGCTGAGGTTCAAGGAGAAGCGGCCTGCGGCGCTGTATTTCTATCGAGAGCTGCAGAACCTGAGGGATCCGCTCCATTTTCGCGCGCCCTAGTCCGTCCCCGGCTGCGACCATTCCGGGCGCGTCAGGAGTCAGGAAAGGGTCCCGACTCGACGGGCAGATGCGCGCGGTGCGGGCATGAGTGGCGGCCCTCTGAAACCGGACCAATGAAGGACGTCCCCACGACCGCTTCCTCTAGTGACTCCCTGGGTCGAGCCCACGAGGAGCAATCGTGGCCGGCGATGTCGGCGCCCCTTTGATCGGGTGCGAACCGGCGGATCGCCAGATAGAGCAACAAGCCCGCCGGCCCGAAGAGAAACGTCAGCACCAGCGCAGGCACGACGAGCAGGTGCGAGATGCCGCGCCGCTGCGCGTCGCGCACCTCCCACCCGCCGATGAACAGGTCGAATGCCAGGTAGTGCGTCCACCCCGCCAGCAGCGCCCAGGGATTTTCGAACAGCGCCTGCACGCCCGCCAGGGACGAGAACCCGCCCTCGCTCCGCGGCAGCGTCGCAGCCACCAGCACCACGTAGACGACCGCGAGCAGGCACGGCATCACGACCGGCACGACCGTTGTCGCCCAGCGCACCCGCGGCAGGAACACCAGCGGCAGCCACGCTGCCACGGCGATCAGATTCAGCGTCGAAAACAGCTGTTCGGCCGTCATACTGCCATCCGATTCAAGACCATCTCGCGAGGCACCGCGGGAGCCAAGAGCAATCCAGCCGAGGGCGAGCGCGGTGACCACCGCCCAGCCTGTGAATCACGCCAGTGCCGTCGCGTCGGGCGCCACGATGCTGTGTCCCCGCAGCGCCTCCCAGAGCAGCAGGAGAAAGAGCGACGCATAGCTTGCCGCGGCGATGCCAGGACGACCCGGACGCGAACCGCCTCAGACCGTGGCCAGCGCCGCAGGCCGACCGCGATGAGCGCCAGCGCCTGGATCCGCATGCAGGCCGATGAAGTGCGGCACGCGCATATCGCCGTGCGCTCGGCTCCACCCGGTCACCGGCACACCGGGACCGCCGTCCACTCCGCCGACCGTATGCGCGCCTACCGTCGTCATGCGACTTACCCGCGCGGGCGTCCGCCAGCTGCGCCGCCGTGGGGCGAGTCATCATCGGGCCAGTCAGCGCGCCGACGATGGTCACCGTCATGCCCGAGACGCAGGGCCCATCCGAGCGGCCGGTCGGTGAACCGCTGCCGCCACAGCGCGACGGCGACCGCCACGCTCACGAACGTCTGCAGCAGGATCGCGGAGCCCATCACGATGAACAGCCCCCGATCGAGCGGCGTCGATGCGTTGAAGTGGCTGGTCGTGCCGCGCCACGCCTGCGCGTCGATGATGGCGACCTCGAGCACGAACACGATCGCGGTCGTCCAGCCTACGACGCGGCGGACGCGCGGCCAGTCCGACAGCCATCCGAAGACCCAGGCGAGCGTCAGGCTGTAGACGGCGGTGGAGATCGCGAACTTGAACGGCTTCAGCCAGGCGGGCGCGCCGGTAATGAGGCGCGGATCGACGAGTATGCCCACCAGCGAAGCGACGGCCACGACGAGCATCAGCAGCCCCACCGCCGTCAGCGGCGGGCTGCCACGCCACAGGCGATCGAGCAGCAAGTCGGCTCGGGCCCCCGCTCCAGAGGCAGCGCGTTGTGTCGAATGCATGAGCTACTCTCCTTCCAATGTTGACATCGTCAACATAGATTTATGTCGAGATGTGGACGCTGTCAACACTCCCCGCGTAACATTGAGGTGGCATGACTCCATCCGAAGCGCGCTGCCCGCAAGCCGCGCCGCCCCTACCACCACGGCAACCTGCGCCGTGCGCTCCTCGACGAGGCGCTCGCCACCATCCGCGCCGACGGCGTCGACGGCCTGACCCTGCGCGAGATCGGGGCGCGGCTGGGTGTCTCGCGCACGGCGCTCTACCGGCACTTCGCCGACAAGCGCGCGTTGCTCACGGCTGTCGCTACCGAAGGGTTTCGCACGCTGCGGCAGCAGCTGGTCACGGCCTGGGAGGAAGGCGGCCGCGGAGACGCGGCGTTCTACGCGATGGGCGTTGCCTATGTTCGCTTCGCTGTCGCCAACCCGGCGCACTATCGTGTGATGTTCGGCGGTTTCGTCGACCCGCAGGCGCAGGATCCCGAGCTGGCGGCCGAAGCGGAGGGTGCCTTCCAGGCGCTGGTGGACGCCCTGGCCACACTGCAGCACGACGGAGTCTTCCACCGCGACGATACCGTGTTGATGGCCAGGTACGTGTGGGCGCTGGTGCACGGAGTGGCCATGCTCGGCATCGATGGGCAGCTGCGCGAGCCGGGTGGGGTCGAAGAGCTGATGCGGTACGCGATTCGAGCGGCTGCGGACGGGAATCCGGACCGACACCGCTAATCGGCCGGCACAAACCTGATGCGCGCAACAGCGTCGGCCTTTTTCTTCTCGGCGTCCTGAGGCAGCGTGACTACTTCAATGCTGCGGTCCCGCCAGCTGCACCCCGAAGAATCAGCCAAGCGGCTGTTGCGCTCCCGCAGAAGGCCAGAATGTTGCCGATCTGGCTGAGAATGACTTGGGCGGAGAGGATCTCGGCGAGAACGAGAAGCACGCCGAGCAGGATGATTGCAGCCGCCCAGCCCATCCTGCTTCCGGTTCTCATCAGCGGAATCGCGAAGGCGGCCGTGCCGACGAAGAACGCGAGCATAGCCGGGCCAACGGCGGCGAGTATCGGTCCCGAGAACATGCTCTCGAGCAGGTCGGTGGCCGCAGCCGGGTCCCCGCCGTCCAACACAAACCGGCCGACCAGCATCTCTCCCACAAAGATCGAGGCGAGGGCTGCCGTCCCCACCAGGACAAGGATACGTGCCGCATACCCGACGGCAGGCTTTCGTGCCTCTGCAAGGGCCGCGAGCGCGAGGAGGCCGGGAATGAAGAGCATCATTCCGAGGAAGAGGAGCAGGTGTGCCGTGTACCAGCGTGAAGCGTGGTCTACAAGAATGGCAATCTGCTCGGGCGGGGCCATCCTCTCCTCCGGGTGCAAGAGGTCCCCGATGGCCATGAGAAGCGGACCCGCAACGAGGCTTGCCGCCGCAATGAGGGTCCGATAGTCGCGAGGAGCGGAAGAGGTTTCCATGGCGGCCTCCAGCGGAACGTCCTTCAGCTGTAGGTCCTCGCCCGCACAAACCGACATCCCACCAGCGCGCCCATCATGCGCGGCTAGGCGCCGTTGGCGAGGATGGCCTCGATCGCCGTGAAGGCCGCGCGGGCGATGCCCTGGTCATGGTCCTCCTCAGGCGAATACGAGGCGAGGGCTGCAGCCCGCAGCGGCACGTGGGCCCGGATCGCAGTCACGGCCGCCGTCAACTGGGAGAGCGACAGGCCGTTGGGTACCGGCAGATAGTTGGCATGGCCGACGGCGGGATCCAGGACGTCGAGGTCGAGGTGCAGGTACCCCAGGGTGTCGGCCAGTGGTGCTCGGGCGAGGACGCGAGGAAGCGCGGCGGGGATGTCGGTCACCTTCACCAGGGTAACGGCCGAGGCTTGGAGGAGCTCGGCCTCGGGGGGATCGAGGTCGCGGGCCCCCAGGAGCAACGTCGTCGACGCTTCGACCGGGCGGAACCCGGGCACCGTGGCCGCCAACCCCTGCCAACAGAGGCCGGTAGTCATGGCGAGCCCCATCCCGTCCAGAAAGCCGGTCGTGGTTGTCTCGGGCGTGTTGTAATCCCCGTGAGCGTCGAACCAGAACGTCGCCCGCCGCGCGGGAGTCAATCCGCTCAGCGTGCCGAGGGCGGTGTTGCAGTTGCCGCTGAGAGTGAGGGAGAAGTGGCCGGCCGCGTGGGCCGCGCGAACTCCCGTGGCCAGCCGTCGGGACAACTCGAAGGCGGTCCGGATCTCGGCCGGCTCCTCGGCCGGATCCCCCTCGAGCACGTGGATCTCCCTGAGGACGTGGCCGCGGCGCTCGAGATGGATCTGAAGTCCCGCGGCGAGGAGATGCTCCGGGCCGGCACCACATCGCCAGCGGAGGCGGCCAGAATCGTATGGGACGACGAAGAGCTGAATATCCATGAGGACCAGCAAACTCCTGATACGGTCGGCAACGTCAGCCAGGCACCATCCGCGCCGCCACGACGGTCACGTTGTCGTGACCCCCGCCGGCCAGGGCAGCCTCCACCAGGTCGCGGCAGGCCGACTCCGCGTCGTCTGCGCGGCCCAGCAGCTCGGCAATCCGTTCGTCGGGCACGTGCCGGGTGAGGCCGTCGGTGCAGAGTAGCAGGGTGTCGCCCGGCTGGAGGTCCACCAGCCCGACGGAAGGCGTCATTTCGTTCCGCGCCCAGCGCGCTCGTCAGCGTGCCGCCGATCGGCGCCTTCCGGGCCTGCTCCTCGGTCCAGGCACCGGAATCCACCATGTACTCGCCAGTGGTCTGGTCCCGGGTGAGCTGCCTGAGCCGGTCCTTCCGTAGATAAAACGCGCGACTATCGCCCACGTGGACCACGTAGGCCCGAGGCCAGACCAGCATCACCATCGTGAGCGTCGTGGCCGGCCCCGGCACCGCGTTGCGTCCCCGGGCGACAGCGCCGCCGCCATGCTCCTCGGAGATGCGCCGGTGCGCATCGTGGACCGCGGCTTCCAGCTGCTCCAGGAACTCGTGCTCCTTGTCGGTGTCGATGTTGTTGAAGCAGCCCGCGGCCTCGCTGAGGTATTTCACCAGGGCGGTGACCGCCGTCTGACTCGCCAGCTCTCCGCCCGGCTGCCCCCCCACGCCGTCCGCGACGATGAAGAGCCATCCCTCCGGCCCGCGGAGCCCCTGGAATATTCCGGGATCCGGCAGACTGGTCTGCCGGACCTCCGCCGCCTTCAAGAGAGTCATGATCACGAAATGATCTTCGTTGACCTTGCGGCGCAGGCCGATGTCGGTCTGCCCCCGCGCGTCCACCCGCACCGATGTCACCGCCGTCGCCGTCATGGCCGTGCCTCCCTGCTGGCGAGTGTCGCCCGGCCGAGCCGCCGGAAGGCCTCCTCGACGCCGTCGCCGGTCTTGGCGCTGGTGCGCACCATGTCCCACTCGCCCGCCAGGGCCTCCTCATCCCCCCGCCCGAGCGCCCACGAGTCGTTGAGGTCGCTCTTGTTGAGGGCCAGCACGCCGGGGACGTCCCCCGCGGCTTCGCGGGCCAGCGCGCGCAGTTCGGGGAGCTGGTCGCAAGTCTCCTTCCGCGTGCCGTCCGCCACGTAGAGGACGGCATGGGCGCCGCGAAGATAGCTGCTGGTGATGTCCTCGTGCTTGTCTCGTCCCGCCAGGTCCCAGAGCACCAGCGTCAGGGCGGTGCCGTCCAGCTCCAGCGGCTTGCGGTCGATCTTGACGCCGACAGTCGAGAGATAGCGCTCCGAGAACATCGAGTGAACGAACCGCTGCACCAGGCTGGTCTTGCCGGTGCCGAACACGCCGACCATGCAGACCTTCTTCTGGATCATTGCGACGATTCCCTCCCAGGCTTCGGGCCCAGGCTAACCCCGAACGATACGCTCCGGTTGATGCGCGCACGGTCGGCTGGGTCGTCACGCCGGGAGCGGCCGGGTGGTGCCTAGCGCATTCACCCTGGTCCCGCGGCGAGACACCCCCCGCGCCGCGAGCGCGGCAAGCACCGCTTCGGCCCGGTCCCGGCTCAGCGCCTGGTTAGCAGCGTCGGACCCGGTCGGGTCGGTGCGACCGACCAGCTCGAGCGTGGCGCGGGTCCCCAACGCGGTCGCGCCGGCCTCGAGACGGCCGAATCGTTTCGGCCACCCTGGTCGCGGCGCTCCGGCCGGTCGCGCCGAGCGCGGCTGAGCCGACGCCGAACAACACCCGCTCGCCCTCGATCTCCCGCTGCAGCTGGGCCAGCGCCGCCGGCATTTCGGCCGCGACCCCGCTCAGGTCGACTGCCGACACGCCGGGGACGTTGGCGGCGAGTCCGCTCGCGCCGACACCACCCAGTCGAGCGGAGCGGAGCCCGTCGCCCGGAGCGTGTCCCCGGAGAGCGCCAGCTGCACGCCGGCCGGCGGCGACAGGTTCCGCCGGGCTCGGGCCAGCACCAGTTCGGGGCGGAGCGAGAGATACGGTTCCCAGCGCTGCTCGATTCGGCCCGGTGTCCACCGCCTGGCCGGCGAGCAGCACCGCGGGATCGGGCGCGAGCGGGTCGCGCAGCCCGGCGAAGCGCCAGCGGCCGCCGTTGCGCTCGGCCTGGGTCAGCACGATGCCGGGCTCCGACCGGAGCCGCGCGACCGCGCGGTCCCAGCGCAGGCGCGCCCGCAGCGCGAGCCCGCCAAGAACGACCACCAGGAGAAGTGCGGCAAGCGCCCAGGGAAGCCACACCACGCGCCGGCGCCCCTCGCGCGCGCGGTCGGTCGCGAGCTACCGTCGCGAGGCACTCCTCCAGCAGGGGCCGGGCCGGCGGCGAACCGCGCCGTGTCGCCGTCGAAGTCGGCGAGCGCACCCGCGAACTGGAGATGGATCGTCTCCAGCGTGTCCTGGAGTTGCGGGTCAGCAGGCTGTCGGGCGCCTCGCCGCGGACCACCGCCGCGATCAGCGCCTGCGGGCCCTGTTCCACCATCACCGTCAGCTCACCCACGGAGAACCGGCGGAGCCCGCCGACCTCGCGCTCGCGCGCGAAGGAATCGGCCACGAAGTCGCGGATGGCGGTGAGCATGCCGGAGATGAGGTCGGCGTCGCTGGCCGTCGAGCTCCGGCGCCACGGCGTGGGCCAGGAGCAGGCCGGTATTGCGCATCGATCAGGAAGACCTGCTCCACCCGGTAGACCAGCGCGTGACGCAGGACGATCTGCGCGTAGGGGACCCCCGTGCGCCACGCCTCGAAGCGCCACCGGAGCCCACGAGGCGAGAGGCTGTGCTCGAGCGCGCGATTGATGGAGGAGACCAGGTCCGCCAGCGCCTCGGCGATCGCCTTCCGGATGGCGGGGCCGAGCACGGGAAAGATGGCGGTGGCGATGGGGCGGGGGTTCCGGCGGACCGACTCGCGGATCGCGTTCTCGACCGTCGGGGCAAGGGCGCGGGCGAGCTGGCGATCGCGCCCGGCACGGAGGGCGATTGCTTCCGGCAGCAGCTCGGCCAGCTCCTCGCGGGTCAGGCCCGCCGCGTCGATCCGCCGCTCGAGCTCCTCCAGCCGGCGCCGCTCGGCGCCGAGGATCAGCTCGCGCAGCTCCGCCAGTTCCGCCGCGGAGGCATCGTAGTGCGCAGCCGGCGGAGGCCTGCTCCCAGGAGGCCCGCTCGTCGGGCATGGGGCTCAGCTCCGCGGGCCGTTCTTCCCCGTCGCGGCCATCCGGTTCCGGCGCCCCAGCCAATCCGGGAGGCCATTTCGGTCAGGAGGGCGGCGAGCGTGGTACTGTCGGTCTTGGTCGACTTGAGCTCATGGTGCGACCGGCTCAGCTCGGCGGTGAGCCGCTCGCCCAGCTTCGCCAGCTCGGCCGCGGCATCTGTCGGACTGGGCGAAGAGCTGGTCGCGGAGCGCGGCGTCGGCCATGCTTCGCGGCCTCTTCCAGCTTTACGTGCCGCTTCTCCAGCGCGCGAATCGCCTCCTTGATCTCGGCGGCCAGCCCCTTGAGCTCCTCGGTGCGCTTGGTCCGCTCGGCGGCCAGCCGCTCGGTGAGGACCTGCACCTCACTCCGGATGAACGCAGTCGAGCGACTCCGTCTGCTTGTTGAAGTCGGACCGGAGGGCCTCGTGCTCCTGGCGGAGGCGCTCCTCCATGCCCTGGAGCCGGCTCTCGACCGCGCGCATCTGGCCGCCGAACAGGATGTCGCGGACCTTGTCGAGGCTCTCGGGCTGGGGCTCGGCAGCCGGGGGCTCGGCGACCTGAACGCTGCCGGACTTACGCTTGTCAGCATCGGGCTTGGGCATGGTCGGCTCGCGGCGGTGGGTGGACCTCGGTGATCGAACCGGAGTGCTAACGTATCACACGATTCCGCGATTGGCCAACGGTCGGGTCAGTCGACGGCATTCCATCCTGCTTGCCTCCCCCTGACGTCGTGGAGTACTAGGGGATGTTCGCGCGAGGACATCCTGGCTTCCGCCCTATGCTACGGCAGCGAGCGCGGGGGCACCCCAACGTGTCGGTTCACTACTGTGGTGGCGGTAAGGTCCGCCGTAACGTTTGTGCCCGTTTCCACAATGTCCGGTATCGTGTCCACGGCGAAGAGGACTGGAATTGCTTCAACTGGTAAGCCGACGGACAGGAAAACCGGGGTGATTGGAGCGATAAACGAAGCGCCACTCGGCAACCCAACTCCTCCGATACTCATGAGTACTGACATCAAGCCGATCGTGCCGATCTGAAATGGGCTTAGTGCAACATCATAAAGCCAGGCGACGAAGAAGGACGCAACGATCAGCCAGATAGGAGTACTGAAGCGAAACACTGACACTGCCAGTGGAAGTACAACCCCGCTGACTTGAGGGGAAAGCTCCAACCGCTTCTCTGCCGCCTCAATCATGGCAGGCAACGCGGCAAGTGACGACTGCGTGCCTAGCCCCACCGCCTGTGCCTGCGCGCTCGCTCGGGCAAATTGCCCGGCGGGTATGCCACCAAAGAACATGACGATCGGATACAGCGCGAGGGTAAAAACAACACAGAGCCCTGACAACAGGGCGACATAGTACGCCAGCGCCCCGACAATCGAGAATCCGAGCCTAGCCGTGAGCGGAAGTATGACCGCGAATACTCCGATAGGGGCTAACACGAGGATCCATCGTACGATCACGAGCATCGCGTCAGCTACGCCCTCAAAGAAGCGCACAAGTACCTGGCGTGCCTCAGGTGCGATCCGTGTAACCGCGAGCCCGAACAGCATGGAGAAGAGTACGAGCGGGAGTACCGCGCCCTCGGCTGCGGCCCTGAAGAGGTTTGCAGGAATGATGGCGGTGAATTGCTCGGCGAGAGTGGGGATCGTTCCGGCAGGCTCCGCAGTCGTGCTGCCAATCGATTCCTTCAGCGATGCAAGTCTTTCAGGAGCGAAGGGCAGTCCCGCAAACAGGAATGGCGAAATGAATGTCGTCAGCGCCGCCACGAGCACGTAGAGCAGAAAAAACACCAGCAAAGCCTTGCCTGCTATCCGACCAAGCTTACCTGAGTCACTTGCCGAGGCGATGCTCGTGATCAGAAGCGATACCACGAGCGGGACCACCGTCATGTTGAGCAGGCCTACCCACACAGTGCCCGCAGGCTCGACGGCGGGAACGATCTTGAGTAGTGCTGGGCTTTGGGTGGCAGAGATGAAGAGTCCAATGACGCTACCCGTAGCCAACCCTATGAGTATCCTCGATGCCTGTTTCATAGGCCGGGATTGTCAGATTTGGTAGCGCCAGCTGAGCGCGCGTCACCGCCTTACCTCTAAGTAGGCTACGGGACTTTCAGAACGCCAGCGTGCAGATGAAGAGCTCGAACCAGGCGACTCCTCGATGACGGCGCATGGTCGAGTCCCGCCATGGTTCGCAATGGCCGAGCCCGCCACTGCGCCCGGCTCCCAGCTTCCATGCACCGGTGGCTGGCGAACTAGCCGCCAGCCGCCGGGTTCACCCCGACTTACGCAGTGGCTGCCACGCCCGCGGCGCGGCGGGCCTGCAAGTTCACCACCCCGCCCACCACACCGACGGCGAGGATGGCCACCTTGAGCGCAGGCGTCCAGGTGTGATCGATCCCCAACACCGTGTCGAGGGAGAAGGGCCCGGGGCCGATGAGCGCCAGCGCGAGGGCGCCCGTGGCGTACAGCAGCGGCACCTCGATGCCGTTCGTCGCGGCAAAGAGCCCGCCCTTCCAGTGCACGCTGACCGCGGCCACGATCATGACCGACAGCAGCAGGGCCGGCCCCACCGGGCCGAAAAGACCCAGCGCGATCAGGATGCCGCCTACCATTTCGGAGAGGGACGCGGCGATGACGAACAGCCTGCCCGGACGGAAGCCCAGCTGCTCGAAGAACCCGGCGGTGCCGTCGATCCCGTAGCCGCCGAGCCAGCCGAACAGCTTCTGGCCGCCGTGGGCTACCATGAGCACTCCAAGAATCAAGCGGGCAAGCAGCAGGCCCGTGCCCAGGGTGGCAAGGTCGGTTACATAGGTCGTGGGTGACATGTGAACCTCGTGAAAGAACGTTGGGTAGCTCGACTGCCTGTTTCAACATGTATGTTATAACATACGTATGCTCTGAAAGGTTTCAGAGGGCAGCCCGGACGTCCGCCAGTCCGTCGATGATCTGCTGCAATCGCTCGCTATCGAAGTCGCGGAAGTGCTCTCGCTCGAACGCCTCGAGCTTGGGAGTGGTCTCCTGCAGCAGTTCCAGGCCCTTTGGCGTGATGCGGGCGGTGACGTGACGGCGGTCGGTGGCGTCCCGCTCGCGGCGGAGGAGCTGCATGCTCTCCATGCGATCCAGCAGACGCGAGACGTCGGGCACCTTCGAGACCAGCCGCGCCGAGATCTCGCGCCCGCACAACCCCTCGGTGCCGGCGCCCCGAAGGATTCGCAGCACGTTGTACTGCAGCTCCGTGATCCCGAAGGGACGGAGGAGCTCGTTGAGCCGATGCTCGAGCACCGCCGCCGTCCGCAGCACACTCAGGAGCGCCTCGCTGCTCCGGTGGGGGAAAGGCTTGCTCTGCTTGATCTCGGCCTGGAGGCGGGATGGCATGCTGTATATTACATGTCATAACATGCATTGTCAAGAGTCGGGTCCTCGACCCTAACGCTGTGGTCCGCCCCCTGGGCCGAGGCAATGGGCCACGGCCATTGGAGATGCTGTGAGCCGCGAGGTCGGACCTATCTCCGTCCGGCGGTAGCCGCCGACTGCAAAGCCGCCATCAGCGTCAACTCATCCCAGGGCCCGTCGTGACGGATGCCGTTGATGAAGAAGGTTGGCGTGCCGTTCACCCCGCTGCGCACGCCACTCATGAAATCGTCCCGCACGCGATCGGCAAACTGGTGAGACAGGAGCACGGACGCTGCCCATTGGGGGTTGATCCCCAATCGGGCGGCGTACTCGATCAGGTCCTCGTCGTCCAACGCGTGCTGGTTCTGGAACAGAAGGTCGTGCATCGGCCAGAACTTTCCCCGCGAGCCGGCCGCTTCGGCCATCTCCGCCGCGTGCTCGGCGTGAGGGTGCAGTCGGGTGAGGGGAAAGTGCCGGTAGGCGAACCGCAGGTGGTCTCCCGTCTGCTGGAGGATCGAGGCGACGATCGGATGCGCCCTCCCACAGTACGGGCACTCGTAGTCGCCGTACTCGACCAGAGTCACCGGTGCATCGGCCGGACCGATGACATGATCCCGGCTGGAGAGAGGGGGTGTCAGTTGAGTGCTCATCACGTCGCTCCTGGGCGGGCAGTCGCGGATGGAAGCGCCTCGAGTGCGGCGAGGACGCCATCGGCGCCGGGGTTCACGTTCACGGGTGAGAGATAGCTCCAGCTGATGACGCCCTTGGGGTCCACCAGAAACAGCGCCCGCTCGGAGAAACCATCCCGGGCACGGTAGACACCGTACGCCCGAGAGACCGCGCCCTTGGGCTCGAAATCCGAGAGCAGCGGAAATTCCAGGTTCCTGGCCTTCGCGTACGCCCGGTGGCACCACACACCATCCACTGAGATCCCCAGCACTTCGGCGCCATGTCGGCGGAACTCATGCAGAAGCTCGTTGTACAGTGCCAGCTCGTCCCCACACACGGGGCTCCAATCAGCCGGATAGAAGACCAGAATCACCGGCCGGCCTCGAAGGTCCGAGAGCTTGAGCCCAGCGTCGGGCCCGCGGGGCAGGGTGAAATCGGGGGCCGGAGTTCCTGGCGGCAGGGGTTTCGAAGAAGTCTCGGTCATCGATGCTCCAGTCACGTGTGAAGGAGCCCGCGGGCGGGCTCTCGCGCTCAAAGTGGAGGATGCCCCGCTTGCGCGCTGTCAGACAAAACAGAAGAGACACGCGATCTCGAGGTGTGATGCGCATCGCCTGCCAGGTGTGGCGTCTGGCCAGGAGGGGGTCGCGGCTGGAGAGTGCGACGGGCAGCGCCCACGGCGAACAACCGTGGGCGCGCGAGGGGGCCTAGGATTGCATCTGCCTACTTTGCGACACCGACAAACAGGGCCCCTGTCAACCGACCATCGTCGCTGACGAGCGGGGCATAGTCGGCGTCATAGTCGTGGCCAAATACCGTGGCAGCTCCAACGTACGAGTGTTTCTTGATCAACGCCTTGTACGCTGGATTTTCATGATCGAGCTTCGTATTGGCGGCGGATTTCCCATCCTCCGTGAGCATCGTGGTCTTGGTCCGAATGAACTCCTTGCCGTCGTACGAAAAAATGGTCGCTTCCATCTTCGCCTGTGCCTGAGCCGCGGCCTGAGAGCTGATGCCCGCCCCCGAAAACATCAACGCCACTGCCAAGGCCAACAGCAGACCTACAACCACCCCCTTGCCAACACGAGTCCATGTCCGTTGATGCGAACGCATAGACTACCTCCCTCCATGTGGAAGACGGCTTCTGTGCTGCGGGAGAGCTGAAGAGTGCTGTCCGACTGGTTGGCGCGATCTGGAGGGTGGGGCGAAATTCGGACGCTGTGGAGGCGCTTGTGGCGTCCGGCACGCGAGCGGGAAGAAATCAGAGCCACAGCCAAACATGGCAGACAAAGGGAACGCCTGCATGGCGCCCTCCCTCAATCCATGAGAAGCCTTAGCTTGCCGGCTCTAAGGTGAAGCCCGGTACCGGAGGGGTCAAGGATACAGGCGCCCCGCCTGGATCATGCCGGCCTCCCGGTGAAAGACGCCCCGCCAGGCTACCGCTTTCTCGATTGAGATCCGTCCGTCTTGGGTGCCAGGAGATTGATGTCGGCGTTCTCCAGCACTCGGCGCGAATACCCAGCGGCCGCCACCTCGATCATCGCGCGTCCCACGTTCTCTGTCGTAGTCACATGCCTGGGCACGACTTTCCTGAGCACCGGATAAAGCCACCCGAAAACGTCGTAGACTGTCTGATACAGCCTGGTCTTCGAACGGACGCCCTTCATCGGTTGGATATAGCCCGGACGAAACACGAAGGACGTGGCTGACAGCCGGAGCAGATGGTTCTCGGTTTTTCCCCTGATCCGCGCCCACATGGAGCGTCCGCGTTCGGTGCTGTCGGTGCCTTCGGCCGACACGTAGCAGAACCTGATCGCCGGGTTGGCCGCCACCACTGCCTCGGCAGTCGCGATGGTCAACTCGTAGGTCAGACGATGGTAGTCAGGCTCGCTCATCCCCACCACCGACACGCCGAGGCAGAAGAAGCACGCGTCGTAGCCCGAGAGCTCGCCTCCCACGTCGTTGTAGTGAAAGAAGTCGGAGCGAATCAGCTCATGGAGTTTGGGGCTGGAGATCCCCACCGAGCGGCGGCCTATCACGAGCACTGAGCGAACACGCGGATCCTCGAGGCACTCGATCAGGACGCCCGCCCCCACCATACCGGTCCCACCGAACACGATCACGTTCACGGGTTGCCCTCCCGAGATGCCCGTTGACGGCACAACTCCGCCTTGTGGGTTGCCCAAGCACAAATTGTCTGATCTACCGGCAAATCCAACAATTCTTCATTGTGTGACCCACAAGGAGGAGTTGTTCGGCAGGCCGGGGCCTGGGAAGCCCGGCCCCACACTTGACCGCCGCGGTTCTGAGCCATAACTCCTACAACGAGCCAATTGGCCCCTGGCCTCCGATCGGGGCTTCCGGCAGGCGCTTAACAATCTTCCTATGGCAATCCGCTATGCGTGATCGTTCTCGTTCCCTGACGTGGCGGGGGCAGGCGTTCCGCTTTCAATACCTGCCAGACTCGAGCGGTGAGCGAAGTACGCCCCTCTGGGCCGTTTCGCGGCGCGGGGAATTCATCGGAACCATGGCGTGTCCTACCGAGGTCACCACCAGGGATTTCGATGTCCGTGGTCTGCGCTGGCTGGGAGAGCTTCTCGGTAGCACCTAGGCAGGCTGATCCGTGCGGCTACGGCACCACGACAATACTAACTCCACTGTACGGCCTGCCCGCCGGCCCTATGGTGTTGGCATGAGCCTCGATCGCCTCCCCCCGGCTCGCGACCCTGCCCCCGCTTGTTGACGCTGGGGGCAGGCGGTGCGCTCTCAAGGTCGCGCCAGGACGTCGCCTCGCCTCAGCCCGCGCCGCACTGACCTCGAGCACCTCCTTAAACAGCCCCGCCCGCGACGTCCAAGATGACCCCGGTGATCCACCCGGACCGCTCCGAGACGAGAAACAGCGCGGCGTCCGCCACGTCTTCAGGGGTTCCCAGGCGCCTGATCGGGTGATGCTCGACCAGCACCTGCCGCTGCGCCTCCGGAATCCGCTCAAGGTTTCGCTCGGTGAGGATCGTCTCGGGCGCGATGCAGTTCACCCGGATCCCGGAGGGACCGACCTGCGCCGCGAGATGCTGGGTGAGCATCTGGATCCCGGCCTTGGCGGCCGCATACGGGACTGGCGAGCGGGGATGCGGCCTTCGCGCGGCGGCGGATGAAACGGTGAGGATGTTACCGCGCCTCCGCTGCTTCATCCCGGGCAGGACGCTCTTGATGGTCAGGAAGGTCGCGGTGAGGTTGCCGTCGACCGAGGCGCGCCACCCCTCCTCACTGATCTCCTCCAGCGGCCCCGGTGGGATCGGGCTGCCGCCGGCGTTCGCGACCAGGATGTCGATGGGACCGAGCTCCCGCTCGACCGTTCGGCGCATCGCCTCGATCTCCTCCCACCGGGTGACGTCGGCTCCAAGGTTGATCGCCCGTCCCCCGTCGTCACCAATCCGGCTCGCGACCGCTGCGAGCGCCGCCGTGTCCCTGCCGTGCACCGCGACACGCGCGCCGCTGCGCGCGAAGTGCCGGGCGATGGCCGCCCCGATGCCGCGCGAGCTGCCGGTGACGAGCGCGACCCTTCCCTCGAGCTCCCCCGTGCTCAAGCCGGTCGCTCCCGGACGGCAAGGAACAGCCCCCATGCCAGGAGCAGCACCATGGCGCCGTGATAGACCAGGTCGGGCACCGACTGCGGTCCCACGCCGGCCACGATGGTCAGGATGCCGACCAGCGTGCCCAGCAGCGCGAACCCCTGGGCGGCGAGACCGACGGAACGGGTCGCAACGGGACGGAGCGCGCTGACCGCGAGCCCCGTGAGGAGGACCACCGCGAGCACGGTCTCGGCAATCCGAGCCGCGCGGTGCTCGAAGCCCGGGATGAGAACACCGGAATGGACCAAGGCCGCGAGGAGGAACGCCGCGGCCTCGACACCCAGGAGCAGACGAAGCATCACCATCCGACCGCCTATGCTGAGAACCAGTCTGGGATGTAGCAAGCTACTTTAGATATGTCAAGTATCCTATATATTCAATTATCGTGACCATTGGAGTAAATCGCGTTCTGCGGTAGGTTTGGCCCATGGCGCGAGCATCTTCCGGCAAGACGGAGCTGGCCCGGCGGGTCTGGGGTCGGATGTTCGACTTCCTCATCCGCACGGCCCCCGAGCGGACCCGAAGCCTCGCTCGCCGGGGACTGACACCCAACGACTCGCGAGCGCTGGCGACGCTGGACCTCGAGGTCGGTCGCGCCATGCGCTCCCTGGCCGAAGAGTGGGAGTGCGACGCCTCCAACGCGACCTGGATCGTTGACCGCCTGGAACGGCTCGGCCTGGCGGAGCGCCGTGCGGTCCCCCATGACCGCCGGGTGAAGCTCGTGGTGCTCACCGCCAAGGGCGAGCGGACCAAGGCCGAGCTGCTCCGTGAGTTTCACACCCCGCCGGCCGACCTGCTCGCCTTGAGCGAGCGGGACCTCAAGACGCTCGAGCGGTTGCTGGCCGAGCTCCCTGGTCGCTAGGCGCGTGTCGGCGATCACTGTCGATACCGGCGGAGGCCGGCAATATGGGCGCGGGTTGGAACGCTTCCACGAACTGCGGGAGAGATCATGTACGCTCGGTGGATACCTATCGCCACGTTCGCCTTGGCGGTCTCGGTTACAAGTCAGACCCGTGCGCAGAACCCCTGCACGCCATTGGAGGAGCGCTCCCCCAACGCGTCCGGCCAGCGACCCGCGTTCGAAGGCCAGACCCGCGCATGCGGGGTCACATCTAGCGCCAAATTCGAGGTCGTCACCGTCGCAAAAGGTCTGGAGAATCCGTGGGCCGTGGAACCACTCCCCGGTGGCGGTCTGCTGGTGACGGAGAAGCCGGGCCGGATGCGGATCGTCTCGGCGGAAGGCAAGATCGGGGAGCCGCTCGCCGGAATTCCGGCCGTGGACGCGCGCGGCCAGGGTGGTCTGCTCGACGTGGCGCTCAGCCCCAAGTTCCCGTCAGACCAAACGATCTACTGGAGCTACTCGGAGCCTCGCCAGGGCGGCAACGCCACCAGCGTCGCCCGAGGGGCCCTGTCGCCGGACCGTCGGAGCGTCCAACAGGTGAAGGTGATCTTCCGGGCACTCCCTGTGTATGACGGCGACAAGCACTTCGGGTCGAGGCTGGCGTTCGGCCCCGATGGGATGCTGTACATCACGCTGGGCGAGCGCTCCGACAAGCCGATGCGGGCGCAGGCGCAGCGGCTCGACAGCCACATGGGGAAGGTCCTCCGCATCGGGCCCGATGGCTCGGTCCCGAAGGACAATCCCTTCGTGGGCAAGGCCGGCGCGCTTCCCGAGATCTGGTCGCTGGGCCACCGGAACATCCAGGCGGCCGCCTTCGATCCGCAGGGGCGACTCTGGGTGGTCGAGCACGGGACGAACGGGGGCGACGAGCTCAATCTGGTCGAGAAGGGCAAGAACTATGGGTGGCCGCTCCAGGCGTACGGCGAGGAATATTCGGGGGAGCCGATCTCCGGCGCCGCGACGGTGCGCGAGGGGATGGTGCAGCCGGTGTATTACTGGGATCCGGTCATCGCCCCGTCCGGCGCGCAGTTCTACACCGGTGACGCGTTCCCGGCGTGGCGCAACAACCTCCTCATCGGCAGCATGAAGGACCAGATGCTGGTGCGGCTGACGCTCGAGAAGGATCGCGTGACCGGCGAGGAGCACCTCCTCAAGGACCGCGGCCAGCGCGTGCGCGACGTGCGGCAAGGTCCCGACGGAGCGCTTGTACCTCGTCACCGACCAGCAGCAGGGCGAGCTCTGGAAGGTCGTCCCCCGTCGTTGAGCGATAATCCGGCCTCGGCCGTTCCAACAGGAGCGGCCAGGGCTCGGTCTCACTGGGGGTCGAATCTCCCGCCCGACTCTGCCAGACGCTCGAGCAGCGGCGCCGGTCTCCAGAAGCCGGGGTCGCCATGCGGGTTCCTCGCGAACTCCCGCACCCTGCCCAGGACCCGATTCAGCCCTATCTGCTCGGCATAGAACATCGGTCCACCGCGGGCCCGCGGAAAACCGTAACCAGTGAGATACACGACGTCGATGTCACTCGCCCGCGTGGCGATCCCCTCCTCGAGGATCCGCGCGCCTTCGTTCACCAGGGCATAGACCAGCCGGTCCACGATCTCGCCGTCCTCGACTCGGCGGGGTGAGACTCCGATCTCGGTCCGGTGCGCCGCGATGAGCTCGTCCACCGCGGGCGATGGGACCGGGTGCCGAGGGCCCTCGGGATAGTCGTACCAGCCGGCGCCGGTCTTGTCACCGAGGCGGCCAAGCTCGCAGAGCCGGTCCGGCAACGTGGAGTTGAGATACCCCGGGCGCTGCGCGCGGCGATGCTGCCGTATCGCGAGACTGACATCGTGACCCACCAGGTCCCCGACGCGAAACGGGCCCATCGCGAGACCGAACTCCTGCATGACGCCATCGATCTGTTGGGGCGTGGCGCCCTCTTCGACCAGATACCACGCCTGCTTGGTGTACCCTTCGAGCATCCGGTTGCCGATGAATCCGTCGCACACACCCGAGACCACCGCCACCTTCCGCAGCGCCTTGGCCAGCTTGAGCGCCGTCGCGAGCACCTCGGGCGAGGTCGCTCGGCCGCGCACCACCTCCAGCAGGCGCATCACGTTCGCCGGGCTGAAGAAGTGGAGGCCGAGCACGTCCGAGGGGCGCCTCGTGAACCCGGCGATCGTGTTCACGTCGAGCGTCGAGGTGTTGGTCGCGAGGATGGCACCCGGCTTCATCGCGCGGTCGAGGGAGGTGAACACGCCGCGCTTGACGTCCATGGATTCGAACACCGCCTCGATCACCACGTCGGCCTGGCCGATGGCCTCGTAGGAGAGTGTCATTCGGAGCAGCGACAGGCGGCGGTCCCGCTCGCCGGGAGTGAGCCTGCCCCTCTTTATCTGCCCATCGTAACTGCCGGCGATCCGCGTCACGCCCCGCTCCAGCGCCGGCTGATCGGCTTCCACCAGCCAGACGGGGATGCCGGCATCGAGCAGCGCCACGGCGATCCCCGCGCCCATGGTGCCTGCGCCGATCACGGCGGCGTGCTTGAGCGGCCGGACAGGGGTCGAAGGGGTGATGCCGTCCACCTTGGCCGCGGCGCGCTCCGCGAAGAACGCATGCCTGAGGCCCTTCGATTCCGGCGTCCCCATCAGCTCCTGGAAAAAGCGCCGCTCGATGGCGAGTCCTTCCTCGAAGGCTCCGCCCGCTGCTTCGACCGCGTCCACAGCACGGGCAGGGCGCGGGCAGCCGGGGCCGCTGTGTCTCGAGCCTGGCCCGAGCGGCGTCGCACAGTTCGGCGAGGTTCGGTTCATCGAGCGAGATGTCGCGCGTTCTGGGTGGCGGCCTCATCGTCACCTCCGGGGAGGCCGCGAGCTCGATGGCACTCGCCAGCGGATCACCGTTCGCGATCCCATGGAGCAGGGCAGTGCCTGCCAGGTCCTTCGCCGCTGCCGGCTCCCCGCTCACGATCAGGTCGAGGGCCCTTGCGGCGCCGACGAGTCGGGGCAGGCGCTGCGTGCCACCCGCGCCCGGAAGGAGACCGAGCTTGACCTCAGGCAGGCCGAGCTTCGCGTCGGCTCGCGCGACGCGATAATGCGCCGCCAACGCCAGCTCGAGGCCGCCGCCGAGGCAGGTGCCGGCGATCGCGGCGACGACGGGCTTGGAGCTCGTCTCCAGCTGATCGATGAGCTGGCGCAAGGTGGGTTCCGCCGCGCTTGCCGGCGTGCCGAACTCCCGGATGTCGGCGCCGCCGGAGAAGAGATCGCCGGCGCCAGTGAGGACGATCGCTCGAACGGAGGGCTCGGCTTGCGCCCGCGCGAGAGCGGCAGAGATGCCGGCCCGGACGGCGTGGGACAGGCCGTTGACGGGCGGATTGGCGAAGGAAATGACCGCGACGCCGCGGTCGTTTCGATAGTTGATGTCAGGCATGTAGATGGCTTGCGGCGCTGTGGGTCGGGCGACAGCAATGTCATCCCGAGCGAACGCGAGGGATCTTGCCAGGGAATGGGTCGAAATCGGCCCAGGAAGATCCCTCGCTCCGCTCGGGATGACAGCCAGAGCGGCCTCACTGCCCCAGACTCGATCTGAGCTTCCCCCTATCCACCTTGCCCAGATGCGTCGTCGGCAGCGCATCCACGAAGATCACTTCGCGCGGACACTTGTAGGGCTCCAGCCGATCGCGCACGAAGGCCTGGAGCTCCTCCGCCAGCCCCTCGCGTCGCTCGCGAGGGATGACCCAGGCGTGCGGCTTCACCAGTCCGTTGGCATCCGTCACACCCACCACCGCCACCTGCGACACCGCCGGGTGCTGCAGCAGGCAGCCTTCCACCTCGGTGGCGGAGAGCCATTTGCCCGAGACCTTGAGCAGCTCGTCCGCTCGGCCGCCGTAGGTGTAGTAGCCGTCGGCATCGCGACAGACCAGGTCGCCTGTCACCACCCACTCGCCCCGGAAACAGGTCTGGCTCTTGTCGAGCTGCTGCCAGTAGCCCAGGGCCCGGGACCCGCCGCGCACCCAGAGGTGCCCGATCGTTCCGTCGGGGACCTCGCGGCCTTCCTCGTCCGCCACCCTGATCTCGAAGCCGGGCACGACCTCACCCAGTGTGCCCCGCCGGATCCGGCCGACCCGGTTGGAGAGGAAGATGTGCCACATCTCCGCGGTGCCCAGCCCGTCGAGGAGCGGAACCCCGAAGGTCCGGTCCCATCTGGCGTGCAGCTCCTCGGGCAGCCCCTCTCCCGCGGAGGTCGCCAGGCGTAACGAGGAGAGGTCCTGCCGGCCGGCCTCCGGATGGCTCACCATCTGGTTGATCATGGTGGGCACGGTGATCAGGATGGTCGGACGGTATTGCGCGATCCGGCTGAAGATGACTTCCGCGGTGCAGCGGTCGTCGAACAGCACGCTGGCGGCGCCGGCGGCGAAGGGAAAGAAGAGATTCGAGCCCATCGCGTAGCCGAAATAGAGCTTGGGCACCGAGAGCGTCACGTCGTCCTCGGTGTAGCAGAGGACCTGGCGCGCGTAGCACTCGCGGTGTTGACGTACGAGCGATGCGGCTGCACCGCGGCCTTGGGACGGCCGGTCGTGCCGCCGGAGAAGAGCCAGATGGCGGCGTCGTCGCGGTGGGTGGGAAAGTTCCGCCAGGTTTCCGGCGCCGCAGCGAGACGCGACTCCCATTCGCGGACCGCCGACGACCAGCAGGCGCCGGCGCGTGGGCAGCACGCGCGGCCGCGGCGCGGAAGGCGTCTGCGCGCTCCGCCGCCACCAGCGCCACCGCGGCGCGGCTGTACTCGAAGAAATACTCGATGGCGTCGGGCTTGAGCTCCGGGTTGACCATCACTACGACGGCGCCGATCTTCAGGATGCCAAACAGGGCCGCCACGAAGTCCGGCCCGTCCGGGAGGGCGATGATCACGCGCTGTTCCGGAGCCACTCCCGCCGAGCTGAGCACGTTGGCATAGCGGTTGGCCAGTGCCTGCACCTCACGGTAGCTCAACCGTCCGGCATCGGTAATCAGCGCGGTCCGGTCCCCCCGGCCTTCGCGCACCCGGGCATCGAGAAAGAAGTCGGCGATGTTCAGGTGCGTCGGGTGGTCTGCGGTCATAGTTGGGTCGCCAAGGCGGTGTGTCATCCCGAGCGAAGCGAGGGATCTTGCCGGGGAATGGCTCGAGGCAGGCGCAGAAGATCCTTCGGTCGCTCCGCTCCCTCCGGATGACCGCTGAGGACACAATAACCGTGCAGCCGCTCGCCGCAATGACCTGGGAGGAGGCGCGGGAGGCCGCCGGCCCGGGATCCATCGCCATCCTGCCGGTCGGCGCCATCGAGGCCCACGGGCCGCACCTGCCGCTCGAGACCGACGTGATCATCGCCGAAGCGATGGCGCGCGCGGGCGGCGCGCGCATGGCCGCCCGCGGGGTGAAGGTGGCGATCCTTCCGCCGCTGACCTATACCACGGCAGCGTTCGCCCAAGGGTTCGCCGGAACCGTCTCGCTTCGCCCGGAGACGGTGACCGCGACGCTGATGGATATCGCGCGCAGCCTGGCGCGGCATGGATTCGGTGCCCTCGCGATCGCCAACGCCCATCTCGACCCGGGACACCTGGCCTCGATCGAGGCGGCCGTGAACGCGATCCGGGGAGAGAACGGTCTGGCTGTCGCGTTCCCCAACATCGCGGCGAAGCCGTGGGCCTCGAGGCTCAGCGACGAGTTCAAGAGCGGCGCCTGCCACGCCGGGCAGTTCGAGACTTCGATCGTGCTGGCCGAGCGGCCGGAGCTGGTGCATGAGGCGACGCGAGCCGCGCTGCCGCCCAATCCCGCGTCTCTCTCCCGTGCCATCAAGGAAGGCAAACTGAGCTTCGAGGAGGCCGGAGGGCCGCAAGCCTATTTCGGGTATCCGGCGCAGGCGAGCGCGGAGGAAGGCCGGGCGACGGTCGAGATCCTCGGGGTGATTCTCGACGAGGCCGTGCAGGCGGAGCTCAATGGGCGACCTGACAGGTAGCGTCGCCGTGGTGACCGGCGCGGGACGGGGGATCGGAGCCGCGACTGCGCGTGCCCTGGCAGACGCGGGTCTCGGCGTCGTGCTCGCCGCCCGCACCCGAGACCAGATCGAGCGACAGGCCGCCGAGCTGTCGGCGTCGGGCCACCGGGCGAAGGCCGTGGTCTGCGACGTGACCAGCGAAGCGAGCGTAGAGGCCCTGGCGCGCAACGCGGCCGAGCTGGGACCGGTCGCGGTGCTGGTGAACAACGCCGGCGCCGCCGCGTCGATGCCGGTCGCCCGCACTTCGCTCGAGGACTGGAACCGCCTCATGGCCGTCAACGCCACCGGAGCGTTCCTCTGCACTCGCGCGTTTCTACCCGGCATGGTCGAGCGGCAGTGGGGTCGCATCGTCAACGTCGCATCGACCGCGGGGCTCGGTGGGGGCAAGTATCTCGCGGCCTATTCCGCCGCCAAGCACGCGCTGGTGGGCCTCACCCGGTCGGCGGCGGCGGAGGTCGAGGGCACCGGCGTGACGGTGAACGCCGTGTGTCCCGGCTTCGTCGACACCGAGATGACGACGGAGACCATCGACCGGATCGTGGCGAAGACCGGCCGCACCAGGGAAGAGGCGCTGGCGGCGGCGCTCGCCTCGGCGGGTCAGACTCGGCTGATCTCGGCGGAGGAGGTGGCGGCGGCGGTCGTGTCGCTGGTGACCGCCGCGGTCACGAATGGGCCCAACGGAGAAGCCCTGGTCCTGGACGGGAGAACCGCGATGGGCGACCGCTTCGCGATCGTCAACCCCGAGGAGCTTGGCGCTCCCCGTGGATGGAACAACGGGATGCTCGCCCGTGCGGGAGGCAGGACCCTCTTCATCGCGGGTCAGACCGCGCGCGACGGCTCGGGCCAGGTGCCGCCCGCCGATTTCGTGTCCCAGTTCGACCGTGCGCTGAGCAACGTGCTCGCCGTGCTGCGCCAGGCCGGCGGCGAGCCGGCGGACATCGGCCGGTTCACGATCTATGTCACCGACATGGCGCAGTACCGCGCCAGCCTCAAGCCTCTGGGCGAAGTGTACCGGCGCCGGATGGGGACGCACTATCCGGCGATGGCGTTAGTGGAGGTGAAGTCGCTGGTGGATCCTCACGCGGTGGTGGAGATCGAAGCGACGGCGGTTCTATGGCCTTGAAGCCTCAATCGTTCCTCTACACCGTGGACCCGGCGACCGCGGTCGCGACCATCACCCTCAACCGGCCGGAGCGCCTCAACGCGCTCACCTTCGAGGTCTACACCGAGCTCAGGGACACCTTCCGCGCGCTCGATTCCGAACCGGGTGTCCGTGCGGTCATCATCACAGGGGCCGGCCGGGCTTTCTGCACCGGTGGTGATGTCGAAAACATCATCGGCGCGCTGTTCTCGAGGGATGCCGCGGGATTGCTCGAGTTCACCCGTCTCACCGGCGACCTCATTCTCTCCATCCGCCAATGCCGCCGCCCGGTCGTGGCGGCGCTCAACGGAACGGTGGCCGGGGCCGGGGCCGTGATCGCCGCGGCGAGCGACATCCGTATCGCGGCGGAGAGCGCCAAGATCGCTTTCCTCTTCTCGCGAGTCGGGCTGGCCGGCGCGGATATGGGCGCGGCCTGGCTGCTGCCCCGCATCGTCGGCATGGCACACGCGAGCGAGATTCTCATGCTGGGGGACTTCGTCACCGCGCAGCGGGCGGCCGAGATCGGGCTCTACAATCGGGTGGTGGCGGGCGACCGGTTGATGCCGGAGGCGACCGAGGTCGCGGTCCGACTGGCAAAGGGGCCGTCGGTCGCGCTCGGAGTCACCAAGCAGGCGCTCAACGAGGAGGCGGCGATGGACCTGGTCACCGCCATCGAGTGGGAAGCGAAGGTCCAGGCCGACTGCATGCAGAATCCCAATTTCCGCGAGGCTTATGAGGCCTTCCGCACCAAGCGCGAACCGAAGTTCGAATAGCCCATGCCGGACGCCAAGCTGATCCGCACTTTCCTCGAGCCACGGCACGCGACTCTCACCGAGCGCGCCGGAGTTCTGGCTGGGGAGATTGCGGCCCGTGCCGAGCCGGCTGACGACGCGGCCGCGCGGAAGGAAGCGCGAGCGCTCGTCACGCTTTTGGGCGCCGGTGGTTGGCTCCAGCCGATCTTCGACCTCGATCTCCGAGGCTGCTGCCTGATGCGGGAGGCGCTCGGCGAGGCGTCGCCGCTCGCCGACGCGGTGTTCGCCCTTCAAGGGCTGGGCACGACGCCGATTCTTCTGGGCGGGTCGCCGGCGCAGAAAGAGAAGTGGCTGGGTCCGATCGCCCAGGGGAAGGTGATGACCGCGTTCGCGATGACCGAGGCGGGGGCGGGCTCGGACGTCGCGGGCATCGCCACCACCGCGCGGCGCGAGGGAGGCCACTATGTGCTCGACGGGACCAAGACGCTGATCTCGAACGCGGGCATCGCCGATCTTTACGCCGTCTTCGCCTCAACCGATCGAGCCAAGGGCTCGAAGGGTATCAGCTGCTTCCTCGTGCCGGCGGATGCTCCGGGACTTCGGTTCGCAGGCGCGCAGGTATTGAGCGCGCCGCACCCCTTGGGCGAGATCTCCTTCGAGAGCTGCCGCGTTCCAGCGGACGCGCTGCTTGGAGCCGAGGGGCGCGGCTACGGGCTCGGCCTCGCGGCGCTCGACCGCCTGCGGCCCACGGTGGCCGCCGCGGCGTGCGGCATGGCCGCTCGCGCCCTCGCCGAGGCACTCGCTCATGTGAAGCAGCGGCAACAGTTCGGGAAGCCGCTGGCGCAGTTCCAATTGGTCCAGGAGAAGCTGGCCCGGATGGCCACCGATCTCGCGGCCGCTCGGCTCCTCACCTATCGCGCGGCCTTTGAGAAGGACCAGGGACAGGAGCGGATCACCAGCGAGGCCGCCATGGCCAAATCCTTCGCCACCGAGATGGCTCAGCGGGCAGTGGACGACGCGGTGCAGCTCGTCGGGGGAAGGGGAGTGCTGGCCGATCACCCGGTGGATCGCCTGTACCGCGCGGTGCGGGCGCTCCGAATCTATGAGGGGACGACCGAGATCCAGCAGCTGATCATCGCGGGGGAGCTGCTCAAACAGGGTTAGGCAACACCGAGACGCTGCAGTTGGTCCCCGCCGAAGGAAATATCCTCGCTACTGCCAACACTGAAAAACTGATAGCCCAGGCCGCCGCTGTCCGCTCTTGGGTCGCCTCTCGCGCATAAGAAGTAGGGCCCTCCGAGAACCCAGCCCCAGAAACCGCCAGGCCGAGAGGACGTGACATGAGCACGGTGCTTCGACCCGACCCCCCGTCGGGGGAATACCGGATCCCACGGGCGCGCCCAGCCGCGACTGAGCCCCAGGCCCCGACCACGCGCCGCCTCGACCACGTGGACCTGCTTCGCGGCATAGTCATGGTCGTCATGGTGCTGGATCACGTCAGGGCCTACTTCACCGAGTTCCGGTTCGACCCCACCGACCTGACCCGCACCCACCTGGCGCTCTTCGGCACCCGCTGGATTACCCACTACTGCGCGCCGGTCTTCGTCTTCCTCGCCGGCGCCAGCGCATGGATCGCGGGCACGCGCCGCAGCCGCGGCCAGCTGGCTCGCTTCCTCCTCACTCGCGGGCTGTGGTTGATCCTGCTGGAGGCGACGGTGATCAGCTTCGGGTGGTACTTCTCCACCCGGTGGCCCATGGGCGTCCGCGCACAGGTGATCTGGGCGATCGGCGCCTCGATGGTGGTGCTGGCCGGGCTGATCCACCTGCCCCGCGCCGCTGTCGCGGCGTTCGGCCTGGCGCTGGTGCTGGGGCACAACCTCCTCGACGGAGTCGCGCCGGCGGCGTTCGGCGCCTTTGCCCCGCTCTGGCAGATCCTGCACGTGCGGGGTCCGCTCGGCATCGTGCCGGTGTTCATGATCTACCCGCTTGTCCCCTGGGCCGGGGTGATGGCTCTCGGCTATGCCGCCGGACCCGCGGTTTTCTCGCAGGATGCCGGGGCGGCGCGCCGGCTCGTCTGGACTGGTGCGCTGACGATTCTTGGCTTCGTGGCGCTCCGGACGCTCAATGGCTACGGCGACCCCAGTCCCCGGCTCGATGACGGTAGCCCGGCGCTCCTGGCCATGTCGTTCCTGAACGTGACCAAGTATCCGCCGTCGCTGCTCTTCGTGCTGATGACGCTGGGGCCGGCCTTCGTCGCCCTCGCATTCCTGCGTCGGGCGAAAGGCCCGCTGGCCGACGTGATGATCACCTTCGGCCGAGTGCCGTTCCTCTTCTATGTGACCCATCTCTACCTCGTGCACGCGCTCGCGGTCGCCGCGGGCGTTGCGCAGGGCTTTCCCGCTTCGGCCATCCGCACCGTCCACAGCCTCCTGCCGGCGGGGTACGGGTTCGGGTTGCCCGTCGTCTATCTAGTCTGGCTCGGCGTGGTGGCGGCGCTCTACCCGGTGTGCCGGCGGTACGCGGCGCTCAAGGCGCGGAGCCGGGCCTGGTGGCTGTCGTATCTCTGAGGCCAGGTGAATCAGGTCCGCTTGCCCTGGCCTCGCGCGCCATTCGAGGGCATCTTGTGGAATCCGCTTTCAAAACTGGCGCGCGTCCACGCCGCTGAGACCTGACTTTCTGGTCGCGGGTTGATACCCTCCCGACATGTGGCACCCCGAGCCCTTCGTCAAACACCCCATCCCCGCGACGCATCCACCCACCGCGGAGGAGGCGGCGCGGTCGCTCTGGTTCAGCCCCCTCCGCTCCGGCCGGCTCGAGCTGGGCGAGCGCACCTGGGTTCCGGCCATGGTGCCCTGGCGCGCCACCGACGACGGGCTGGTCACGCCGGAGGTCCTGGCGTGGTACGAGCGTTTCGCGCGCGGGCAGCCCGGGGCGCTGGTCGTCGAGGCCACCGGCATCCGGGACATTCCCAGCGGACCGCTTCTCCGGATCGGGCACGACCGGTTCATCCCCGGCCTGGCCGAGCTGGTGCGCACCGTCCGCCAGGCGAGCGGCGGACGGACCCGGCTGTTCATCCAGATCATCGATTTCCTCCGGATCCGCCGCCGGCCGGAGCCGGAGCGATACTTCCGGGAGTTCCTGGTCCTCACCGACCGGCACCGCGCCCTGCTGCCGGGCACCGACGACGCCATCCGCGAGGCGCTGGCGCGATTGCCGGAAGCGGAGTGGCCCGAGTTCCTGAATGAGCGGGAGCTCGAGAGCCTGCGATTCGGCGAGCGGGAGCGGGTCACCGATACCGCGCTGCCTCACATTCGGGAGCTGCCACGGGTGCTGCCGGGATTGTTCGCGCGCGCGGCGGCGCGTGCCGAGCAGGCGGGGTTCGATGGCGTGGAGCTGCACTACGCCCACGCCTACACCATGGCGTCGTTTCTCTCCGCGCTGAACCAGCGGGACGACGGCTACGGCGGATCGCGTGCCAATCGGGTGAAGTTGCCGCTCGAGGTCTACCGCGCGGTGCGAGGCGCGGTGAGCGAGCGATTCGTGGTGGGGTGCCGGTTCCTGGCCGAGGAATGCATTCCCGGCAGGCAACACCGCCGAGGATGCGGCCTGGTTCGGCGCCGAGTTCGCGCGGGCCGGGATGGACTACCTCTCGCTCTCTCGCGGGGGCAAGTTCGAGGACGCCAAGCAGCCGCGGGTGGGCTGGGCCCGCTATCCCTACACGGGGCCCAGTGGCTACGAGTGCATGCCGACCGTGCGGTCGGACGAGCGAGGACCGTTCGGCCGGAACCGGGAGGCCACGCTGGCCGTGCGGGAGGCGGTGCGCGCCGCGGGGTGCCGGACGCCGGTAGTCCTGTCGGGCGGGATCTCGACCTTCGAGCAGGCGGAGGAGCTGCTCCGTGACGGCGTGGCGGACATCATCGCGTCCGCCCGGCAGAGCCTGGCGGACCCCGACTGGTTCCGGAAGCTCCGGCTCGGCCTGGGCGACGAGGTGCGGCGCTGTGTCTTCACCAACTACTGCGAGGGCCTCGACCAGGTGCACAAGCCGGTGACCTGCAAGCTCTGGGACCACGTCGGCCTCGAGGAGGCCGATACGCCGCTGCACTGCGGACGGCCGCCGCCGGCTGGTGGCCCCGGCGTGGGAGCCGGCCGCCAGGTGAACGTCGCGATCGTGGGGGCGGGGCCCGCCGGCCTCTATCTCGCCATCCTGCTCAAGCGCGACGACCCGAGCCACCAGGTGACGGTCTACGAGCGGAACCGGGTCGAGGACACCTTCGGCTTCGGCGTGGTGTTCTCCGACGAGACCCTGGAGAACGTCGGCGAGGCCGATCCCGAGACCAACCAGGCGATGGCCGCTGCCGCGGCGCGCTGGGAGGATATCGAGATCCACTACCGCGGCACGGTCATGCGGTCGACCGGGCATCGCTTCTCCGGAGTGGAACGGAAGACCCTCCTGGAGCTGCTCGCCCGGCGGGCGCAATCGCTCGGCGTCGAGGTGCAGTGGCAGCGGGAGATCCGAGACCTTTCCGACTGCGGCCTGCCCGCCGCCGATCTCGATCGTCGCCGCCGACGGCGCGGCGAGCCTGATCCGCGACCGGCTGTCCGACCGGTTCGAGCCGCACCTCGACTGGCGCCGCAACCGCTTCGTCTGGCTCGGCACCACCCGCCCGTTTCCCGCGTTCACCTTCTACTTCAAGCCCTCCTCCGACGGACTCTGGCGCACCCATGCCTACCAGTACGCGCCCGGCCGCTCGACCTTCATCGTCGAGGCCAGAGAGGAGACCTGGAGGGCGAGCGGTCTCGACGAGAACGACGAGCGGGCCACGGTCGCCTACCTGGAGCAGCTCTTCAAGGAGGAGCTGCAGGGCCACCGCGCTCCTGGCCAATCGCTCCATCTGGCGCCGGTTCCCCACGGTCCGGAATGCCCGCTGGCACTCGGGCAACGTCGTGCTGCTGGGCGACGCCGCCCACACGGCGCACTTCTCGGTGGGATCGGGCACCAAGCTGGCGATGGAGGACGCGATCGCGCTGGCGGCGGCGCTCAAGGGCGAGCGGTCGATTCCCGATGCGCTGGCGAGCTACGAGGCCGGCCGGCGGCCCCAGGTGGAGAGCCTCCAGCGCGCCGCCCAGGCGAGCCTCGAGTGGTTCGAATCGGTGGAGCGCTACCACGACACCGAGCCGCTCCAGTTCGCCTTCAACCTGCTCACCCGAAGCCTCCGCATCACCCACGAGAACCTGAAGGTTCGCGATCCGGCGCTGGTCGCGCAGGTGGACCGCTGGTTCGCCGAGGAGGCGGAGAAGCAGAGCGGCCGCCCGATGTCGCTCGATCCCTGCCCTCCGCCGCTGTTCACGCCCTACCGGCTCCGCGAGCTGGTGCTGCCCAACCGGATCGTGGTCTCCTCGATGTGCCAGTACCGGGCGGAGGACGGCCTCCCGAACGACTGGCACCTGGTGCACCTCGCCAGCCGGGCGATCGGCGGCGCGGGACTGGTGATGACCGAGATGACCGACGTGAGCCGCGAGGGCCGGATCTCCCCCGGATGCGCCGGGATGTATCTCCCGGAGCACGTGGCCGGATGGCGGCGGATCGTGGAGTTCGTGCACCGGGAGAGCGAGGCCAAGATCGGCATCCAGTTGTCGCACGCCGGCAGGAAGGGCTCGACCTGCGTGCTGTGGGAGGGCGAGGACGAGCCGCTGCCCGAGGGGAACTGGCCGCTGATCGCGCCGTCCCCCATTCCCTACCGGCCGCACAACCAGACGCCGCGGGAGATGACGCGGGGCGACATGGACCAGGTCGCCGCCGACTTCGTGCGCGCCACCCGGATGGCCGACGCCGCCGGGTTCGACCTGCTCGAGCTGCACCTGGCGCACGGCTACCTGCTGGCCTCGTTCATCTCGCCGCTCACCAACCGGCGCACCGACGAGTACGGTGGGTCCCTCGCCAACCGGATGCGCTATCCGCTGGAGATCGTGACCCGGGTCCGCGCCGAGTGGCCGCAGGCGAAGCCGCTGTCGGTCAGGATCTCGGCGGTGGACTGGGCGCCGGGCGGGATGGAGGCGCACGACGCGGTGGAGGTCGCGCGGATGGCGGTCGCCGCCGGCGCCGATATCGTGGACGTCTCCGCGGGGCAGACGGTCCCCGAGGGGAAGCCGGTCTACGGCCGCCAGTTCCAGACGCCGTTCAGCGATCGGATCCGGCACGAAGCGCGGGTGCCCACGATGACCGTGGGGAACATCTCGTCCGCCGGCGGACGTCAACACCATCCTGGCGGCCGGCCGCGCCGATCTGGTGGTGCTGGCGCGGGCGCACCTGTGGGATCCGTACTGGACCCGCCATGCCGCGGCCGACCTGGGGTACGCGCTGCCCTGGCCGCCGGAGTACGCGACGCTGAACCGCTACACGCCGCGAATGCGGTAGACGAAACCTCGAGGCTTCATGTATCATTGATTTGCTCACCAAGCAGCCAACCTAGTCTCCGCTGATAAGCAGTTGTGCTGCGTCTTTGTCCTAAGAGACCGCGCCCCGTCCTGTAACGCGGTGAGTTCGGCTACACCCACATACGATTGACCCCTCCGGGAGGTCGCCAACGTGTCCGTGCCTGACGCAGTGGCTCAAGCCGTCGTACCGCCCGCGTTGGCCCCACGCCATCAGCCGGGGCAAGCTGCTCCAGGTCCTGGGCGTCTCCTTCGGCGTCGCGGTGCTCGTCGGCAACACCATCATGGTCGGGATCCTCCGCACCCCGGGCAATGTGGCCGCGTATCTGCCGAGCGCGGCGCTCTTCCTCGGCGTGTGGATCATCGGCGGTCTGTACGCGCTGCTCGGAGCCATCTCGCTGGCGGAACCGGCGGCGATGGTGGCCAAATCGGGCGGCCAGTACGTGTTCGTCCGCCGTGCCCTCGGCGAATATCCCGGGTTCGTGGTCGGCTGGAACGACTGGATCTCCACCTGCGCCGCGGTCTCCCTCGGCGCCATGGTCTTCACGGAATATCTCGAGCCGATGATCCCGGCCATGGCAGGGCGCCGGGTGCCGGTGGGCGTGGCGCTGGTGCTCCTGTTCGGGCTGCTCCTCTGGCGCGGGATCCGAGTCGGCGATCTCTCGCAACAGATCCTGAGCGCCCTCAAGGCGCTGGCCTTCGGGGGCCTGATCACCGTCTGCCTGCTTCTCCCCGTGCCGGCCCGGGAGGCGGTCACGCCCGCGGTGCTCCCCGCGGGGATGGCGCTGGTCACCGCCATCATCCTGGCGCTGCAGGCGGTGATCTTCACCTACGACGGGTGGACCGGGCCGATCTACTTCGGCGAGGAAGTGCGGAACCCCGGCCGCGGCATTCCGCGCGCGATGGTGATGGGGGTCCTCGTCGTCATCCTGATCTACGTCCTGGTCAACCTGGCGCTGGTCCGGCTGCTCGGCATCGACCGGATGGCAGGGGATCCGTTCGTCGCCGCGACCGCGGGGAAGGGCGCTCTTCGGCGAGCGGGGTGACCTGATCATCCGCTCGCTGGTACTGGTCTCGATCCTGGGCGGCATCAACGCCTGCCTGCTCATGGCGCCCAGGGTGGTGCTGGCCATGAGCCGGGACCGGCTCCTGCCCGCCGGCTTCGAGACGGTGAATCCCGGTGGCACGCCGACGGTAGGGCACTGGGTCAGCGTCGGGGTGGCAGCGGGGTTCATCATCTCCGGCACGTTCAATACGGTGCTCGCGCTGGCCGCGTTCTTCTTCGTCGCCAGCTACGCGCTGTCCTTTCTGAGTGTGTTCGTCCTCCGGCGGAAGGAGCCCGACACCCCGAGGCCCTACCGGGTGCCCGGCTTCCCCTTCACCACCGGACTCGCGCTGCTGGGCTCGCTGGCCTTCCTCGCGGGGTCGGTGGCGACCGACTGGGGTAACAGCTGGAAGTCGCTCCTGCTGTTGGCGCTCAGCTATCCGGTCTACCGCCTCATCATTGCCGCCAGGGGCCGATCCGGCGCGACCTAGCGATGCGATTCACCCGTGCGATCGTCCGTCCTCCCGCGGCCACCTTCGCCGCCGGGATCACCTCGTCCCGTCTTGGCCCGCCGGACCTGGCGCTCGCGCTCGAGCAGCACGACGCCTACTGCCGCATGCTGGAGCGGCTGGGACTCGCCCTTGTCAGGCTCGCCCCCGATCCCGACTTTCCCGACTCCACCTTCGTCGAGGATGCCGCCATCGTCACCACCGGGGGTGCGATGCTCACCCGCCCAGGCGCCGTGAGCCGCGCCGGCGAGGTGGCCGCGCTCCGACCGGTGCTCCGAGAGCGGTTTCCCGACCTGGCCGAGATCACCGCTCCCGGCACGGTGGATGGCGGCGATCTCTGTGAGGCGGGCCAGCACTTCTTTATTGGCCACTCGCACCGCACCAATCCCGAGGGCGCGGCCCAGCTGGCCGAGTGGCTGGCGCGGCATGGCTTCACCTCCAGCGTAATCGATATCCGGGCGATGCCCGGCCTGCTGCATCTGAAGACCGGACTCTCCTGGCTGGGCGAACGACGGTTGCTCGCTACCGGCGAGATCGCGGGACATGAAGCGCTGCAAGGGTGGGAGATCGTGCGCGTTCCGGAAGGGGAGGACTACGCCGCCAACTGCATCAGGGTCAA
Source organism: uncultured Gemmatimonadales bacterium (assembly GCA_963836815.1). GTDB lineage: Bacteria > Gemmatimonadota > Gemmatimonadetes > Gemmatimonadales > GWC2-71-9 > CAVVWJ01. Next base: position 129,401 of record CAWILD010000010.1, on the reverse strand, counting down.
CGACGCGCTGCTTGTCGCCCAGAGTTTCCCCGCGACCGGCGCGCTACTCGGCAAGCTGGGCTATGACGTCGTCCCCCTCGCCATGTCGGAATACCGGAAGATGGACGGCGGGCTGAGCTGCCTCTCGGTGCGGTGGTGATCTCGGCGCAACATAGGGTTCAGGTCACCGCCAGCCGGCGGGCGGCATCGGAAGGCGGCTCTTCCCCGCCGCCGCAGGCGGCGGCCGTGCTGGCCTGGCTCTCCGCGCGCGCCGCCGCGCGAATCAGCCGTTGCACATCGACACCACCGGTTCCGGTGACGAAATAACGGACGCACCCCGTCGGATCGATCACCAGCGTGGCAGGTGTGCCCTCGATTCCGTAGCGTCGCTCGGCCAGACCGTCCTCATCGAACCATAGCTCGAGTACTCCCGCTCACTCATGGAGCCTCTCGGTCGGACGTAGGCCAGAATGGGAGACTGCAACTGCGTGCAGCGTTGCGGTGTGTCCGTGGGCAGCACTTCATGTGCCGTCGCGAGCGGACCTCAGAGCGAGTTCTGCTGCTCCGCCAGACCCGGGATCTCGCGAGTCCGCCTGGCAAATCGCCGATGGCCGAGGTGATCGTGGGCCTTCCGTGGGCGCCCCGCATTGGCTACGCTCTCAGCAGCGCTGAAGCCCCATAGCCCATCCGGGATGCCATCATGCCCTCGTACGCCGACTACCTGAAGGTCAATGAGCTGCTCGAGCTCCAGAGCCCGCTCTCGGAGGGACCGGAGCACGACGAGATGCTCTTCATCGTGATCCATCAGGTGTACGAGCTCTGGTTCAAGCAGATCCTTCACGAGCTCGGTCACCTCGAGGAGCTGCTGGCACGCAACGACGGCGCCCACGCGCGTGCGACGCTCAAGCGCATCCTGACCATCCTCAAGGTGCTGGTCGCCCAGATCGACATCCTGGAGACCATGACCCCACTGGAGTTCCTCTCGTTCCGGGACCGGCTGGAGTTCGGGAGCGGATTCCAGTCGCACCAGTTCCGGGAGCTCGAGTTCGCTCTCGGCTGGAAGGACCCGAAGGCCTTGGAGCGTTACCCGAGCGGAGGAGCGGTCCGCCAACGGCTGGAGCACCGCCTGAAGTCCCGCTCGCTCTGGGACTTCTTCCTGCACCACCTGGCCGCGAGCGGCGTCCCGGTGCCCAGGAGCGAGCTCGAGCGGGACGTCACCCGGCGGGTAGAGCCTTCACCGGCACTTCGTGAGGTGCTGGTCGACGTGTATCGCAACCAACCCGCGCTGGCCGAGCTGTGCGAGCGGATGGTGGATCTGGATGAAGGGATCATGGAGTGGCGCTACCGGCACGTGAAGATGGTGCAGCGGACGATCGGAACGCGCCGTGGCACCGGGGGCAGCGCGGGCGCCGATTATCTGCTCACCACGCTGAATCAGCCGCTGTTCCCGGATCTCTGGGCTATTCGAACCGAATTCTGATGGACCCCGCCTCTCTCTACGCCTCCCCGAACGCCCTCGCGCCCCACTACTCCCGCTTCGGGGTGTCCCAGCGCCTGCTGCTCACCGGACACTCCCATCAGGCGTGGCCGGACTGTGGCTTCGAGGGGCAGAAGCGGGCGTGGCTGGACGCGGCGCTCTACGTGGACGACAAGTGGGACCAGGCGTTCGCTCAGGCGGACCGGGTCCGCGAAGGCTTCGCCGGACTCATGGGAGACGCGGACGGCTGGATCGCGCTGGGGACGAACACCCACGAGCTGGTGGTGCGGCTCCTCTCCGCGCTGCCGCTGCGGACCCGCCCCCGCCTGGTCACCACCGACGGCGAATTCCACAGCATCCGGAGGCAGCTCGACCGGCTCGAGGAAGAAGGCCTCGCCATCGTCCGCGTGCCCGAGGCCCCGCTCGACTCCCTGGCGACTCGAGTCGCACACGCGGTGGATGATCGCACCGCGCTGGTGCTGGTCTCGGCGGTCTTCTTCGACACGGGACGCATCGCGCGCGACCTCGGCCGGGTGGCGGCGAGCTGCCGGCGCCACGGCAGCCGCTTGCTGGTGGACGCATACCATGCGCTCAACGTGGTGCCGTTCTCGCTGGCTGCCGAGGGACTCGAGGACGCGTTCGTCGTCGGTGGCGGATACAAGTATTGTCAGCTGGGGGAGGGCAACTGTTTTCTGCGGCTCCCGCCGGATACCGACCTGCGGCCGGTGGTGACCGGATGGTTCAGCGAGTTCACCGTCCTGACGGAGCGGCAGGGTCCCGGGAAGGTGGCTTATGGACAGGGAGCCGACCAGTTTGCCGGCGCGACGTACGATCCGACCAGCCATTATCGCGGCGCCGCGGTATTCGGCTTCTTCCGCGAGCGCGGGCTCACCCCCGTCGTCCTGCGGGAGGTGAGTCAGCATCAGATCGGGGTGCTGGCCTCGGCGTTCGACGCGCTCGACCTCGATCCCGCGGCCGTGAGCCGCGAGCGGGACTGTCCGCTCGAAGAGGTGGGCGGTTTTCTGGCCCTACGATCACCGATGGCCACGACGCTGGTGCGGAGCCTCCATGCGCGTGGCGTGTGGACCGACGCCCGCGGTGAAGTCATCCGTTTCGGTCCGGCACCCTACCTGTCGGACACGCAGCTCCGCGACGCCATGGGTCTGCTGGGAGAGGTCGTGCGCCAGGAGCCCGGGGCCGCCTGACGCTGTTGGAGCACGAGGCTAGCGGACGAAGAAGAACGCGAGGCAGAACAGCGCGTACACCGTAATCAGCAGAACCCCCTCGAACCAGTTGGTCTCACCGTCCTGGGCGATGGCATTGACCGCGAACGCCACCCCGGCCACCGCGATCAGCTCCAGCGGATTGTCGAAGACCAGGTTCATCGGATTTCCGAGCGCGTACGAGACCAGCACGAGAAGCGGCGCCGTGAACAGGGCGATCTGAATGGTCGCGCCGACCGCGATGGTCATGACGAGGTCCATCCGGTCCTGCCGGGCGAAGTAGACCGCGGCGAAGTATTCCGCCGCATTGCCGAGGAGCGGCAGCACCACGATGCCGAGAAAGAACGGCGTGAGGCCGAGCGAGGCGGAGGTGCTCTCCAGCACACCGGAGATCATTTCCGCCTCCAGCGCCACGGCGACGGTCGCGCCCGCGAGCACGGCGAGCGAACGCCAGACCGGCCAATGGCCCGAGCTCTCACCCTCGGGCTCGACAATCTCTCGGCCGAAGACGTCCCGGTGTGTCACGAGGGTGTAGAGCAGGTTGGCGGCATAGGCCAGAATCAGCACGACGGCCACGCCGAGACTGAGGCTCTCGTCCAGGGCGCCGGCGTCGGAGGCGCCGGGAAGCCTGCGCTCGGTGATGTCGAACAGGGCGGGGAGCAGCAGCGCGATCACCGAGAGGATCAGCAGACTGGCAAGCAGGCCCGCCCGCTCCCGCTGGAACACCTGTTTCTCCCGTCCCCAGCTCCCCGCCAGAATCGCCAGCCCGAGTCCGAACAGGCCGTTGCTGACGATGGAGCCGGTGATCGTGGCCTTCACCACTTCCGGCGTTGCCAGCGCTGAGCACGAACAGGGCGAGGATCAGCTCGGTGGCGTTGCCGAAGGTCACGTTCAGCAGCCCGCCGATCGCCTGGCCCGCGGTTGCCGCCAGCTGTTCCGTGCTCCGGCGGATCCAGTCGGCGAGCGGGATGATCGCTGCCGCCGCCCCCGCGAAGACCCACACGTCGGGTGCGCCGAAGTGGTCGAGGGCGAGCGACAGGGGAACCAGGCAGAGCGCGGCGATCTGCAGCGGCTTCATGGCCGAACGTATTCCCCCAATGTCGTGAGCACGGGAAAATTCTCGTTGCCCACTACCTATGCAGGCGCCTCGTGCAGGAAACTCGGATGCTTCGGTGGGTGCTTCCGCTGGTTGATCACTCGAAGTCGCATATCGCTTAAGCTACAGATTTATAACAGGTTACGGTGTCTCACCTCAGGTGATTTCCTCCTTCGCCGCGGCCCGTCCGGCGCGATCAGGTCTTCGGCCGTCCGCAGGTGCCTCCGCCGGAGAGCTCCGGCTCCGGCTGCTTCATCAGCGCCTCGATCTCCTTGATCTCGCGCGGAACGCCGGACGAAAGCCACTCGAGTCCGCTGTCGGTGAGCGCGTAGTCGTCCTCGATGCGCACGCCCATGCCTTTGAACTTTTCCACCGCGCGCCGGATCTTCGTCATCATCCCCCGGTTCTTCGGCGTGTCGGGCAGACTTCCCAGCAGCTCGGGGCTGACGTAGAGCCCGGGCTCCACCGTGAATACGTCGCCTGCGCCGAACTCGAGCTTTCCCGTGTAATACTGTGCGGGGTCGTGCACCTCGAGGCCGATCCCGTGGCCGCCGTAGCCGTGGAGCGCGAAGAGCCTGCTCTGTAAGCAGCCCGTCGCCGGGCACTGCACACCGGGCGGCGGGTCTATCGTTGCGTCGGGCGCCTGGATCAGGCCGAGCCGCACGAGCCCCTTCGTCACGACGGCAGCCCCGGAGTCGTTCGCGACCTTGTAGGCCACGCCCGGCCTGATCTGCCGCACGAACGCCTCCTGCGCGTCGCGCACGATCTGGTAGAGTTCGCGCTGCTCCGGGCTGAACCGGCCGTTCACCGGAAACGTCCGCGTCACGTCGGCGGAATAGTGATCGAACGACGTCGCGGCGTCGATGAGCAGCAGCTCGCCATCCTGCATGACGCGGCTGTCTTCCATGTAATGCAGGATGGTCGCGTTGGGCCCCGAGCCCACGATGCTGCCGTAGCCCGGTCGATCTCCGCCGAACCGGCGGAACGTTCCCTCGAGCAGCGACTGGATCTCGTATTCGCCGCAGCCGGGCGCGGTGGCCTTCATCGCCTCCTTGTGCGCCTGCGCGCTGATCTCGGTCGCCCGGCGGAGCAGCGCGATCTCCGCGGTGCTCTTCTTCGCGCGCAACTGCATGACGGGGCCGTTGAGCGAATGCACGATCAGGTAGGGGTTCGAGACGCGGAGCTGCGACACGAAGCGGGCCCCGCGGGTCAGCGAGTCCTCCGCGATGTTCTCGCCGGTCTGGACGTCGGGGACGATGTAGAACGGCAGCCCCGTCTTGGCGAGCGAGTCCATCGTCGCGCTCAGCTGGACGATATCCCGGCCGGCAACCCCGAACTTCTTCTCCATGTCGGTGATCCCGCGTCCGCGCGCCGACCCACCGCTCCTGAATGGGTGTCCGGGTCGGAACGAACATGGTCGCGGCCGTCGCGCCGGTCCGCTTGACCATCACCAGGACGGCGTCCGACTCGGGGAAGCCGGTGAGATAGTAGAAGGCGGGCAGCTGAAAGAATGTCGGCCAGTAGTTCACCGGCTCGACCGCGCCGAAGGCGACTACCACCCCGGAGTCGATCCCGGCCACCGCCGTCGCACGCCTGGCCGAGTACTCGCTGGGGCTGATCTGAGCCTGGATCGGCGTCGAGAGGAAGCCCGCCGCGGCGAGGCCGGCGACAAGGATGACATGGCGCGCGTACGAAGGTCTCACGAAGAGGTCGCTATTGTTCGAGGTGCCATCAATATACGGTCGGCGCTGCTTCCCTGGAGGGAGTGGCGACCGCCACTTGACGGCCGGCGAACGATTGCCGAATACTTGCTCAGGCTCGTCGCGGAACCCGCCACGTGGTTGACCTCGCCGTTCTTCAGGAGCCGGAGCGTCTCGTCGCACTCCGCAGGCTCGCCCTGGCAAGCTTGGAGCCGGACGAGCCCCTGGACCGCCTTACGCGTCTGGCCGCGGCCACCTGCTTAGCGCCCACCGCGCTCATCACCTTCGTCGGCAAGGACTCCGAGCACTTCAAGAGCGCTCTCGGTCTCCCGGAGCGGATGGCATCGCTGCGGCAGATTCCGCTCGACCATTCGATCTGCCAGTACGCCGTCGCCTCCCGGCGCTCGCTCGTGGTGCCCGACACGAGGCGGCACCCCCTGCTTCGCACCAATCTGGCCGTCGTCGAGTACGGCATCGCCGCGTACGCCGGCGCGCCGCTGATCACCTCCGAGGGCCACTGCGTGGGCACCATCTCGGTGCTCGACTGGCGGCCGCGGGACTGGAGCGACGAGCAGGTGGCGATGCTCCAGGACCTCGCTGCCACCGCGGTCACCGAGCTCGAGCTTCGGAGGGAGCTGACCGAACGGGCGCGCATCGAGTCCGCGCTGCGGGAGAGCGAGGAGCGCTTCCGCACGCTCATCGAAAACACCTCGGACGTCATCACGATCGTGGACGAGAGCGGCATCGTGCGCTACGGCAGCCCCTCGGTCGAGCCCGTCCTCGGCTACGACCCGGAGGAGTTGATCGGCCGGCGGGCGGTCGATCTGGTCCACCCCGATGACGCGTGGCGGGTGCTCGAGGCCCATCTCGCGGCCCTGCGCGATCCGTGGAAGGCACAGCGTGGCGTGGAATTCCGGTTCCGCCACAAGGACGGGACCTGGCGCGTGCTCGAGGCGCTGGGGAGCGTGCTTCAGTATCGGTCCGCGGGCCCCCAGGCAGTCCTGACCCTGCGCGACGTCACCGAGCATCGCCGCGCCGAGGCCGCGCTGCGGGACAGCGAAGAGTGGCTCCGCTTGACGCTCGAAGCGGGGAAGTGCGGGGTCTGGGACTGGGACATTCCGGGCAACAAGGTGACTTGGTCCGAGCGCGTGTACGAGCTGCACGGCCTCACCCCCGAGACGTTCGGCGGACGGTCGGAGGATTTCCTCGACGCCATCCACCCGGAGGATGCTGACCGGGTCGGCGAGGCCATCCGCCTGGCCCTCGAGGAGGGGGCGGACTATGGCATCGAGTTCCGCGTGGTTCACCGCGACACGGGTGAGACCCGCTGGGTCTGGACCAACGGTCAAGTCCTGTTCGGCGATGACGGCCGGCCGGCCAGGATGCTGGGCGCCACGCTCGACACCACCGAGCGGCGCCAGGCCGAGGAGGCGCTCCGAGCCTCGCACGAGCAGCTCCGGCAGTTGGCCCACCGTCTGGACGAGGTGCGAGAGGAGGAGCTGACCCGGGTCGCGCGGGAGATCCACGACGAGCTCGGGCATGCTCTCACGGCCCTGCGCCTCGACTTGGGATGGATGGTTCCGAAGGTCCGCCGCAACCGTGAGCCGGTCCGCCAGAAGACCGCGGAGATGCTGGCCCTGGTGGACGACACCATCGACAGCGTCCGGCGCATCGCCTCCAGGCTCCGATCGCCCGTGCTCGAGGACCTGGGGCTCGCCGCCGCGATCGACGCCCGCCTGGAGCGCTTCGCCAAGCAGACCGGCGTGGAGGTCGAACTGCGGGCAGGCACCGAGGACGTGCCGGCAGCCGCGCGCCGCGGTCTGTACCGGATCGTCCAGGAGGCACTCACCAACGTCGCCCGGCACTCCCAAGCGAAACGGGTGCGGGTCGTGCTCGAGGGATCGCCTGGGCTCACCGTCCTGGAGGTCGTCGACGACGGTGTCGGAATTCCCGACGGGGTGATCGACAGCCCCCAGTCCCTCGGTTTGGTGGGCATGCGGGAGCGGGCCGCGGCGATCGGCGCCCACTTCGAGGTCGAGGGAGGTCCCGGCCGCGGGACGACGGTCCGTGTGAGGCTGCCGCGTGATACGAGTCATCCTGGCTGACGACCACGTCGTCGTCCGCGAGGGCATCCGGCGGCTGCTCGAGGAGCGCAACGGAATCACCGTGGTCGCCGAGGCCGGGACCGTGTCCGACCTCCTGCAGGAGCTGCGCAAGGCCCCGGCCGACGTTCTCGTGCTCGACATCTCGATGCCGGGGCCGGGTGTCGTCGAGACGTTGCGCCAGGTCAAGGCCATCCAGCCGGGAGCGCGGTCGCTCGTGCTCACGACTCATCCGGAGGCGGACTACGCGGTTCGCGTGCTCCGCGCGGGCGCGGCCGGATACCTCACCAAGGACCGCTCGCTCGAACAGCTGATCGACGCCATCCGCCAAGTGTATCGCGGGGGCGTGTACGTGAGTCCGTCCCTCGGCGAGGCGCTCGCGGCCCGCCTGGGCGGTTTCGACCGGGAGCCCGCCCATGGGGCGCTCTCCGACCGCGAGTTCCAGGTGCTCAAGGCGCTTGCCGAAGGCGAGACCCTCAAGTCCATCGCGGGCCGGATGGAGCTCAGCCCCAAGACTGTCACGACCTACCGCACCCGCATCCTCCAGAAGCTGGGCCTGCGCAGCAACGCCGACCTCGTGCGCTACGCGCTCGAGCACGGGCTCCTCGGCGCCACCTAGGCACTCCTCCTCCGACGCGCCGTAGGCAAAAACCTACGCCTGACACGGCGAAGCCCGACTGGACCGTCCGGGCCGCGCCCCTATTGTTGCCTGCTTCGCCGGATAGGTCTCGGGAAGCCGGCGAGTGGGACGTCGAGAATCTGGAGCGGACGTGTTGAGAGTGTTCGTGTTCGAGGAGTCGCAGGCGCTTGCTGCCCGCCTGCTGGAGCGTTTGAGGGTGGCGCCGGAGGTCGATGTCGTCGGTGTCGCTCGTAGCTTGACCGATGCTATCAAGGAGATCGCCACCCTCGTTCCCGACGTGGTCATCACGGACACCGAACACTCGGACGGGAACGGATTGGCCCTCCTGCACATGCTGCAGGCGCGCCGAGCCACCGACGGCAGCGGTCCCCGGGTGGTCCTGTGGACCGGCTGCCGTGATGCGCGGCGGCAGGCGGTCGCGCTGAGGCTTGGGGCGGAAGCTCGCTTCGACAAGGCGCGAGAGGTGGAGCTGCTGGTCGACTTCTGCCGCCATGCGGCGGCATATCATGAGTGAGAACCCGACGCCCGAGGAGAAGCTCCAGGAGGCGCAGAGGCTCGCCATCGTCGGCCTGCTCGCGGGGGGAATCGCCCACGACTTCAACAACGTCCTGACGGTGATTCTCTCCAGCGCGACGCTCCTGAGGGACCGCGTCGCCGACCGGCCCGAGGCCGAGGAGGAGCTCCGCGAGATCGAGGTGGCGGCGAGCTGGGGTGCGGCGCTCACGAAGCAGATCCTGGCCTTCGCCAGGAAGCCGATGGAGCAGCTCCAGCTCGTCGATCTCAGTGAGTTGATGAGCCACACGGAGCGCCTGCTTCGTCGCCTCATCGGCGAGCACATCGAGCTCACCACCAGGCTGCTCCCCTCGCCCGGGCTCATCTGGGCCGACCCGGCTCAGATCGAGCAGGTGTTCATGAACCTGGGGCTGAATGCGCGGGATGCGATGCCCGCCGGCGGTCTGCTGCGAATCGAGACCTCGTCGGTGTACCTCGACCGGGACTACGCCGCGGCTCACCCGGAGGTGGCCCCCGGCCACTACGTCACGGTCATGATCAGCGATACCGGGCACGGAATGACACCTGAGATCACGGCCCGGATTTCCGAGCCCCTGTTCACGACCAAGGAGCACGGAACGGGACTCGGGCTTGCGACGGCCTATGGGATTGTGCGCCGGTCCGGCGGGCACATCGCGGTCGCCAGCGAGCCCGGCATGGGGACGACCTTCCATCTGTACTTCCCCAGGGTGCAGATCGAGGCTCCGCCCACACTGCCGGCGGAGCCGCATCCGGTGCTGGGCGGCACCGAGACCATCCTGCTGGCTGAGGACGAGGCTTCGGTGCGACGCATCGCCGCGCGCACGCTCCGCTCGCTGGGCTACACAGTACTGGAAGCGGTGCATGGGGCCGACGCACTCGAGGTCGCCGCGGACCACGGCGGTCCGGTCCACCTGCTCATCACCGACGTCATCATGCCGCAACTGAGCGGCAAACACCTCGCCGCCGAGCTCCGGCGGGAGCGCCCTGAGCTCAGGGTGCTCTTCACTTCCGGCTACCCCTCCGATGTGCTCACGGACGCGGCATTGCAGGACGGAGTCGCGTTCATCGGCAAGCCGTACGAGCCGGTCTGCCTGGCGCGTCGGGTCCGGAGCGTGCTCGGCAATCCGGTCTACGCCGTCGGTCGAGAGCCGTAACCGGCTCGGTCGGAGCGTTGTGAGGGTGTTGTCCAGGTGGCACATTTGTCGGCGCCCCTTGGACTGGAGTCGCTGTTGGCCGTCACAACGGATGCCGCCGCCCTTCTCCTTCTGACGGCCGCCAGCCTCGGCGGCCTGCTGCTCATTCCGCTCGGCCTTCCCGGTCTCTGGGTCATCGTGCTCGGCATCGTGGGCTACGGTTGGCTCACCGATTTCCGCACCATCAGCGCGGGATTTCTCGCGTTCGTGATCCTCCTGGCCCTCGTGGGCGAATTGGTCGAGGCCTGGATCGGTTTCCGCTTCGCCCAGCGGTACGGCGGATCGAGACGAGCGGGGTGGGGCGCGCTGGTCGGCGGATTGACGGGCGCGATTGTCGGCGTGCCGGTGCCGGTGGTCGGGTCGGTGATTGGCGGGTTCCTCGGGGCCTTCGCCGGCGCGGCCCTGTTCGAGTACACGCGGTCTCGGGGATCCGAGGGGGCGGTTCGGGCGGGCTGGGGGGCGGTGCTCGGCCGCGCGGCCGCGGCGGCGTTGAAGATGGGGCTTGGGGTTGTGATCGTGGTATGGGCGTTGTTCCTGGGGTTGAGGAGCTGAACCGCACCGACAAACAACGTAGTCTTGACAAGAAAAGTTGTCCGTGCCATGTTCGTCCCATGGCACACGCCCTCCCGCTCGAAGTCATCCGGCATCCCGAGGCTGCCGCCGCGCTCCTGGACCCGGTCCGGCAGAAACTCCTCGCCCATCTGAAGGAACCCGATTCCGCCACCGGGCTCGCCCGCCGGCTCCGGCTCCCTCGCCAACGCATCAACTACCATCTCCGCGCGCTCGAGAGCGCCGGACTGGTCGAGCTCGTCGAGGAGCGGCGCAAGGGGAACTGTCTCGAGCGGGTAGTGCGCGCGAGCGCGCAGTCCTTCGTGATCAGCCCCGAGGCGCTGGGCGAGGTCGGCTCCACCACCGAAGCCGTGAGCGATCGCATGAGCAGCGCCTATCTCATCGCGGCCGCGGGTCAGGCCATCCGCGATGTGGCCGCCCTGGACGAGCGCGCGCGAAAGGAAGGGAAGCGGATCGCGACCCTCACGCTGGAGGCGGAGGTCCGGTTCGCCAGCGCGGCCTCTCGGGCGGCGTTTGCCGAGGAGCTGGCCGATGCGGTCGCGCGGCTGGCGGCGAAATACCACGACGAGCGGGCGCACGGTGGCCGGCGCTTCCGAGTGCTCGCCGCGGTACATCCGGCGCCTTTGACATGACCGGCTACAGCACCGGCAAGGAGAGACCCATGGAAAAGACCGCACCCGAACAGACCCGCGCCTTCTCGATGTCGCTCGATCTCGACGCATCACGTGAGGAGGTCTGGCGGGCGCTGACCGACGCGCAGGAGCTGGTGCGCTGGTTCCCGGTCGGCGCGCGCGTGACGCCGGGCGCGGGCGGCAAGATGCTCTGGTCGTGGGGCGAGGGTTGGGATTGGGAGACGCGGATCGACGCCTGGGAGCCCGGGCGGATGCTGCGTCTGGTGCAGGAGGATGCCCGGCCCTACGACGCCCACGGCAACCCTCTCCCGGCCGGCGAGGCGGAGCCGCAGCGGATTGCCATCGAGTTCACGCTCGAGACGCAACAGGGCAAGACCCGTCTCAGGGTCGTCCACTCCGGCTTCGGTCACGGAGCCGCGTGGGACAACGAGCTGGAAGGCATCACCGAGGGCTGGCAGGCGGAGCTCAGGAGCCTGAAGCACTACCTGCACCGTCATCGCGGCAAGGATCGTGTTGCCGGGCGAGCGTGGCTCACCACCACGATGCCTCGCGATGCGGCATGGGCGAGGTTGCTCGGCGCCGGCGGCTTCAAGGTGACTCCGGCCGATCTCACGGAGGGGCGCGCCTACGAGGTGGTGACCCCGGACGGCCAGCGCTTCTCCGGCACGCTCGAGCTGTATCTGCCGGGCGAGACGCTGGCCGGCACGGTGCGGGAGCTCGACGACGGATGGTTCCGCCTGCTCACCTGGAAGGACGGAGCGGGGAACACCGGCGTGTGGGCGTGGCTCGCGACGTATACCGGTGACGAAGCACGGGTGCGCGAGTTCAAGGATCGATCGCAGGACGCGCTGGAGCGTCTCTTCCCGAAGAGCTGACCGATGACCGGGCGATCGCGAACTTGAGTCGCGGAGTCGTAGCGGACTGATGCTGGTGTTGGATCACAGTGGAGGTGAGTCGCTCGGTCGCCTCCACTGTGATCCCTGGCATCAAGAAGCAGCCTGAAATATCAGAATAGCCCCTCCAACCGCTACGATATCCTCCATCACGGCGACGACGTAGTCCGGCACCTTGAGCGCCCGGACCAGGCCGGTCCGGGCCCGGTACCCGCCGAACGCTCCGGCGATGCCGCCGAGCGCGCCGAGGATGGCACCCACGAGCAGTGACTGCCCCACTCCAGCCGTCAGCGCCGCTCCCGCCAAGCCGCCGGTCAGGATCCGCGCGACGAACGGGCCCAGCGCCGTTCTGTTCGGCGTCCTCGGCAGCTTGTCCGCCACCAGCTCCGCCACCATGAACGCGGTCAGGATGTAGGTCGCCACGGCGGAGCCGAGGAAGGCGAGCGGTGTAGATGCGAGGTCGATCCAGCCGAGGCGGGCAGCCCAGGCGGCGATGGCGGGCGCGGTCATCGAGCGCAGGCCGGCGACGACGCCGATGGCGAAGGCGAGAATGAGCGACATGGTCATGAATCTTGGACTCGCTGGTCCGAGGGCGCCAGATCGCGCGGATCGTGGTGACTCAAGACGCGGCCGTGAGGTTTCTCAGCGTGACGCTGGCGCTTTCGGACTCAGCGGCACCATCGGAAGGATCAGCAGGGACGCCTGGCCCGGCGCGTGGTGGATTCGCACCTCCCCGGCCCGGGTGTCCGCGCTCTCGAATTCCTGTCGCCCCGTCTGTGGATTCACCGAGAACAATGGAAAGAACGCAGTCGAGACCACGACCCGGAGCCGATGGCCCGGCAGGAACCGATTGGCCGTGACCATGCGGTCCAGCCTCAGCCGCACGACCTCGCCGTCCGGCACCGGGTGCCGCTCCGGTCCGCCATCACGGTAGCTGGCCCGGGCCAGCCCTGTCCCCGGGCTCGAAAGATTCCAGGCAGTGCCGTCGGGAGCCACGTCGTAAAGCTGGACCCAGACGTCGAAGTCGGGCACCGATGCGCTCACGGCGAGCTCCGCCACGACCCGGCCGACGATCTCGTGCGGGGCGGTGAAGGGCGGCGTCTCGAACACCGCGACTTCGGGTCGGCCTGGCAGCGCGCGATAGTCGTGCGCGCCGGCCCGCCCGTTGAAGGGGTCCTCGAGCGGTGCTGCCGGGTCGGACTGGACGACGCTTTCGCCTCGACCGGTCTCCGCGGTGACCGATAGCAGTCGCCCCGATTCACCCACGGCCGCCGGCGCGTGAAGGTAGAGAGTGTCCGGGCGGGTGCCTGGCAAAGGCCACTGATTGGCGCTCCGCCACTGATTGACCCCCATCACGAAGACGCGGACGGCGGAATCGCGGGCGCGGGCGGTGCCCGTCCGCCCCTTCAGGTGCCGATCCATCCATCCCAACACCGTCGCCGTGTAGTCGAGCCGAGAATCCGGGCCGAAGTCGCGGTCGCCCGCCTTGCCGCGGCCCGTCGCCTCCACGCCGTGGGTCCAGGCGCCCAGGATCAGCGCGGCATTTCTGGAATCGGGACGCCGGGACGCCACCAGGCCCTCGAAATTGTCCACCGCCCCAGCCGGCCCGTACGGCTCGTCGAACCATCCCGACAGGTTGAGCACCGCAGCCCCGACCCGTCCGTACCGTCCCTCGAGGGAGGCCCAGCTCCACCACGGGTCGCGCGGCGGGTGGCGCATCCATTCGTAGTACCAGGGGGCCATCTCCTGAAACTCGGCGAGCGTCAGCATCGGCCTGTGTCGCCGTGCCCGTACCCCGTCGCGCTCCCAGGCCGCGGCCACGGCGCTGTCGGTCTGCGGACCGGACCGCCCGAGCCGCCTTCGAAGATCGGGGGCGATGTTCCACCAGGTCCAATCCAGCCAGGAGCCGTCCCAGACGCCGCCGGAATACCAGAAGCTCTCCGGGGTGGAGTAGGTCATCGCGGGGACCATCGCCTTGAGCGACGGTGGCTGCTCCACGGCCGCGAGCCACTGCACCGCGCCTGGGTAGGAGAGCCCGAAGCTTCCGACGGCTCCCGAGGACCACGGCTGCCGCGCCGCCCACTCGATCGTGTCGTACCCGTCCTTGCCCTCGTGCCGGTAGGGCTCGAACTCGCCCTCCGACCCATACCGCCCGCGCACGTCCTGCACGACCACCGCGTAGCCTCGCGCGACCGCCGCGCCCACGAATTCCGACCCGAGCGCGTCACCCCGGCTGTAAGGAGTGCGATAGACCAGCACGGGAAAGCGGCCACCCTTCCGGGGACGCATGACATCCGCCCGGAGAACGACGCCGTCACGCATGGGCACGGCCACCGCACTATCCGCGCGGACGTCCGATTGTCCGGAGAGCGGCCGGGCACCGCTCGCGCCGCCGACGAGCAGGAGCGCGAAGGACAGGACGAGCGAGCAACGAGCCATGAAAAGTTCCTTCAGATTCACCCTCCCGGTCCCGCCGCTGCGAGCGCCGCCTGTGGCGCTCGCCGGCGCTGACCCCCGGGAAAGCCCACGCTCCGTGGGACCCCTGGACCCACGTCTAGCGCGGCGCCGGTCATTCGTCATATATGTATACGGCGGAGCACCGACCCCTGTCCGGCGGCCCTGGACTTGCACCTCACCCTGCTGGAATCCGACCGCAGTTTTCTCCGGTTCGCGGAGAGCGCCTTCACGAGCGTCGTGGCGCACTTCGCCGTGATCCTGAGCGCCGTGGCCGTCACCCACGACTCCCCCAAAGTCCCCACCGACGAACGCGAAGCCCGGGTGTTCTTCCTCCTGCCCCCCGACCGCGTGGACGTGCGGCTCCGCCAGACCGAGACCATCCAGTGGGGAAAGCTCGGCGCGGACATCGCGGACGGGAAGGACCTGGCGATGCCGGGCGAGGGCCGGAGTATGGACCTCCCGACCTTCGGCGCCCGGGGCAAGAGGAAGGGAAGCGGTGCGCGGGGCGAGGCTCCCTTCGGCCCGGCGCCTTCGCTCTTTCCCGACACGGTCTGGAGCGTGCTCGAGGTGGATGAGACCGTGGAGCGCTACTCCTGGAGCGCCGCGCCGATCTACCCCTCCGAGCTGATCGCGCTGGGCATGGAGGGCATGGTGCAGGCGATCTATGTCGTGGACACCGTGGGCCGGGTGGATACGACTTCAATAGAGGTATTGAAGAGCGACGATCCCCGCTTCACCGAGTCCGTCCGCACCGCGCTCGCCCAGATGCGTTTCCGGCCGGCCAAGCGCGCCGGCAAGCCCGTCCGTCAACGCGTCGAGCAGAAGTTCCGCTTCCGCATCGCTCCCATCTCCACGGCCGCCGACCGCACCAGCTGACTTCATCCACGCCAGAAGTTGCATTCGCGCGACTTCTTGCGGTGGCCCTGTATCACGCCTGAACACCGACCAGAACTTGCGGATTGCGGGGCCGGTCGCACTCCCCGAGACTTGGGCACACGGCTGACAGACAGCTCCAGCCCAGAGCGACCCGCCGGCGACGGCGGCACGCAGAGTCAGGGGTCTCTCGGAGACAGCCCGGCCGCCTGGAGGTTTGATGTCGACCACGTGGAGGCGTTTCATCCCGCTCGTCCCGCGGCGTCCCCGGGGCCCGAAGCGCAATGGCTTCGCGCTCGAGGCCACGCTCATCCTGCTCGTGCTCCTGAGCGTGCTCATCAGCGCGGCGCTCGCCTCCACGATCATGGTACAGCGCAGCGCCGGCGTAGACTACCAGGGCGTCAAGGCCACCTATGCGGCCGAGTCCGGCGCCGACCACGTCATGGCGCAGCTCGAGGCCGACATCCAGGACGGCTCGATCTCCGACGCCGAGCTGGGAGCGCTCACCGCGCCGGCGGTGACCGGCTTCAATGTGAACGTCAGCGGCGCGCGGGTCGGCGCACCGGTGCCCAAGACCATCGCGAACGGCCCCTATGCGGGCCTGTTCGGGCTCAATCAGCAGATCGACATCACCGTGCGCGCGGCCGATGGCCGGCTGAATCGAGCCGACGCGATCGTGTCGGTCAACGCGCAGTCCATCCCCCTGTTCCAGTTCGGCGTGTTCTACGAAGAGGACCTCGAGATCCACAACGGGCCTCCGATGACGTTCGCCGGCTGGGTGCACACCAACAGCAACCTGTACCTGTCGTCCGACAACACCTTCTTCCAGGATCTGATCACCACCCCCAGGAGCATGTTCTGGGACCGGAAGGCGTACGCCGACAAGCGGAACGGCGTGTGGATCAATGACGCCGGCGGCGTGCCGGTGAATCTGACGTTCGACAGCCGCAGCAAGCCGGTGCCGAACGATTTCCGGGCCGAGAGCCAGAACAGCTTCGATGGCCGGCTGATGACGTCGGCGCACGGGGTGACGCCCCTCAGACTCCCGCTGCCGGTGGGCATGCCGGCGGTGGAGCTGGTGCGGCCCCGCTCGGGCGGCGACGCTCCCGACGTGCGCAAGGTGAAGGAGGCCTGGCTGGCGGACTTCTACGTCACCGTGGACCTCAACCAGCTCGGTAACGTGTGTCTCGCGGCCGGCGCCCTGCAGTTCCTGCCGCGTCCCAACGGACGGCAGACGCCGGACGCGGTCGACTGTCCGCTCATCTTCCGCGGCCGGCCGAACGCCTTCCTCGACGGCCGCGAAGACATCGGCGTCGACATGCTCGACCTGGACGTCGACGCCCTGCAGACCTGGATCGCGACCAACTATCCAGGCCGCCGGGTGGACATCCTCTACCTCACCTTCATCAACGCCAATGCAGGCCTCGCCACGGCGGACTTCCCCGCGGTGCGCCTGATCAACGGCAGCCAGCTGCGGTATCCGCTCACCATCGCGACGGATCGTCCGCTCTACGTGCAGGGCGACTACAACCGGGTCGGCTGGCAGCCCGCGGCGCTCCTGGGCGATGCGGTGACGTTCCTCTCCGCCGGATGGCTGGATGTCGCGCACGCCGCGTTCCCGGCCAACCCGACCGTCTCGACCGGAGAGATGTGGGTATTCGCGGCCATCGCGGCCGGACACTCCGCGACGCCCTGCGACTACAAGGATGCCGGGTGCGCCGGTGCGCCCTACGGCGGCGGTCTGGAGAACTTCCCGCGGTTCCTCGAGCGGTGGAGCGGCGTGCAGATGCACTATCGGGGCTCGCTGGTCTCGCTCTTCCAGAGTCAGGTGGCCAACCGGCACAATTGGAATTGGCGCCACTACTACGACCCGCCGTCGCGTGACTGGCAGTTCGACACGCGCTTCCGCGATCCGACGCAGCTTCCGCCGGGCACTCCGGTGACGGCGACCGTGAGCCAGATCGCCTTCCGGCCGGTGTACTGATGAGGCGACCTCATGCGGCCGCAGCGGCGCGGATTCAGTCTGATCGAAGTGCTGATCGTGATCGTCATGGTCGGGCTGCTCATGAGCATCGTGATCCCGAGATTCCGGGTATCGGAGACCACGAAGGCGCGGCAGGCGGCCGATCAGCTGGTGCGCGACCTGGAGGCCGCCCGCTCGCGGGCCCTCGCCACCCGCAGCCTGGCGCGGGTCGCGATCAACGTCGTCTCGGGCTCCTACACCGGCTATCTCGACGACAACCGGGACGGCGCCCTCGCGCAGTCGGCCGCGGAAACGGCCGCGCTCGCCTCCTTCCGCTCCCGGGCGCTGGAGACCGACGTCCGGATCGGTCGCGGCGCCGCCCCCGACCTGCCGGGCTACGCCGGCGGCGGAAGCGTGACGCTGCCGAACAGCCGGGTGGACTTCGATTCGCGCGGCTTGACGACGCCACTCGGTACCAGCGGTGTCGTGTACCTGCAGTCCACCATCGATCCGGCCGTAGTGACCGCGGTGTCCGTCAGCGGCGCGGCAGGCATCAGGTCCTGGGTGTATCTGGGAGGGGTGTGGCAATGAGCCGCAGGCGATCCGACCGGGGCTTCACGCTCATCTCGGTCCTCCTGGCCGTGACCATGCTGACGATCGGCCTGGTCGCGCTCGCCCGCACCCAGGCGGTCCTCACCTCGGCCGAAAGCGGTGTGTCCAGCCGGTCGGTGGCTCTGGCCGTCGCGTCGGGGTACGTGGAGCAGCTCCGCGGGCGGGATCCGTGGACGCTGGTCTCGGAGGCTCCGGTCGCGGTGAACGGCGACGGCCAACCGTAGCCGGAGGGCAATACCGGCGCTCCACCATCGTGACGCTCGATCAGGCCAATCTGCTGCGGCTGCGGGTGCAGGTCGCCTATCCGCGCGGGCCCTCGCCGATCGAGCTCACGAGCCTCATCTACCGGCCGCCGACATGACGAGCCGACACGTCCGGGGCCACCGGGGCTTCACGCTGCTCGAGCTGATTCTGGCGCTCACCATCGGGCTGGTGGTGCTCACCACCGCCACGGCGGTGGCCGCGAGCACCTGGCAGAGCATTCGGGGCGTCGGCATCCGCGACAACGTCACCCGCTACTCGCGCTACATCGCGGTGACGCTGCAGCGGGACGTCCAGGAGACGGGTGTGGACCTCGCCTCGTCGGTGGACTTCGGTACGCTGGCGGTATGGAACGACACCATCGCCATCCTGCGGGTGCCCTATGAGCCGACGGCACCCGGGCAGTATCCGCTGAGCCCGGCCAACTTCCCGACCGGCGTCTGCGGCGTGACCTGCGTGGACATCGAGACCGGTGGCGCCGCTCCGCAGCTCGCGGTGGGAGACCTGGCGCGGATCCAGGTGAGCAATGTCCGCCGCCTGATCTACGTGACGGCGGTGAATCAGGTGAACGGGGTGTACCGGATCGACTTCGCCGATACGCCGACGCTGCTCAACCATGCGGGGGGATCGGAGGTCTGGCCATCACGACGCCGGCCAGCGCGCTCGTCCAGCGGCTCGGCGTCGTGGTGTACTGGCGGGCCAACGGCCAGCTCTTCCGGGCGACCCGGCTCAACCCGGACCTCACGCTCCGGGGAGAGGTCCTCGCGACCGGGGTGCAGGCGCTGACGGGCAGGCTGGTCTTCACCGACGGCACCGAGGCGGCGCAGGCGGACAACGGCAGCGACGGCAACGCCAACAACGACTACGACGACATCGCCGCCCTCCGGGTCACCGCCACGCTCCAGGCCGACCGCACCGACCCGCGCGTCAACGGGGGCCTGCCCGTCCGCCGCCAGCTGCAGTGGTGGTTCGCGCCGCGGAACCTCGTCTACGAGCGGAATCGGACGTAGCTGGTCGGACGGCGCTACGGCGCTACGGCGCTACGGCGCTAGGCGCTAGGCGCTCCTCACCCCCTACGTCATCCCGAGGGAGCGAAGCGACCGAGGGACCTTCTCCGCGGTCGAACCCCGTTCCCTCGCTTTGCTCGGGATGACGTACGCTGTTCAGTATCCCTCCTTGCCTCGCTGGGCCGTCCCGCCCGTCCCGCCATTGCGCCGTCTCGCCGAACACCGCACAATCGCTCAATGAGCGATCTTCGAATCGCAGTCTTCGGAACCGGCGCCGTTGGCGGGTACTTCGGTGGCCGACTGGCGCAAGCCGGGGAGGACGTGCAGTTCATCGCCCGGGGGCGGCATCTGGCCGCGATCCGGGAGCACGGGCTGCGGGTGAGCAGCATAGACGGCGACTTCGTCATTCATCCCGCCCGGGTCACCGACGATCCTGCCGAGATGGGCGCGGTCGACGTCGTCCTCGTCGCCGTCAAGGCGTGGCAGGTCCCTGACGCCGCGGAGGCCATCCGCCCGCTCGTCGGCGAGCGCACCTTCGTCGTCCCCCTTCAGAACGGCATCGAAGCCCCCGGCCAGTTGGCCGACGTCC
Organism: uncultured Gemmatimonadales bacterium; assembly: GCA_963836815.1. Lineage (GTDB taxonomy): Bacteria > Gemmatimonadota > Gemmatimonadetes > Gemmatimonadales > GWC2-71-9 > CAVVWJ01. The sequence goes on along the minus strand of CAWILD010000010.1, from coordinate 109,600 downwards.
TCGGAGCGAGACGCGTCCTCGGCGGGCTCTGTCGCCTGCTGACCTTCATCGAGGGTCCCGGACACATCCGCCACGCGGGCGTGGCACCATACGTCGCGTTCGGCGAGCTGGATGGCTCGAGCAGCGCCCGGGTCGAGTCGCTTCGCGCAGGCCTTTGCTCGAGCACGCGGAGTCACGGTGGAAGTCCCGCCGGACATCCGGGCCGCGATGTGGAGCAAGTTCGTGTTCATCGCGGCGGTAGGCGGTATTGGGGCGATGACGCGAGCGCCGGTCGGCGTGGTCCGGAGCCAACCCGAGTCGCGACGGCTCCTGCAACAGAGCCTCGAGGAGATCTACGCGGTGGGGATCGCCAGCGGTGTCGCCTTACCGTCCAACACGGTGGCCGACATTCTCGCGTACATCGACACCATGCCGGCGGATGCAACTGCCTCGATGCAGCGGGACGTCGTGCACGGGCGTCCGTCGGAGCTGGAGGCGCAGGTGGGAGCGGTCGTGCGGCTCGGAGATCGGTTGGGGGTCGCGGTGCCGCTCCATCGCGTGATCTACGCGGCGCTGCTGCCGCTCGAACGGAAGGCGCGCGGGGTGCTCGAGTTTGCGATGTAGGCCCGCGGAGGGCGGAGACGGTTTTGCTCTTTCGGCCGGCTCCCACGCGATGCACTCGCGTTCGATCTCCGGACATCGCCCCACCGCCGCCGGCCCACTTGGGGGTCCGTCCCGGTATGATTCAGTATGGTCAAGCGCTCTCTGTCGGAGGCATCCAGTTGAATCCTTTCTCGTACAAGGGCTACGCCATCACGGCGCGCACGTTTCAGATACGTGGCTCCGGACGCTGGACCCTCGATCTCCTGATCGGCCGCCACGGGGACTTGCGGGCGTTCAGCGGCCCGAGGACCTACCCCACGGAAGGGTCGGCCATTGCCGGTTGCTGTGAGTTCGGTCGGCGCGTTATCGATGGACGAGTGCGGGATTGCTCGATCGATGACTTGTCCTGAGACTGATCCCTAACCTGCGCTTGGGCGAGTATGTGACCGCCTCGATCAACCTCAAGCCGGGACTCGCATTAACGCCTTTACGCATTCCACGGGATGAGGTGAGGTATGGAAGCACCTGTCTCCGCCTACTCCCAAGCCTATCGGTAAACAGAAAGCCGTTGGCGGCCCGGAGTCGACGAGGGGCAGGATGTGGGCTGCGACGGCCCCGCCAAGTCGGGGCGTGAACCGCGGCTTCGCAGCGCACCTCTAGCGCACTACCTCCTCCAGCACCCGCTCCACCCGCTCTCCGCCGGCTGGTGACGGTCTCACCAGCCCTGCGCCCTGCGGCCGGTCCATTCAGCAGCGGCCGGCTTATCGCCGAGCCCGCTGCCGGCCCAGGACTGACATGAGCACAACGTGCAGTGTGTTGGAGGCTCCGGAGACAGCTCCAGGACCGGCGGTGCAGTGCATGCCTCCGGTCCGCGCTCCGCCGCCACCGTCGGGACCAGTCCGCGACCACCGCACGACCCGATTCGCCGCCCGAGCGGCCCACTCGATCACCGGATGCCCCAGGATGGAAGCGTCTCCCGACGACGAGCTGGCGGCCGAGGCCAAGGGTGGGACGGATTGGGCTTCGTCGAGGAGGGATTGGAGGCGGGCGTCTGCCAGGAAGGGCGAGCCCGGCGGCACGCGGGTAGTGACTCGCGACTCGGTCGCGGAGTCGAAACGGAGGCGACGACCCGGTAGAACGACCTGGCTCCATAGCCCCCGTCTTGGTGGTGGTGGAACGCCCTAGCGATGTCGGCTAGTGCCTGCCAGGCCTTGACTTCCTGGCCAGGTCCGCGATGCTGCGACCGAACTGCGCCGGGTTCATGCCCGACGAGCCGCCGCCTCGCGCCCCGACCCGAGAGCCACCTGTGTTCCGACGCCGCCTCGCGCCGATTCTGCTGTTCGCCGTCTTCGCGGCGCTGTTCGTCTTGCCCGCCTTCGTCGCCCTGCTCACCGACTGGTGGTGGTTCCGCGAGATCGGGTACCAGATCGTCTTCACCCGGGAGCTGACCACCCGAGTGGCTGCTCTTCCTGGCCGTGGGCGGCCTGACCGCCGGCGTGCTCTACCTGAATCTGCGGGTCGCGCAGCGGGGCCTCGTCCCCTACCCGGTCGTGCTCCGGTTCAAGCAGTCGGCGCCGCAGGTGAACCTCACGGCGGCGCTGCGCCGTCTGAGCCTGCCGGTCTCGCTGGCCGTGGGCCTGCTGGCCGGCTTCGCCGCCACGCCGGCCTGGGACCTGGTGCTCCAGGTGATCTACCAGACGAAGTTCGGGATCGCGGACCCGGTCTTCTCGCGCGACATCGGATTCTACGTCTTCACGCTGCCCGCGCTCTCGGCCGCGATCGGGTTGCTGACCACCCTCGCCGTCCTCTGTCTCCTCCTGCTGATCCCGCTCTACTGGTTGCGCGGCGACGTCGTGCTGGGCCCCCGGCGGCTCAGCATCGAGCCGGCCGCGGGGCTGCACCTGGCCATCCTGCTGGCGGCGCTGTTCCTCCTCACCGGCCTCGCGGCTGTGGCTGGTGGAGATTCCCGACCTCCTCTATTCGACCACGGGCCCACTGGTCGGCGCCAGCTACACCGACCTGCACGCCCGGCTGCCGGCGCTGCGGCTGACGGCGGTACTGGCAGTCCTGGCCGCCGTCGCCGTCCTGATCGGCGCGGCTGCGGCGGCAGCTGGCCCGCTACGGAGCTCTGGGCGCTCGGCGGCTACGTGGCCGTGGCCCTCGTCGGGCGCGGCCTCTTCCCGCTGGCGATGCAGAAGTTCGTCGTGGCGCCGACCGAGCTGACCCGCGAGACGCCCTACCTCCGGCACCACATCGTCGCCACCCGCCAGGCGTGGGGGCTCGACAGCGTGGAGACCCGCGAGCTGGGCGGCGAGGCCGACCTCACGCTGGCCGACATCCGGGCCAACGCGCCGACCATCGAGAACGTGCGGCTCTGGGACCGGGACCCGCTGCTGCAGACCTTCGGGCAGCTGCAGGAGATCCGCACCTACTACGATTTCGTCTCCGTGGACGACGACCGGTACTGGATCGACGGGAAATACCGGCAGGTCCTGCTCTCGCCGCGGGAGCTCAACGCCGCGTCGCTGCCGACCCGGACCTTCATCAACGAGCACCTGACGTTCACCCACGGGATGGGGCTCACCCTCGGCCCCGTCAACCAGGTCACCACCGAAGGCCTGCCGGTGCTGTTCGTCAAGGACCTGCCGCCGGTCTCGACCGTGTCGCTCGAGGTCACCCGGCCGCAGATCTACTACGGCGAGCTCGCCAACGAGTACGTCTTCGTGGGCACGCGGCAACGCGAGTTCGACCATCCCGCCGGCGAGGCGAACGTCTACGCCGCCTACGCGCGGCACGGGCGGCGTCCGGGTCGGCAACCTCGTTGCGCCGCGTCCTGCTCGCCGCCCGATTCGGCTCCTCGAAGATCCTGCTCTCGCAGGACATCACCAACGACAGCCGGGTGCTCTACTACCGCGACATCGCGGGCCGGGCGGAGAAGGCGCTGCCGTTCCTCCGGTTCGATCGCGATCCCTATCTCGTGATCGCGGCCGACGGCACGCTCAAGTGGATCCTCGACGCCTACACCACCTCGGACGGCTATCCCTACGCCCAGCGGCTCCGCGACGGCACCACCTACATGCGGAACAGCGTCAAGCTCGTCATCGACGCCTACGACGGCTCGCTCACCGCCTACCTGAGCGCCCCGGCCGATCCGCTGATCCGGACCTGGGCGCGCATCTTCCCCGGAATCTTCGCTCCGCTGGACAGCATGCCGGCCGACCTGCGCGCGCACCTCCGCTACCCGGACGACCTCTACCGGATCCAGACCAGCCTCTATACGACCTACCACATGGACGCGCCGGAGGATTTCTATCACCGGGAGGACCAGTGGCAGATCCCCGCCGTCGCCGAGTCCACCGGGGCCGTGCCGTTCATGCGGCACATCGTCATGCGCCTGCCGGAGGAATCGAAGGCCGAGTTCATCTACATGGTGCCCTTCACGCCGCGGGGGAAGGACAACCTGGCGGCCTGGATGGTCGCGCGGAACGACGGCGACGCCTACGGGAAGCTGCGGGTGTACCGGCTCTCCCGGCAGAGTCTGGTGTACGGCCCGCAGCAGATCGAGAACCGGATCAACCAGGACACCGAGATCTCCCGCCAGATCTCGCTGTGGGACCAGCGCGGCTCCACGGTGATCCGGGGCGACCTGCTGGTGATCCCGATCGAGGAATCGCTGCTCTACGTCCAGCCGCTCTACCTGCAGGCGGAGGGCGGGCGGATTCCGGAGCTCAAGCGCGTCGTGGTCGCCTACCAGAACCGGGTGGTGATGCAGGAGACGCTGGAGGGCGCCCTGACCGAGCTCTTCGGCGGCTCCACCCGGCCGCGAAGTCAGCCCGCGCCCACCGTCGCCACGGGGGCGGCGCCCACCGACTCGGGGTTCCGGGCACTCGTCGCCGAGGCCCGGCGGGCGTACGAGGCGGCGCTGCAGGCGCAGCGGGAACATCGACTGGGCTCGCTACGGGGAGGAGATGCGCCGCCTCGGCGAGCTGCTCGAGCGGCTCGGGACCGGTGGATCGGAACAGCGGTAGAAGCGGGCGCCGGAAATCGCGCGCGCTGAAGGGAAGTTCCTGCTGGGCTAGTCGCTCGCCGGTGGATGCTTCAGCCCGTCGACCACGGCGCCTGTCCGTTCCCGCCGTTGATCCTCAAGCGCTCAGGTAGGGGACCCAGAGTCAGTCGGCACTCACGCACGGCGCTGGGCGCGGCGGAGCGTCCGGAGCTGCGCCCGAAAGGCTTCAAGATCGTTGAGCCGCACGGCGCCGATCTCGTTGAACACCTCGCTATAGGTGGACGCCGCGGCGCCGCCGACCACCAGCGTGACATCCTTCGGCAGCACCGCCCGGAGACGCCGGAGTTCGTCCCCGAGGGCCGCGTCTCCTGCGGGGAAGACCACGCTCAGCGCCGCCGCCCGCGCCCGCGTCCGAACCGCGGCCTCGGCGATGTCCTCCGCCGGGAGATCCGTGCCCAGGTACGTTACCCGCCACCCCTCGGCCGCCGCGGTCGCCGCGACCATCAGCGCACCGAACTCGTGGACCTGCCCCGCCGGGGTGGCGACCACCAGGTTCGCCGTCGCGAGCGGTGCGCTTGCGCTCTCGATTACCCGGTCGAGCACCCGCCGCAGGACGGCTGTTGCCAGGTGGCCGTGCACCGGGCGGAGCGTTCCCTCGCGCCAGCGCGTGCCCAGGCGTTCCAGCAGCGGGGCGACGAGCCCATCAAGAAGCGCTGCTGCGGCCAGCGAGACCACCGCGCGCCGCAGGATGGCATCGAGCCCTGGCGCATCGAGTCGCTCGACGGCGCGGATGCAGTCGGCCAGATAGCCGGCCGTGGCAGGCGGCGTGGGGAGCTTCGATTCCTGCGCTCCGCCGCTCGCGAGTTCCGCTTCGCCGTCCGCCTTCGCATCCCGGCGTACCAGTGAGGTGAGTGCCTCGGTCGACAACTCGGCCACCTGCCCGATGCTGCGGCCGGCCAACGTGGCGCGGTAGAGGAGGCGGAGCCGCTCGATGTCGGCGTCCGAATAGAGGCGACGACCGCCCTCCGATCGCGACGGCTTCACCACCTCATAGCGCCGCTCCCACGCGCGGAGGAGGTCCGCGCTCAGGCCGGTCCGGCGCGTGACAATCCGCATAGGGTGCCGGTGGCCCCCCGACTTCACCCGTATGGCCATACCGCAAAGACTAGCCGCGGAGCCCCGTGTTGTCAATGTATTGTCTAAGACATAACGTTGACAAACGTCTGCTGGGGAGGTAGCTTACGACAGTGAGATTGCCGTGAGGAAGCTGGAAGCTATCGGGACCCGGTTGTCCGGTGATGGTCTAGATCAGGGTCCATGAGAGAGAGGCAAGTATGGCATACGCAACGACCCTGACCGCCCCCGTGTTTGGGCTGCGGCGGCAGATTGATCGGCTGTTCGAGGATACCTACGGACGCGGCCAAACGGGGGCAAACGAGTGGATCCCCGCGGTCGAGATCCACGAGACCGACCAGGAACTGACCTTCGTGGTCGAGCTACCAGGCATCAAGCCGGAAGACGTCGAAGTGAGCGCGGTCGACGGCGTCCTGACGATTCACGGCGAGAGACACGAGGAGCGGAGGGAGGGGGAAGAGTGGCGGTACCACCTGATCGAGCGCAACTACGGGTCGTTCATGCGCCGATTCCAGCTGCCCCAGGGCGTGGACGACGAGAAAATCGAGGCCGACCTCACCCAAGGCCTGCTCCAAGTGCGCATCCCGAAGACGGCGCGGCCGGAGCCGAAGAGGATTCGAGTCAAGGCTGGCTTGGACGCGAGTACTCGCGCGCAACAGGTTAACGCTCGCGGCGAGAGCCGCCAGGACTCGCCGAAGAAGCTGGCCGGGGCACACCAGTCGAAGTGACCGCGGCTGGCTCACCACGGGCAGCACGAGTGAGAGCGTGCGACACGGCGCGGGGCGCAGGCCCCGCGCCGTCGTAATGTTACCTGCCGTGCCACGGCCGCTCCACGCCCGTGCCTCGAAAGGTGCGCGGGGCCCGAAGCGCCAAGCTGGCGTCGGCACACTTCGCGGTCTACGTTAAGTGTCAACTCTTCAGGAAACTTGCAGGGGTACCTTGCTCCCGGCAGGTGCCGCATGGACGCAACCCTCACCGCTCCCCACGGTCCCATCTGGCACGGCGCTACGGTGCTGGTAGTCGACGACGAACCGCTGATGCTCCAGCTCTTCCGCCGCACGCTCGAGGCCGAAGGCTTTCACGTCGAAGAGGCACGGGACGGCGAGTCCGCGCTGAGACTCATTCAAGCGCGCGCCGAGCCGTTCGATTTGGTCCTGACCGACCTCTCGATGCCGCAAATCGACGGGCGTCAGCTCTCCGAAACCCTGAGACGGTATCGGCCGAGCGTCGCCGTTCTCTGCATGTCCTCCGATCCCGACGCGGTGCCATATGTCGAGTCGTCGGACACTCCCGTGCGGGTGTTGCTCAAGCCATTTACTCCCGACGACCTGTACCACGCGGTGCGTGACGCCCTCACCCGCGCCACCGATCTGGCGGCCGTCGCCGAGGCGGAGATCGTGCGGGCGCACGCCGGATTGAGCAAGCTCGCGGCGGCTCTCGAAGCGAGTCGTACGATGCGGGTGCAGACACTGGATCTGGTCGTCGCTGCCCGTGAGCTGCGGCGGGCGGCCACCCCCAGGACGAGCTGATACGAGCTGAAGGAGCCGAGGCATCGCCTCGGCTCCTTCCATTCGGTGCGCCACGAATCGCCTGCTACAGCGTCGGCGGTGCGAGGTTGCCGCACGCGACGCACCCCGACCAAATCGACATCGGGGAGTACCTGGCAGCCGTCCAAGGGATCCTCGGGCGGTCCCCGATGGCGGCCTAGACCCTCACCTCGCCGGTTCGCGTGCGCCAGAACAATCCGCTCAGCCCTCGGGGGAAGCCGCCCCGGAACTCGAAGTCAGTCTCGGGGAGCGTGCGCCCCTTCCCGGGCTTCCCGGGCCGTGCTCCCCGGTAGGAGGCCACCAGGCCGGCCAGACGGGTAGCCGAAGTCCACATGAGGGCGGGAAGCGACGGATAGCACTCGGCGCACTCGGGCCTGAGCTTCGCTTGGCGAACTAGATCCGTACTGGTCACCTGACCCCCCGGCAGAGTCGCGCTCCATCCGCAGTCCTCAAACTCCGCGATGGGAATATGCTTCTCGGGACGGGTCGATGGTGTGCGCCGGGTCACCGGTGGGCGCACCTGTCTGTGATCACGCACGTGCGGCTTTCCCGGAAGGGAGGACCAGCCATATGCGGCCGACGAAGTCTCGATCCCGGTTCACTCGCCTTGCGAAGGCGACGGCGAAGGTGACGGGCAGACCCACAGCCTTCGTGCTCGCAGTGGGCGTGATCCTCGCCTGGCTGGTCACGGGCCCATTGTTTCGGTTCAGCGATACCTGGCAACTGGTCATCAATACGGGGACGACGGTCATCACGTTCCTGATGGTATTCCTCATTCAGGCTACCCAAAGCCGCGATAGCCGAGGCGCTGCAGGTGAAGCTGGACGAACTGCTTCGCGCTACGGCAGGGGCGCACAACGCCCTTCTGGATCTGGAAGAACTCGAGGAGCGCGAGCTCGACCGAATACTTGCCGGCTACGTGCGCTTGGCCGAGGGTGCCAGGGAAGATCTGCGGAAGGGAGGGGGGGACACCGGCGTGCCTGAAGTAGGGTGATTCTGGTCCGGCAGAATGTGGGCAACGGCGACGTCGACCGGGCACGCGCAGGCCGGGGAAGTCATCGCCGCCCTTCGCTCAAGGTTACACCGCCACCTTCCGCGACTCGGCCGCGCGGGACCGCTCGGGCCTGCCCTGCGCCGGCCGATGCACCGGATCCGCCCCGATCGTCCCGACCAGCGCCCGCAGATACTCCGGTGAGCTCACCCGATCCAGCTCCGCCCGCGCGTGCTCGAGCCGGGGCCCGATGCCGAGTCGCCGGGCCTCGTCCCGGTGTCCGGGGCTGGCGAGGAACTCCCTGAGACTCCGCGTGTGCCGCTCCCACAGGGCGACGTCACGCTTCTGCTTGATCGCCAGCCGCTCCTGATACCAGTCGCTCGCGAGCAGGGCTTCCCGGGTGAACAACCCGCGGATCGCCGGATCGCTGGCGTCTTTTCCTTCGAACTGGCCGTGCGCCATGATGTGGAGCAGTGCCTGGAGCGGGGGGCAGGCGTCTTCGTAGGCCCCGTCCTCGAAGTACTCCGCCGCCACGCGCCGCTGCGCCTCCACGATGTTGGCGACGCCGTCGGCGAAGACCGCCGGGTCCTGCAGCTCGGGCTTGAGCAGGTCCTCGGTGAAGACCGTCGTGGGATTGTCGAACACTCGCCCGAAGTACGTGTGCACGAACTTGGCCGTGATCCGATAGCCCAGCCGGCTCGCGAGCACGCGTGTCCCCTCGAAGTCGTAGTCCTCCAGCCGCTCCAGGTGGCCGGACTCGATCAGGTGCTTGGGATCCCGCTCGTGAGGGAAGAGCCGGCACCAGACCTCGGGGATCAGCAGGCTGATGTCGTGGTCCACCCGGTAGTGCGGGCCGATGAAGCCCGCGGCCGAGCTGAACCCGGCGTAGCCGGTGAGCAGGAAGGAGACGAGCGCGTTGTTGAGGTCGGCCGTCGCCGCGAGGGCGTTGAACGGCCCCTTGGTGAGCGCGCCCTCCGAGCCGGCGCCGGTCGTGCTGGGCGACGTGCCCGTGAGCGAGCACACGTAGTCCATGAACAGCTCGGGCAGCTCCTGATAGTGGATCGGTCCGTACACGCAGAGCGGACGGATGCCGGGCTCGGGCGGATTGTTCCGCCGGCCGGAGAGCACGCTGATCACCGGGAAGAGCACCGGCTGCTGCAGCGGCAGCCGCCGGCTGAGCCGAGCGCCGATCTCGGCGACGTAGCGGTCGCGCGGGCGAGCGAGGTCGGGGCGGAGCTGGAGGTAGCGCGGGTTCTTGGTCGGCTTGCCCGAGATCAGCCGCGGGTTCGGCGGAGCAGATCGAGTACCCGTCATCGGTGCGGTCGGCGTTCTGGGTGACGTGCTCGCGCATCGGCAGAGTGAACGCATCGTGGACCGCGACATCCTGCACGATCCGCTCCGCGTCCTCACGTTGCGAGCGGCTGGAAGTTGGAGCAGAACAGCCCGGGTCCCGACATGTCCTTCTCGGTCTGGCGGTCGAGGCCGGGATGGATCGCGTCATCGGGCCGCTGGAACAGGCGGAACTCGCAGTTCTGCGCCAGCTTGAGGCTCGGGTGTCCGTCGTACTCGCCGGGGAGGCCGGCCAGCCGGCGCGCGGGCACCACGACCGACGCCGTGATGTCGTCCTCCATCTGCACCTTGTCGGCCGCGACGAAGTCCTGCCGCAGCTTGTAGGTGCGCCATGCGCCGTTCCCCTCGCGCCCGATCCGGAGATAGTTGGCGACCAGCTTCCGCCCCTCGTACTTGAGCTCGTGCCCCGGGCGCGCCGTTGATGATGTCCACGCTGAAGTGCCGCAGCCAGTCGTCGCCCCACTCCGGCCGGTAGAACCGCTTGATCACGAACACCAGCGCCCGGACGTGATTCGGGATGCTCTCGAGCCACGCGTTGTACTCGGGCGTGAAGTCCGTGGGGCTCGGCGTGAGCAGCTTGATCACCGAGCCGAGCGAGCGGTCGGGAGACAGGATCGGCCGCTCGGAGCCGCGGCCGACGCGGGCGTCCTCGTAGCTTCGGCTCACGATCGCCTGCACCTGCGCCATGTCCTCGTCGAAGCTCTGCACGTAGAACGACCCCGGCAGCACCGCGTCCACCAGGCTCTTGCTGATCTCCGACTTGCCGCCGCCGGAGACGGTGCACGGCTTGTGGCAGAAGGCGCCCTCCGGCACGGTCCCCACCAGCCGCCAGCTCGGCGCCGCGTGGTGCTTCGCCATCCGGACCTTGTAGCCGCTCGGGTGGATGTAGATCCGGCCGGGCAGGAGCTTGAGGTGCTGCTTCTGGCCGTCGCGGGTCCAGGTGATGTCCTGCCGGTGGACGTCGATCTCCATGTCCTCCGGCATGTAGTGGATCTCGGGGTAGATCACGTCGGTCGCGTAGCCCGACGGATGCCGCTGGGCCCGCTGGCCCAGCAGGGCGATCACCTCGGAGAACCGGTGGCCCGCGGTCACGATCCGCACCTGATCCGGCGTGAAGCTGTCGCCCAGATTGAAGGTCGCGAACGCCAGCGCCCCGCCCGCGTGCTCCTCCTCCGCCATGCCGAACAGGTTCGCGCTGTAGCCGATCTGGGTCTTCACTTCCTTCTTGCAGTACCCGAAGTAGTTGTCGGCGATGAGCGTGACCATCACGCCCTGGGGACCGCGCGAGGTGATCTTGAACGGCCTGCCGTCGTTGTAGAGCTCGTCCTCGCTCTCGTACGGCATGCCCAGGTCCTTCTTGCGGACGCGGGTGAGGTGGGGCGCGAGGATGACGCAGCCGCTGTGGCCGGTCCAGCCGTCCACGTCGAGGCCGGCGTCGTTGGCGGGGAGATAGGGATCCCCGGCGTTGCCGAAGATGCTCTCGACGAAGTCGAGGTTGGAGACCAGGCCGCCGGGCGCGAAGAACCGCACCTCGAGCCGCTTCTCCGGCGTCACCTTCGGCACCGCGGGGCAGACCAGGGGCCGCAGCAGGAGGCTCACCATCGTCTCGACCGGGCGCTTCCAGCCCGACGTGAACGGCAGCCGGAGCAGCTCGGCCGGGGGGCGCAGCGCTTCCTCGAATAGGCGCAGGTAGACGGCCAGCGGGACGCGGGTCTTGTCGGCCGGGATCGGGAGCCCGCCCTCGGCGACGTGGAAGACGCCCTGCGTGGTGCGGCGGTCGTTGACCGGGTTGTGGAGCACGCCGTTGTCGAGGCGGTAGCTCGAGACCAGCTCGTTCTCGTATTTGTCGCCGTCGAGCGGGAGGCTCAGCTCGCGGGCGAGGCCGTACTGGTCCAGGATGAGCGTCTCGGCCGGGAGGCGGACGGGGTTGGTCGTGCCGGCCGTCGCCAGCAGGTCGTCCAGGTAATGCTGGATCCGGCGGTCGGCGGGGCAGAGGTGCTCCGACAGGAGCCGCGCCTGCTCCCGGTACCGGGCGAAGAGGTTCCCGGCCAGATGAAAGACGTCCTCGTCGCCGGCGGTCTCGGGTGGGATCTCGATGCCCATCGCGGCCAGCTTGAGGAGGATCGAGCCGGTCGCGGTGCGGCGGTCGGGAAGCCAGACGGAGCCGTCCGGGCGGAGGCCTACGGTGTGTTCGAGGTCCATGACGCAACGTTTCACGCGAATGGCGGTCCGTCAACCGACGTGGGGTCTACTCCGCGGGGCAGGCGCCGACACCGCCCATCACCTGCTGGCAATTTCGTCCGACGTCGCGTCGCATCCTCAGCCGCGTCTGACACGAGGGCGGACCATAGCGATGCTCGGCCGGCTCTTGCAGGCGCTTCGCCAGCGCCGTCAGGTCCGCGCGGTCGGGTGGGATGCCCTCGTGCCCGCGTCCGTTCGGCTCGACCGTCGCCGTGGCGGTCTTCGACATACCGAGGAGCACGTTCACCCGGGGTCGCATGACCTGCCAGTAGTCGGTGGAGACCGCGAGACGCGTCTCCTTTAGATCGGGTTTGCCCAGCACCGTGAAGATGGCCGACATGAATCCCACCGGGCGCACGGAGATGCCCGTGACCCCATCGAACATCAGCATATCGTCGTACTCGAGCATCTTGAACCGGATGACGCGATCGTTGAACATGTCCAGCTTGGGCACCGACGCCGTGTCCTTGTAGCTGAACTCGGAGGGCGCGCCGCCGGAGTCGGGCCAGAAGAGCGTCACGTCCAGGGACGTGATCGGGTTAGGACCCTCGATCGTCTGCTCCACCACCTGCGGCCCGTAGTCGACCAGGACATCCTGATGGTGCTCGAACGCGGCTCGCGCCGACGGCGACATCTCCGCATACGGCACCGCGGCAGTCTGGAGGTGAGCGGCAAACCAGTCGTCGTGCCGGATGAGGAACTGCGTGCTTCCGGGCGCGTCCCGTTGCCTGCGGCGGACGATGTCCAGCAGCGCCCGGGACCCAAAGAGCATCGCGGTGGTGGTGCTGGTGAGACTGTAGGGACCGTGGGCGCTCATCGCCTGGCGGATCTCGTCCCGAGAGACCTGGTACGGCGTCTCGCAGACTTGCGCCGCCAGGTCGGGAACGGGTCCGACGTACAGCAAGGCCACAGCGGCTGCGGAAATCCCGCACTTGGTCGTGACGGAAAGCGTGGAATACCTCCTGATCGGTACCGCATACGGTGCATGGTGGCTCGACCCGAGAGCTCGCTCGCCAGTCAACCGCTACCTCAATGTACCCTAACGTACCGTCACCACCTGACTCCAGAACGCCGGCCTCTCCGGCCGGCCGACGGTGAGGCGGTACACCCCCGGGGTCGTCGGCAGGAAGGCGGCGTCGGCGGTCTCTCCCACCGCAAGCATCATAACCGCAGGTGCCGGCTGCGCCTGTTGCCGCGGCAAATCGAAACCATCCTTGGCGATCGGTTGCCAGACCGCGAGACCGGAGTCGGCGGCCAGCGAGAAGCGCAGCCGCACCGCCATGCCGATGTTGACGAAGCGGAAGCGATGGGTGACACCGGCTGCCAGATCGAGCGGCGGTGCCACCGAGTCGCCGTTGATCACGATGTGCGGCGGGTCGGACGGACCATCCCATCCTGCCACGTAGACGTGATCGGTGGCGGGGTCGAAGCGCCGACCAGGCTCGAGCACCACGATCGCGCCGTAGAGACCGGAGGTGAGCTGTTCGAAGTCGTTCAGGTGGGTGTGATAGATGAACGTCCCGGCGCGCCGCAACGTGAGCCGCGCCGTGAACGAGTCACCTGGCTGGATTTCCGGCGCCACCCGGGTTCCGGCGCCGCTCCAGGCCGCGACGCCGTCCGACCAGCTCTCCAGCTCCAGCCCGTGCCAGTGCACCGCGGTCGGCTCCGGCAGCCGGTTGATCACGGTGATGTCGGTCGGCTCTCCGCGGGTGAGCACGAGGACGCCGCCCGGGGCCTCGACCGAGTCCGCTGCCGGGGGCGAGCGGTCGCGCTGAGGCACGTAGGCCATCGCTCGCGGGGCGCGGCCGCGCGAGCGGCCCTCCTGCGCGAAGAGCCGGAGCGTCCGCGGCGTGCCGCGCGGCGGATCGCTCCTGCCGGCCTCTGGCCGCACGGAGATGCCGAGCACCAGCCCCGCCATGTGGCGGCCCACATGAGAGCCGTGCGGCTCCGCTGGCGGCGGGCCGAGCCGGGCATCACCCAGGACGTGGAACATGATGTGGCAGTGGAAGAGCCAGTTGCCCGGGCGGTCGGGGCTCCAGGCCATGGCCATGGTACCCAAGGGCGGGAGGTTTTCCGTGACCGCCATCCGGCGGGCGTCGGGAGCGTAGGTGCTGTCCACGCGGCCGTCGCCCTTCGCATCCACCCGAAAGTAGAAGCCGTGCAGGTGCATGGGATGGTTGCGATCGGACGCGTTGATCCAGCGCCACCGGAGGGTGTCGCCCACCAGCGGCTCGATCAATTCCCCGTGCGGGAATGATCGTCCGTTGATCGCCAGCGCGTTCCGGTAGACAACCGAGTCCACCGGCTCGCCCCAGATGTTGATGACGAAGATGCGGTCGTCGGTGCGGGCACCCGCGGAGTCGATCACCAGTGCGCCGGCGAGCTGCTCCCGCTCCACCAGGGTGTCCTGTCGTCCCCACGTCCGCATAGTACAGATAGGTGCCCGGCTGCCCCCGCGGCGAACCGCACGCGGGCGGTCCGTCGCGGTGCGATCACCAGGCTGTCGTGACCGGTGCCGGGACGGGTGACCAGACCCCGGACCGTGATCGTCGAGTCCGTCAGGTCGTTTCGTACGGTCGCGTCGATCGACGGTTCCGGCCGGCACTCGGAGGAGCGGCCCGGGAATCTGCGGCGCCTTCCCCTGCTCGCTGAAGGTCGCCGACGGCGATGGCCTCGCCACCTGTTCCCTCGGGGGACCAGGACGCCATGCCGACGACCAGGCTGACGCGGAGTGTGTCGTGCTGTAGCCTGCCGGCGGGGCGACGGTTGTCGTTGGGCTCGGCGGTGGACAGGCGAGGGTGGATGCCTGGCCCGTTCCCGAGCCACAGGCCAAGGAGACCGATGAGCGCCAGCCGACCCGGATGGGTGGACAGGGTGATTGCCTTTGAGGGTATGGACTCAATCTGCTTCAGGGGCCGGTGGCGGGCCAGTGACGTCCGGCGCAAGACTGCAACTACCGCCCTAGCCGATCGACGGCCCCGTGCCACCATCTTCCTGCATCCCTAACACAAAATCCCATCGATGCCTGAGCTGCTCAGCCGGCTTCAAACCGCGCTTGCCGACCGCTACCGTCTCGACCGCGAGATCGGCGCGGGCGGGATGGCGACGGTGTACATGGCCCAGGACCTCCGGCACGATCGGCGGGTGGCGCTCAAGGTGCTTCGCCCCGAGCTCGCCGCCGTGATCGGCGCGGAGCGCTTCCTGGCCGAGATCAAGCTCACCGCCAACCTCCAGCACCCCCACATCCTCCCGCTCTTCGACTCGGGCGAAGCGGACAGCTACCTGTTCTACGTGATGCCGTTCGTCGAGGGCGAGACGCTGCGCGACCGGCTCACCCGGGAGAAGCAGCTCCCGGTCCCCGATGCCCTCCGAATCGCCGGCGAGGTGGGCTCGGCGCTCGACTACGCCCACCGGCGCGGCGTGGTGCACCGCGACATCAAGCCGGAGAACATCCTGATTCACGAGGGCCAGGCGCTCGTCGCCGACTTCGGGATCGCGCTCGCGGCGAGCAAGGCGAGCGGGGCCCGGATGACCGAGACCGGCATGTCGCTCGGCACCCCGCACTACATGAGCCCGGAGCAGGCGATGGGCGAGCGGGAGATCACCGCCCGTTCCGACGTCTATGCCCTCGGCGCCGTGCTCTACGAGATGCTCACCGGCGAGCCGCCATTCACCGGCAACACCGCCCAGGCGGTCGTGGCGCGCGTCTTGACCGAGAGCCCGCGCCCGCTCGCCACGCAGCGCCACACCATCCCGCGCCACGTCGAGGCGGCGGTGCTCACCGCGCTGGAGAAGCTCCCTGCCGACCGGTTCGCCACCGCGGCGGAGTTCGCCGATGCGCTCAAGGACAAATCGTACGCGAGCACGGTGTCGCTCGAGGCGGCGCAGGCACCATCGCGGGCGGCGAGCTCCCCGAAGCGGCGGTGGAGCACCGGCACGATGGCGTTGGCCGTCACTACGGTCCTGGCCACGGCCGCGGCGCTCTGGGGCTGGCTCCGTCCACCGCCGCGGCAGCCGCTCACCCAGTTCGGCCTGGCGCTCCGGACCGCCGAGACGCTCCAGCCGGTGCCGAATACCGGCGGTGCCCGGGCAGCCATCTCGCCGGACGGCCGCATGATCGTGTATCTCGGGCCGGGGGACGGAGGGCCCCGTCTCTGGCTTCGCCGGCTCGACCAGCTCACCGCCACACCGATCGCGGGAACCGAGGGGGGCTCGAGTCCCTTCTTTTCCCCCGATGGCCGGAAGCTCGGGTTCATCCGGCGGGGCACCTCGGTCCGGCTCGCTTCCCTGGATGGCGCGCCCACTGTGACGCTCTACGACAAGGCCAACTCCACCAGCGGCGACTGGGGCGACGACGGATACGTCTACTTCGAGGTGGACTCGGGGATCGCCCGGATGCGGCCCAGCGGCGGCGCCCTCGAGCCCGTGCACACGATGTCGCGGGAGAAGAACGAGGTCGGCGCGGAGTGGCCGTTCGTGCTACCGGGCGGCCGCGGCCTCATCTTCCGCTCGCGGCGTGGCGGTCAAGGCCCGGCCGACTTCGACATCATGGCGATGAAGCTTCCGAGCGGTCCGCCACACGCGCTCACCCGAGGCATCTACGCCCGCTACGCGCCGAGCGGCCATCTCCTCGTCGTCACCGCCGACGGTAAGCTCATCGCCATCCCGTTCGATCCGGACAAGCTCGAGCTGACCGGCTCCCCGGTGGCGCTCATCGAGGGGCTTGGGGTGAGGGCGGGAGGCTTCAACGTGGACCTCTCGCTCTCTGCCACCGGGACCCTGCTCTACACGACCGGCAGCACCCTAGGCTCGCGGCGTCCGTTCTGGGTGAGCCGCGATGGGGCCACGACCCCGGTGGACCCGTCCTGGGACCCGCAGGGCCTGATTCAAAGTCTGGCGCTCTCCCCCGACGGGAAGCAGCTGGCGGTAGAGCTGGAGCGGGGCGGCAGGTCGGACATTTGGGTCAAGCAGCTCCCGACCGGTCCCTTCTCCCGGGTCACCTTCGGGGACACCGCGAGCGTTCGGCCGGGTTGGTCGCCCGACGGGAGCGACGTGTACTACGTGAGCGACCGGACGGGAACGGGCGTGGGGCCGATCTACGCCCGGAAGGCAAACGGTACCGGTGGCGCGCGCATGCTGATCGAGTCGAAGCTCGATTTCGGTCAGATCGTGCCCTCGCGGGACGGCCGTTGGCTGATCACCCGGACGCCCGGGAATAGCGCAGGGAACGGGGACATCTACGCCTTCCGCGCGGGGGATACGACGCTCAACACGCTCGTCGCGTCGCAGGCGACGGAGCTGTTTCCGGCCCTGTCGCCCGACGGCCGCTGGCTGGCGTATGCCTCGAACGAATCGGGCTCGTTCGAGATCTACGTGCGGCCGTTTCCCGAGACCGGGACCGCGAAATGGCAGGTATCCACGGCCGGCGGTGCCGAGCCGAAGTGGTCCGCCACCGGTCGCGAGCTGTTCTATATCAACGGCAAGTCCGACATGGTGTCGGCCCAGGTCCGGCCGGGCGCCGCGTTCTCGGTGGGGGAGCAGCGGGTGCTGTTTTCCACCGCGCCGTTCGCCGCCGGGGGCGGCATTCACTCCTACGGCGTGAGCCCGGACGACCGCCGCTTCGTGGTGATGCGCGAGGGAGAGGCGACGCAGCAGAGCGAGCTGGTCGTGGCGGAGAACTGGTTGCAGGAGACGATGGGGAAGGCGGCGAAGTAGCTCGCGAGCGGAGCTCGAGAGGGTCTCGGACGCCGTACTTCTTGCGAAACCGTGCGCCTTCGGGGAAACTCCCCCGATGCCCCCCGACGAAAATCCCCGCGTCAGCGCCGGCCGAGCAACGCTCTACCGACTGTACGACGTAGGCTACGAGATCGATCTGGCCGGTGCCGCGAATCTGATCGCGCCGGCGGCCATGGCGCGCCGCCGTCCCCGGCGCGGTGAAGCGGTCGCCATCGTGACGCCGAGGCCGCCGCTCACCGTGGACCTCGTGGCGGAGCCGGCGGTAAGCGCGGCGATCTTCGACTTCGGCGCGGTCTCGATGCGGCTCCAGGTCGCGCTGCCGGGGGACGGGTCCTGGGCGGACTTCGTCCGATTCGCCGGCGACGTGCACCATGGCACCGCGCTCCGGGCCGAGCTCGACGCAAGGCTTCGAGAGCTGCTCGAGCGGATCCGTCCGGCCGTCGTCCGTCCCTCGATCGCCGACGTAACGGAGGAGTACGTCGTGTTTCGCGCGGGGGCACTGCGCTCCGCTGATGGCCGGCCCTCCGACCCCTCGCGGCTCCCCGCCGATGCACTCGCCCGCCTCCTGCTCAACGAGTCGCGCGCGCTCTCCCCCTCGGCCCTGCAGGACCTCCTGCCGCACCGCTTCAGCTACACCAGCGAGGACTTCGTCGCCCTCACCTGGGAGAGCGCCCTGGTCGTCGA
Organism: uncultured Gemmatimonadales bacterium; assembly: GCA_963836815.1. Taxonomy (GTDB): domain Bacteria; phylum Gemmatimonadota; class Gemmatimonadetes; order Gemmatimonadales; family GWC2-71-9; genus CAVVWJ01. Next base: position 91,329 of record CAWILD010000010.1, on the reverse strand, counting down.
GCCCGATCCCGACGACGAGGATGTGGAGTACGTGCTCGAGTTCGCCAACGCTCAGCTGCTGGAGCTGCGGGTCTTCGACGCGCTGTTGGACGCGGAGCTTCCCCGAGTGTACGACCGAATGACGGCTGTACGGACGGCCTCCGCGCTGCAGGTGGCCCGCCCCTACCGGCGGCTCCTCGCCGAGCTGCAGACGCTGGTGGCCGACGTGACCGACATCGTGGAGCGGGCGGAGAACGCCTTCAAGGTCACCGACGACGTGTACCTGGCGCGGGTCTACTCGGCCGCGCTGGAGATCTTCCGGGGGGCCGCCTGGCGGCGGGGGATCGACCGGAAGCTCGGGATCATGCGGGACACGTACTCGATGCTCAACGCGGAGTCGCAGGCGGTGCGGGCGGAGGCGCTGGAGGTCGCCATCGTACTGCTCATCGTGCTGGAGGTGGTGCTGTCGCTGGTGCGCCACTGACGTCGGGGCTGATCGCTGTCGGGCGTCTTCGCCGGCCAGGCCCCGCCCCGTGCTCGAGCTACATGAGTCGAACGCCGAGCTCGTCGAGATGGCGAAGGAGATCGGCGGGATCCTGGTAGACCCGGTACGCACCGGCGCGGATCAGCTCGTCCTCCCCATAGCCACCCGAGAGTAACCCTACACCGAGTGCTCGCGCGCGTTGCGCCGCCAGCAGGTCCCACACGCTGTCCCCGACGACGACCGATGTCTCTACTGGCACGCCGAGCCCACGGGCTGCCGCGAGGAACAGGTCCGGATCCGGCTTGGCATAGCGGACCTGATCCCGGGTGATGATCGGGACATCGGCACCGATCCCCAACAGGTCCAGCGTAGGCTGCGCGCTCTCCCGCCAGCCGCTGGTCGCGATCGCCCAGGGCACACCGGACCGCGTGAGGTGCTCGAGCAGTTCCCGGGCGCCCGGCAGGGGACGCACCTGCCCCACCAGTCGCGCGTATCCCTCGGCATGAAGCCGCTGAAGGCTTTCCTTCTGCTCCCGCGTCACTGGCTGCCCCGTCTCCCGCAGCAACGCGTTGACGAACAGGCCCCCGCTCATCCCGATGCGGCGGTGGATGCGCCAGACCGCGAGCGAGATACCGGCGCGTTCGAGGGCCTCGCGCCAGGCGAGGACATGCTGGTACACGCTGTCGACCAGCGTGCCGTCGAGGTCGAACAGGAAGGCGGGGGCCGGTCCAGCCGCGTCGTCATCGTCCGTGCCGGCATCGTGGCTGGTCGTCGTCAGGGTAGACACAGTCTCAGGAATCCGCTCAGAGTCTTGTCCAATTCGCTTGCAGGGACGCCAACTGAAGAGTACCAAGAATCGGAGGCGTAACGGCAGCCTTGCCTGCTGGCGGCGCGACCGCGAACCCGCTTGCTTGTCTTCATGCGGGTCTTCGTTGCAGGCGCGACGGGCATGCTCGGCCGCCGGACGGTGCCGCTTCTGGTCCAGAGCGGTCACGACGTCACCGGCGTCGGGCGATCGGCCGACAAGCGGGCGATGCTCGAGCGGCTCGGCGCGCGCGCGATCGAAGTGGACCTCTTCGCGGGCGACGCCGTGCGACGGGCGGTGCAGGGAGCCGACGCGATCTGTAACCTCGCGACCGCGGTGCCGCCGGGATTTCGGGTACTTCTGCCGTGGGCCTGGCGGGCGATGGACCGGGTTCGGCGGCAGGCCTCGGCGAACCTGGTCGATGCAGCGCTGGCCACCGAGACAGTAGGACGCTTCATCCAGGAGTCGTTCGCGCCGATCTACGTCGACGGCGGGGATGGCTGGATCGACGAGACCTCGCCCGTGCGGCCCGCCGACTACGCCCGCTCCGCGCTCGATGCCGAGTCGCAGGCGGAGCGCGTCACCCAGGCGGGGCGCGCGGGCGTCGTGCTCCGGTTCGGGATGTTCTACGGACCGGACGACGCGACGACCCAGCAGGTTCTAGACTCCGTCCGCCGCGGATGGTTCCCGCTCTTCGGCCGGCCGGACGGGTACGTCACCTGTGTCTCGCACGACGACGCCGCGAGCGCCGTGGTTGCGGCGCTCGGCGTTCCCGCGGGGACCTACAACGTGGTCGAGAGCGAGCCCATGCGTCGTCGCGAGCTGGCGAACGGGATCGCGCGGCTGCTCCAAGTTCGGCCGCCGCGCTTCCTGCCGGCCTGGGCCGGCCGGCTCGCAGGGTCGGTGGGCGACGCGGTGTCGCGGTCGCTCCGGATCTCGAACCGGAAGCTCAGGGACGCGAGTGGGTGGGCACCGCGCTACCCGAAGGCGCTCGACGGCTTCGCCGCGGTCCTGGGTGACGCCAGCCGGAAGTGATCAGGCGTTCGCTCCCGTCTCCAGCCCGAACGAGCCGTAGGTCGGCTTGCCCGCGCGCCGGTAGCTATTGACTACGACACCCGTGCGCGTCGTCCTGCTGTTGACCAGCTCGAGGGCAGCCGGGGCGGTGTGGGGCGACATGTAGGCTGCCCAAGATGCGCCGGTACCCGACGGCTGTCTTGCCGTGCTGCATCCGTTTGTACGGGGCGATCCTACCTGCCAGGGCAGGGCTACTCGTCCCGAATCCGCTTCGCCCGAATCGGCTGGTCCGAGATCACGCCGTACGGCCGCTTGGCGAACGCCCGCCGCATGTCCGCGTCCTCGTCCGGCGTCCAGATGAACACCGGCCACCCCTTCGCGATCAGCCGGTCGAGTCACGCCCTCATCCACCTCGTGATTGATGCTGAGCAGGTCGGGCTTCACCATCTTGCGGATCGCGCGCCGGATCCACTCCTGCCGCAGCGAACCACGGCAGGTCCACCCGGTCCTCCGGCCTGATCTCCGCCAGCAGCTCCGGATTCCAGTTCGTGTCCATGAAGATGAGCGCGGTGCGCACCTCGGGGTCGAGCTTCTTGAGGCGCCGGAGCACGAGCGGGTTGAACGAGCTCAGCACCACATCCGGCGTGCGCATCGTACCTCCGGATGAGCTCGACCGCGCGCTGCTCGATGCCGGTCGGCGCGCTGCCCGGCACCTTGAGCTCCACCATCAGGATGCCGCGCCCCTTCGCGGTCCGGACGAAGTCCTCGAAGGTGTGGACATTGGCGCCGACGATCGCGCTGTCGTACTTGGGCCCCAGATCCAGCGCGAGCATCTCCGCCACCGTCTTGTCGCGCACCTTCCCGGTGCCCGAGGTCAGCCGGTCCACGCTCAAGTCGTGGAAGATGACGAGCTCGCTGTCCCGGGTGAACTGCCCGTCCACGTCCACTCCATCCATCCCGGCCTCGAGCGCCCGCTCGACGGCGTACAGGCTGTTGTCCGGCGCGTGGTCGCCGAAGCCGCGGTGGGCGAACACGAGCGTCCGCTCGGGCTGCCGGACCAGGGTGCCGCTGTAGGCCGGCTCGTAGAGGAAGCAGCCAGGCCGCGCCCAGCAGCAGGCGACGAAGCAGGATCGCGCGCCAGCGATCGCGCGGGTCGCTACGGCTCGAGTCTGGCCATAGCGCTCGTAGAACTGGCTGGAGAAGAGCTCGCCGGGATCGTAGTACCGCTTGCGCTCGAACGCGCGCCCGGCGTTGGGGTAGGCGCGGTGAAGCTGTTCCGGCGTGGGATAGAGCTGGTAGGTCAGGTAGTAGGTCCCGCCGTTCTCGATCGCCGCGTCCACCAGCTGCTGCGTCACCTCGGCCGCGTGCGCCTGGGCCTCGGCGGAGAGCCCCACGTTGCTCATCTGGATGATGGCGAAGACCTCCTTGTCCGGCGCGTAGGCGAGGGCAGGTGTGGCGTTCGGCTTCACGTAGCGCACCGTCGAGCTCAGCACGTTCATGTCGCCGTCGAGCAGGATCTGCCGGAACCGGTCCATGAACGGCACGAAGTTCTCGATCGGGACGTAGTACTCCTGGATGATGTCGGTGTCCTTGCTGGACCGATAATCCAGGAACTCGAGCGGGCGCCAGCGGCGGCCGCATGGAGTTGTTGCGCGACACGATGCGGGTGGCGCCCGGCGCCGAGCTCCACCCGCTTCTGCAGCGTCCAACGCAGCGACTTGGCCCAGTCGAACCGGCGCGAGAGGCCGAAGAAGAACTTGTCCCGCAGGACGTTCTCCTCCTCGGTGAGCGCGAAGCTCGCCGTGCGCCCGTCGCGCACCCGGCTGCCAGGTCACCGCCACGACCTCCCTGAGGAATCGATCCGGATCGGGATCGATCGACGGTCGAGCCAGCATCAGCACCACGTCGCTGTCGCCCTTCACTCGGCGCGCGAACCACGCCGGGAAACTCGGTGTAGTCCACCGACTCCGACCGCTGCTCGTACAGCTCGTCGCGCGTGACCCGAAGCGTGACGTCGAGGATCACGCCGTACATGCCGTACCCGCCGATCACCAGCGAGAACAGCTCGGGATTCTCCGTCCGGCTCACCTCGACCACCTGCCCGTCGGCCAGCAGCAGCCGGAACCGCTCGACCACGTCCACCACCTGCATCACGTCGATGTCGCGGCCGTGCGCGTTGGCGCTCAGCGTGCCGCCCACGGTGAAGATGTTGGACGACTGCATCACCTTGATCGCGAGCCCGCGCGGGCGCGATGGCGCGCTGCACCTCGTCCCAGGTGGCGCCGCTCTGCACCGTGATCCGCGTGCGTCGCGGTGTCGATGTCGAGGATGCGGTTGAAGGTGCGCATGTTGAGCACCACGCCGCCGGGGCGGTAGGTGTGGCCGCCCTGGCTGTGCCGGCTGCCGGAGATCGAGACCTTGAGCTCCGCGCTCACGCGCGTCCTCGAGGACGGCCTGGAGCTGCTCGACCTCGCGGGCGTCGTCCACCTTCTCGACCCGGGCGGGTGCCAGCCGGGCGACGTCGGTCCTGAGGAGCGGGTCGTCCCGGCGGAAGAGGTCCCCGTACGACACCACGAAGGTGCCGAGGTAGAGGACCAGCGCGAGCAGGGAGAGGCCGAGCGCGGCCGCGAGCCTACGGCGGCGGGTCGGACGGACCGCTGGGTTCACGTGCGTACCGGAGATCGATGAGGGGGTGCCTACCGAGGGTGCATGCTAATCGAGCTCGCGGGTGGGGCGCCAGTGCGCGTTCGCTATTCGGCGTATCCACCGCTAGGTTCCTGATACCCTCTTCGCACTTCGGCCCAGAGGCGGTTCGATCCACCGAAGGTCGCGAAGGGAGCCCCCATGCTCCTGCTCACCCTGGCACTCCTCACCAATCCACTCGATAGCGCCATCACCAATCCACTCGACAGCGCCGTCGTGCGCGACATCGAGGTGGCGCCCGGCGAGACGCTCCGCACCACGAGCATCGGCAGCGGCGAGCCCCTCGTGCTCATCCCCGGCCTCTTCGGGGCCGCGTACGGCTTTCGCTCCATCGTGGGCCCGCTGGTCGAGCAGGGATACTGGTGCATCGTCGTCGAGCCGCTCGGCTACGGCTGGTCGTCCCGCCCGAAGAAGGCGGATTACTCCTTCACCGCGCAGACCGAGCGGATCGCCGAGGCACTGGACAGCCTCGGCGTCACTCGCGCGCTCTTCGTCGCCCAATCGAGCGCTGTCGGCATCGCCTTCCGGCTCGCGTTGGCGCGCCCGGACCTCGTCCGCGGGCTCCTCTCGATCGACGGCGGCCCGGCGGAGAGCGCGGCCACCCCGGGGCTGCGGAAGGCGTTCCGCTTCGGCGGGCGCGCCGCCAAGCTCGTGATGGACGAGTCCAAGCTGCGCCACGACGTGCGACGAGAGATCGTGCGGAACTCCGGCGATACCACCTGGGTGACCGACCATGTGATCACGGAATACACTGCGGGAATGGGCGGGGACCTGTCCGGCTCGATCGACGCGATGCATCAGATGTCGAAGTCGAAGGAGCCGGAATCGCTGGGGGATCGGTTGCACGAGATTACCGGGCCCGTACGGCTCCTGGTGGGTACGGTGGAGCACCCCTCGGAGGTACCGGACGACCAGCGTGAGCTGCTCCGCGAGCGGCTGGTCAACTTCGTTGCCGACAGCGTCGCCGGCTCGGGACAGTTCATCAACGAGGAGCAGCCAGCGGCGGTCGTCGCGGCCGTGGAGCGACTGCAGGAGGCGGCGGAGGAGTAGTGCTTGCGCGCTGGTTGGGCGCTGGGTAGCTTGTCTGCACACCGGAGCGGCCGCGCATCCGGTTCGCAACGTGATCAGGAAGGGGCTGGCGTTACGCGCCGGCCCCTTTTGCATTGATTGCCGATCCCGCTGCAACGAGGCGCGGTAGCAGCAACTACACCGAGAGGGAGCAGCGAAGATGCGTAGCACCGGCACGGTCAAATGGTTCAACGACGCCAAGGGCTTCGGTTTCATCACCCCGGAGGGCGGGCAGAAGGATTGCTTCGTCCACCATTCGGCCATCCAGGCGCAAGGCTTCAAGAGCCTCGCCGAGGGCGATCGGGTGGAGTTCGACATCGTGCAGGGCCAGAAGGGTCCCGCGGCGGAGAACGTCGTCAAGATCGTCGGCTAGTTCCGGAGCCCGGACCACGCCGAACACCGATGGGCCGCGGCCGGTTCGCCTTTGCGCGGGTCGGCCGCGGTTTCTTTTTCCAGGGGGCACCGTGGCAGAGATTCAGCTCCACGAGGGCGACAGCGTCGAGCGCGCCCTGAAGCTGTTCCGCCGCAAGCTGCAGAAGGAGGGCCTCTTCAAGGAGCTCCGACGCCGGCGACACTACCTCAAGCCGAGCGCGGCGCGGGTGGCCAAAGCGTCACTGGCCGAGCGGCGGAAGCGGAAGAAGCTCGCGTTGAACCGCGACTGAGCGGCCCGACCGCGACTCGCGAAGTGAGGTAACGGCGGCTATGTTTAAGAAACCCTCTCCCCACTCCGGCACAGAGGCGTTTCCCGCCACCGGCAGGGCCCCATGTCAGATCCACTCTCCCGCCCGACAGCACCGGATTCGTCGGCATTTCCTAAGTCCCTGACCGACCGCGTCATGGCTCGCGTGCACGAAGCGGGGCTCGCCGTGGACCGGCGCACCGCCGCGAGCCGTCCTAAGCTCCGTCGCCGCCGCTCGGATCCCTCGGCTCGGACCAACGGTCTCACACACACTCCGGACCAGGTGCGAGAGGCGCGCACGCTCCGGCGGGTGTTTCTCGATATGGGTGACTCTTACCGGGATTATCGGCGCCGCACCGGCGAGCCGGTCTCGGCCGACGTGAGAGGCGCGGCGGATCGGTTCCGCAAGGAGCGGAACGTCATCTCGCTGGTCGCCGTGGCGGCCTCGCTGGATGCGCTGGACGTGCTGACGTGGTGAGCAAGGAGACGGCAGCGGAACATGATCACCCGGCGTGACACCCTGGAACAGGCGCTCGACGAGGTCGAGGCAAAGTCCCTGAGCGGGGTGTCAACGATCGTCGTGAACGGGCGCTGGTGGAACGCGCTCTCGATCAGAGAGCGGGAAGGATACCGCACTCGAGCCGAGCGGACGGCGGTCGAGCTCCGCGCCGACGACAGGCTCTCGAGTCACTACGTCGAGCTGCGGGGAGATGAAGAGGGTCCCCCTCTCTCCACCGAACACCCGATGTAGTCTCAAGTCCCCGTCGGCAGAAGCATGCGGCGGTCCTGGCCGACGAGTGGTTCCTGCCGCGCCGCCGCCCTGAAACTCGAAGTGCAGGTTGGAGAGCACGCGTCCATCGCTCTCCCACCTGGGTCCGCCCTTCCGCAGCTGGGCCAGTGCCATCTCGCGCACCCACGAAGCGTTGTGCCATCGGTCGGGTGTGATTCTCGGGTACCAGTCGCTGAACGCCGCATGAAGCCGTGCCTGCCGCGGGAACATCTTCACCTCGATGTAGCTGTGGAGTAGCGGGACATCACCGCCTAGGACGCTTGGTGGGCGTCCACCGCAGCAAGTCTCCGGGCTGCACCTTGAAAAAGGCACACAGCCGGTCGAGCGTGTCGGCGTGCAGGCGGCCGAACCCGCCGCCGGATCGAGAGAGACGATACGCGCTGGGGTAGCTGAGACGCGCACCTCGGCTGAGCGCGTACGCCGAGATGCCGCGTCGCGCCATGAGCTGATGAACCGTGAGGCGTACCATGTAGGCCTTTCGGGCGGGTATCGCGCCGGCCGCAGAGTGCAGCCTTGCGATATACACCGCTGCAGTATAGCCTATAAGTGCCCCGGCGCCTATGCCCACGACGCCCGCAGACACTCCGATTACTCCGCCCCGCATCCGGGACCCAGCGATTCGAGTGCCCACCTCCGGCCAGGAAGGTGCCCTCGTGGTCCTGTCGCCCGCCCGCCCCGTCACCGCAGGTCCGCGTCCGCGCCGTCGCCGCATCGGCATCGTCGATCTCGTCACCAAGAACTCCCGCCGCAGCCTCTACGGGCGGATCATGAACCCGAACCTCGCCAGCATCATGCCTCAGGTGCTGGCCGTCTGGTGCGAGGAAGCGGGGCACGACGTGCGGTACGTCTGCTATACCGGCGCCGAGGATCTCCTCAGCGAGATCCCGAGTGACGTGGATCTGCTCTTCATCGGCGCGTTCACCGAAGCGGCGCAGCTGGCCTATGCCCTGAGCAACCTCTTTCGCCAGCGCGGCGCGATCACCGTCCTCGGCGGGCCCCACGCGCGCTGCTACCCCGAGGACGCACAGCGCTTCTTCGACTATGTGCTGGGATTCACCGACCGGCAGGTGCTGGAGGAAGTGATCGAGGAATGCGAGCCGTCCCGCCCGATGGGCAGAGTGCTGGCTGCCGCCCGGCATCCCGCCGAGCTGCCGAGCCTGGCGTCGCGGTGGAAGTTCGTCGAGGCGACCCTGGCGAAGGCACCGGTGATCAAGTTCGTCCCGATGATCGGGAGCCTGGGCTGTCCCTACACCTGCAGCTTCTGCATCGATTCGACGGTGGACTACCAGCCGCTCGGGTTTCCCGCCTTGAGCGAGGATCTCGCGTTCCTGCTCACCAAGATGCGCAACCCCATCGTCGGCTGGCACGACCCGAATTTCGGCGTGCGGTTCGACGACTACATGGATGCCATCGAGGCGGTGGTGCCGCCCGGACGGATGCGTCACATCGCCGAGAGCAGCCTCTCGCTGCTGTCGGAGCCGCATCTCCAGCGACTGCGCCTCAACGGCTTTCAGGCGCTCCTGCCGGGCATCGAGTCGTGGTTCGCGCTGGGGAACAAGTCGAAGACGCGGCACACCGGGATGGACAAGGTCCGGCAGGTCGCCGACCACGTGAACCTGCTCCTCCGATACGTCCCCTACGTGCAGACCAACTTCGTGCTCGGGCTCGACAGCGATGAGGGGCCGGAGCCGTTCGAGCTGACCAAGCAGTTTCTGGATCTGGCGCCCGGCGCGTTCCCCGCCTATTCGCTGCTGTCCGCGTTCGGTCGGGCCGCACCGATGAATCTGGACTACCAGCGCGCCGGCCGGGTGTTGCCGTTCCCCTTCACCTTCCTGAACAACAATCACTCGATGAACGTGCGGCCTAAGAACTACTCGTGGGACGAGTTCTACGATCGTCTGGTGGATCTCACGAGCTACTCCTTCTCGTGGCGGGCGATCCGGCGGCGGCTCGGCGCCACCAACGCGATGATTCCGCGCTGGATGAACGTCGTGCGCGCCGTGTCGTCGGAGGGGTGGGGGAGAATCAAGTACCACACGACCATCCGGGGGTTGCTCGACACGGATCGGAGCGTGCGGGACTTCATGGAGGGCGCGAGCGACCGGCTTCCCGGGTTCTACGCCGCGCGCATCGAGCGGGATCTGGGCGACCTGCACCGGCATCTGCCTGACGGGGCCGTCATGCACGATCCCAACGCGTACCTGAAAAGCGTGGGCCACACGCCCGTCACGCCGCTCCAACGCGTCCGGCGCGCGGGTGCGGGGGCGACGGCCGCCGCCGTGGCCGACCTCTGACCCTCAGTCGGGCCGGGGGCGGCGGCTGATGTCGCGAAGCGACCAGCGCACCCGGTAGACCGAATGATCGGCGTGCCGGACGACCGCCGCCGTCAGGGCCAGGGAGAAGGGTGAGCGGCGGACGGCCTGCCCGACCATTCGGCGGCGGGATCGCGCCGCTGGAACGAGCGCCGGCAGCATCTCGCCCATCAGCTCCTCGACGGCGCAGCCGAACAGCTCGCCCGCCCGCTGGTTGGCGCGGAGGATCATGCCCTCGGGATCGGTCACCATGTAGCCGTCCGGTCCACCCTCGAACAGCTCCTGGTAGGTCCGTCGCTCGATCTCCAGCGCCAGGTGGGCCGACTCCAGGCTCTCGGCCTGGAAGTAGAGCTCCTCCACGGCGGCGTCGAGCGCCTGGACCGCGGTGGCCAGGTCGCGGGAGATGGTGGCGGCAAGGCGGCCCCGACCTTGGGGCCAGGCGGTGGGATTTCCCTCGAGGGCGGTCCGGAGCCGGCGAACCAGCGCCAGGACCTCACGGGCGAATGCATCTACAGTCTCTCGCCCCTGCTTCACGAACCGAGGCCCCGCATCGGGGCCTTCTTTCTTCTATGTCGGGGCGGCGGCCTTGAGCGGGAGTGCCCGTGGCGGACGCGGCGACGCCGCACCCCAGAGCATACACGGTTGTCCCGCTTTCTTGGTCAGGCCTCGGGGGGCGAGTCCGGCGGTGCCTCTTCGTCGGAGGCCGGCTGGTCGGCGGCCCGATCGAGCTTACGCTGCAGCTTCTCCTCTTTCTTGCGCTCCTTGGCCAGCTCCCGCTGCCGCTTCTCTAATCCGTACTTTTGCCTGGCCAAAGGGACACTCCCGGTGAGGACCGGAGACGCCGGAGCCGAGTGTCGGCCATGGCGTTCGCGGGTATGCCACAAGGTAGCGGGTCGGGGGCGTGCGGGCGCGCCGCGCGGGCTCGCGCCCAGGCGACCGATCTGCTCGCCGTGGACCAAGCTCCGGGTTCAGGGTGTCCTGCGACTGGGGGCCATGAGGTGCAGCGCCAGGGCCTTCCGGGTGCGGAGGCCGAGCCGGTCGAGGACTCGCTCCAGGTAATGCCGGACCGTATGCGCGCTCAGGCGTAGCCGCGCGGCAATGGCCGCGTTGGAGAGCCCCTCCGCCGCGAGCAGCGCGATCTGCGGCTCTCGGCCCCGGAGCCCGAAGCTGATACGCAGCTCCTGAGTAGTCGGGAGCGCCGAGCTCAGGCGGTCCATCAGCACCATCACGGCGGGCTCGGGGAGCACCATCCCGGCGGCCGCTCGGCTCGCCACCAGCCGGTAGCTCCCGCCCGCCAGCACTACCTCTCGATCCTCCTCCATCGGCAGACATTCGTTGCCTGCGGCTGCCTGCCGCGCCTGCCGCGCGATGAGTGAGCGCAGCCGGTCGCGCTCGGGCTCCTGCGCCAGCAACTCCGCCAGGCGGGCGTTCCGCGCGATCTCCTCCAGACCGTCGGGCGCGTAGATCGCCATGCCGGTCTCCAGCTCGTCGAACGCCCGGCCGAGTGTCTCCCGCCAGGCGCCGAGTCGCTTGAGCGTCGCGAGACCGGCAGCGATGGCGCAACGCAGGGACACGATGGGCAGGAGGGTGTCGGGAACGGTTGTCATGTGCGGCAACGTTCCACCCCATCGCTCCCCTTCCGGGGCGCCGAGGGTGGAGCGTAGCCATCCCGGCTCGTCGCCGGGCAGGTACAGCATCTGCTCGAGCGCGGGGGCTGGATCGGCCGCAACGTCCCGGCTGGCTGGGCCGAGCACCTCGCCGACGCGCCGCCGGCATTCGCCAAGCCACGCGTCCAAGCTGCCCCACTCGAGTGGGGACATGAGGACTTCGACTGCCTGAACGAGTGCCGCCAGGTCCATGGGCAACCCTGTTGCGTTCTATCCCACTACGCAACCTGCTCGGCGTAAAGTTTCCGTGAAATGCACATTCATCCTCCCTCTGCGAGATCATGGGACGAACGTCCCCTGCGGCGCAGGGCGACGGCTCCCACCTTGCTTCGGTAGCCCGGCGCATGCCGTGAGGACCCGACCCGTCCCGCACCTGGGGAGATGCACCATGAAATCGACACATTCCGCCCGCTTCGCCGCCGCGGGCATGCTGCTCGCGACCCTGGGCCTGCCCGTGGCCGCGCCGGCTCAGTACCGTCTGCCCGCCCTCGTCAGTGCGATCGAGGCGGATAGCCTCCACGCCGCCGCCGTCGCGCTCGCCACTACGACCGACCGCTGGCGCGATGCCGCTGCTCTGCATCGCCGCTCGGCGGAACTGCGGGCCGATGATGATGTGCAGGGATTTCGCTGCCTGAACGAGGCCGCTGCCCTGGCCTACGCGAGTGGGGATCGCTCACGCGCGCGGAACGACATGGCCGATGCCGCCCGCCATGCGCTCGAGCGGGGAGATCTGAGGGCAGCGGCGCAGGCCTATCTCGATGCGGCCTGGATCGCGCAGGAACAGGAGAACCCGCGCCAGGTCTGGGACCTGGGCCACCGTGCAGAAATGCTCGCGGCCTCTCCGCTCCTGGGCTCGTCCGACCGTGCCGACATCATGCGACGGATCCGGCGTGCGCCGGAAGCGACCCAGATGGCGATCCTGAGAGAGCCGTAGCGAGCGGAGCGAGGGGCCGAAGCCCGGCGCCGGATCAGGAATCCAGCAGCCGGATCAGCTTGCGCAGCCGGCGCCGGTAGCTCGAGTGCTCTACTTCGAACCGGTGGCGTTCCGACTTCACGTACCGGATGCCGCCCCCCAGATCGGGGGGCGGTCCTCGTTTGAGCGCTCGGACCTTCCGTAGCGCCGTCCCACCGGCTCGTGATGCCTCGATGTAGCGTGCCACCGCTCTGGCCTGCAGATCCATCAGCTGCCAGACTCCGCTGTCGGGCTGGATGTTTCCGAGGACGAAGAGGTTCTCGTAGGTCGGGTGGAAGACGTGAAGGTAGAAGTCGGGTCGGCCGTCGGCCGAGTTGAGGTGCGCGGGCTCGAGGAAGGGAAACGACACCCGATACCCCGTCGCGTACACGATGAGGTCGATCTCCTCCGAGCTGCCGTCCTTGAACCGGACCTCGCGGCCCTCGAGTGCCGTCAGGTCCGGCTTCGGCCGCACGTCGCCATGGCCGAGGGCGAGGAGGATCTGCGAGTTCACGATGGGATGGCTCGCGAGCAGCTTGTGGTCCGGCCTGGGCAGGCCGAACTGGTCCGGGCTGCCCACGATCGCCTTCAGCAGGAGCTGGTTCAGCGGTCTCCGGATGAAGAGTGGCAGGCGGAGGCTGAGGCTGAGCTCGCCGACCTGGTCGATCGGCCGGCCGAAGGCGTACTTGGGGATGTAGTGGTAGCCGCGCCGCACGCTCAGAAAAGTCCGGGCCGCGTGCTGTGACGCCTCGACGGCGATATCGCATCCTGAATTTCCCGCGCCGACGACGAGGACGCGCTTCTTCCGGAAGATCTCCGGCGTCTTGTAACCGCAGGAGTGGATGATCTCTCCGTCGAACTTCCCCGGCACCACCGGTGTGCTCGGCACCCGATGCACCCCCGCGGCGACGACAAGGCCCGCGTAGGTTCGGGACTCACCGCCCGCGAACGTGACCCTCCACTCACCTGTTTCCACCCGCTCGGCTCGCTCCACCACCTGGCCGAACCGGATGATCTCGTAGAGTCCGAACGCCTTCGCGTACGCGCGCAGGTACTCGAGTGCCTGCGCGTGATTGGGGTAGTCCGGGTACTCCCTCGGCATCGGGAAGTCGGGGAACTCGGTGAGCGGCTTGGAGGAGATCAGGTGGGCGGAGCGGTAGACCGGACTGTGGGGCAGGGAGGCGTCCCAGATCCCGCCGACGTCGCGCTCGCGCTCGATCACTTCGAAGGGGATGGAGCTCGCCTTGAGATGGCGCGCGGCCGAGAGCCCGGCGGCGCCGGCGCCGATGACGCAGACGGTCATGGCGGAACATCTGCGCGATGCGGGGATGAGGCAACCTGCCGTCGCGACCAGAGAGGCGTCAGGGACTCCCTGCGAGGCTGACGAGCAGGCACCGCGCACTCGGAGCAGGACCCTTCCTCCAGCGACCATGTCGCGGCGCACCGCGGGCAGTAGGATTTCCCGTCCACGCTCGGACTCGGCACCGACGCGACTATCGATCTCAGCGTCGCCGTGTCCACGGCTGCCTCGAGATCGAGATCCGCGGCGCCCCGATGCACGATGTCATAGGCCCGCGCGCGCGCCCAGCCGGCGAACACTTCATCTGTCGCGAGTGCGCGAAGTCCCTGCGCCGGGGAGGCCCCGGCCAGCGCGACCTCGTACACCCCTTCCAGCACCCGCCCGCTCGCGAACGGCGAGCACCACTTGAGGACCTGATACCAGCGTTCGCGTCCTGTCGTTCCCAGACGGCGGAGGACCGATCCGCCCGCTACGGCGGTAGCCACCGCGAGCGTGAGCACCAGGAACGCGCCAGCGAGGAAGCCCAGACCGCCGAGCCTGGCTGTGGCCAGCGGAAGCCCGAGGATGAGCGCCGACAGCGTCAGCGCTCCTCCTCCCGCGAGCCAGGGCCGGGCCCGCCGCGCCACCTCGAGCCGAGCGGTCAGGTCGCCGGCCGAGACCTTCGCGGGTCCGTCGAGCGGGGGCAACACGAGCGAGGAGGCGAGCGGCGACCAGTAGGACACGACCCGCCATCGCGCGCTGGGCTCCGCCTGGCCGGCGGGTTTCCAGCCGCTCCACGCGATGGATGTAACGACCAGGGCTCCGGCGGGAATTCGCCGGAGCCCCTCGAGAAGGACGAGCGCCGCAAAGAGAAGGGCGGTGTCCGCCATCACGCCTTGGCCGTCGAGTCCTTGTCCTTGCCGAAGAAGAACTTCTTGACGGCGGCCGCCGCGCCCGCCAGCGCCAGCACGATCGCCTTGCCGAATTTCTGGAGCAGACCCGACTTGGCGAGCGCCACGCCCGCGCCGCCCGCCACCAGCGCGGTCAGGCCGTAGCTTGCGATCCGGTCGCCGTTGCGCCACTCGGCATACGCGTGGCCCGACTTGTAGTGGAAGTCACCCACGACGCCATCGAAGACCGGCAACGCTTCATCGTAATGCTCCGGCGATACGACCAGGTCCACCGACATCACGCCGCCTCGGCCGAGCAGGCGACGGAGTGGTTGAGGGTCTGCCCGCCCTCCTCGCCATGCAGGCGGGTGGCCCAGGTGAGATTGCTGGTCTTCTCGTCGTAGTGCGGCGCCCGCTGCCAGCCGTCGAGGTAGATGGCGTCCCACCCGCGCTTCTTCCGCTCCCGGTTGCCGTGCTCGTTGCCCTCCTTCAGGCTGGCGAGAATGGCGTCCGCGTCGAGGGATTCCTTCTCGTCGTCCTTCACGTAGCCGCTGTCGTCGAACTCGAAGACGGCGAACCAGGTCGACTTGGTCTCGCCGGCGGCGTCGAGGATTCGGCAGAGCACGGTGCCCCGCTCGGCGCCGCTGGTCGGGTTCTCGGTGAGCTCCATGAATTGCCGGGTGCCATCGCCGCCGGTGAACAGGCAGTTGTCTGGGACGGCAACCTGGGCTTCCTGGCCCAGGTCACCGAGAATCGGGCCGGGTTCCCAGGGAATCTTGTCGAACGCGTCGTTCGCGGAGTCCTGCGCCCGGCCCTGGGCAACGAGGACGAGCAGGAAGCCGACGTTAACGCCAAGCGGGCAGTGGACATCGAGCCTCCGAGCGGGGCGGCTGCTGACAAGTCGGCGGGGACGGCGGTCGGGCTGTGGCAACAAGCTTGCCGCGCGGGGGGCTCGCGCCGGAGGCGGCGCGACCGGGAGGGGTACCGGCGGAGCTGGTGGGCCGCAAAACGCCCGCTTCCTTGCGCCGACCTGATCGTCGGGTCTCGATCGGCAGCTATCTCTTGCCGCGAGCTGGAGTTGGCCGGGCTCCTGGCGGGCACGACGCGGGCATCCCGCTTGCACCTCAGCCGCCCGCACCCCTGCTGCCAGGCGTCGATGCTGCTTCCCCGGAACGAGACCCGCCGACGAGTGTTTGCCGCCGCCGTGATCATGGTGGCGGTGCTTTTGGCTTCCTGTTTGAGTGCGCCCGACGGGCTCGCCCAGACGCCGGTATCGAGTCCCGCGGCCGCCCGCGAGCACGCCGAGCAGCTCCGCCGCGAACAGCGGCTGCCCGAGGCGCTCGCCGCCTATCGCGCCCTGGTCGCGCTGGAGCCGGCGAGCTTCGAGGATCGGTTCTGGGTGGCCAAGCTGGAGAGTTGGACCGGTGAGCTCGAGGCCGCCGAGTCGCACTTCAAGCGGCTGCTCGAGGAGCGGCCCGACGACTACGACAGCCGGATCGCCCTCGCCGACGTGCGGCTCTGGCGCGGCAACTCCGCGGGTGCGCGCGTCGTTCTCGAGGATCTTCGCCGTACCCATCCCGACGATCCCGAGGTGCTCCACCGGCTCGACGCCTCGCGCCGGACGACGACCGCAACGCGCTGGGAGGCGGACCTGGAGTACTACGGCGAGCGGCTCCCGGGTCAGCCCGCGACCAACGGCGCCACGCTCTCGCTGGGTGCCCGCGCGACGGAGCGGCTCCGCTGGCGCGGCGCCGTCACCGTGCAGGACAAGTTCGCCCTGACCGAGTCGCGCTTCGGCGGGGAGATGGGCTACCGCGTCGGGTCGCCCGTCGAGCTCAGAGGTTCCGCGTACTTCGCCCCCGGCGCCGAGGTGCTGCCACGAGCAAGGCTACGGCCTGGGGCTGAGCGCCAACGTTCTCCCTCGCGTCGTCCTCTACGCCGACTACGAGTTCCTCGACTACACCGACGCCGACGTGCACCAGGCGGGTCCCGGCATCGAGCTCTACGCCGGCCGCTGGCTGATCGCCGGCCGCTACCGGTACTCCAGCACCGCGTTCGCCGGCGCCGATGCCGCCGTCGGGAACCACTCGGGCTCGGTGTCGCTGGGCTATCAGTACGGCTCGGCCGGTCTGGTCCGAGTCTTCGCGGGCGCCGGCGCCGAGCCGTTCACCGGACCGTCGCGCGAGGACATCGGCGAGTTCAGCGGCCGCACGGTCGGGGCCGGCTGGCGCCACTTCCTCACGCCGCTGTTCGGGTTCGAGATCGTGTACGCCCACCAGGAGCGATCCGGCACGGCGACCGAGAGCCAGGACTCCTACGGCCTGAGACTGGTGCGCCGGTGGTAGCCGCGCTGCTCGGCGCTCCTCGCGGCGCTGCTGTTTGTCGCGCTCCTCGTCGCCAACTGGCTCAACGAGCGTCGGGCGCTCCGGGCGACTTCGCTCGAGCAGGCGGCCGAGCGAATGCTGGCGGCCTGGAGCGAGCGGGATCCGACGCCCACCGACGTCGATTGGCTCACCCGCCTCTCGCGCGAGGGACGGCCGGGTGGTCCTCGCTTTCCTTATTAGAGCGCTCCCCGGCCTGGAGAAGGCAGCCGCGGACCGTGCCCGCGAGGCCCTCCGCGGCTCGGCGCTGCTCGAAGCCGAGATCGCCCGGCTCGGCGCGCGGTCGGCCGTACGGCGCGGGGAGGCCTGCCGGATCCTCGGACGCCTGGGTCAGGCCGACGCGATCCCTGCTGGTCGAGCGCCTCCGCGATCGAGACCCGGTCGTGCGGCGCGAAGCCGTCGGCGCGCTGGCCGCTCTCCGCGCGGTGGAGGCGCTCCCCGCGATCGCCGCGGCGATCGAGGAGACCGACGGCTGGGGCGACCTGCTCGCGGTCATGACCCTGGTGCGCATGGGCCCGGAAAGCGTTCCTCGGATCGGCGCCCTGCTCGCATCCTCCCGCTCGCCGGCGATGACGAAGGCCCTGCTCCAGGTGACCGGCCAGCTCGGCGCCGCGGCCGACCCCGCGCTGGTCCGCTCCCTCGCCGACCCATCCCGACATGGAGATCCGGGTCGAGGCGCTCCGCGCGCTCGGCTCGATCGCTCCCGAGCGCCGAATCGGTCTCGGTCTGCCTCGCCGCGATGGACGATCCCGAGTGGCCCGCCCGCGCGCTCGCCGCCTCCTCGCTCGGCCGGCTGGGCGAGCCCCGCGCGATCCCGCGGCTGGAGCAGGCCATGGGCGACCCGGCCTACTGGGTCCGCCATCATGTCGCCGAGGCGATCGCGGGCTGGGCGAGCGCGGGGAAGGCGGCGCTCACGCCGCGGACTGGAGCACGACGAATCCCTTCGTGCGCGACATGTCGGCGCAGGCGCTCTACATGCGCGCCGCGCGCCGGGGCGAGGCCGCGTGAGCGAGCTGACTCTCCTCTCGTATCTGGTCACGGCCTTCTTCGTGGCGATCAACACCATCTATCTGGTCCACCTCTGCTCGCCGTGCCCGCGGTGCGCCGGCGGGTGCGGTCGCTCGCCCTGGAGGACCTCAGGGACCTCCGCGAATCCGGGCTCGCGCCGCCGATCTCGATCATCGTGCCCGCCTACAACGAGGGAAAGTCCATCATCGAGTCGGTGCGGTCGCTGCTGGCGCTGCGCTATCCCCGGCTCGAGGTGGTGGTGGTGAACGACGGCTCGAAGGACGACACGCTCGAGAGCTCTCATCGCGGAGTTCGGGCTCCAGCGGACGCCGCGGGTCTACTGGCAGCGGATCAAGAGCAAGCCGGTGCGCGGGATCTACTGGGGCCCGTCCCATCCCGAACCTCTGGCTGCTGGACAAGGAGAACGGGCGCAAGGCCGACGCCGTCAACGCCGGGATCAACCTGGCGTCCGCGCCCTACGTCTGCGTGATCGACGGCGACAGCGTCATCGAGGGCGACGCGATGGCGGCGATGATGCACGCCATCGTCCCGCGCTCCGCGGAGACGGTGGCCGCCGGCGGCACCATCCGGATCGTGAACGGCTGCGGCGTGAGCGGCGGGGAAATCACCAGCGTCGGCACGCCGAGGACGTTCCTCGGCGCGCAGCCAGGTGCTCGAGTATCTCCGCGCGTTCCTGTTCGGGCGGGTGGCCTGGGGCGAGCTGGGGTCGCTCATGATCGTGTCCGGCGCGTTCGGCATCTTCCGGAAGGACGTGCTGGTCGAGATCGACGGGTTCCGGCACGACACGGTGGGCGAGGACATGGATCTCGTGGTGCGGATGCATCGGCGTTTGAGAGGCACCGGGCGCCGGTACCGGGTGGCGTTCGTGCCGGACCCGGTGTGCTGGACCGAATGTCCCGAGACGCTCCGGAGCCTGCGCTGGCAGCGGGAGCGGTGGCAGCGCGGATTGGGCGAGACGCTGGACCACAACCACGAGATGCTGGCGAGCCCGCGGTTCGGGCGGATCGGGCTCGTCGGCGATGCCGTACTTCATGGCGTTCGAGTACCTGGCGCCGATCGTCGAGGTCGCGGGGTACGTCATCCTGCCGTTCGGCTGGGTGCTCGGGCTGATCGAGAGCGGGCCGTTCCTGCTGTTCCTGGCGGCGGCGCTCGGGTACGGGCTCTGTCTGTCGCTGGCGACGCTGCTGCTGGAGGAGCTCTCGTTCCGGCGGTACCGGCGGAGGCGGGATCTGCTGCGGCTGGTGGGCGTGGCGGTGCTGGAGAACTTCGGGCTGCGTCAGCTGCACAGCTGGTGGCGGCTGGTGGCGCTCATTACCTGGCGCGGGCGGCCGCAGACGTGGCAGAGCGCGCCGCGCCAGGGGTTTCAGCCGGCGGTGGCTCCGGGAACGCATGCGTAGGTCTGCGAGGCTCGCGCCGGAGGCAACGCGCTCTCCGAGTCCGCTGCAGCGTGCGCCCGTTGAGCCCACGCAGGACAAACGGCCGCGTTACCTCCGCGCCCGCGCCTTCATCTCGTCCACCCAGTTCTGCACCACGATCAGCTCGTTCCGCTCGGTCGGCGTCGTCTCCCGCAGGAACAGGAACCGCTTGTCGTCGGGGCTGATGGCGAATGCCGGCACCGGTCCGATGGGGGTGTAGGGCCCGCTCGAGAAGAGCGTCCGCGGCGTGCCGAACGAGAAGCCGCTGCCGGCCGCGATCTCCACCCTCGACATCTCGTTCTGCCCGTTGAGATAGAAGAGCTCGCGCCCCGTGTGCGACCACACCGGATCGGACCCGCCGGCGACCGACACCTGCCACCTTGCCGACGCGGTCTCCGGGAAGGGACGGACGTAGATCTCGTAGGTTCCGGACTCGTTCGAGGCGTACGCCAGCCACCGTCCGTCCGGCGACATCGCGACGTCCCCCTCGGTCGCCGGGCCCGTGACCAGGGGTACGAGCGTCGAGTCGCCCAGCCGCACGCCGTAGATGTCACCCGATCCCGCCTCGAGCAGCGAGCTCCGCAGCACCAGCCACTTGCCGTCGCGGGTCTCGATCGCCTGACCGAAGCTCATCTTGGTCGAGAGCAGGGCTCGCACGCTGCCGGTGCCGTCGGCCCGGCGCGCCGCAGGCTTCCCGCCGTTGGTCGACGCCTCCGCCAGATAGACCACCGAGCGCCCGTCGGCCGACCAGCTCGGGCGCAGGTTCGCGGTGTCGCCGAACGTGAGCCGCGAGAACGGACCCGCCGGAAGGCGCTTGACCCAGATGGCGCTGGTCCCGTTCTGCACCAGCTCCACGGCGATCTCCTTGCCGTCCGGCGAGAGCGAGAAGTTCGAGATGATGCCCTGGGGCTGCCAGCTCGGATCCGCGGCGGTCTCCACCCCCTCCCGCGTGACCCAGACCGGTTGGCGGGCCCCGGTGGCGCCCCCCGTCGTATACACCAGCGTGCCGTTCTCGGAGAGGCCGAGGTTGATGGAGAACCCGCTGCCTTCGACCCCGATCCCCTCGAGCAGCCCGATCGGTGAGCCGGTCACCTCCAGCTTCTCGGGATCGAACGGCACGGCCACGATCTTTCCGTCCGCGCTCGCGACGAGCAGATGCCCGCTCGGCGAATACCGGGCGAAGACGCCCCGCATGATCACCTTGGGCTCGCCCCGCGGGAGCTTCATCCCCACGATCTGAAACTCGGTCGGCGCCTGGTTCGCGCGCCGAGTCCGGAAGACGATGCCGCGGGCGCCGGGCAGCAGGACCGGCCACTCGCCGCCGGCCTCCTTCCGCTCGACTGCGTTGTAGATCAGCTCGATGGGGCCGCCGGACGACTTCATGCGCGCGATCCCCGAGTCCACCTCGAAGTAGATGTACTCGTCCACGCCCCATTCGCCGCCTGTCGAGTTGGCGCTGTCGCTGAGCGTGAGCACGGGACCGCCATCGAGCGAGACGGTCCGGAGCTTGGCGCCTCCGATCAGGAACCCGATGTGGCGGCCATCTGGAGAGAAGAACGGTGTCCCGGCGCCCTCGGTCCCCGCGATCGGGGTCGAGTGGAGCTGGTCGTGCTCCCGGAGCCAGAGCCGGCCCCCGCGCTCCGCCGGCCCGACGTACACCAGCCGCTTCCCGTTCGGCGAGATCGCCACCCGGTTGCCCGACTGCGTCACCGGTTGGAGCGCCTGTTCCGGCGGCAGGAAGAGGCTGAACCGATTGACCGTCGGCTCGGGCCCGGGCCGGAGCCAGCCCCAGAGCGCGGCGGCGGTGGCGAGCACCGCGACGCCGACAAGCCCGAGGGTCATGGGATCCCGGAGACGTGCCTTCCGCGCTTTGGCCGCGGCGGCCGGCGGCGCGGCGGCCGCGGTGGGCACCGTCGGCACGTAGTTGCGTCCCGCCAGCGCCTCCGCGAACTCCGCCGCGCTGCCGAACCGGTCGGCCGGCAGCTTCTCCAGCGCTGTCAGCACCGCGGCCTCCACGTGCGGCGGGATGGTGTGCCGCTGGGGCAGCATGGGCCGCGGCGCCTCGGTGAGCACCCGGGCCACGATCGCCTGCGCGGTCGATCCGGTGAACGGCGGGTCGCCGGTGAGCATCTCGTAGAGCATCGCGCCGAGGGCGTAGACGTCCGAGCGGGCGGTGATCTCCCGCTCGCCCATCGCCTGCTCGGGGCTCATGTAGTGCGGCGTGCCGAGCGACATCCCGGTCTCGGTCATCCGGCTGCCGCTCGCCTTGCTCGCGGCGAGCGCGATCCCGAAGTCCGCCACCAGCGCCCGCCCGTCGTGCAGCAGGATGTTCTCGGGCTTGATATCCCGGTGGACGACGCCGTGGCGGTGGGCGTAGTCGAGCGCCGAGGCGACCTCGCCGGCGAACCGCATGGCGTCGGCCACGGGGAGCTGTTTCTCCCGGGTGAGGCGGTCGCGGAGCGATTCTCCCTCGACGTACGGCATGACGTAGAAGAGGCAGCCGTCGGCCTCGCCCGAGTCGAAGAGCGGGAGGATGTGGGGGTGCTGGAGATTGGCGGTGAGCTTGATCTCGGCCAGGAACCGCTCGGCGCCGATCACGGCCGACAGCTCGGGGCGCAGCAGCTTGAGCGCGACCTTGCGGTCGTGCCGGAGATCCTGCGCCAGGTACACTGTCGCCATTCCGCCGGCCCCGATCTCGCGCTCGATCCGGTACCGGTCCGCCAGCGCCCCTTGGAGGCGGCTGAGGAGCTCGGGCATGTTTTGGACTGTCTGCGTTGGGAAGGCTGTAAGATGCCTCGGAATGGGGCGCGGGGCTAGCGGGGGTGGTTCAACAGGCGTAGATCGCGCGAGCCCATGCCGCCTCTGCCCAGCTTGCCGCCACGCGTCACTCCCGGGCGAAGTCGCACGTCATATAGGGAGACCACTCGGCGAGTCTCCCATGCGCTTCACACCCCTTGAATCCAGCCGGAGCTTCCTCCAGACCACGGAGTGCGCGCTGGTCAGCCTCTTCGCGCATGGGGCGGTCGCGTGGGTCGCGACAGGGCTCCTCGCCGGCGGCTGGCAGCTCCCGGCGGACGAGCGGGACGCCCGGATGCACTTCCTCCTGCCGCCCGACCGGGTCGTCGCGCTGCCCTTCCAGAGCGAGATCTTCCAGTTGGGAACCCTCGGTATCGACCTGGACGACGGGGCGGACCTCACCCATCCCGACGCGGGCCCACATGTCCGTCCGCAGGCGCAGAGCGCCCGGGGGCGGGAGAAGGGAAGCGGTGCCCGGGGCGCGATCCCCTTCGGGCCCGTTTCCAAGCTGCCCTTCGACACCGTCTTCAGCGTGCTGCAGGTGGACCGGACAGTAGAGCGGTACGAAGGGAGCGAGGCGCCGGCCTACCCGCCGGAGCTGGCCGCCCTCGGCACCGAAGGCGTTGTCCGGGCCTTCTATGTCGTCGACACCACGGGGACAGTGGACGCGAGCTCGATCCGCGTGGTGTACAGCGACGACCCCCAGTTCACCGCGTCGGTCCTTGCCGCGCTCGGCCGGATGCGGTTCCGCCCCGCGACGCGAGCCGGGAAGCCGGTTTTCCAGCAGGTCGGGCAGCAGTTCCGCTTCCGAATCAGGCCTTCGATGGGCGTTCCAGGCAGCACGACCAGCTAGCCTGGGACTGCATCGCCCGGGCTTGTCGCGGGATGGATGAAGCGATGATATCGTAGCTGGATGCCCGACCAGCTCGAACGCCTCCGCTCCGCCCTCGACACTCGCTACACCATCGAGCGGGAGATCGGACGCGGCGGGATGGCGGTGGTGTACCAGGCCCGCGACCAACGGCACGACCGAGTCGTCGCGCTGAAGGTGCTCCAGCCGAAGCTCAGCCAGTCGCTCGGCGCGAAGCGCTTCCTGGGAGAGATCAGGCTGGCGGCGCGGCTGCAGCATCCCCACCTGCTGCCGCTCTACGATTCGGGCGAGGCCGACGGCCTCCTCTATTACGTCAGTCCCTACGTGGCGGGCGGCTCGTTGCGCGCCGTGCTCGACCGCGAGAAGAGGCTCCCGCTGGCGCAGGCCCTCCGGCTCGCACGTGAAGTGGCCGATGCCCTCGACTACGCCCACCGGCAGCAGGTCGTTCACCGCGACATCAAACCCGCGAACATCCTCCTCGAGGACGGTCACGCCGTCGTCTCCGACTTCGGCGTGGCGCGGGCGGTGAGCGCCGCCTCCGACAACACCCTGACGGTTGCCGGCACCCTCATCGGCACGCCGGCCTACATGAGCCCGGAGCAGGCGAACGACGCCCCGCTCGACGGCCGGAGCGACATCTACGCCCTGGGCTGTGTGCTCTTCGAGATGATCGCTGGGCGCCCGCCGTTCACCGCCAAGTCGAGCATCGCGCTCCTGGCCCAGCGGGTCAGCGACCCCGCGCCCAGCCTCGCCTCGGCCGGTGCCGAGGTCCCGAGTACGGTCGAGCGCCTGGTCGCGCGGGCCCTGGGCCGGCGGCCGGAGGAGCGGTTCCAATCAGGCGCCGATCTGGCGCTCGCGCTCGGCGAGGCGGAGCGGCAGGTGGCCCCGGACGAGCTCCGGGCCAGTCGAGCCGCCCTCGCCGCCGCGGATCACTGCGATCGCGGTGCTGCCGTTCGTCAACATGAGTCCGGATCCGGAGAACGAGTTCTTCAGCGACGGGATGACCGACGAGCTGATCAATGCCTTGAGCCGGGTGCAGGGATTGCGGGTGGTGTCGCGCACCTCGGCGTTCACCTTCAAGGGCCGCCAGGTGGACGTCCGCGAGGTGGGGCAGACGCTCAACGTCGGTGCGGTGCTCGAGGGGAGCGTGCGGCGGTCGTCGGACCGGCTCCGGGTGACCGCACAGTTGATCGGCGCCGGTGACGGCTACCACCTCTGGTCGGATTCCTACGACCGGAAGCTGGCGGACGTCTTCGTGCTGCAGGAGGAGCTGGCCCGGGACATCGTCCGGTCGCTGCCGCTGCCGTCCTCCCCGAGCCGCACCCGACGTGCTGATCCGCCCCTCCACCTCCGCGACCGACGCCTACACCCACTATCTGCGGGGCCGCTTCTTCGCGCTCAAGCGAACCATCGAGGGGTTGGTCACCGGCATCGAGCACTTCGAGAAGGCCATCGCGCTGGATCCCGACTACGCGCTGGCGCATGCCGCGCTGGCCGAGTGCTGGATGCTGCGCGGGTTCGAGGAGTTCGGCGACCTTCCACCGCTCGAGGCGATGCCGCGCGGCGAAGGCCGCGGCGCAGCGGGCCCTGCAGCTCGATCCCGACCTTGCCGAGGGACACACCTGGAGCGGGGTCGTCGACCTTCATGTATGACTGGGATCCGGTCGCGGCCGAGTCGTTCTTCCGTCGCGCGGTCGAGCTCAGGCCCGACTACTCGCTCGCGCACACTTGGTACGCGGTCTTCCTGATGGCCCGGGGACGGCACGATGAGGCGATCGCCAGGAGCGAGCACGCGGCGGAGCTGGACCCCCTGGCCCTGACCATTCAGGCACTGGTCGGCCAGTGCCACTACTTCGCCCGGCGCTACGAGGAGGCGCTGGACCGGCATCGGGCGACGCTCGAGGTGGATCCCGGCAACCTCCGGGTCCTGATCTGGTCGGCGCGCGCGTACCGGATGGTGGGCCGTCTGGACGAGGGACTGCGCACGATCGAGGACGCGATCGCGCGGCACGGCCGCCTTCCCATCCTTCTTGCCGAGCTGGGGTTCCTGATGGCGCGGCTGGGCCGGCCGGAGGAGGCCCGGGCAATTCTGGTCGAGTTGATGGAGCTGGGAAACGCGCGGTACGTCTCGGCGTTTCACTCGGCAGTCGATCTACTACGCCCTCGGCGAGGAGGAAGAGCTGCGGCGGTGCTTCGACCGGCTGGTGGCGGAGCGGTCGAGCATGCTCCTGTTCCTGGGCGATCCTACGTGGGACGAGGTGCGGGAGCAGGCGTGGTGTCGGGAGCTGCTGGCGCGGGTGGGCGTGGACTGAACGATCGCTGGCACCGCTCGCGCTCGCTGCGGCGCGACCGGGTCCTTCGTGCCTCTGTGGTGAATCCTGATTAGATGCCCGCCCAGTGAGAACCGGTCTACTGCGCCGGCGGCGGCGCGAGGACCAGGTTCAGCCGGTCGAGCACGTCCCGGCGCTCCTGGTCGCATACCTCGGGAGCCTTGTCGGCCATCTGCTCCGGGGCGACCCAGCGCGTGCTGGTGCTGACGGTCGAGGCCGACGCGTCGCCCGCGACGTCCATGCTGAGGACCACCCGGCAGCGGGCGGAGGTCCCGAGCTGCGCGTTCGAGCTGGGATAGCGGGTGCCGGTCAGGTGACCGTGGCTCGGGTCCACGATGTCCATCGTGAAGGACTCGGTTGTGAGACCGCGGCGGGCTCGGGCGAGGGCGGAGTCACGCGACGCGGGGACGGGCGTGCTGGCGGCGACCTCCGGGCCGGCGACAAGGCCGGTGCAGCCGCCGAGGGGCGCGGCGGCGAGTAGGGCGAGCAGGAGCGACGGGCGACTGGGCATGGCGGTCTCGAGGCGCAGGGATAGCGGGTGGACGGAAATTGATACCCATGCCGTGTCACGAACGCGTGACGAGGGCGCCATTACCTGCTGCAGCCGCGGGTGCGCGAGGTGCGCGAGCGGATGGCGACGCTGGCGGGGGAAGGGAAGTAGCGGCTCGTTGGCCCCGGGTTCGGCGTCATTGTGCGAGCTCGGCGATACTGCTCTCGACTCGATCCACCCTCCATCGCAGTTCCGGATCCGCTTCCTTCCAGAGCGCCGCGAAGGCCCTGTAGTGGTGCAGCGCGCTCTGACGGTGACCCGCGCGCTCCTCGATCTCCGCCTGCCTCAGGTGCGCGGGCGCCAGCAAGGCGAGATCGAAGGCATTAGCCATCCACAGCGAGCGGTACCACCTCAGCGCCTGGGTGTCCCGGCTCGAGAGCGCTCAGGATGCCGGCCCGGAGATAACGCGCCTGGGCCTGGGACATGAAGGGTGAGCTGTACGCCCGCTGCCAGACCCGAGCCTGAGGGCCTCGCAGGCTGCTCTGGTCGAGTTGCGCGAGTGCCTCCGCCGGCCTCCCAGCCCGCGCTTCCCTGTAGGCCAGGATCTCATGCCCGAGCGCCCGGCCGACGACTCCCTGGGTGGTGGCGGTGTCGAGCCGCAGGAGCTCGGCGGCGTGATGCCGAGCTCCGACGTCATCCCCCAGACGAGAGCTCAAGGCACCCACCAGATATGTCCGGATTTGCGGGTGCAGGCTGTCGTGGGGCACCAGCCATGGGTTGGCCGAGATGCTGGGGGCGGCGGTGACGGCATTCCACCGCTCGAGGCGGCCCAGGACCTGTCGAACCACGGAATCCGGCAGGTCCCATAAGGGATGGAGCACGAGCAGCGCGCGGCCCTCCAGTCCCGCGGCAGGATCCAGGCTTTCGGCCGCGTCGAGCTCTCGGGAGGCAGCGCGCGGTCGGCCCCGCGCGAGCTCGAGATGGGCCGCCATGACGTGGCCGAACGCCTGCACCTCGGGGAGCCGACTGGGGTCGGTGAATAGACGAATCGCCAACCGCTCGGTTCGGGCCGGGTCCTGCAGCGTGGCAGTCATGTTGACCGCCAACAGGCGCTGCAGGTCGTCCATGCTGGAAGAGCCGGAGATCACCGAGCGCTCGGGCGCGGAGTCGCCTTTGGCAAAGGCGCGGAGGATCCGGAATACCGGGGCGTAATACCCGCCCGAATCGGACGTCAGCGCGCTGGTTGCCGAGTCGATCAACCCCAGCCGGCCGTCGAGGCCCGCCGCCCAGGGCAGGTGGACTTGGGCCTCCGGATGCGTGGGATCCAGGAAGAGCACGCGCTCGAACGCGTAACTCACCGAGTCCATGACCAGCCCGTAGAGCGGCCCGAAGTGCAGCATGACGTCCGCACGACCGAACCACCCTTCCACGTCGTCAGGATACTCGTACACGATGGTGCGGTAGAGCCGGTCGGCGCGCTGGGGGTCCACGTTGATCGCCGCGCTGAACGCCTCGGCGAGGCGGCGATCCCGCTGGGAGAGCCGGTTCGGCAGGGCCAGCGCCCGGCGCAGCGGCCGTTCTCCCCCTTCGGGCGTCTCCGTGAAGGTCAGCGCATAGGATTGCCGGAACCAGGCCAGGGCGAACAGACTGTCCGCCGCCACCGCGCGCCCGAAGGCGCTCACGGCTTCTCCGTAGTCGCCGCGACGCAGGGCGCTCTCGCCCTTGAGGTACTCATTGAGAGCGAGAACCGAGTTGGTGCTGATGCTCTCCAGGCGGGGCGGCGCCTGTTGAATGTCGAACGCGCCGAGCAGCTGCACCGCGAGATTGTTGACTAGGCCGAACACATGATCCGGCTCACTGCCTTCGACGGTGATCCGCTCCGAGAGAAGACCAGACCGCAGGTCATAGGCCGAGGCGCTGATTGTCACGCGACCGTCGGCGCTCTCCAGGACGGCGCCCGAGACATACCGCCCCGCTCCCAGCCGGTTCGCGATCGCTTGCTCCTGCTTCTGGTCCAGCGGTCCTCCGGTTCCGTCACCCGCGGCCGCCAACACGGCGCTCGGATCCACCGTCCTCAACTCTCCCACGCCGTCGAGCGCGGTGCTGAGGAGGGTGACGATGGCTCCGCTCAGCTGGGTTGACTGCTCCCCGCCGTGCGGGGTGAACGGCAGGATAGCCACTCGGGAGGCGGAGAGAGAATTCCCCGGCGGCCCACTGGGCCGCCAGACGGCCCACCCTATCGCCACAACTCCAGCCAGCGCCGCCAGGAGCAGAAGCCACCTGAGGCGGGAGGAGAGCCGCCGCGAAGGTTTGGCCCGGCGCTTGTGG
The DNA here is from genome assembly GCA_963836815.1 of uncultured Gemmatimonadales bacterium. Lineage (GTDB taxonomy): Bacteria > Gemmatimonadota > Gemmatimonadetes > Gemmatimonadales > GWC2-71-9 > CAVVWJ01. Next base: position 63,067 of record CAWILD010000010.1, on the reverse strand, counting down.
CCGGCCACAGCGGTGCCTGAGCTGGCCCTCGGGGCTCCCAGCGCCTCGGCCATGTCGGCGGCCGTGGCGAAGCGATCGGCCGGCACCTTTGCGAGCGCCTTGCGGATGGCGCGCTCGACGCGCTCGGGCACGTTCTCCCGCACGGTTCTGATGTGGGGAACCGGTTCGGTGAGCCGCCGGGCTGCGAGCGCCTGCGGAGTCGGACCGGTGAACGGCGGCTCGCCGACCAGCATCTCGTAGAGGACGCAGCCGAGGCTGTAGATGTCGCTCCTCGCGTCTACTCCGCGGTCGCCCGTGGCCTGCTCCGGGCTCATGTACGCCGGGGTGCCGACGGCGATACCAGGGTCCGTCAGGCGTTCGCCTGCCGAGGTGTGGATCGCGCGCGCGATGCCGAAGTCGGTGACCAGGGCGTGCCCGTCGGAGAGCAGAATGTTCCCTGGCTTGATGTCTCGATGCACCACCCCCTCGCGATGGGCGTAGTCGAGGGCGCTGGCGACTTCGCGGGTGATGCGGAGCGCCTCGCCGAGGGGAAGCTGCGTCTCGCGGGCGATCCGCTCGCGGAGCGACTCGTCCTTGGCGTAGGGCATGACGTAGTACAAGCCTGGGACGTCGGGATCCAACTCGAAGGTGCCCGAGTCCAGCAACGTCAGGATGTGCGGATGCTGGAGGTGCGCGGCGATCTGGATCTCGTGCAGGAAGCGCTCGGCCCCGAGGTTGGCGGCGAGCTCCGGCGAGAGGACCTTGAGCACGACCCGCCGGTCGTGCTTCAGGTCGCGCGCCAGATAGACCACAGCCATTCCGCCGTGACCGAGACGGCGCTCGATCGCATACCGGTCGGCCACGGCTGTCTGGAGCCGTTGGTAGGAGCCAGACCTGGAACGAGTCTCGCTCAGCGAGGCTCCGCAGGACCGGCAGGCATTCGCCTCATCCGGGGCGGTCAGGCCACAGGATGGACAGGTTACGTATGTCTTGGACACGTCGGTCCCTGGAAGGGGGCGACCTAGCCAAGCTCGGACCCGGCCGGTAGGTTGGGCCCTACGCGTCAAGCCGCCCACCGCCAATCTACGGGCGCAACTCTCATCTGGACACCCTGGTCGAGGAGGCCGGGAGAGCGACAGAGCCGCGCCCCGGCAGCGCGCTGCGAGTGTCGGCAATGCTTCAGCACCCGAGGCTGAAGGACGACCACCGGGCCCTGCTTTGGGAAGGCCGGGGAGTGTTGCTCCTCTCCGACCAAGGCGACGCCTTGCTTCCGCTCGGCCTGTACGAGCACTTGCTTCCCCTGCTTGACGGCCTGACCAGCACGGAACAGCTCGTCAGACATTTTGAAGGCAGCTGGCGTCCGGTGGATGTGTGGTACGCGCTCTGGCATTTGGAGCGCCTGGGATCTGTGGTCGAGGCGGCTGGCGACGCGGAGCTAGTGGAGCGCCGGCGACTCATCCGGCGCGCGGCGATCCCGTCACCGCGGCGCGGGACGAGGATCCGGCTGACCGCGCTGGGAGAGGTCCCGGCAGGCGCCGCCGCCGGAGCGCTTGGGGGCCGCGGGTTCGTGCTCGACGACTCGGCCGCCGTCTCCGTAGTCCTCACCGACAGCTACCTTCGCCCGGAGCTCGAGCGAGCTCAACCGGGACGCCCTCCGGACCGGCCGGCCCTGGCTGCTGGCGCGGCCTGCGGGTCCGACCATCTGGATCGGTCCCCTCTTCCATCCCGATACGCGGCTGCTGCTGGCGCTGTCTGAGCAGACCGTCTCAGGCGGAATCATCCGCACGAGTACCGATGCCTGGGGCAGTCCCAGCCGGTACGGGTGCTCACGCCGAGGCGGTCGGGCTCGGCGAGTGTCGATGAGACCATGGCGCTCTTCGCTGGCCTCCTCGCGCGCCACCTCGCCGCCGCGCCCGGCGACACGATCCTCGCCCTCGACCGCCTCGGCAGGCCTACGCGGAAGCACAGAGTCACGCGGAGGCCGCAATGCCCCTCCTGCGGAGACGCCGCACTCTACGGGCGACTTGCCAACGCGCGGATTCACCCACACGAAGGCGTGGGGTACCGGGGAGGCGATGAGTCGCCGGCGCTTCCCCGGTACGACTGTCTGTTGGACCCCGCGGTCGGCGTTGCCCGGGACCTGCAGCGATTGCCATCCGAGGATGGAGCACTGCTCCATGTCTATGTCGCCCGCTACGGGTCGGACCCGGTACACGACGACCGCGCCCCCTCCGAGACCGGGTTGGATCGGGGCAGCGGCAAGGGGATGACGGACGTCGAGGCGCGAGTGAGCGCGCTCGGTGAGGCAATCGAGCGGTATTCCGGGGTCTTCCAGGGAGACGAGCCAAGGATTGCGGCTTCGCTGACCGAGCTGGGGCCGGCCGCCATCCATCCCAACGAGTGCATGCAGTTCAGCGACGCGCAGTACCGGCAGCGTGAGCAGCCCGATGAGGAACGCGCGCCGACTCGCCGGATTCCCCTCCCGCTCGATCCGGACGATCCCATCGAGTGGAGCCCGGTCCGAGCACTCTCGGGCGACGCGTGTCGGTACCTCCCGACGATGCTGCTCTACAGCGGATATCCGCTTCGGGGTCGAGCGGCCTACTGTGTGCCGGATCCGAGCGGCAGTGCCGCCGCGAGCTCCCGGGAGGAGGCGCTACTTCGGGGTCTGCTCGAGCTGGTCGAACGTGATAGCCTCGCCCTCTGGTGGTACAACCGCGTCCCCCGGCCGGGGGTCGACCTGGTCCGCAGCGCGGACCCCTACTGCGAGAGCTTGACGGCGCACTATCGCTCGCATGGGCGCGAGCTGTGGGCCCTCGATGTCACCAGTGACATCGGCATTCCTTCCTTTGCGGCGATCTCCCGTCAGACCGCCGGCCCCGAACGAGTCGTCCTCGGCTTCGGCACCGATCTCGACGGCGCGGTGGCGCTCAGGCGGGCTTTGGCCGAGATGGATCAGGTGCTGACTCTCATCGCGTCGGCCGAGCGGGCGGGAGCTCTCGATCCCGTGCTGGACAGCTGGCTTCACCAGGCCACCGTCGTGAATCAGCCGTATCTCGCTCCTGCGCCGGTCCCACCTGTGTGCCTCGATGACCTGCCTGGCTCGGGGACAGGCGACCTCGCTCGGGACCTCGGGCTCTGCGAAGATCTGCTCGCGCGCCGCGGCCTGAACGTGCTGTTTCTCGATCAGACCCGTCCGGATATCGGCGTACCCGTGATCAAGGCGATCGTCCCCGGGCTGCGGCACTTCCGGGCGCGGTTCGCGCCAGGGCGGTTGTACACCGCTCCGGTCGAGGCCGGCTGGCTCGACCGGCCACGGCTTGAATCAGAACTGAACCCGATCGGCTTCTTCCTCTGATCGGCCTCGTCCCGAGGCGGCAGGTCAACCCCACCACCCCGAGGAGGCAGGTATGGTTGTCCCCCCAGACAAATTCGAGGTTTATCGGCAGATCCTGGAGCGGGCGTGGTCCGACCCTGCCTTCAAGGCGGAATTGGCGGCAAATCCGAGGGACGTATTGGCGGAGTACGGCATAGTCATCGACCCATCGGAGACCATCAATGTGGTTGAAGGTTCCCCGACTGACTGGACGTTTTACGTGCCCGATTCCTTCCCACGCTTCATCTGTTGAGGAGTAGCACCGCCCTTGATGGGCGTCGTCCCGAGGCGGCAGGCCAACCGCACCACGCACCGAGGAGGCATGTATGGCTGTCCCCCCTGACAAATTCGCGATCTATCGGCAGATCCTGGAGCGGGCGTGGGAGGATAAGAACTTCAAGGCACGGCTTATTGCAGACCCCAAGGAGGTGCTCGAGGAGTACGGCATATCTTACAAAGAGGCGGACGTGATCCGGGTGATCGAAGAGGAGTCCCCGCATGACAAGATCTTCTGCCTGCCGAAGAGCGAGAAGGACTTCATCTGTTGAGGCGCAGTACGGCCTCCAGAATACCGATCAGGTTGGCCGCATCCGGTCCCAGGCCGGGTCCACCCGTGTCATGGTCGGCTCCACTCGCCGCGGACCTGGCCGGACCGGGCTCCACGACGAACACGCCGTCGTCCCGCAGCATCCGGACGTTGCGTTGGGTCGGCGGATGCCGCCACATCGCGGGGTTCATGCTGGGCACGACGACGACCGGCGCCTCGGTGGCGCTCACGATCAACGACAGGAGATCGGAGCAGGCACCGTGCGCGAGGCGGAATAGGGCATCTGCGGTGGCGGGATAGACCAACACCAGGTCGGCCTTCGCCAGCTCGATGTGAACGACCCTACCGGGCTCGAGAAGCTCGAATGGATCGGACCAGACGGACGCGCCCAGCACGGACAGCGCCCTGGGCTGGACGAAATGCTGCGCTGATTCGGTGAGCACGACATCGAGTCGCTCGGCGAATTCGGCGACGAGGCGCCGAACGATGTGCGGTGCGAACACCGCCTGCACCGCCCCCGTGATACCCAGGACGAGATGACGGCAAGGCCGGCCCGGGTGCTGGACCGTATGCGGTGAATCGGTGGGCTCGGATTCCGTGAGAGTCCACGGTAGGACGATGTGGTGCTCGATCAGGAACTCCATGAGCGCCGCGACGCTTTGCGGCTCCATGCCGACCCGGGCAAGCAGATCGCGGCCGCCGACCGGCGTTGCCAGCGCTTCCCAGAGCTCCGACGCAGAGCTGGGATCGGCGGACGCGCAGTGCTTGACGGCCCCGCCGGGCCGGGTGAAGAGCACCCGGCCGCCGGTCGTGATCGCGGTCGCGAATGGATGACGGACGTACTGATGAGAAGGTTCGAAGGGCAGGCGCGTACCCTCGAAGGCCGGAACTTTATCGTACTGCGAAACCCACACCGCACCAGGGGCGCTACTGCGATCGTGCCACGGCCGGGGCTTCCGGGGACTTGGCAGACCGCCCCGCCCGCACCTTAACGTTTCCTCTGTCTCACATCCCTCGGTACACCATGACAGTCGCCACACCCCCGATCACCCCGCCCGAGGTGATCACGCAGGAGTTCCGCACCCCGCGCGCGATCCGCCGCGGCGTCGCCGCAGGCGTCGCGGGCAACATCCTCGAGTGGTACGACTTCGCGCTGTTCGGGTTCTTCGCCCAGCAGATCGGCGCCCACTTCTTCCCGGCCACCGACCCAACGGCCTCGCTGCTCGCCGCGTTCGGGACTTTCGCTGCGGGATTCCTCATGCGCCCGGTCGGCGGCGCCCTCTTCGGCTGGGTCGGGGACCGGTACGGCCGCAAGCAGGCGCTCGTCTGGTCCGTGCTGGCGATGGCCTTTCCATCGTTCCTCATCGGCGTCCTGCCGAGCGCGGCGACCATCGGCCTGGCGGCGCCGATCCTGCTCCTGGTGTTCCGCCTGCTCCAGGGCCTCGCGGTCGGCGGTGAATACATGGCCTCGGCGGTGTTCCTGGTCGAGGGAGCCGAGCCGGGCCGGCGCGGCTGGATGGGCAGTTGGGGCCCGTTCGGCGCCTCGGCGGGCACCCTGCTCGGCTCGGCAGCCGGCGCGATCGTCAACGCCACCATGTCGCCCGAAGCCGTCATGGCCTACGGCTGGCGCATCCCCTTCATCCTCGGGCTCGGCGTCGGCCTCGGCGGGCTCGCGATCCGGCGCCACTACGTAGAGCGCGTGCCCCACCAGGCCCCGGCCAAATCACCGCTGCGCGAGGCCTTTCGGGCGCACTGGAAGACGATGCTGCACCTGGTGGCCCTCGTCGCAGGAATCAGCGTTGGGTTCTACACGACGTTCGTGTACACCGCTACCTGGCTCGAGCAGGTGGCAAACGTGCCGGCCAAGACCGCGCTCGGCATCAACACCATTGCCATGGCGCTCTCGCTCGTCCTCATCCCCATCGCGGGGTACGCGAGCGATCGGCTCGGGCGCAAGCCGGTGCTCCTCTTCGCCTCCGGGGCGCTGGCGCTGCTCGCGTATCCGATGATGGCCCTGATGGCGCGCGGCGATACGGGCGGCATCTTCGCGGGCCAGGTCTCGCTCGCGCTGCTGGTGGCGATGAACGGGGGAGTGATGCCGGCCACGATGGCCGAGCTGGCCCCCTGGCGGGTGCGCTGCACGGTACTGTCGGTGGCCTACAACGTGGGCATGGCGCTGCTCGGCGGGACGACGCCGCTGGTGGCCGCGTGGCTCCTCGCGCGGAGCGGCATGACGATGGCGCCGGCGTTGTATCTGGCGGGCGCCGGGGCGCTGACGTTCGTCGGGGCGCTGCTGCTGCCGAGCGTGGCGCGGCATCGGCTCACCAAGGAGTTCGAGGCGGCCAGGTATCGGTAGTCGACGCACGGGCTGGCGCCGCGGCGTGACCGGGAACGCGTCCTGGTGAGGTACTCGCCCGTTCCGAGGCGTAGAGCGAGTGTCCCCCTTCAGCAGGTCACGTGCAGGATGGCATTGGTCTCGACCGGCTCCCGCTTCAGCAGCTCGACGGCCTGCGGCGTCGGTACGATCACCAGCTCGACCTTGCGGCGTTGGGCTTCGAGCCGCACCTGATCCATCACGGGCAGAGCGCCGGTGCCCGTGCCGATGACCAGCCGACGGCATTGCCAGGGTATTTCTTCTTCGGTGGACAAGGGCGTGTGTCCGAACGCACTGCGGAATTTTCGCGACGCCTTCTTGCGGCGTTTGCGAACCTTGCCGCGATCGATCAACACGTCGTGGTCGTAGCTGATGCCGTCGATCCGAATGGATCCGAATGAAAATGATTCGAACTGCATATGCCACTCCATGGCTCGTGTCGGCGGGCGTCACCACTCCAGCATGCTTCGCCTGAGTTGAGCGTGCGGCTGGCGTGCGTCCAGCCGCCGTAGCCCAAAATCCCGGGCGACGGCACGGGCCTCCCCAAGCTCCCGGGAGGTGATCCGCCGGTTGATCTCCGCATAGTGTTCGGCGCCCACCTTCCCGGCGGGATAGTACTGGTCCATCAGGTTGACGTACGTGTCGCGTCCCAGCTCCTCGGCGATCCACTGAAGGATCGCCCGGGTCTCGTCCAGCGCGCCCGGCATCACGAGGTGCCGCACGATGAGTCCTCGCCGCGCCAACCCGTCACCGTCCACTACGAGCTGCCCGACCTGCCGGTGCATGGCCGCGATCGCCGCTCGCGCCGCGTCGGGATAGTTCTCCGCCTTGAGGTAGGTGCGACTCCGCTCGATCGACCAGTACTTGAAGTCGGGCATGTAGATGTCCACGACTCCGTCCATGAGCTCGATGCTCTCGAGTGAGTCGTACGCGCTCGTGTTGTAGACGATCGGCAGCGCCAGCCCGCGGCCCGCCGCGACGGCGACCGCCTCGAGGACCTGGGGAGCGACGTGCTCCGGTGTCACGAAGTTGATGTTGTGGCAACCCTGGTCCTGCAGCTCCAGCATCATGTCGGCGATCTGTTCCGGGCGATGGCCCGCCACGGAGCTCCCGGGACGGATGGCCTGGCTGATGTCGTAGTTCTGACAGAAGACACAGCGCAGGTTGCAGTGCCCGAAGAAGATCGTCCCGGAGCCTCGCCAACCGCGAAGACAGTCCTCCTCGCCGAAGTGGGCGAAGTGGCTCGACACGATCGCGTACCGGCCGGTCTTGCAGGCGGCCCACTTGTCCTCGAGCCGGTTCACCCGGCAGTCACGCGGGCAGGCGCGGCAGTCGGCGAGGGTCGCGAGCGCCCGCTCGGCGCGCCGGTGGAGCGCGCTGAGGCCCAGTGATAGATAGGCCGGGCGAACGGTGGACGAGGAGGTGGTCAGACGCTCACCGCGAAATGCATGATCTGCGGTTGCACCAGCCGCTCGAAATCGCGGTAGCTCATCTTCACCAGCTCGGTGTGCGAGCCCGCGTTGAAAGCGATCTCCTCGTCCTCCGTGAGGCTGTCAGCAACGTATACCGGCATCCCGTACAGGTTGCCGAACGGGGGCATCGCGCCCAGGTCGCACTCGGGGAAGCGGTCCTTGAAGGCGGCCTCCTGAGCCAGCGTCACCCGCGTGGCACCGAGGGCGTCCCGGAGCATGGCCAGGTCCACCTTCTGCGAGCCGGGCACCACCGCCATCGCCATCGTACCGTCGACCTCGACGATGACGGGCTTGGCCAGCTCCTTTCCAGGGATGTGGGTCGCCGCGGCGATCTCCTGGGTGGTGAAAGCGCGCGAATGGGAGACGACGAGGTACTTGACCTGCTGCTCGTCGAGAAATTCCTGCAGTCGTTGAGCGGGCATGAGTCCTCCTGGCACGATATTCACCGAAAATCTGGGCCCATGTACCGGCCGCCGCCACGGTGAGCGAGTCCGACCGCTGGACGTGGCGCGGGCGAACCCGCAGACTTCCCTCCAGGCCATGACGGACACGCTCGCGGCTCACCTCGACGCACGCACCAGCGAAGGAGTGCTGGCCCAGTCCCTCCCCGAGGGCGCGGTCCGCTGTGTGGCCTGCGGACACCGCTGTCTGATCCGCGACGGTCGGCGGGGCATCTGCCGGGTGCGCTTCAACCGGGGCGGCAGACTGCTGGTCCCCCGCGGCTACGTTGCCGGGCTCCAGTGCGACCCGGTCGAGAAGAAGCCCTTCTTTCACGTCCTCCCCGGCGCGGACGCGCTCACCTTCGGCATGCTGGGCTGCGACTTCCACTGCGGCTACTGCCAGAACTGGGTCACTTCCCAGGCACTGCGAGACGACCGTGCCACCACGGAAGCGATCGACGTGACCGCCGAGGCGCTGGTCGCGTTGGCCGAACAGCAGGATGCGAGGCTCGTGGTGAGCTCGTACAATGAGCCGCTCATCACGGCAGAGTGGGCCGCGGAGGTGTTCCAGCCTGCCCGGGCGCGCGGCTTTCTCACCGGCTTCGTGTCCAACGGCAATGCGACGCCCGAAGCGCTCGACTTCATCCGACCGCTCACCGACTGCTACAAGATCGACCTCAAGACCATGAACGATCGCCGCTACCGTCAGCTCGGCGGCGTGCTGGAGCACGTGCTGGACGCCATCGCCATGGTACACGAGCGCGGGATCTGGCTCGAGGTGCTCACCCTGGTGGTGCCGGGGTTCTCGGACGATCCGGCGGAGCTTCGGGCGGCCGCGCAGTACATCGCAGGCATCGACCGCAACATCCCCTGGCACGTCACCGCGTTTCACGAGGACTACCGGTTCTGGGGCATGGGGAACACGAGCGCGGAGGTCCTGGTACGCGCCTGCGAGATCGGGGCCGAGGAGGGGCTCAATTTCGTCTATGCCGGGAACGTTCCAGGGCGGGTCGGACGCTGGGAGCACAGCTGGTGCCCTGGCTGTCAGACGCTTCTCGTCGCGCGGGTGGGATATGTGATCCTCCAGAACCGGATCGCCGACGGACGGTGCCCCGAGTGCGGGACGCGGATCCCCGGGATCTTCGTGAATCCCCGGGGATCGAGCGCGCCGTCGCGGGATCATGGGGCGATTCGGGCGCTCAGGTAAGCGGGGGCCGCGCCCGCCTCTGGCTCCCCGAAGACGGCCGCAGTAGCCTACGGGGTAGCCCATCCCGGGATCCCGCTGACGGACACCATCGCCCAACTCCGTGCCGCCCTGGCCGGGCGCTACCTGCTCGAGCACGAGCTCGGTGGCGGCGGCATGAGCCGTGTCTTCGTGGCCGAGGAGACCGCCCTCGGCCGAAAAGTCGTGATCAAGGTCCTCCCCCCGGAGCTCGCCGCGGTCCTGAGCGCGGACCGGTTCCGCCGCGAGATCCATCTCGCGGCCTCCCTCCAGCACCCGCACATCGTGCCGCTGTTCGCCGCCGGCGAGGCAGGCGACCTCGTGTACTACACCATGCCGCTGGTCGAAGGCGAGTCGGTGCGGGCCAGACTCACGCGCGAGGGCGAGCTGCCGGTGCCCGAGGCCGTGCGCGTGCTGCGGGACGTGGCGGACGCCCTGAGCTACGCCCATCGCCACGGCGTGGTCCACCGCGACATCAAGCCCGACAACGTGCTGCTCTCCGACCACCATGCCCTGGTGACCGACTTCGGCGTGGCGAAGGCGCTCGACGAAGCCACGCGACACGCCACCCTCACCGCCACGGGTCTCGCGCTCGGAACTCCCGCCTACATGGCGCCCGAGCAGGCCGCCGCGGACCCCCATGCCGACCACCGGGCCGACATCTACGCGCTCGGCGTCCTGGGCTACGAGATCCTCGCGGGCCGTCCGCCGTTCACCGGCCCCTCACCCCAGGCGATCATCGCGGCCCAGCTCACCCAGCCCGTCGTGCCGCTCGCCGAGTCGCGGGGCAGCGTGCCTCCCGCGCTCGCGACAGTGGTCATGCGCTGCCTGGAAAAGCGGCCCGCCGACCGGTGGCAGAGCGCGGCGGAGGTACGCGACGCCCTCGAGGCGCTCGGCGCGCCGGCCGCCACCCGGGCCGTGGAAGCGCCGCACCGCTGGCGCCGGCGCACCGTGGCACTGACGCTCGGCGCGGCGCTCGTCGTGGGCCTGGCGACCTGGTCGCTCGTGCACCGCTCGCGCGCTCGCGCGCCGCTCGACCCGAACCTCGTCGCGGTCGCGCCGTTTGACGTTCCGGACCCGAAGCTGTCGCTCTGGCGCGAAGGTCTCGTGGATCTGCTGTCGCGGAACCTGGATGGCGCCGGTCCGCTGCGCAGCGTTCCGCCCACCACGGTGATCCGGCGCTGGAGCGGCCGCTCCGACCGGCTCTCCGCCTCCCAGCTCGGCCAGCGCACCAGCGCCGGGCTGATCGTGTTCGGAAACCTGATCGGCGCGGGGCCCGATTCAGTGCGCCTGACGGTGACGGCGCTCGACGCGTTGAGGGACCGACCGCTGGCCGAGCTGGAGCTGCGCGAGGCCGCCGACCGCATGGACCGGCTGGCCGATTCGCTCACCGTGCGGCTGCTGGGAGCGTTGGGTCGCACCCGCGGACTCGAGGTGTTCCGCACGGGATCCCTGGGGTCCACCTCGCTCCCCGCGCTGAAGGCGTTTCTCCAGGGCGAACAGTGGTTCCGCCGGGCGGCGTGGGACTCGGCGCTCGCGTCCTATGAGCAGGCGATAGCCCTCGACAGCACCTTTCCGCTCGCACTCCGGCGTGCCGGGCAAGTCCTGGGCTGGCAGCGCACGGCCTTCGATTCCCTCGCAGAAGCGCTGGCCCTTCGGGCAGGTGCATTGAACCGCGGCCTCGCCCCGCGGGACAGCCTGCTCGTCCTGGCCGACTCGTTGTCCGCCTCGCTGTATGCGACGGTTCCGGCGTCGGACTGGTCGGTACTTCGACGGACACACGCTGTCGCCGGGGAGCTGACCCGGCGCTATCCCGACGATTTCGAATCGTGGTACACCCTGGGTGAGGCCCTCTATCACTTCGGGAGCCCGGTCGGCAGCGGGCCCCGCCAGGCGCTGGAAGCCTTCGACCAGGCGATCGCGGTCGATTCATCGTTCGCACCGGCGTACATCCACAATGTCGAGCTGGCCTTGTGGCTCGACGGGACGGCGGGTGGCGAGCGGTATGCCGACGGCTATCTCAAGCTGCGGCCGACCGACGTCTTCGCGTCCGGGATCGGTCTGGCCGCGCGGATCATGCGGTCCTGGCAGACCGATCCGTCGGAGGTCGAGCGGCTCGTGCAGGGCGCCTCGCCCGCCGCGCTGGTGGATGCCTGGGCCGCGCTGCGCCGCTCGTCGGACTCGACCGAATCCCTGATCGCGGTCGCCCGCGCCCTCGCCGCCGCCCCGCCAGGCGATGCCCGATGGCTCACGCCGGAGCCAGGGAGCGGCGGCTGGGCCAGGCCTTGCTCTATCGTGGGCGCGTCCGCGAGGCTGCGGACATTTTCTCCCGGAGTCTCTCGGCAGTACCTCCCAACCTGATCGAGGCGGCCCTCCTGGGCGGCATACCGGCGGAGAGTGCCGGCCCGATGTTCCACCGCTGGCTCGAAAAGGAGCCTCTCGCGTTGGTCGCGCTGCCTTGGTGGCTGTCCCGACGGGACAGCGCCTCGATCCGTGAGTTCGGACGTAAGGGCTGACTCGGCGGCCGCAGCGAGTCGGGACGAGAAGCTCCGGGCGGGCGGGAGGTACCGGTCGGATGCGGCGCTGGCGTATCTCACCCTGCTGCGAGGCGACACCGCGGCGGCGATACGCCGCCTCGAGGCGTTGCCCGATTCGCTCTGCCCCTTCTGCTACTTCGATCGGCTGACGCTCGCACAGCTCCTATCGGCGCGGCACGAGGACGAGAGGGCGGCCCAGCTCATGGACGGCTGGCTCGCGGAGCTGCTGACGCCGAGCGAGGTCCTCTGGACGCTGGAGCGCGCCCGAGTCGCCGAACGGCGGGGCGATCGGGCGACGGCTGCGCGGGATTATCAGTACGTGGTGGACGTCTGGCGGCATGCCGATCCCCAGCTTCAGCCGTACGTGGCCGAGGCAAGAGAGGGGCTCGTGCGGGTGGCTGGAGAGCCGGGAAGCTGACCGCGCGGGGTTTACCTCCGCCGAAGCGGAACCGGTATTGCGTGCCGCCCAAGCCGCGCCGGCACGAAGTGTATTGACCCGGGTTGGCCCGGGGCGGGGATGGAAGCCGGAGCTCCCGAGGCTATAGGCCGAGGGAAGAAGAACAAAGGAGTGATCCTTCGACTCCGGGTTATCAGCGCGCCTTTTTTCTAAACCAGCTTCGCTACCTCGCCTCCACCTTCCTTGGAGTCCGCCGGAACTGGGGTGCGCCGATCAACCCCCTTCGTCGGCACGCCTTATTATGATTAGGCGTCCATCATCAGCACCCCTACACGCGGCCTCTCCATGTTCGGTCAGTCGCGCCGGCTCCGGCGGCGCCTATCGTCGGTATTGCCTTTCCTCGCGGCGCTTGTCTTCACCAGTTGCCGCCAGGACGCGACCGAGCCCACGGCCACCGCCGGCCCGCTCGCCGCGGTGGCCGAGCCGCCCGGGCTGTCGGCGGCGCTCGCTGCGCAGGCGCGCTACACCGACAAGCTCCTCGGCGTTCCCGGCGTGGTGGGAACCGGGGTTGGCCTGACCGCAAAGGGACGACCCGCGGTCAAGGTGTTCACCCGAGCAGTCGATGTCTCCGGCCTGCCGACCGCGCTCGAGGGAGTGCCCGTGGAGACCGTGGTGATTGGAGAGATTCGGGCCATGCCCGCGACTCGGGCCGCGCCGGAAGCGGGTGTGGTGGTGTCGCCAGACGATCGCTTCCCCCGTCCCGTCCCCATCGGGGTCTCTACCGGCAACGAGGGGACCTGCTCGGCGGGAACGATCGCCGCGCGCGTGAAGGCTGGTGGGAAGGTCTACGCGCTCAGCAACAATCACGTCTACGCGCTCGAGAACCGGGCGCCCCTCGGTAGCAAGGTCCTCCAGCCCGGCCGTTACGATCTGAATTGCGCGACCGGCTCCGATGCCGCGATGGGCTCCCTCACCAAGTACGTGCCGGTCGTCTTCTCGAGCACCGCCAGCAACGTGGTGGACGCCGCCATCGCGGTGACCAGCACGACGCTTCTCGACCGGAGGACGCCGCTCGACGGCTATGGGACGCCCACCGCCAGCCCGGTGCCGGCGACCCTGGGCCAAGAGGTGCAGAAGTACGGAAAGACGACCCGCCTTACGATGGGGCGGGTGGATGCCATCAACGCCACCGTGATGGTGGCGTATGCCACCGGCGTGACCCGATTCGTCGGTCAGATCCTCGTGGCCGGCAGGGGACCCTTCTGCCGGGCGGGAGATTCGGGGTCGCTGATCGTGACCACGGCCGGTCGGCAGCCGGTCGGGCTCCTCTTCGCGGGGACGGCAAGTGGATACACCTTCGCCAACCCGATCAATGCTGTGCTGAAGGCCTTGAACGTCACGATCGACGGGACCTGACGCGGACCTGCCCTGAGATGAGCAGCCCGGATCTCGCCGGCGTCGTGGTCCGCCATGCGGAGAGTTTGATGGCGGTGCCAGGCGTGATCGGCGTCGCGGAGGGGGAGCACGCCGGCACTCCCTGTGTGCTCGTGCTGGTGAGGCGGAGGACCAGCGAGATCGTTGCGCGCATACCGGCGGTGCTCGAGGGCATTCCGACGGATATCCTGGAGACCGGCGCGCCGGAGGCCTTCGAGCGGTACTGAGCTGGCCCCCATTTCCCGGCATCACCTTCGACCGTACGTCCGCCCTTCGGCGCCCCGAGACACTTCAGTGGTCGATCTGCTGGAACAACAGCGCCTGGAACACCTCCGCACGGTCCTCGGCGAGCGTTACGAGCTCGATCGCAAGCTGGGCGAGGGCGGCATGGCCGCCGTGTACCTGGCGCGGGACCGCCGGCACGGACGTCCGGTCGCGCTCAAGGTGCTCCGCGAGGACCTGGTGGCCTCGGTGGGCGCGGAGCGCTTCCTCCACGAAGTGCAGGTCGCGGCCAACCTCCAGCACCCGCACATTCTCGCGCTCTATGATTCGGGCGAGGTCCAGGGCGTTCTCTACTACGTGATGCCCTGGTGGATGGCGAGTCCCTCCGGGACCGGCTGCTCCGCGAAGGGCGGCTCCCGCTGATCGACGCGGTCCGCATCTCCAGGGAAGCTGCCGAGGGGCTCGCCTACGCGCACCGGCAAGGCATCATTCACCGCGACATCAAGCCCGAGAACATCCTCCTGCAGGACGGCCACACGCTGGTCGCCGATTTCGGGATCGCGCGCGCACTGGGGGCGCCGGTCGCTGGCAAGCTGACGCGTCCCGGTGTCCTGGTGGGGACTCCCGAGTACATGAGTCCGGAGCAGGCGGCTGGCGAGGCCCAGCTTGACGGCCGCAGCGATGTCTACAGCCTCGGGTGCGTCCTCTACGAGATGCTCGCGGGCGATCCGCCGTTCCAGGGCCGGAGTGCGACCACCCTGCTTGCCCGGCACTCGCTCGAGCAGGTGCCCAGCCTCACGATCGTGCGCGAGACCATTCCCGCCGAGCTGGAGGACACGGTGCTGCGGGCGCTGGCCAAGACTGCGGCCGACCGCTACTCCATGCCCGAGCTCGCCGCGGCGCTCACCCGCTTGCAGGCGGATTTTCCCCACACGCCTCGCGCCACCATCGGCAGACGAGCCACCGACCGCCGGCGCGTCGGTGGGTGGTTCCGGAACATCGCCATCACCACCGTCATCCTGCTGCTGGCCACGTGGGCGGTGATCGCCCTGCGCGAGACGCGCGGACCACGGCCAAGGCCCGGGCCGGTCCAGCTCGACCCGAGGAACATCGCGGTCCTCTACTTCGACCAGCGCCCAAGGGCGGATTCCCTCGAGTACCTGGCCGAGGGCATCACCGAGGAGCTGATCCACGAGCTGAGCGGCATCGCCGCGCTGCACGTGATCTCCCGCAACGGGGTGGCTCCCTATCGCGGGGCCTCGGTGCCACCGGATAGCATCGCGCGGGCACTTCGGGTCGGGACGCTGGTCCATGGGACGGTCAACGCGCTGGGCAAGCGCATCGCCTTGAGCGTCTCCATGATCGACGGGGCCACAGGCGCGGAGATCGGCAGCACGAGGTTCGAGCGTCCGGAGCAGCAGATCCTCGCGCTCCAGGCCGACTTGGCCTCCGAGGTGGCCGTCTTTCTCCGCCGTCGGTTGGGACAGGAAGTGGAGCTGCGGGAGAGTCAGGCGAGGTCGCTCGCCCACGAGCCACGAGCGTGGCACCTCTTCCAGCATGCCGAGGAGCTCTCCAAAGACGTGGACCCGCTGTTGACCGCCGGGGATACCGCGGGGGCGGCCGGGCGGCTGCTTCGGGCGGATTCGCTGCTGGCGGAGGCCGAGGCAGTCGAGCCGGAGTGGGTGAGACCGTCGGTGTCCCGTGGCTGGCTGGCGTTCAAGCAGCTGGACGTGGTGGGCACCTTCAGCAAAGCGCATTATCAGCGGTGGACGGCGCGAGGGTTGAAGCATGCGGAGCGGGCGCTGCGCCTCGACGGCACGAACCCCGAGGTCCTCGAGCTGCGGGGTACCCTGCGGTACTACCAGTGGTTCTTCAATCTGGTGCCGGACTCCGCACAATCGGCGGCGTTGCTGGCGAGCGCGGAGGCGGATCTCCAGCGAGCCGCCGATGCCAATCCGGCTGGCGCCTTCGGATTGACGCTCCTGAGTCACATGCTGATGGCGCAGAGCCGGACCGCACAGGCCAAGCTCGCCGCCCTTCGGGCCTACCAGGCCGATCCCTATCTCGCCACCGCCAAGCTGACCATCTGGCGACTCTTCCAGACCTCGCTGGATCTCGAGGACGCCGGGGAGGCGCGACGGTGGTGCCTGGAAGGGCAGCGCCGGTTCCCGGACTACTACCGGTTCACCGAGTGCCGGATCTGGCTCTACGCGCTCAAGGACCAAGCCCCTGATGTCAATGAAGCCTGGCGGCTCTATCGCCGCTACATCGAGCTGACGCCTCCGAACTCGCGCGTGCTGAGCCAGCACTACGGACGGATGCTCGTCGCGATCGCCCTGGCGCGTGCCGGGCTCCGCGACAGCGCGGTGGCGACTGCGCGCCGGGCGCGGGCGGATTCGTCGGTCGACGAAACCCGGGACCTCGCGCTCCTCGAGGCCATCGTGCATACCATGCTCGGGGATCGGACCGAGGCGTTGCGGCAGCTGGACATCTATTACACGGCCAACCCCCAGCTTCGAGCGGGGATGGCCCGGGACGAGAGCTGGTGGTGGAAGGACCTGCGGCGGGACCCCCGGTGGCACGAGATCGCCGGATCCGCGACCCCGGCGCCTTGATCCCCACCGGGCCTCGACATTCGGCGGCCGTCTGGTTAACTATTGTGCTCCCCCACAACGTTTCCCAATCCAGGAGCCTTCCCCGGTCCAGCGGGCGAAGGGCACGGCTATGCGCCGAATCGTTGTCCTGCTCTCCTTGAGCCTGGGCCTGCTCACGGCCGCCTGTGCGGATCAGAGCGCGCTCGGACCCTCGTCGCTCGACGACAACACCATGTCGGCTGCGACCGCCTCGACGTCCGGCTCCGGGAAGACCTCCAAGGGAGGGGTGGGCGGCTCAGCCGGCGGGATCAAGGGCAACCGGAAGTAGGTTAAACCGCCTGGGTCCGCTGGCCGCCGGTCGCGGCTCGGTCGAGCACCTCCCGGACCTTTCGCGCCAGATCATCGGGCGTGAACGGTTTCTGAAGGAAGGGCCGGCCGGCCGCGAGAAGTCCCCGGCGGATGACGTCCTCTCCCGCGAACCCCGAGATGAACAGCATGGGGACGCCCGGCCGTTCCCGGTCCAAGTGCTCCCCCAAGGTCCTCCGCCGCTCATCCCCGGCATGACGACGTCGGTGATGAGCAGATCCACCATCTCCCCAGACCGCAGCTGCTTCAGCGCTTCTTCCGCATTCGCGGCGGCGAGGCAGCGGTAGCCATGTTGCGCCAGCGTGCGCACCGCCAGGGCGCGGAGCACGGGATCATCTTCCGCGATGAGTATGCTCTCGGGCCCCCCTCTGACCGGTGACGCGTCATCGGTCCGGGCGACCTGCTCCGGCTCGGCCTGAATCTCCGGCCAATACGCCTGAATGACCGTGCCTTCTCCCGGGGTCGATTCGGCCCAGACAAACCCGCCACTCTGCTTGACCGATCCATAGACCATGGAGAGCCCGAGTCCGGTGCCGTGCCCCGCTGGCTTGGTCGTGAAGAACGGCTCCCAGATCCGCTGCAGGGTGGCGGCGTCCATTCCATGGCCGGTGTCACTCACCGCCAGCATGACATAGCGACTGGTCGGCGAAGCGTCTGCCTCACCCCGATGCTTCGGCGCCACGGCCTCGAAGGACGCGAGGGAGGTCTCCACGGTCACCTGGCCCCCCTGCGGCATCGCGTCCCGGGCATTGAGAACCAGGTTGATCAGTATCTGCTCGACGCGCGCCGGATCGGCGTAGATCACGCCGCACGCCGGTGCGAGCCGCAGGAGCAGCCCGACATTGTCTCCCAGCACTGGCCGAAGGATGGTCTCCGCCCCGCGGACGACCTCGTTGAGGTCGAGGGGCCGGGGCTGGATGAGCTCGCGTCGGGCGAAGGCCAGAAGCTGACGGGTCAGTTCGGCCGACCGCCTCGCGGCCAGGATGATCTGGTCAAGGTCGGCGCGACGCGGGTCCAGGGAAACGAGGCTCTGCGCCAGGAGATCGCTGTAGCCCAGGATCGCCGCGAGCATGTTGTTGAGGTCGTGAGCAATGCCGCCCGCCAGCCGTCCGATCGACTCCAGCCGAAGGACTTCCTTGAGCCGCTCCTCGGTCTCCTTGCGCTCGGTGATGTCGAGCAGGATTCCCCGCATCCGCACCGCTTGGCCGGTCGTCGGATCCACGATCCCCCGGCCCGCGGCGGCGATCCAATGCACGCTCCGGTCGGGCCAGATCACCCGATACTCGGCCGAGAACGGCTTGCGCTCGAGGAGGGCTCGCTCCTGGAGCTCCTCGGTGGGGCCGAGATCGTCCGGATGGATGACATCGCCCCAGCGGGGACGGTCCTGCTCGCTCGCCGCTCACCCCGAAGAGTGCTCGCGCCCGGGCGTCCCACCGCAGCACGCCGGTGGCCAGGTCGTGATCCCAGGTGCCCAGGCCCGCGGCCTCGTGGGCCAGCTCCAGAGCCTCCTGATTCCGGCGAAGCTCCTCTTCCACCCGCCGCATCTCGGACAGGTCGCGGAGTCGCTTGGCGAATCCCAGCAGGTGGCCCTGCCGGTCGTTCACCCGCGCCGTGGAAGCCGAAGCCCAGAGCCGTGAGCCGTCTTTCCGGAGGAGCCACTGGTCCCCGGTGGACCGACCGTGGGCGGTGGCCTCGGCCAGTTCCTGCTCCGGGAGGCCGGCCGCCCGGTCCTCAGGCGTGAAGAGATCCGCCGATCGCGCGGCAAGGAACTCGGCCTTGTCATAGCCGAGCAGTCGCTCCACTCCCTCGTTCCAGCTCCGGTGCCGGCCCTGGTCGTCCATGATGAAGATGGCGTAGTCCTTGACCTGGTCCGCGGGAGTGCGGTAGCGCTCCTCCGTGCGACGCTGTGCCTGTTCAGCCTGCTCTCGCGCCGCGACCTCGCGCCGGAGCTGCTCCTCTAGGGAGACAGTCCGAAGCGCGACGGCCGCGGCCCGTCGCCGAGTGCGGATCAGCGCCAGTCCGATGACGACGACGAGCCCGCCCGCCAGTATGATGGGCAGGAGGTCGAGGGAGAGAGGCAGTCCCGAACCCGTGGCAACCTCCGGGCGAGTTACAAGAGGCAGAAGGGAGGGGGGTCCCACCAAGCAACCCGGATGGCCATGGCCTGGCGCCCGGCCACGCTGCCGGCGAGGTGCTCGCTGGACCGGGGCTGACCGGTTGTGAGGACGGTTCAGTTGCTGAAACTAAGGACGGGACCACACGAGCACAAACGAGGGACGCCGAAGCTGCGGTTGGGCGGGTGGCGTCAGCTCCTCGGCCGCTCTCCGCGAGCCGGTACCAGCACCTCCACCCCGTCGTCCCCTAGCGCGATCGTCACCTCCCCCTCGCCCGATTCGCTTCCCCTGTGGTGTGCGTGGTCCGGGTCTGACTGCCACGTGTCGTCGTCCACGTGCAGCTCGCCGGGTGACGCCCGCAGCACGACGCGCTCTCCAGTGCGCCGCGGGAGCTTGAGTCGCGCCGCATCTCCCGCGAGGCGCGCGCGCACGTACTCCGCGACCGCCTTCCGTTCCCGCTCGGTGACCGTCACCAGCTCCAGCTTCCCGTCGCCGAAGTCCGTGCCGGGCGCGAGAGGCAGGTTTGGGCCGATGGACGGGATGTTCATCGCCTCGACCAGGAGGTACTCACCCGAGAGATCTTTGCCGTCGAGCTTCAGCTCGCGGAAGGTGGGCTTCCGCTCGGCGAGGATCTGCTGGAGCAGCAGGAGGGCGCGGTCGATCGCGTGACCGGTGAGGCCGGCCGAGTTCTCGTCGATCTCGTCCGGCCCGCGGGCGACCAGCTCGGCGAAGAGCCCGACCCCGGCCGACTCGACGAACCGCATCGCTCCCCAGCGGGTAGCCACCGTTCCCACCGCGAGCCGCTTGCGCTCCGCCTTCCGCCAGCCCGCGATGAGCTCGTCGAAGGTGCCGAGGCTGCCGACTGCCTTGGCGATGTTGTTGGCGGTGCCGATCGGGAGGATGGCCATCGGGATGTCGCGTCCCGCGAGGGCGAGCGCGACCTCCTTGACGCTCCCGTCGCCGCCGGCGACCGCCACCAGCTCGCCTGGGTCCTCGAGACTCTTCCTGAGCCCCTTCTTGCCGGAGACCAGCCGCCCGTCGTGTCCCGCTTCCTTCAGCTTCTCGAGCAGATGCTCTCCCGTATGCCGCTCGTCGCCCGCGCTCGGATTGTGCACCAGCGTCACCCGCACACACACCTCACTTAGCTTACCTCAGAGTCCCCGTCACCCTTCACTCTATCACGCGCCCCGGTGAACGGTACACCCGCCGGTTGCGTCGCGCTCGGCGCGAGCGCGCACCTCGGGTCCCATGATATCTTCGTTCCCGTCACCCTCGACTGCCACATCTGGATGCCCCGATGACCCCTGCGCCGCTGGCCGACGAGGCCCTCCTCGCCCGCCTGGTCGCCTTCGACACGACGAGCCACAAGAGCAACCGCGAGATCGCCGACTTCATCTGCGGCTATCTCGACCGCCCCGGCGTGCGGATCACCCGCCACGCGACCGGGGACGGCGCCAAGCTGAACCTCATCCTCTCGGCGGGACCCGTGGACGACGCGCGGTCTCGTCCTCTCCGGCCACATGGACACCGTGCCCGCCGAGTGCGAAGGCTGGAAGTCCGATCCGTTCACGCTGACCACGCGCGACGATGCCTACGTCGCCCGCGGCGCCGCCGACATGAAGGGCTTCCTCGCCCTCGCGATCAACCGCTTCGCCGCCGCCGATTTCGCCCGTCTCCGGCATCAGCTCGCCCTCCTCTTCACCCACGACGAGGAGACCGGCACCCAGGGCGCCCGGCGCCTGGTGGACGAGCCGAAGGGTGTCCCGCCGCTCCCGCGCGCCACGATCATCGGCGAGCCGACGGGACTCCGGGTGCTGCGCATGCACAAGGGTCACCTGCGGCTCCGGCTCACGTTCACCGGCGTCCCGGCTCACAGTGGTTTCCCGCACCTGGGCGTCAACGCGGTCGAGGCAGCAGGCCGGGCGATCGTCGCGCTGGCCGAGCTACGCCGCACGCTCGAGGGCGAGCGACCGCCGCACGCGGAGCACTTTCCCGAGGTCCCCTACGTCACCCTCAACGTCGCGCGCGTGGACGGCGGTGGGGCCACCAACGTGGTGCCCGCTGACTGCCTCCTCGACGTCGGCGTCCGGCTGCTGCCTGGGATGTCGGTGGACGAGATGGTCGACCGGGTGCGGGCGGCGGTGGACGGAGCAGTGTCGAAGGTGCCGTTCGAGCTGACCATCCTCGGCGAGACCCCGTCGATGATCGCGGCCGAAGACGCGCCGATCTACCGGATGCTCGCCGGCGAGATGGGACAGCGGGACACCGCGAGCGCATCCTTCGGCACTGACGCCGGCTGGCTCAGCCGGCTCGGCCTCGACTGCGTGATCTGGGGACCGGGATCGATCGAAGTCGCCCACAAGCCGAACGAATGGCTGCCGGTCGCGGAGTTCGTCCGCGCGGGCGAGCGGCTGACTCGCGTCGTCCACCGTGCGTGCGTCGAGGGGCTCGCGTGAGCGTGCAACGGGTCATCGAGGCCGACCTCATCTGGACCGGTCGCCGCTTCGAGTCGGGTAAGCAGGTCGTGGTGGCCGAGAATGGCCGGATCGATTCCGTCACGACCGGACACGAGGCGACCAGCCGTCACCCACGCGCCGCGCTCCTCCCGGGCTTCATCAACGCCCACTCGCACGCCTTCCAGCGCGGCCTCCGCGGCCACGGCGAGCGGTTCCCCGCCGGCATGGGTGACTTCTGGACCTGGCGGGAGGCGATGTACGCGCTGGTCGAACGGCTGGATGAGAGGGAGCTGTCCCGGCTCTCGGTCCAGGCCTTCGAGGAGATGCGCGACGCGGGCGTGACGACGGTCGGCGAGTTCCACTACATCCACCACGCGACCGGCGGCACCGATTACGACTTCGACCGCGTAGTGCTCGACGCCGCGGCAGCAGCCGGCATCCGCATCGTGCTGCTCCAGACCTACTACGCCACCGGCGGCATCGGCCAGCCGCTCGGCCCCGCGCAGCGGCGCTTCCGCTCCACCGATGTGGAGGCCTACTGGAAGCAGATGGACCGCCTCGCGCCGGCGCTCGACCCGCGGACGCAGAGCCTCGGCGCCGTCGCCCACAGCATCCGCGCCGCCACGATCCAGGACATCGCGGCCATCCACACGGAGGCGGGGCGGCGCGGCATGCAGTTCCACATGCACGTGGAGGAGCAGCAGCGGGAGGTCGACGATTGCGTCGCGGCCTACGGACGGCGGCCGATGCGCGTGCTGCTCGACAGCCTCGAGATCGGCGGCAACCTGACGGCGGTGCACTGCACCCACACCAGCCCGGAGGACATGCGGCGCTTCCTCGAGGCCGGCGGGACGGTCTGCGTCAACCCGCTCACCGAGGGTAATCTGGGCGACGGCATTCCCACGCTCGAGCCGGTCTCGGTCCTCACCGACCGCCTCGCGCTCGGCACCGACTCCAACGCGCGCATCTCGCTGATCGAGGAGATGCGCTGGCTCGAGTACGGCCAGCGGCTGCGCACCGAGAAGCGCGGCGCGCTGAGGAGCGGGGAAGGGCTCGTCGCGCCGACGGTGCTCGACGCCGCGACTGTCGGGGGAGCGAGAGCCCTGGGCATTCAATCGGGCCGAGTCGAGCCCGGCCACTGGGCCGATCTCGCGGTGATCGACCTCGAGCATCCCACGCTCACGGGATGCGATGCCGAGCACCTGGCGGAAGCGCTGGTCACGGGCGCCGACAACGGCGTGGTGCTCGGTACGTACGTCGGCGGCAGGTGGCGGGAGACCTCATCCCGAGGGACCCCGAGCGACCTTCTCGTCCGCCCCGGTAGCCCGCCGAGGTCGTCGCTCTGATTTGCCCCTTCGGAGATGGAACCGATGATGGAGGGGGAGTTTTCGACCTCACGCTCGCGCCGGTAGGGGATGTGTCGATTACGGCCTGCAGCTCGATCTCACGGATGAAGGGGCGCTGGAGCGGGGAAGGGCGGGATCCCGGTGCGACAACTGCTACTGGGCGACGGGCTCCTCCACTCTCCGTGCCAGGACCGATCCCACTAGGAGCTGCGGCAGGAGCGGCCGTACTGCAGCCCGGAGCTCTTCGGCCGTGAACGGCTCGCGCAGCGTCGGCACCGCCGGTCGCGAACGCGGAGTCCGAGCCGGCGGCGTCCACGAGGCGTCGGTGATGCACAGGAGGGCGAGCTTGGGCCGGCGGGCCCGCAGCTCGTCGTGGAGATCGGTCCAGGCGGCACCGCGGATGCTGCTGGCCGTGATGAGCAGGTGGCATTCGCGGAGCGCGAGGTCCCACGACGCGGGATGGCTCTCCGCTACGTGGCTGACACAGTGCCCGTCACGCCGCAGGGTGGCGATCGCGAAGGCGACGGCTTCGGAATCCTGTCCGGCAACGACGATGCGTTGGCGGTCGAAGACGAAGGCCGATCGGGCTTTCACGCTGAGCCTTGGGCCCGGGAGACGCCCGGGAGTGGCAGGGATGATACGGAACTGCTAGTCCAAGATAATCGATTCTCGCAATCCGCGCGGACACACGAAGGGCCAGGCCGCACGCCATGCGGCCTGGCCCTGCTCGTGCCTGTTACCGCGCCGAGGCCAGCCGTCGCTCCCTGCCCTGGTACGCCAGCTCCAGTCCCTCGCGGCGCTCCCGGCCTTGGTACGTGCCGAGGCCGACATCGCCTCCGGCCTTCGCCGTGCGGGCGTAGTCCCGGTTGGTCGGGCCGAAGTCCACGGCGCCGTCCTCGGAGAGCGCCTCCCGGGCCTCTGCGACCCGCGTGCCCGCGTTCACGGTCACCAGGATGCCCCCTTGCCGGAAGCCTTCCTCGAAGTGCTTGGCGTCTTCCTCGGGGATTCCCATTCCGACCAGCGCGCCGAGCAGCCCGCCGGCCGCAGCGCCGATGCCGGCACCCGCGAGCGTCGAGGCGAGGGCACCACCGGCGATGACGGGCCCGATGCCCGGAATCGCCAGCGCGCCGACACCGGCCAGGAGTCCGATCACCCCGCCGACCACGCCGCCACCGAGTGCCCCACCGGTCGCTCCTTCGGCGGCCTGAGTCCCGGTCCCTTCGGTGATGGCCTGCTGCTGCTCCCGATCGCGCACCGCGACGCCGATCTGTTGCTCCAGGAACCCGGCCGCTGTCAACCGCTGAATGGCCGCTTCGGCGGAGGGCTGATCCTGAAACAGGCCCACCACCGTCTCGCCTTCGTCCCTGACTTGAGTATTGGTCTTGTCTCGTGCCATAGTGCCTCTCCTTGGCTGTGGAACCGGTGCCGGTGAACGTGCTCAGACCCACCTGCGCACAAACGCGCAGGGCTGCGTCACCCGCGGACCGATTGTCTCATGGGAACGGCAGCAAGCTACCCTTCGGGCCGGGCCGCAGAGGTGACCCGGGTCACCCCTGATCACACTCGAGCCATGTCGCGCTCGCTATTCGGTGTCCCAGGGGGTAGGTTCCGCATACCCACCTTGTAAGTCGCATGAGGCGGTTCCCTCCACCGAAGGTCCCCATGTTCCACCTCCGCCCATCGCACCACGTGGCGCCAGCCGCCGTGCGCTGTCCCACTACCGCCGATCGCGTCGCTTCGCGCACGCCGGAGCAGCTGGAGCTTTCTCGAGCGCACCACCGCGTGTTTCTCGACCTGAGCGGGCTCTACGAAGAGCACTGCCGGAGGACCGGTCACGCGGAATCGCCGGCGCTGTGCGCCGCGGCGGATCGCTTCCGCCGGGAGCGCAGCGTCGCCTCCCTCATCGCGTTCGCCGACCGCCTGGACGAGCTCGACATTCCCGCACCGGCGGTTGGAAGGAAGCGTTGGACATGACCCTTACGACGATAGCTCTGGTACTGCTCGGAGTGGCACTGGCGATTGCGAGCGGAGGTGCGGCGCGCCGCGACCTCGCCGGCGTTCGCGCCCGGCGGCGTGCGGCCTGGGAGCTGGATCGGGCCGAGTGGCGGCGCTGGATGGCCCGGCCGTAACGGTGCCCGCGAGCTAGTCGTGCCGCTCTGCGTGGAGGACGGCTACCCCATGATACGACATGCCGGCATGAATGGGTGCCATCGGGTGTCTGAGCCGCGAGGGCGCGCGACCTGCCGCCTTGAGGAAACCGCGTCATCCGGCTATATTGAATACTGCGACAGCCGCACTTAGGAGCGGCACCAATTCCAAGGAGATGCTGGGGTCCCGGGAGTTTCGCCGGGACCCTTTTCTGTTTTCCGGATGGGGTCGCTTTCCGCTCGTGGGATCGTTCCCGCGGGCACGTGCCACACACTGAGGAGCAACACAATGCGCACCACCGGTACCGTGAAATGGTTCAACGACGCGAAGGGCTTCGGCTTCATCACGCCGGAGGACGGTCAGAAGGACTGCTTCGTCCACCACTCGGCCATCCAGGGCCAGGGCTTCAAGAGCCTGTCCGACGGCCAGCGGGTCGAATTCGACGTCGTGCAGGGCCAGAAGGGCCCCGCGGCGGAGAACGTCACGAAGCTCGAGAGTTAGCTCGATGCCGGCTCGCCCGGCGGAGGAGGATGCATGACAGGCGAGTTCGCGACGGTGGCCGACCGGATCGAGCTGAACGGGGTCTTCGCCCAGATGCTCGGCGTGTGGGATCCGAAGGACTACATCGTGGCGGCGCTCGATGCTGTCGAGGGTGAGGCGGCCGTCGAGGATCTTCTCGCGGCCGGGTTCGGCCCCAACGCCATCCACCTGCACGACAGCGTCCGCGTGCTCCAGAACGCCGCGACGATCTACGATCAGCGTTCCCCGCTGCAGCGCGCGGGCGCGGCGTTCACCGGGACCGTCACCGACGAAGGGCTGCTGAGTCAGGAGTATCTCGACGAGGCGACCGCGGGGGCCTCGCTCATCGCGGTGCGCGCTTCCGAGCCGCCGCTGGCGGCGGAGGCCCACCGGATTCTCGCCGCGCACGGGGCGCGGCGCATGCGGTTCTACGGCGACAGGTCGATCATCGCGCTAGCGTAGCGCTGCTCCGGCACGCTTCAAGCTCCGCGCTGCACCATGCGCCGCTCGACGCCGCGAAGCCCCTTCGCGGCGTTCCCCCCTCCCTGAAACTCGAAGTGCGCGTCGGAGAGCACCCGGCGCCCCTCTTCCTCATGCCACTGCGGCTCGCCCTTCCGCAGGTTGGAGAGCGCCCTCTCGCGTACCCACAGGGCGTGGTGCCACTCACCGGGCGTGATCCGGGAATACCAAGCGCTGAACTGCGCTCGAAGACGTGCCTGACGGGGGGGCATTCAACCTCGCTATAGCTGGTGAGGGGCTGCGACGGGCCGCGCGGGCCGTTCTCCTAGAACACTACCATTTCGTTTCACATTTCGCAGGGGCACGGGTCACATTGGCGGAATTCCGATCGATGCCATTGGTGGCTCACCACCCCCCGTGCTGGAGCGCTGCTCATTCCCGAGCAGTCGCTCTACCTGGTAAAAGCGGCCAGCCTGCCTCGGACCGGGCGACTCCTCATTGCACCGTATAGCCTCCGGCCTCCAAGCAGGCGCTCATCACCTTGCGGAAGTCCTCCAGCGCGGCCGCCTGGAGTCGAGCCGATCGGGCCATGCGTCGTCCGCCGATGATTCCGGTCGTGGCGCCGCCGCCGGCGGATTCGGGTTGCGTCGCGGCCGTCGAATCGGCGGCCGCCGCGATCGCGGCGGGATCGGCCCCGGTCTGCGCTCGGGCCCGACCGTAGCACTCTTCCTCGTACTGCCGCTGCACTTCCTTCGACTGCCCCCACTTGGGAGCGACGGTGAGACCGGCGTGCGCCGCCGGGCTGGCGGAATCCGGGGGCTGCTGCGCCGAGAGAGAGGAGGTGAGCAGGCTACCGAAGAGCACTAGGGCCGGTACGCGCACGGATTGCTCCCGTAACCGGGGAATTGGTCGAATGGGCTGACTCGGGCTCGATGGGAACGTAGGCGATAGCCTACACTATCGGGAAGTAGGTGCGCGGCGGTCTCATCTCACGCCTCCGTTGTCTTGTCAGCACGAAGACTGTCTGGAAGGCGCACGAGTTGACCCGCTCAGCGGATGTGACTTCGGGCACCGATGAAGGGAGTGAGGGACGAGTGGTGACCACGATCACGCACCCACCGTCGCCCGCGGGGTACAATGACGAAAGACGCCTCCAAGGAGACGAGGAAATGGAGAGATCAGCCCGATCAGACATGCCGACTCGAATCCTCGGCCACACGGGCGAGCGAGTCTCCGCCATCGGTCTCGGCGGCTGGCACCTCGCCCTGCCGCAGGTCGAGGAGGCATTGAGCCTCCGCATCGTTCGGACGGCGATCGATCGCGGCATCACCTTCATGGACAACTCCTGGGACTACAACGACGGCCAGAGCGAGCTCCGGATGGGCAAGGCGCTGCGCGACGGCTACCGGGACCGTGTCTTCCTGATGACCAAGATCGACGGCCGGTCGCAGAAGGAGGCTGCCCGGCAGCTCGACGAATCGCTGCGCCGGCTCGGGACCGACTGCATCGACCTGGTGCAGCATCACGAGATCCTCCGCTACGAGGACCCCCACCGCATTTTCGACGAGGAAGGCGCCCACGCCGCGCTCGTCGAGGCGCGCCGGGCGGGCAAGCTGCGCTACATCGGCTTCACCGGCCACAAGGACCCGCGGATTCACCTGCACATGCTCGAGGTCGCCCAGGACCACGGGTTCGACTTCGACACGGTCCAGATGCCTCTGAACGTGATGGACGCGCACTATCGCAGCTTCGAGAAGCTGGTGCTGCCGGAGCTGGTGAAGCGCCGGATCGGCGTGCTGGGCATGAAGCCGCTGGCGAACGGGATCATCCTGCGCTCGGGAACCGTGACCGCGACCGAGTGCCTCCGCTACGCGCTCCACCTGCCGACCGATGTCGTCATCACCGGCATCGACAGCATGGAGGTGCTGGAGCAGGCGCTCGAGGTCGCGCGCACCTTCCGCCCGCTGAGCGAGGGGGAGCTGGCCGCCCTGCTGGCGCGAACGGCGGACGCCGCCCTGCGAGGCGAGTTCGAGCCGTTCAAGACCAGCTCGATCTTCGACGCGACGACCCAGCACCCCGAGTGGATGGGCGAGGAGCCGGAGCGGCTGCAGAAGCTCATGCCGGCGTGAGGACGCCTCACGCCTCCGTCGCCGCCTACCGGCTTCCCAGCCCCATCGCCCGCAGGATCGCCTGCCCGCGTGGATCCCGCCGGAACGGCGCCATCATCGGGTCGTTAACGTAGTTGTAGATGAGGAACGGGTCGCGCCCCTCGACCGCCCGGCTGAGCCACGCGAACGTCTCCGCCGTATCGCCGAGCCCCGCGTACAGCACCGAGAGGCTCGTTGGCACGATATAGCCGCGCCGCTGCCGCTCCAGCAGCTCCCGCCGGATCACCTCCGCCTCCTCGCGCCGGCCGCCCTTCGCGAGCGCATAGCCGAGGATCGCGAGTGGGGTCGACAGCCGCACCGCCGGCTCAACGGCCCGGCGGAGGACCGGCACCGCCTCCGCGTAGCGTCCCAGCGCGACGTAGGCTGTGCCCAGGTACTCATTGGTGAGCGGGAACGCGGTGTCCATCGCCACCACCTTCCGCAGCTCCATGACGGCTTCCTCGACGCGTCCCGCGCTGTACAGCGTTTTGCCGGCCGCACCGTTGATCGTCAGGCTGAGCGGGTCGAGCTCGCGGGCGCGCCGCGCCTCCTGAACGGCCTCGTCCATCCGGCCCATCGCCAGGAGGTAGTCACCGTGGTACCAATGATGTGTGTTGGCGTTGTTCGGGTCGAGCGCTAGCGACCGACGGAAGTTCCGCTCCGCCTCGGCCCAGTTCCACGCGTACATCGCATTGAAGTCGCCGAGCACCGCCCAGGGTGATGCAAGCGTGCTGTCCAGCCGCAGCGCCTCGAGCGCCGCCGCTCGCGCTCGAGGATAGGTCTGGTCGGGCGGGAGGTCGCTCCAGAGCGGCAGCACCGCGAACACGTCCGCCAGCGCAGCGTGCGCCGGCGCGAAGGCCGGATCGGCCGCGATCGCCTGCTCCAGCAGGCGGCGCGCCTGGTCGAGTCCCGCCGCCGTCCGCTGGTGCCAGGCGTACCGCCCGCGGAGGTAGAGGTCGTATGCGCCGAGGTCGCCGGTGGGGCGCGCCTCGAGGTGCCGCCGGTCGCCCGCCGCGAGGGCCACGCCCAGCTCGCGCGTCACCCGCTCGGCCACGTCGGCCTGCACCCGGAAGACGTCGGTCATGGGCGCGTCGAACGATTGCTGCCAGCGGGTGGCGCCGCTCGCTGTCTGGATCAGCTCGGGGCTCACGCGCACTCGGCTCTGGTCTCCCTCCTGGTCCCAGCGTACCGTGCCGCTCAGCAGATACTCGACCCCGAGCTCGCGGCCGATCTCCTCCGGCCGCTTGGTGCTGCCGGCATACTGGGCCGAGCTGGTGCGCGCGGTCACCTGGAGGCCGGGCACGGTAGCGAGCTTGCCGCGGATCTCATCGGTGACTCCGTCCGCGAAGTACACCTTGTCCCCGCTCGCGAGATTGTCGAAGGGCAGCACGGCGACGCGCTTCAGACCAGTCTCCCCCGCGGACGCGGCGTGGCGGATCCGGCTCCAGCCGAACAGCACCCCGAGGCCGAGCAACACGCCGAGCCCGAGCAGCAGGAGTCCCGGTACGGCCGGAGCCCATGCGGGTCGGCGCCGACCGCACCGCCATGGTCGCGTCGGTCTCCAGCGCATGTGCCAGCTCGGCGGCGGACGCAAACCGGTCCATCGGCACCCGGGCGAGGGCGCGGGCGACGGCGCGCTCCACGTGCTCGGGCACCGAGGGCCGCACCGCGCGGAGCGGCACGGCGTCGGTGTGGAAGCGCTTCGCGATCACCGCCTGCGGCGTCGGGCCGGTGAACGGCGGCTCGCCCGCCAGCATCTCATATAGCACCGCGCCGAGGGCGTAGACGTCGGTCCGAGCGTCCACCGGCTGCCCGGCGGCCTGCTCCGGGCTCATGTATGCCGGCGTGCCGACCGACACGCCGGTCTCGGTGAGCGCCTCGCCGGACTCCTCTCCCGCCAGCGCGCGGCTGATGCCGAAGTCGGCCACCAGCGCGTGCCCGTCGCTCAGGAGAATGTTCTCGGGCTTCACGTCGCGGTGGACGACGCCGTGGCGGTGGGCGAAGTCGAGGCCGTCCGCCACCTCGCGGGCGATCCGGAGTGCGTCCGGGAGCGAGAGCTGCCCTTCGCGCCGGAGCCGCTGTCGCAGGGTCTCGCCCTCGACGTAGGGCATGGTGAACCAGAGCTGGCCGTCGGCCTCGCCGGAGTCGTGCACCGACAGGATGTGCGGGTGCTGCAGGCGGGCCGCGGTGCGGATCTCGCGCAGGAACCGCTCGGCGCCGAGGCTCTGCGCGAGTGAGGGGAGCAGCACCTTGAGGGCGACGGGGCGATCGTGCCGGAGATCCCGGGCGAGATAGACGATGGCCATGCCGCCGCGCCCGAGCTCCCGCTCGAGCGCGTATCGCTCCCGCAGCGCTTCCTGCAGTCGGTCGCGCGGCTCCGGGGTCATGGCGTCGCCAGAGGCGGTTGATCCGGCGTGCGCACCGGTCTCAAGCTATGCGCCCTGTCCCTGGTGGGCCACGGGACGGCGGGGAGAGCGGCCGCTTGCATCGCTCCGGTCGCTTCGCAGGGATCGGTCTGGGGGCTACTCCGGGGCGCTGACGAACGCTCCGGTCGGAGCCCGGGCAAACTGCGCCCGGTCTCCTCCTCTGCGCGTTCTCAACGCGCCCCTTCGCAGCCCCCAGACCGATCCCTGTGCCAGCATCGGACCCCTAAGCTGCCGCGGCTCATGGCTTCGGAACACCGCGGGACGTGACGCTCGACGAGCTAACAGCGTTCCGGCACGCTGACCGTTGCCGGTGCAGGTCCGCGATCGAAATCCGATCGGGTTGGGCGCGCGTAGCTACGACCAGGGCGCGCTCGAAGGTTGGCGCCCGCAACCGTTCATCGCGGAAGGGCGCATGGCTGTTGGACTCTCAGACCGGGTTCAAGGCACCCCCACATTACTGCGCACGATGGGCCTGTTTTCGCTCGTGGTGTATGGCGTGGGCGACATGGTGGGCGCGGGCATCTATGGCACCGTCGGCGATGCCGCCGTGCGAATGGGCAACGCCGTCTGGCTGGCGTTCGTCGTCTCGATGGTCGCCGCGATTCTCACCGGCCTCTCGTATGCGTGCCTTGCATCGCGCTACCCGCGGGCCGCCGGTGCCGCCTACGTCACCCAGCGCGCGTTTCACGTTCGCGCTTCATTTCCTACCTGATCGGCCTGATGGTCACCGCCTCGGGCCTCACCTCGATGGCCGCATCGACCAATGTGTTCACCAAGACCGTCCTCGGTTTGACTGTGGCTCAACCGGATGCTGCCATGCAAGGCTGGCCGTGGTATCTGGTCGCCCTTTCGTTCCTCGCGTTCCTGACGCTTGGTCAATTTGTGGGGCATCCGCCAATCGATGTGGGCGAACATCCTGTGCACGTCTTGTCGAGACGGCGGCCTGCTCTTCATCATCGCGATCGGCGTCCGGTACTGGGGCGGTGTCAACTATCTGGAAACACCGAACGCCACATTCGGCGCCGGTGGCGAGATGCTCGATCATGGACTGGGGCTCGGCATGCTCCTGGCCGGGTCGGTGCTCACGTTCTTCTCGTTCATCGGCTTCGAAGACATGCTCAATGTGTCCGAGGAGGTGAAGGAGCCGCGTCGCACGATGCCGTGGGGCATTGTGCTCGCGCTGCTCGTGGTGACCATCCTGTACATCGGCGTCGCGGTGACGGCCGTGTCCGTGATTCCGCATCAGGAGTTTGCCCAGCGCGACCTGTCGCCGCTGGCGCGAGTCACCCGGGCCGCCGCGCCCTGGTTGCACGCCTCGGACGTTCGACTTCGTGACACTGTTTGCGGTGAGCAATACGGTGCTTGATCAACTACATCATGGGCTCGCGGCTGCTCTACGGCATGGCGCGGCAAGGATTGATGCCGGCGGTGCTTGGCCGTGTTCATCGCCACGCAGGCGCACGCCGCACGTGGCCATTTTGGCGCTGCTGGCGGTCGTGTTGGTCCTGGCAATGTCCGGCGGCGCGGACGCCGTCAAACAGCTCGCCGATGCCACGGCGCTCCTGCTGCTGTGCTCGTTCATGGTCGTCAACACGTCGCTGATCGTGCTCAAGCGGCGGCCGGGAGAGCCGGCCGGCGATTTCGAGGTGCCGATTGTCGTGCCGGCACTGGGAGTGCTGGTGAACGCCACGCTGATTGTCGCGCGCATCACGTCGACCACAGCCGGAGGCCGAGCGCTCGCCATCGCCGGCGTGATCATCGGGGGCATCGTGATTCTCTATTTCATCGTTCGCCCGCGGAACGTGACGGAGAAATCACTGGCCGCGGTGGAGGAGGCGGCGTGAGACGGTGGCGCCGGTGGAGGAGGTGGGGGAGGTGGAGGAGGGGACCGACCGGTGGGCGGTGGAGCGGGGGTACTCGTCGATCACGCCGCTCAGGGCGGCCGGTGTGAAGCGCCAAGGAGCGCGAGCTGACACGGCCCGCTGCGCGATTTCCCGCAGCCGGCCGTGTCTCGAGATCGACTGCCTTACGGCGTCAGCGCCACCGCCGCCGCGGCATTCAGGAGCCCGCGCCCGTCGCGTCCGCCCCCCAGCAGATCTCCTCCGCCGGCACTCCCGGGCCCGGCAAGACATCCCGGCACCCCGCCCCCAGCCCAACGGCCGAATTCTCGAGAATCGACTCGGCCTGGGCCTGCGTCAGCGACGGATTCTTCTGCAGCATGAGCGCGACCGTCCCCGTCACATGGGGCGCCGCCATGGAGTGCCGCCCAGGAAGAAGAAGCTGGTCTGTCCCCGCTGGAGCTGGAACGGTCCGACCACCCAGGATCCCGGCGCCGCGACGTCGAGGTCCTGACCGGTCAATTCACGGCTGGAGAAATCGGTGATGTAGAAGTCGTCCTCGTCCGTCGGCTCCGGCGACGTCGAGGGTGCGCCACCAGGGACCGGTGGTCTCGCCTTATTCTCTCGACCCACCCGCTCGCGGCCGCGGAGATCACCGGCGCGTAGCTCGCCGGGGAATCCCATCCCGTCCTCTCCGGCATTGCCGGCGGAGAACACGAGCAGCACACCCTGCGCGAGCGCGAAATCGATCGCCGCCTTGACCAGCGGTCCTCCTCGGTATCTCCCCAGCTGTTGTTCACCACCAGCGGATCGCCCGCGAGCGGTCCCCGCTTGAGCTCGGCGAAGTAGAGGAGTCCGCGGCGACTGCGAGCTGTACCACGAGCAGCTCACGTTTGCGGTCGAGCTGCCGCGCACGTGGAGCTGCACCGGGATGACGGTCGCCTTGGGCGCGGTGCCCTGGAACGCGGCAGTGCCGAATTGATAGCCGAGGACCGTGCTCGTGACGTGGGTGCCGTGGGAGCACACGTCGTGCTGCCACAGATCACCGGCGGCGAGACGATCGTGCCGACGTCCGCCTGCGCCTCCGCCCACGAAGGAGCGCGCGTACTGGGTGGCGATCCGCTCCTGCGGGAAGTACTGGGGCCAGGTGGAGAGCAGGCCGGTATCGAGGATGCCGACGTAGACACCCTCGCCGTCTGGGAGACGCCCCGGGCACTGGAGAGGGGTGAGACCGTCGCATTGATGGCGTCCTGGTCCCAGGTGCTGAAGCCTCCGGTAAAGTCACTCACCGCCACCAGATCGGTGGCGGCGGAATGAACACCTGCTGATCGATGCCGCCGCCTTGACGAACCGCAGCGCGCGAACGTCCGCCAGCTGCTCGGCCTTCGCTTGCATGGTGAGACCGTCGATCTCGGTGAGGAAGCTCTTGACCTTGCCGATCGCGTTCAGTTGCGCGATCTGCGCGCTCGTGGGTCGCGACTTGAGCACGACGTTGAGCCGACCGTAGCCGAGGATCTGGAGTGGCGAGTGAGGTGACGACGGAGAGGCGGGCTCGGTGGTGTCTTCGGTACAGGCACCGAGAGCGACCAAGCCCGCAAGAGCGAGGATGTGAATCGACAATTCATCGGAGTCTCCACGACAGGGAAACGCAGAGCCAGATTAGAGCGACCTGAAAGGGAGTGCAAGATTGCACTTCGAGCACGGCCAGACCGCCCATTTATCGTACGCCGGCGAGAAATCAATGATCGGCGGCCTCACGGCACCGTGCTCCGCGCCGCATCCCCCAGCTGCCAGAGCAGGAACGCATAGACATCGGCCGTCTCCTCGACGCGCTGATTCTTCGTCAGCCCCATCCCGTGCCCCGCGTCGAACCCCACGCGCAGCAACACCGGGCCGCCCGCGGTGCGCTCCTGCAGCACCGCCGCCATCTTCGCCGGCTGCCACGCCTCCACTCGCGAGTCGTTGATGCCGGCGGTGAGCAGCACGGCGGGGTAGCGCACGCCCGGGCGCACGTGCTCGACGGCGTCCATCTCGCGCAACGCGCGAAAGCCCGCCTCCGTGGTGGTCGTGCCGAACTCGGGAATGTTGGCCTGCCCGCCCGGCTCGTGCTCGACCCGGAGCGCATTCATCACTCCCACGCGCGGCACGGCCGCGCGGAACAGGTCGGGCCGCTCGGTGATCGCGCGCCCGATCAGGATGCCGCCGGCGCTGGTACCGCTGCCGGCCAGGTGCTCGGGCGAGGTGTATCCCTGCTTCACCAGGTACTCGGCGCACGCGATGAAATCCTTCCAGGTGTTCGGCTTGGTCGCCTCCTTGCCGGCCAGGTGCCATTCCTCGCCGTGCTCGCCTCCGCCGCGCACGTGGGCGACCGCGAAGACGCCGCCCCGCTCGAGCCACGCGAGCCCCATCGGGCTGAAGGAGGGGTCCAGGGTGACTCCGTACGCCCCGTAGCCCACCAGGAGGGCCGGGTTCGAGCCGTTCCGGGCAACGCCTTTCCGGTAGACGATCGAGAGCGGGACCATCGCCCCATCATGGCTCGGCACCTCTACCTCGACCGATTCCAACGAGGAGACATCCATTGGGGCCGCGGGGAGCAGTCGGGTGTCGCTGACCCGACCGCTGGCCGGGTCGTACCGGTACCAGAGCCGGGAACGGGTCCACCCCTCGAGCGGGAACACCACGCCGGGCCTGCGCCGATCGGTCGCCATCGCGATGATCGCGCCGTCGGCCGGAAGCTCGAGGCGCTCGCCGCCGGTCGCGCCGAACGGCACCCGCCGAATGCGGCCCAGACCTCCCTCGAGCTCCCTCACGTAGAGGGCGTCCTTCGCCACCGCGATCGCCGTAAGCACCGCGCTGCCCTCCGGCACGACCAGCTCCGCCTTCGCGAGGTCGGGCGCGTCCACCTTCATCCGCAGCACCTTGAACCGGGGCGCATCCTTGTGGGTGAGAAGGTAGACGTCGGAGCCGCGGAAGTCGGCCGCCACGACCGCGTCCTCGACGTCCACCAGCTTCCGCCACGGGGTGGTACTGCCCCGCAGCTCACTCGCCCGCACGGCATACGCCGTGATCTCCAGCCGAACGCCGTGGAAGATGAGGGCGAACAGGTAGGGCGAGCCTTCGACCGGCATCACGAGCGGGAAGTCGTCGGGAGCGACCGGGATCGCCGGCGTTGAGCCGGGGCCCAGGATCAGCTGGTCTTTCGAAACGGGCTGACCGACCACGTGCCGGTACACCGCGCTGTTCCGGTATCGGAGATTGGGGTTGGTATCTCCCGCCGCGTTCAGCCGGTTGTAATAGAAGCTGCGCCCGTCCGGGTCCCAGGCCGTGATCCCGAACTGCACGCGCGAGATCGAGTCGGGCAGGACGCGGCCGGTCGATGCGTCCATCAGGTACAGCTTGGTCTTCTCCGAGCCGCCGGCCGAGGCGCCGTACCCGACCACGCGGCCGTCAGGCGCCGGTACGAAGTAGTCGATCGCCCAATGGCTGTCGCCGGCGGTGCCCAGCGTGTCCGGATCCAGGAGCAGCCGGTCCCGAGCGGTGCGCACCTCCCTGGCGTACAGCTTCGGGGTCTGCTCTCCGGGCTGGAGCTTGAGATAGAACCACCGGTCGCCGGCGAGGCTCACTTCGGGCACGGTCGTCACGATGTCCGCCAGCTCGGCGAGGCGAGCCTGGAGCGCCGCGCGATGGGGCAGGCTGTCGAGCACTTGGCGCGTGTGAGCGTTCTGGGCCTCGAGCCACTTCTTGAACTCGGGGTTGTCCGGTACCGGCGGCTCCATCCAGCGGTACGGGTCGGCGATGACCGTCCCGAAGTAGGTATCGGCCACCTCCCGTTTCGGGGTCGAAGGGGGTGCCGACTGGGCTGGAGCCGGGTTGGCTATAAGGAAGGAGGGAAGCAGGAGGAGCGCGGCACGGAAGGCCCGCGGGTAGGCGCGACGCATGTGACCTCCGAGGCAGCAGTGCAGCTAAGCTGCCGGGCTCTGCGGGAGGAGCGCAAGACGTCATCTCCGACCGGGTGTCTCGAGCAGGTAGCAGGAGCACGATCAGCGGCCCTGTCGCGAGTGCCGCGAGCAGCGTCAGTGTGGGATATCCCTCCGCCGGGAGGTGATCGCGGAGGGGCGTATATTTCGGCATGCCCCTGTCCACCTTTCACCCCGTAGTCGCCCGTTGGTTCACCGAGCGCCTGGGCCAGCCGACCGCCGCCCAGCAGCAGGGCTGGGAGGCGATCCGCGCGGGCCGGCACACGCTGATCTCCGCCCCCACCGGCTCCGGCAAGACCCTCGCCGCCTTCCTTATAGAGCTGGACCTGCTGCTGCGGGAGAGCCTCGCGGGCACCCTGCCGGAGGAAACGCGGGTCCTCTACGTCTCTCCGCTCAAGGCGCTGAGCGCGGACATCCACCGGAACCTGGCCGAGCCCCGGCGAGAGATCCGCCGGCTGGCGGAGGAGATGGGGTTCGGTACCCCCAAGATCACCGCCGCGGTCCGCTCGGGTGACACGCCCGCCGCCGAGCGCGCGGCGATGCTCCGGACTCCTCCCCATATCCTGGTCACCACGCCGGAGTCGCTCTACCTCCTGCTCACCGCGCGGCGGAGCCGCGAGATGCTGCGCACCGTGCGCACCGTCATCGTGGACGAGATCCACGCGGTGCTGGAGTCGCGGCGCGGCGCGCACCTGGCCCTCAGCCTGGAGCGGCTGGAGCACGTCGCCGGCAGGCCGCTCCAGCGGATCGGGCTTTCGGCGACGATGGAGCCGATCGAGGAGGTCGCGGAATGGCTGGTGGGGGCCGCGGCGCTAGAGGATTCCTCATCCCGGGGGAGCGTAGCGACCGAGGGATCTGGTTCGGCAAGGTCCCTCGCTGCGCTCGGGATGAGGCTACCGCCGTCCCGCCGTCCCGCCATCATCAACGCCGGCCATCGCCGCGCCCTCGATCTCGCGCTCGAGCTTCCCCGGTCGCCGCTCGAGGCCGTCATGTCGGGCGAGGTCTGGGAGGAGGTCTACGGCCGGCTCACCGAGCTGATCGAGGCGCATCGCACCACGCTGGTGTTCGTCAACACCCGCCGCATGGCCGAGCGGGTGGCGCGGCAGCTCGCCGAGCGGCTGGGCGAGGAGGCGGTGACCGCGCACCACGGGAGCCTCTCCAAGGAGTCGCGGCTCGACGCCGAGGAGCGGCTCAAGACGGGGAAGCTCCGCGCGCTCGTCGCCACCGCGTCGCTGGAGCTGGGGATCGACATCGGGCACGTGGACCTGGTGTGCCAGCTGGGCACGCCGCGACGGATCTCCGCCTTTCTCCAGCGGGTCGGACGCTCGGGCCACACGGTGCGCGGCATCCCCAAGGGCCGGCTCTTCCCGCTCACCCGCGACGAGCTGGTGGAGTGCACCGCGCTGCTCCGGTCGGTGCGGGAGGGCAAGCTGGACCGCATCGCGATGCGGGAGCAGCCGCTGGACGTGCTCTCCCAGCAGCTCGTCGCCGAGGCCGCCGCGGAGGACTGGCAGGTGGACGAGCTGTTCGAACTGGTGCGGCGGGCCTACCCGTACCGGCGATCTCGAGCGCGCCGAGTTCGACGAAGTGGTGGCGATGCTCACGCGGGGCTTCGAGACCCGGCGCGGGCGCCGGGGTGCGCTGCTCCACCATGACACGGTGCAAGGCCGCCTGCGCGGGCGCCGCGGCGCCCGGATGACGGCGATCACCTCGGGCGGAGCGATCCCGGACAATGCGGACTACCGCGTGGTGCTGGAGCCGGAGGACACGTTCATCGGGACGGTGAACGAGGACTTCGCGGTCGAGAGCATGGCGGGAGACATCTTCCAGCTCGGCAACATGTCGTGGCGGATCCTGCGGGTGCAGCGCGGTGTGGTGCGGGTGGAGGATGCGCGCGGCCAGCCGCCCTCGATCCCGTTCTGGTTCGGCGAGGCCCCGTCGCGCAGCGCCGAGCTCTCGGCGGCGGTGGCGGAGCTGCGGGGGGAGGTCGATGCCTGGGTCGACGAGGGTCGGGAGGCAGCACTACCTCATCCCGAGGGAGCGGAGCGCGAGCTCGGCCGGCCGGGACCGACGGCAGTCCCTCGCTCCGCTCGGGATGACGTCGCTGCTACGCAGCTCGTCACCTACCTCGCCGAAGCCCGCCGCATGCTCGGCGCCCTGCCGACCCAGGACACGCTCATCCTCGAGCGCTTCTTCGACGAGTCGGGCGGCATGCAGCTCGTCCTCCACGCCCCGTTCGGCAGCCGGGTGAACCGCGCCTGGGGGCTCGCGCTCCGCAAGCGCTTCTGCCGCCAGTTCAACTTCGAGCTGCAGGCGGCCGCGACCGAGGACGCGGTGCTGCTGTCGCTGGGTCCGCAGCACTCGTTCCCGCTGGAGACCGTGTTCCGCTACCTCCATCCCGACACCGTGGGCGACGTGCTGGTGCAGGCGCTGCTCGACGCCCCGATGTTCGGGACCCACTGGCGGTGGAATGCGTCCATCGCGCTGGCCTTGCCGCGGAGTCGCGGCGGACGCAAGGTGCCGCCGCAGATCCAACGGATGGAGGCGGAGGATCTGCTCGCCGCCGTCTTTCCGGACGCCGCCGCCTGCCTGGAGAACATCCCGGGCGATCGCGAGGTCCCCGATCATCCGCTGGTGCGGCAGACCGTCGACGATTGCCTGCACGAGGTGATGGACCTCGACGGACTGGTGGCCGTGCTCCGCCGGATCCACGCGGGCGAGATCCGGTGCATCGCCCGCGATCTCCCCGAGCCGTCGCCGCTGGCGCACGAGATTCTCAACGCCCGGCCCTACGCCTTCCTCGACGACGCCCCGCTGGAGGAGCGCCGCGCCCAGGCGGTGTACACCCGTCGTGCCTTCGAGCCCTCCTCCGCGGACGACCTCGGCGCGCTCGACCCCGCGGCAATCGAGCGGGTGCGCGAGGAGGTCTGGCCGGAGGTCCAGAACGCGGACGAGCTGCACGACGCCTTGCTCACCTCCGGCTTCCTGACCGAGGCCGAGGGCTCGGCCTGGGCCGAGTACATGAACGAGCTGGTCCAAACAGGGCGTGCGGCGCGAGTCGAGGCGGCCCACGGCCGGCCGGCCGTCTGGGTCGCCGCCGAACGCCGGGCGGAGGTGGAGCTGCTCGCCGATGCGGCGGCGCGCGAACCCGCCGTGCGCGAGCTCGTGCGTGGACGCCTCGGCATCGTCGGCCCGACCACCGCGGCCGCGCTTGCGGCGACGCTGGGCGTGCCGGACATCGAGGTCGAGGCGGCGCTCGTCGCGCTGGAGTCCGAGGGAGTCGTGCTCCGCGGCCGCTTCAGTCCGCGCGAAGGCGATACCCCGGTCGAGCTCGAGTGGTGCGAGCGGCGGTTGCTGGCGCGGATCCATCGCTACACGCTCAACCGCCTCCGCTCGGAGATCGAGCCGGTGAGCCCGGCGGATTTCATGCGGTTCCTGTTCGCCTGGCAGCGGGTGGATCCGGAGCATCGGGCCGCGGGACTGGAGGGCCTCGGGGCCGTGGTCGGCCAGCTCGACGGCTTCGAGGTTCCCGCCGCTGCCTGGGAAAGCGACGTCCTGGCCGCGCGGGTCGAGGAGTACGATCCGGCGCTCCTGGACACGTTGAGCCTCACCGGCCGGGTCGGTTGGGCCGCGGGACGACGGGGCAGTGGGACGGCGCCGCCGATCCGCTCTACCCCGATCGCGCTCTTCGCGCGCGAGCACGGGGGAGACCGGCTGTCAGGCCGCGCGCCGGCGGAGAGCATGGAGCTCTCGACCTACGCCGCCCGGGTTCGTGAGGTGCTGGAGCGCCGCGGCGCCTCGTTCTTCCACGAGCTGGCACCACTGTCGGGTCTCCTTCCCACGCAGGTGGAACAGGCGCTCGGGGAGCTGGCCGGGCTGGGTCTGGTCACGTCGGACAGCTTCGCCGGGCTTCGTGCGCTGATCACTCCGTCGAGCAAGCGCAAGCCGCTCGGCGGCGGCCGGCGACGCCACCGGACCGCGCCCTTCGGCATCGAGAGCGCGGGCCGATGGTCTCTCGTGGACCGGGCCGCAGAAACTCCAGTCGAGCTCGCCGCGCGATCGCTGCTCCGTCGCTACGGCCTGATGTTCAAGCGGCTGCTGGCCAGGGAGCCCGGCGCCCCACCTTGGCGCGAGCTGCTACTGGTGTACCGGCGCCTGGAAGGCAGAGGCGAGGTCCGGGGCGGAAGGTTCATCTCGGGCATGTCGGGTGAGCAGTTCGCGCTTCCCGAAGCCGTGGGCCAGCTTCGGGCCGTGCGCCGCCAGCCGGCCTCGGGACGACTGGTCGCAGTCGGCGCCGCGGACCCGCTCAACCTGACCGGCATCATCACCCCCGGCGAGCGGGTCGCGGCCGTGACCCGGAGCCGGGTGCTCTATCGCGACGGCGTGCCGGTGCTCGCGCTGGAGCGCGGTGAGGTGAATCCGCTGGGTGCGGAATCCGTCATGCCCACCGCCGACATGGTGCAGGCGCTGGTGCGCAAGCAGCTGACTCCGGCGCTCCGCGCCAGGCTCGGGATCTCGGGTGTGCCGGCCGCTTCGATGCCGCAGGGCAAACTTGCAAGACGGCCTTCACAGCGGAAAGTGGCCAGTCGGAGTCACTCGGGGGACCCGGACGACTGAGCGGGCCGCAAGGCTGTTTGCTGGCGGCCCCGGTCCTATCAGCCGTACCTTTGGGCCATGCAACACGTGCTGGCCTATCTCGTCTTCGTGGGCATTCCCCTCGCCGGGTTGTTCGGAGTCCTTCGAATAGGGCAGGGGATCGAGGCGCCCATGGCCATCCATGGCAGCTACGCCGTACTGCCGATGGCACCCAGCGGCTTCGCCTGCTATGCCTACCTGCTCGGCGGTGATGATTCCACGGTGACGGTGACCCAATCGGGCAGGCAGGTGACCGTCACGCTGGGACCCAAAGCCGAGGTCACCCTGAGTGGCCAGCTCTCGGCGCTGACCTCACGGCCGAAGGCGTGATCGCGGCCGGAACCACCCCTCGCTACGTCGCCTGCCCCGTCGGGGATACCATCCGCCTGACCATCCAGGCACATCGGGAGAAGCAGGTCAAGCGGCTCGATGCCAGTCTGTTCGCCGCCGGCTGCCCCGACTGCGAGCCGCAGGGCTTCGTAGCGGTGCGCCCCCGGCACTACGAGGGACGGCGACGCTCCTGATGCCCGACATTCTTCTGCTTCTCTCCCAGATCGCCGGGATCCTGGTGACGGCGCGGCTGGTGGGGCGGGCGGTGGCGCTCATCGGTCAGCCTCGCGTCGTGGGCGAGATGCTGGCCGGCATCATGCTGGGACCGTCCCTGCTCGGCTGGGCGGCCCCGGAGCTCTTCCATCAGCTCTTCCCTCCCGCCAGCCTCGGCTTCCTGAATGCGTTGAGCCAGATCGGGCTGGTGTTCTTCATGTTTCTCATCGGCCTCGAGTTGGACCTCAAGCTCCTGCGAGGGCAGGGACGCGCGGCGGTGATCACCAGTCACGCCAGCATCATCGCGCCGTTTTTCCTGGGCGCGTGCCTGGCGCTGTATCTGTACCCGCGTCTCTCCGACGACAGCGTCAGCTTCACCGCGTTCGCGCTCTTCCTCGGGGCGGCCATGAGCGTGACGGCCTTCCCGGTGCTGGCCCGGATGCTGACGGAGCGCGGGATGCTGAAGACGCACCTGGGGTCGGTGACGATCGCGGCCGCCGCGGTGGACGACGTGACCGCCTGGTGTATTCTCGCGGTCGTGATCGTCGTCGTCCGCACGGCGGAGGCGACGGTGCCGATCCCGGTCATGCTCGGCGGGACGCTGCTCTACGTCGTCCTCATGCTCACGGTGGTCCGCTGGGCCCTTCGCCGGCTGGAGCAGGCGTTCGAGAAGCGCGGTGGACTCTCCCAGGACATGGTGGCCATCGTCGTGTTTCTGGTCCTCGCTTCCGCCTGGACGACGGAGCGACTCGGCGTCCACGCGGTCTTCGGTGCGTTCCTCGCGGGCGTGGTCATGCCGCGGGACGACCAGCTGGTGCGACCCCTGCTGGACCGGTTTCACGATCTCATGGTGATCCTGTTCCTGCCGCTGTTCTTCGCCTTCACCGGGCTCAGGACCAGCATCACCCTCATCACCGGCGAGCTCTGGGCCTACTGCGCGCTGATCATCGCGGTCGCGGTGCTGGGCAAACTGGGGGGCTCCGCGCTGGCCGCCCGCACGAGCGGCATGTCGTGGCGGGACTCCTGGGCCATCGGCACGCTCATGAACACGAGGGGGCTGATGGAGCTGGTAGTGCTGAACGTCGGCCTGGACATCGGGGTGATCTCGCCGGCGCTGTTCGCGATGATGGTGCTGATGGCGCTGGTCACCACGTTCATGACGTCGCCGGTGCTCGCGCGGATCTATCCGGTGAGGCTGCTGGCGGTGGCGGGGCGGCGGGGGGAAGCGGAATCGACGCCGGGGTAAGGCGTGAACAGCCGCGCCGCGCCGCCGCCCGGCCCGCCGCGGGCAGGCTTCGCAGTCAGCCATTCGCCCACTTCCAGTCGCGAACTTCAGGCAGGTCGTCTCCGTGGGCGGCAATGTAGTGGGTATGCTCGATCAGCTTGTCCCGGATCGCCTGCTTGGCATACGCGGCGGTCGCGCTGAGCTTGGGGACCCGGTCGAACACATCGGCCATCAGGTGGAAGCGATCGATCTCATTCCGCACGGCCATGTCGAATGGAGTCGTCGTAGTCCCTTCCTCCTTGTACCCGTGGACGTGGAGATTCCGGTGATTCGTCCGGCGGTAGGTCAGCCGGTGGATGAGCCACGGGTAGCCGTGATACGCGAAGATGATGGGTTTGTCGGTCGTGAAGAGGGCATCGAAGTCGCGGTCCGAGAGACCGTGGGGATGCTGGTCGGCCGGCTGGAGCCGCATGAGATCGACCACGTTGATGACCCGCACCTTCAGCTCCCCGGCATGCTGACGCAGGAGGCTGACCGCTGCCAGGGTCTCCAGGGTCGGCACGTCGCCCGCCGACGCCATGACCACATCCGGCTCGGCGCCGCGATCGTTGCTCGCCCACTCCCATATGCCGATGCCCGCGGTGCAGTGCTTGATGGCAGCGTCGAGGTCGAGGTACTGCAGGGCCGGTTGCTTGCCGGCCACGATGACGTTGACGTAGTTGCGGCTCCGAAGGCAGTGATCGGCCACGGAGAGCAGGGTGTTGGCATCCGGCGGCAGGTACACCCGGATCACATCCGCCTTCTTGTTGACGACGTGATCGATGAACCCCGGGTCCTGATGCGAGAAGCCGTTGTGGTCCTGCCGCCAGACGTGGGAGGTCAGGAGGTAGTTCAGCGACGCGATGGGCCGCCGCCAGGGGATCTCCCGGGTCACCTTCAGCCACTTCGCGTGCTGGTTGAACATCGAGTCCACGATGTGAACGAAGGCCTCATAGCACGAGAAGAATCCGTGCCGGCCGGTGAGCAGATACCCCTCCAGCCAGCCCTGACAGGTGTGCTCGCTCAGGATCTCCATCACCCGACCGTCGGGGCTCAACTGTTGATCGTCGGGGGTCCGATCCGCCATCCAGGTGCGGTCGGTGACCTCGAACACCGCGTCCAGCCGGTTGGAGGCGGTCTCGTCAGGGCCGAAAACCCGGAAGTTCCGCCGCTCCAGATTGAGCCGCATCACATCTCGGAGGAAACCGCCGAGGACCCGCGTGGCCTCCGCGATCACGGTCCCGGGTCTCGGGACGTCCACGGCGTAGTCCTGAAAGTCCGGCAGCGCGAGATCCTGAAGCAGGACGCCGCCATTGGCATGGGGATTGGCCCCCATCCGCCGGTCACCCTCGGGGGCAAGTCGAGCCAGCTCGGGAATGATGGTCCCGGCATCGTCGAAGAGCTCTTCCGCTCGATAGCTCTTCATCCACTGCTCGAGCTGCCTCACATGCTCCGGCCTCGTTTCCATGTCGGCAAGCGGCACCTGATGGGAGCGCCAGGACCCCTCGGTCTTCTTGCCGTCGACCTCCTTGGGCCCGGTCCATCCCTTGGGGCTGCGTAGAATGATCATCGGCCACCGGGGGCGCGTGGCCTGGCCGGTCGAGCGCGCCTTCGTCTGGATTGTGTGGATCTCTTCGAGGACGGCGTCCAGTGACCCGGCCATCGCCTGGTGCATCGCG
This sequence comes from uncultured Gemmatimonadales bacterium, assembly GCA_963836815.1. GTDB lineage: Bacteria > Gemmatimonadota > Gemmatimonadetes > Gemmatimonadales > GWC2-71-9 > CAVVWJ01. The sequence continues at coordinate 18,556 of CAWILD010000010.1, read as the reverse complement.
TCGGGCTCCGAGCCTTCGACCAGATACGGACGGTACCCGTAGCCGACAAAGAGGCTCGCCAGCTCCTGGCCACTGATCCGGCCGAGGATGGTTGGGCTGGCGATCTTGTAGCCGTTGAGGTGCAGAATCGGCAGCACCGCACCGTCGGTGACCGGATTCAGAAACTTGTTCGAGTGCCACGCCGTGGCCAGCGGCCCGGTCTCGGCCTCCCCGTCACCAACCACGCACGCCACGATCAGGTCGGGATTGTCGAATGCGGCTCCGAACGCGTGAGCCAGCGAGTAGCCCAGCTCTCCGCCCTCGTGGATGGAGCCGGGCGTCTCCGGCGCCGCGTGGCTCGGAATGCCGCCCGGGAAGGAAAATTGCTTGCACAGCCGCTGGAGCCCGGCGACGTCGCGCGACACCTCGGGATACAGCTCGCTGTAAGTCCCTTCCAGATAGGTATTCGCGACCACGCCCGGCCCGCCGTGGCCCGGCCCGGCGATGAAGATCAGGTCGAGGTCGTCCCGCCGGATGATGCGATTGAGGTGCGCATAGATGAAGTTGAGTCCCGGGGTGGTGCCCCAGTGTCCCAGCAGGCGGGGCTTGATATGCTCCAGCGTCAGCGCCTGCCTGAGCAGGGGATTGTCCAGCAGATAGATCTGGCCGACGGAGAGATAGTTGGCGGCGCGCCAGTAGGCGTCGATCGCGTGCAGCTCGGCGGGTGAAAGGGGTCCCTGGCTCATCGTTCCCTCGCAAGCATCGTAGGTCACCGAAGCAAGGTAGTTGCGACGCAAGAGTGCGAAGACTCTGTCTCCGGAGTGCGGCAACGATGCGAGTGCTGGTGATCAACTGCGGCAGCGCGACGCTCAAATACAAGCTGTTCGAGAGCCAGGGAACCGAGCTCGGCCTGCTTGCCGCTTCGGCTGTGGAGACCACCGGTGGATATCGCGCCGCGGTCGAGCAAGGCCTGGCGGCGCTGCCCAGGCCGGCCGACGTCATCGCGCATCGAGTGGTACATGACGGCGGGCGCCTGCCCGATCTGGTCCGGATCGACCGTCAGGTGCTCCACATCCTGCGCGAGGTGACCCCGCTCGCGCCGCTGCACAACGGGCCGGCGCTCGAGGGCATCGAGGCTACCCTTGGCTTGGGAGTTCCGCTGGTCGCGGCGCTGGACACGGCCTTCCACGGCACGCTCCCACCCCGCGCCTGGCGGTACGCCATTCCCGAATTCGCCGGCGTGCGCCGGTACGGATTCCACGGCTGGTCCCACCGGTACGTGACGGAGCGGTACGCGGCGCTGACCGGCTCGTCCGAGCCCACGATCGTGACGCTGCACCTCGGGGGTGGCTGCTCCGCCGCCGCCATCCTTCGCGGGCGCTCGGTGGACACCTCGATGGGCTATTCGCCGCTCGAGGGCCTGGTGATGGGCACCCGCGCGGGTGACCTCGACCCCGGAATCCTGACCCACTTGCTGCACGAGGGGATGTCGTTACGGCAACTCGAACACCTGCTACAGCACGAGTCCGGGTTGAAGGCGCTGGCGGGCACGGCTGACGTAAGGGAGCTGCAGCGGCGTGGTGACTCCGTGGCCGAGCTGGCTCTCGAACTCTTCTGCTACCGCATCCAGAAATGTGTCGGAGCCTACCTCGCCGCCCTGGAAGGGGCGGAGGCTCATGTGTTCACCGGTGGCATCGGAGAGAACGCGCCGGAGATCCGGCGGCGGGTGTGCGAGCGCTTCGGGTGGGCCGGGTTGACGCTGGACGTCGAGCGAAACCAGCGAAACGAGCTTCGCCTCTCGGTCGAGGGATCCCGTCTGGCGGCGTACGCGATCCCCACCGACGAGGAATATCTCATCGCTCGAGAGACGCTCAGGCTGATGGCCGGACCAGGCGCCTTGTAACGATCCAGTCCCGCGGCACCGGCCTGCCACAGTCTGCACCACCGGCCGACCGTGCCGCTGCCGCGCTCGCCCGCTACGACTTCCGCCTGGCACGGAAACTCGGACGACGGGCCAATTGTCGCGTTCCTGATCGCCCCCGGGTTTCGCACACTTGAGCGGCTTCCCAGCGACGGCGATAGTCCGGCGTCTCTCCGGGAGGTTTGATGCGAGCGCTGGGGCCGAGTCTTGTCGTTCTGGTACTGGGTGTCCCCGCGTGTGCCCCTGGCGCACGCTCGGAGATACCTGTGCCCGCACCACGGCCGGCCGCGGCCCAGCCGGCCGAGCCCGCGGTCCATCGCAAGGCGCCCGCTCGAGTCGCCCGGGTGGACAGCATGGCCCTCGAGTTCGCGGTGACCGCGCGGGCTGCCCACCGACCACTCGCGCGGGCCATCGCCAAGCGAACCCGAAACTCGGCCGTGGCCGAGCGCGCGGCCTGGGCGGTGACCCGGGAGGCCGCGCGGCTGAAGGTGAGCCCCAGCCTGCTCGCGGCGGTGCTCATCATCGAGAACCGTGCGCTCGACTCCAGCGCGGTGAGCAGTCAGGGAGCGGTCGGCCTGATGCAGGTCATGCCGATTCACGCCGGCAGCTACGGCTGTTTGTCGGCGGACCTGCGGACGGTAGACGCGAACGTCTGCCACGGCGCCCGGATCCTTCACACCTACATCGTCCGGACCCGCTCCGTCCCGCTCGCGCTCCGGCGCTACAACGGCTGCGTCAGGGGGAGCAACACGCCCGGGTGTCACCGGTATCCGGTCCGGGTGCTTCGGACCGCCGCACGCATCCGGCGGGAGATCCTGGCCGCGCGAGGGCTCGCGCAGGAGGCGGCACGCTCTCCGGGCGCTGCAGTGCCCGCCACGCATGCCCGGGGAGACCACCAGCGGGTGGGTGGTGTGGCGTGCACTGACGCGCCCTCCGTGCGCGCCGCCTCCTGCGCTCGCCGGCCACGCGACCGGGAAGGCGCGAGCGGGCAAGCCAGCAACGCAACGATGGTCGTGGCGCAGGCTCGGGGCGGCTCGCGGAGGGCGCGTCAGTTACCGCCATAGGAAACCGACCGCCGCCGAGCGAAAGCAGCGGTAACTGCAGTGCCCGGAGTGAGCCGTCCCGAGCCGGAGCCAGAGCACTGAAGCCCGCAAGAGCCGACGGCTGCCCTCACAGCAGATGCTCGATCCGAATCGGCAGCGCACGCACCCGCCGCCCGGTCGCGTGGAACACCGCGTTCGCGATCGCCGCGGCCGCCCCCACCTGCCCGATCTCTCCGACGCCCTTCACGCCCAGCGGATTGACCACGTCGTCCTGTACCTCGATCAGCTCCACCTCGACGTCGGGCGCATCGGCGTTGACCGGGACGAGATACTCGCCCAGACTCGCGTTGGCCCAGCGGCCGGTCCGCACGTCCATGAGCGTGCCCTCGAGCAGCGCCTGGCTCAGCCCCCAGAGCATGCCGCCCATGAGCTGGCTGCGCGTGGTCCGCGGATTGAGTACCCGCCCGGGCGCGAAGACCCCCAGCATGCGCCGGACCCGGACGACGCCGAGATCGGCATCCACCGCGACCTCGGCGAACTGGGCCCCGAAGGTCGTGAGCGCGTAGCCGGTGTCCCAACTCGTGGGGTTCCAGCTTCCCACCGCCTCCGCGTCTCCCATCCCTCGGCGCTGGAGCAGCTCGGCGTAGGTCTCGCTGGCTGACTGGTCCCGCCGCATCATCCTGCCCCCCTGCACGATCACGGCGCTCGGCTCGGCCCCGTGCAGCGGCGACTTGTCATCGGCAATCGCGAGGGCCACCAGCTGATCGCGCAACGCGCTGGCGGCGGCGCGGACGGAGTTGGCCTGCATGGCCGATCCGGCGGAGCCGACGGCCGCGGACGCGTTCGGCAGATCGGTGTCGCCGTACACGAACCGCACCCGCTCCAGCGCGACGCCGAGGAAGTCGGCCGCCACCTGGGTCATGGCGGTCACCGCTCCGGTGCCGAACTCCTGCGTGGCGCACTCCACCACCGCGCTGCCGTCGGCGTAGATCCGCGCTCGCGCGCGCTGCGGCTGCAGGCCCGGAAACGCCGGCACCGGATAGGTCGCCGTCGCCATGCCGGACCCGATCAGCCATTGCCCGTCGCGGCGGGTGCGCGGCTCCGGATTCCGATCGCTCCAGCCGAAGCGCTCGGCGCCGAGATGGTAGCATTCCTTCAATCCCTTGCTGGACCAGGGCTGGCCCCTCTCGGGATCCACGTCGGCGTGGTTCCGCAGCCGCAGCTCGAGCGGGTCGAGCCCCAGCGCGTAGGCGAGCTCGTCCATCGCGGACTCGAGCGCGAACATCCCGGCCGATTCGCCGGGACCCCGGGTGAACGTCGGCGTCATCGTGTTGCCCCGGATGAGCCGGTAGACGCCCTCGTAGTTGGGACAGGCGTAGGCCTGCGCGGAGCTGCCCAGGGAGGGCTCCGCCCAGTCGTCGAACGGAGACGTGACCGAGAGCTTGTGATGCCGCACCGCGGTGAGCCGGCCGTCGGCGGTCGCGCCGAGCACCACGCGTTGCTCCTGCTCTTCGCGATGGCCGCAGGAGCTGAACATCTGCTCGCGGGTGAGGACGAGCTTGACCGGCCTGCCCGACCTGGTGGGCGGCGAGCGCCGCGAGCGTGGGGTGATGCCAGATCATCGCCTTGGCACCGAAGCCGCCGCCCACGAACTGCGTGAGGACCCTGACGTCCGCCGGCGCGAGGTCGAGCAGCGCGGCGACCGTCATCTGGGTCGCGGTGATCCCCTGGGTGGTGTCGTGCAGGATCAGCCGGCCGTCGTCCCAGGCCGCGGTGGCGGCCGACGTCTCGATGGGGTTGTGGTGGTTGGCCGCGAACCGGTACGTCGCATCGACTCGTACCGCCGCCTCGGCGAGGCCAGACTCCACGTCACCCCGTGAGGAACGTCCGGGGATCAGGCCGCCGAATATGCGCTCCGGCACGTACGCGCGGTCGCGCGCCTGCTCGATCACCGTAGTGGATGGCGCCTCCTGGTACTCGATCCGAAGCAGCGTCGCGGCGTGCTGGGCCCGCTCGAGCGAGTCGGCGACGACCAGCGCAACCGGCTGGCCGGCGTAATGCACCTGGTCGTCCTGCATGGGAAAGAAGGTCTCGCCCGGTGCCGCGCGGCCGAACAGCGAGGGAAACAGTTTCGGCACCGTCACCTTGGGGAAGTTCTCGTGGGTGAGGACGGCGAGCACACCCGGCGCCCCTTCGGCCTCGCCGGCGTCGATCGCGCTCACCCGCCCGGAGGCCACGCGGGACCCGACAGTGACGGCGTACGTGACGCCGCGGCGGCGCAGCATCCGCGGTATAGCGAGCCGCGCCCGTGACCTTCACGCGGCCATCGACGCGCTCGATGGGCTGACCGATCGCGCGAAGTCATGCGGCACCTCCCATCGCGAGCACCAGCTCCAGCGCCCGAACGACGGTCCGCTCCGCCAGCTCGACCTTGAAGGCGTTGAACCGGCGCGGCATCGCCGGCGCCAGCTCCTCGTGCGCCGCCCGCGCGAAGGTCTCCGGCTCCGCCGGCGCCCCGACGAGGATCCGCTCGGCCCGGCGGGCGCGCCACGGCTTGGTGGCCACGCCGCCGAGCGCCACCCGGGCCTCGGCGATCACCCCGCCGTCGATTCGCAGCGCCGCGGCGACCGATGCCAGCGCGAACTCGTACGACTCGCGGTCGCGCACTTTGAGGTAGAGCGACCGGCGGGCGACCGGCGCCGCCGGCACCTCGACCGCCACGATCAGCTCGCCGTGCTCCAGCCAATGCTCGCGTTCCGGGGTGTCGCCGGGGAGGAGGAAGAAGTCGTCGATCGGGATCGCCCGCTCGCCCAGCGGTCCCTCGGTGTGCACGACGGCGTCCAGGGCCATCAGGGCGACGGCGAGGTCGGACGGATGGGTCGCGATGCAGTGCTCGCTGGTGCCGAGGATGGCGTGGCCCCGGTTCACGCCCTCGAGCGCGGAGCATCCGGTTCCCGGATCGCGCTTGTTGCAGGGCGAGCCGACGTCGCGGAAATAGCTGCAGCGGGTCCGCTGCAGCAGGTTGCCGCCGATCGAGGCCATGTTGCGGAGCTGCGCCGACGCGCCGAGCACCAGCGCCTGGGCGAGCATCGGGAAGCGCTCCGTCACGGCGGGCGCCTCGGCCACCTCGCTCATCCGGGCGAGCGCGCCGATGCGGAGCCCGCCGCTGGGGAGGTCCTCGATCCCGCGGAGTGGCAGCGCGTTGATGTCCACCAGTCCGGTGGGCCGCACCACGTCGAGGCGCAGCAGGTCGATCTCGGTCGTGCCGCCGGCCAGGAACGCGCGATCGGGTTCGGCTGTCACCGTGGCGATCGCGTCCGCCACCCCGGTGGCGCGGGCGTAGCTAACCGGTCGCATCGCGCACCTCGCGGATGGCGGCGCGGATGTTGGGATAGGCGGCGCAGCGGCAGATGTTCCCGCTCATCCACTCGGCGATCTCGGCGTCGCTCGAGGCGTGGCCCTCCTGGATCAGCGCGACCGCGGACATGATCTGGCCTGAGGTGCAGTACCCGCACTGGAAGGCGTCGTGGGCAATGAAGGCCCGCTGCATGGGGTGCAGCTCCGTCCCCGTGGCCAGTCCCTCGATCGTGCTGACCTCGTGACCTTCGCAGGCGACGGCGAGCGTCAGGCAGGAGAGGACCCGGTGCCCGTCGACCAAAACGGTGCACGCGCCGCAGGTGCCCTGGTCGCATCCCTTCTTCGTGCCGGTGAGGTCCAGGTGCTCGCGAAGGAAGTCGAGGAGGCTCACCCTCGGCTCGATCGGGGCGACCTGCTCGACGCCGTTGACCGAGACGCGGACGCTTATTTCGGTTGGCCCGCGCATCGCCAGCGCCGCGACCGATGTGGTACCGCTCATCGTCGAGCTCCTCTGTCTTCAAATGAATCGCCGAGCCCCGGTTGGCGGCTCGGCGGTGTTGGGATCTTCGTGGCGGTTGAGCCGAACCCGTGGCTTCGGAAAACACGCTATGAGTTGATGTCGAAGCTGTCAAGTTCGACGTCGTGGCCTCGGCGCACGCGGGTAGTGTCCGGTTTTGACAGCGCCACGGACGGCCACGGCATGTACCTGACCGCCGTGCGAATGGCCTTCAAGTTTGGGGAAGTGGATTACGCCATGCTGGTGAAGCAGTACGGGCAGGTCGAGGAAGGCGTGGACTCGGCACCGGGGCCCTCAAGGTCCGGCAGATCGGGCGGCCCGATCCTGACCTAATCTCTACGTCCTACGTCGAGCGGTCGAACCTCACCATTCGGATGCAGAACCGCCGGTTCACTCGCCTAACCAATGCCTTCAGCAAGAAGGCGGAGAATCATGCGCACGCGGTGAGCCTGTTCTTCCTGTACTACAACTACTGCCGCTCCCATCAGGTGCTTACTAAGGCAGCTGGCGTGAAGACGACCCCGCAATGGCGGCTGGCCTCACCGACCACGTTTGGACTGTCAAGGACATCATCGGCCTCATGGACCCGGAACGGCTCCTGCCGTCGTGGTGACAGCGCAACTACGGTATCAGAGCCCTAAACAGTTCCGGCCTGATCGCAATGAACAACCCTATCATAAGCCCGATTACCACTCCCATGATTGTGCCGGCAGCTACTCCGCGCCAAAGCACCTTTTGTTCGCTGGTCGTCATTTCAACCTCCCAAAGACATGGGAAACCCCTACCACATCCTAGGTCAACTGTAACAGTACAGAGGTAGTGTATCATTCTCAAAATACACCACCCCTCTTCGACAAGGACGACCCCGCAGACTAGTCCGCCTCGGAAACCGTTACAACCAAAACCGGACACTGCCCGCACGCGTGGGTCACTTGATAACGGCTTGACACCACCCTCATAAAGATCCCGTGGAAATCCCGCCATATCGCAGCCCGCCGGCCGACTCCGAGCCCGACCGGCTCAGCCGCTGGTTGACCTGTCGGCACCCGAAAGATGAGGCCTCCGTATGACCAGATCATCCACATCATCGGTCGTCCTGGCGATTGCGATCCTCGCCTGCACCTCGGAGCCGGGACCGACGGACATCTCCGATGCTCCGAGTCTGGCCGAAAGCAGCGCCGCGCTTTACACCGTGCGCTACCTGGGCGATCTCGGCGGGAATCGGTCCTGGGCCCACGCCATTAATGCCCAGGGCCAGGTGGCTGGAGGCAGCCTACTCGCCAACGGTCAGACCCACGCCTTCCGCTGGCAGAACGGCGTGATGAAGGACCTCGGCACTCTCGGCGGCGGCTACAGCAATGCGTTCGGGATCAACGACCACGGCCACGTCGTCGGCGTCAGCAGGACCGCCTCGGGGGCGGATCATGCCTTTGTGTGGAAAAACGGCGCCATGCGCGACCTCGGCACGATCGGCAGTCGGTCGAGCGCCGCCCTGGATATCAACAACCGGGGTGACATCGGAGGCGGGGCGGACGGGATCGCCATCGTCTGGAAGCGTGGGGTGCTCACCAGATTGAGGTACCCCAGGGACGCGACGCACTGCGCCGTCGCCAAGATCAACGCGGACGCCGTCGCCGTGGGACAGTGCACCGTCCGGGAACCGCCCGCGCCATCCTCTGGGACGGCGACCGTGTGAGGGACCTCGGGACGTTGGGCGGAAGCCTGTCGTCTCCCACGGACATCAACCGCTGGGGCGTCGTCGTCGGCGTCAGCCGGCTTCCCTCCGACACTGCCATTCACGCTTTCCTGTGGGAGGACGGCAGGATGATCGACTTAGTCACGAGAGGGGCTCCTCGACAGCTCATAGCGAACGCCATCAACGATCATCGTCAGGTCGTCGGGAGCTATAGCCCCGGCGACTTCCTCCACGCGATCGTGTGGCGGAAGGGCCAGGTGACCGAGCTGAGCGTGCCCGGTGTCGACAACTACGCGTGGGACATCAACCTGGAGGGGCAGGCGGTAGGGACCACCGTGACCGGCAACGACTCCCGGGCCGTGCTCTGGACCACGGAGTGAGGCGAGTGAGCTCCCCCCCGAGATGCTCGCCTAGCAGGGATCGGGCTGGGTGCTGCGTAGGGGCGCGTTAGCCCGCGCAGAGGAGGAGACCGGGCGCAGTTTGCCCGGGCTCCGACCGGAGCGGGCTTCAGCGCCCCGGAGTAGCACCCAGCCCGATCCCTGCGCCCGCCCGGATCTCCATGACGCGGCCCTAATGTTCGTGGACTTGCATGGACGGACCCTCCTTCATGTGATCTGTTCGATCGCGACGTCGAAGCTGACATTTCGGGCCAACGCGCCCCTGCAGCTCACACCTCACCGAATCCCCAGTCTGACTCCTCACGCGGCCCTTGACGTCCCGAGGACAGATCCTATCGTGAGGTGAGTTCGAGGTCTCTCGGAAGCGCTGCCGGACTCTTAGTCACTACTGGCCCGGCCGATCCGGCCGGCAGAGGCGCGCGAAGGGAGGCAACGGCGCAGCTGACGGTCTCAATCACTCGGAATAAACGTCTTACGATCGGAGGGGCCGATGTACGCGATGATTCGGCGGTACACCCTGAAGGGGACAGTCGACAAGAAGACCTATCAGGATTTCAAGAGCAGGCTCGAGGATGGGTTCGTCCCCCTCGTGCAGGATATCCGGGGCTTTCACTGCTATTATGCCGTGAACGTGGGTGACAAGGAGCTCGTCACGATCGGCGTCTTCGAAGACAAGACCGGAGCGACCGAGTCTACTCGCCGCGCTGCCGACTGGGTCAAGAAGGACCAGCTGAAGGATCAGCTCGGCAGCCCCGAGATCTTCGAGGGAGATCTGCTGGTGTCGAAAGAGGCCGCCGTCGCGACCCGTTAGCCGCTTTCTGCGAGGCGCGAGCATCAACCTCGGGCTGCGGTGCCGCGCAGCGCCTTCATCACCCCCGCGCGCGCACGGCGGGCCTCAAGGGAGTCCTCCGCGGATTGCACCGAGAGCTCGCCGACCGGAGCGGGCTTCAGCGCCCCGGAGTAGCGCCCAGCCCGATCCCTGCGCCCGCCCGGATCTCCATGACGCAGGCATCGCCCCGGCGCAGTCGAGTTTATGCCGTCTGTTTGAGCGCCTTCCAGGCCTTCTCCCCGATCTCGGTCGTGAAGCAGCGCGTATGGCCGAACGTGCCGTCCTTCTCGTGGTACACGTTCGAGTTGATCATCACGTACTTGACGGAGCCGTCCTTGGCCCGGAGCCGCGCCGGGTAGGCATTGACGGTCTCGTCCCGGGTGAGCCGTCCCAGGATGTCATTGACGACCGGCTCATCCATGTGGAAGTCGCCGATGAACTTCCCGATGTACTCCTCGGGCTTGTACCCCATCGCCTTGAACTCGGTATCGTTGGCCCAGAGGATGGTGCCGTTCCCGTCCACCGCGTGGAGGCAGACGGAGCACTTGTTGGCGTAGTGGTCCCAGTTCTCGAAATGCTCGTGGACTTGCATGGCTGGATCCTCCTTCTTGTGACCTGCCTGATCGCGGCGTCGAGCGCCGCTTGTGCCCTTACCCCCCTCCCTTGGGTGGGTGGGTATGGCGACACGATAGGGCGCGGTACGCGGAGCATCAAGCCAATCCTCGGAAGGGTCACTTGAGCCGCGGGAGGACCAGCTTCGCCAGGCCCTCGAGCTTCGGGCGGGTCGCCTCCAACGGCTCGTCGCCCTGGGGATCCATGCTGATCGCCAGGATCCGGTCGCCAAGGAAGACGGCGAGAAAGCCGCGGCGCCGGTACTTGTCGTCCGGGTAGACGGTCGTGAAGAACGCGCGCTGGCCGAGACCCTGCACGGGCACCCGCTGCTTGCCCCCCTTCGTCAACCCCAGCACGCGCTCCAGCTCCGCTTCGGGCGATTTCTTCGTGAAGAGGTCGATTGCGCCGGGGTTGTAGTCGCAGTGCGGGCCCCACACCATCTCGGTCAATGTCGGGTCGCCTGGAAGGACGCCGATCGCAGGATTGATCCCCTGCGCCTTCTGGAATTCGGCCTCGGTGGTCAGTGCGCAGACGTCGGTGCCCGAGGCCGCCTGCGCGCTGAGCCCGGTGGAGCACACCACGCTCGCCAGCAGCACAGCGCCGACCTTCCATCTCCACGCTTGGTTCATGCAAACCTCCTGGCTGGACGCCCTCGTACGTCTCGGCTTACCTTGAGTCAACATCCCCTGGCGGATTCTCTGTCGTCCGATCTCGGCCCCTTCTGGACATCCCTCGCACCCCGTTACCGTCTCGAGCGCGAGCTGCGCCGCGGCGGCATGGCGACCGTCTACCTGATGCAGGACCTCAGGCACGATCGCCCGGTGGTGCTCAAGCTCATGAACTCCGAGCTTGCCGCCACGGTAGCTCCGAAACGCTTTCTCCGCGAGATCCAGCTCGCCGCCCGCCTCGACCATCCTCACATCCTCCCGGTTTACGACTCCGGCGAGGACGCCGGTCGCCTCTGGTACGTCATGCCCTATGTGGAGACCGGTTCGCTCCGTGAGCGGCTCCGGCGTGAGGGCCGGCTGCCGGTCCGCGAGGCGGTGCGCTTCGCCCGCCAGATCGCCGACGCCCTGGACTACGCCCACACCCGCGACGTGATCCACCGCGACATCAAGCCGGAGAACATCCTCCTGGCGCAGGGCACACGCGCGGCTCGCCGACTTCGGCGTCGCCCGCGCGGCCCAGCCCACCGGTGAGGAGCTCACGCGGATGGGCTTCGCCGTCGGAACTCCCCGGTACATGTCGCCCGAACAGGCCGGCGGGGAGGCGATCGATGTTCGCAGCGACCTCTATTCGCTCGCCTGCGTGCTCTACGAGATGCTGACCGGCGACGCTCCGTATACCGGACCCACGGCCCAGGCCATCATCGCCCGGAGCACGCTGGGACCGGTGCCCTCGGTGAGGGCCACTCGGCCCGACGTGCCGGAGGCACTCGAGGCGCTCGTCACCCGGAATCTCTCCGCCGAGGTCTCCGACCGATCCCCCTCGGCCGCGGCGTTCGGCGAGGCGTTGAGGGAGAGCGTGACGGCGGTGACTACGCCGACGCCTTCCCCCGCGGGCGACGGCTCGGCGATCGGCGCGCTGGAACGCGGCCGCGACGCCTACCGCCGCCGCGCCTGGGGCGAGGCCTACGCGCAGCTCGCCGCCGCCGACCGCGCGTCTCCGCTCGACCCCGAGGACCTGGAGCGCCTGGCGATCACCTGCTTCCTGCTCGGCCGGGATACCGAGAGCACCGACTGCCTCGCCCGGGCCCAGCAGGGTTTCCTCGGCAGGGAAGCTCCCGAGCGCGCCGCCCGGGCCGCCTTCTGGCTCGGCTTCTATCTGCAGGAGCGCGGCGAGCCCGCCCGTGCCAGCGGCTGGATATCGCGAGCGCGGCGGCTGCTCGGCACAGTGGGTCACGAATGCGCGGAGCAGGGGTTCGTCCTCCTGCTCGACGCCATCCAGGCCCTAGGCCAGGGCCGACACGAAGCCGCGCTCGCGCTGCTGGACCAGGTCGCGGCGATCGCGGAGCGTTTCGGCGACCCGGACCTGCTCGCCCTCACCCGTCACGCCCAGGGGCGGACCCTGATCCGCTCCGGCAAGGCGGCGGAGGGCGTAGCGCTGCTGGACGAGGCGATGGTCGCGGTCACCACCGACGAGGTGACACCGCTGGTCGTGGGCGGGGTGTACTGCAGCGTGGTCTCCGGCTGCCAGGAGATCTTCGACTGGCGCCGGGCCCAGGAGTGGACCGCGGCGATGAGCGCCTGGGCCGCCCCGCAGGACGACCTGGTGCTCTTCCGGGGACAGTGCCTGTTGCGGCGGTCCGAGGTGCTCCAGCTCCGCGGCGACTGGGCGGGCGCGCGGGAGGAGGCACGGCGCGCGCTCGCCCGTTTCCTGGATCCTCCCGGCCAGCCGCGCATCGGCGATGCCTACGTCCAGATGGCCGAGCTGCACCGGCTGCACGGCGAGCTGGCGGAAGCGGAGGAGAACTACCGGCTGGCCAGCCAGCATGGGAAGAGGATTCAGCCCGGCCTGGCGCTGATCCGGATGGCCCAGGGCGATCCTGCCGCGGCCCTCGCCTCGCTGCGCCACGCGCTGGACGAGTCGCCCGAGCGGCGCTTCCGGCCCATGCTGCTCGCCGCCGCCGCGGAAGCAGCGATCGCCGCGGGCGATGTCCCGGCGGCCCGGAACGCGGCCGAAGAGCTGGCGACCATTGCCGGCGAGATCATCGCCCCCTATCTGCGCGCGCTCTCGGGCCGGGCCGGCGGCGCGGTGCGCCTGGCCGAGGGCGATGCGCGCGGCGCGCTCCGGGTCCTCCGGGAGTCGGAGACGATCTGGCAGGAGTTGGAGGCGCCCTACGAGGCGGCCCGCACCCGGGTGCTCATCGGCCGCGCCTGCCTGGAGCTGGGGGATGGGTCCGAAGCGGAGCTGAATCTTGACGCCGCCGCTTCGGTCTTCCAGCGACTCGGTGCGGCGATGGATCTGCTCGAGGTCGAGCGGGCGCGTGCGGCGAGACCAACTGTGGCGTCGCCGGCCGGGTCGGGATCGGCGAGCAGGCAATAGCTGCGGGGAAGTAGACGCTCGTGCCGCCTTCATCGCCGTGGCTCGCCTTCCTGCTGGTGCTCGCCGCCGCGTCATCACCCGCCGCGGGGTCCGCCCAGGCCCGGCCTTCGCCCTTCGAGACGCTCGACCTCAGCCTTTCGTTCCTCGGCGACGTCAGCCACGGCACGCTGCACGACTATTGGTCTCCCGGTCCCGCGGTGGCCGTGGCGGTTGCGCTGCCGTTCTACGCCGGTCGCGTCGAGACGGGGCTGCAGTACGCCCACCCCGAGGGACTCGACGGCGAAGTGCCCGGATTCCGGTCGCTCTTCCTCTATGCGGGGTGGGGCGGGGGACGTGGCTTGGGCACCCGGCTCCGAGTGGAAGGCGGGGCCCGGTTCGGTGTGTTGGTCATGCGGTTCGACGGCGACAGCATTCCCGAGTTCCAACGGAGTGAGAGTGAGCTCGGCGTTGCGGTCCGGACCAGCTTGCGATGGACGCTCGGCGGCGCCTGGTATACCGAGGCATCCGCGATCTACCAGTCCGTTCTCACCCAGCCGAGGATGGAGCAGGTCTTCGTCTCGGGTGGCCTCGGACGTCGCTTCGGCACCCCTCGATGGCTGCGCGACTTCCTCGACTGATCGGACTGCTGCTGAGCGTCGGCCTGCGGGTCGCCGCGTTGGCGGCCCAGGAAGGGGCCGACTCGTTCCCCTCTACGCGGATCGTCACCGGCGAGACCCTCCGCCGGGCCGGGGCCAGCCGGCTCAGCGATGTGCTGCTCGTGGCGGGCCGGTGGCACGTCGCCACGGTGGATGGGTTCACCTGGGATGCGTCGCCACTGGGCGGCAGCCCGTTCTGTACCCGCCCGGTGGATCGTGCTGGTGGACGGGCGCAGGATGGACGTGGATCTCTTCGGCCACACCAGCCTCGACCGGTTGGGCATTCCGCTGGACCGGATCTCCTACATCGAGCTCGCGGATCTCCCGAGGCTGGAGGCGGGGTCGCTGACCACCGGGGGAATCGTCCACATCCACACCGCCGCGCCGGCACCGGGTCCCTCCGCGAGCGGGCGGTTCACGACCGGGTCCGAGATCGGCGATCCGGGGCCGTACGCGTTCACCCCGCTCGCGACCCCGAATGTGGACCGCAGCGGGCACGATGCGTCCGCCGGGCTCGCGTACAGGGGCGGGTCGTGGTTCGCTGAGGCGACGATCACCTCCAGTGAAATGATTCCCACCGATCCCGCCATCGCCTCACGATACGCCTCGGCCCTGGGCGACCGGCCGCGGCTCGACCTGACGGCGGTGTCGGTCCGCACCGGCGCACGCATCGGCGGAGGCAGTCACGACCTTGCCATCCGCCACTCCGACGTCGGCGATGCAATCGGACTGAGCCCTTTCGGCAATGAGATTGCCGCCCGCGAGCTGTTCACTCAGCTCGGCGTGGCGGGGAAAGTCCCCGCCGGCAATCGGGATCTGTCGTACGACCTCAGCCAATCGGTGAATGAAGCCCGTGGCGCGCTCGATTGGGAGACACGGACTACCGAGGGGCGACTCCAGCTGTCCCGGCCGGCCTCGCCCATTCAGGTCGCGGGCATCCGGCTGCGCCGGCTCGCTGTGCACTCGCCTGACGGTCTGGACGATCCGGTGATCGCGCTTGCCAGCGCGTACGCCGGTGTGGGTCCTGCCAGCGCCGAGGTCACGATGGGAGAAGGGGAGGTTGGACTCGCCGCATCGCTGAGCGGAGGTTGGAAGCCGACGCGCGGGTCGAGACTCGACGGCGCGCTGACGTTCGAGCGCGGGATGCAGGCGGAGGACAACAGCATCTGGGCCTGGACCGCGCGCGGATACCGGCTCCTGCCGGATACGGGTGTGGTGTTCGACGTCGTCGGGCTCCCACAATCCCCGGAACGCATGAGCGCCGACGCGGTCTGGTCGAGCCGCCTGTCGCCCAGCGTCACGCTGTCTGCCCGAGCACTCTACCGCCGGGAACGAAACCTCTCGCTCGAGCTCCGGCGCCTTCACTTCATCCCCGGCACCGGCTCCTTCGATGGGTCCACGGCGATCGTGCACGGTGCCGGCGGGGAGCTGGGCGGCGGCAGCGTGGAGATCGGCGCACGGCCCCTCAAGGGACTCGTCGTCGGTCTCCTCTATCGGTACCAGGGAGTGCTCGGCGGAGACAGCCTCTACCGCGAGGCTTGGGCGACGGTACCGAGCCACGGCGTGCGCGCCACGGCGGAGTACGTGCCGGTGCGGGGGCTGGAGCTGTGGCTCGCGGCCACCTACCGAAGTGCTTCACGCTGGGCTGCGTATGAGGCGGTCGCCGTGGAGTCCGAGGGGCGCTACTCGGCGAGGCTGGCGGCCGCACTGACCGTCGACGTCGCCGTCCAGAAGTGGCTCTGGGACGAACGGCTCCGCGTGCACGCCGGTGTCCGCAACCTGCTCGGCGCCGACCTGCGCTACCACCCGTCCGGGGCGACGTTCGGGCCGACAGCGCTGGTGCAGGTCGAAGGGTTGCTTCCCTGAGACCCCTACTCGACTCCGCCACCGCCTGGATGCTCGCCTAGCATGCGTGTGCGCAAACCCGCGCTTAGGTAGGCTGAGGGGTGCAGGAGAGACGAGTTGACCGACCAGCAGTGGGCGCGGCTCCAGCCGCTGCTCCCGCCCCAGCGCCGGCAGACCGGACGCCCAGCCCGGGACCACCGGACCGTCCTCAGTGGGACCCTCTGGGTCCTGCGGACCGGAGCGCCATGGCGCGACCTTCCCGAGCGGTTGGGGCGTGGAGCACGGTTTGGAGCCGCTTCCGGCGCTGGACTGCCGCTGGTGTTTGGCAGCGCGTGCTGGAGGCGCTGCAGTACGCGAGGCCGACCGCGACGGGCGTCTCGACTGGGTCACGCACTACGTCGACGGCACCATTGTGCGGGCGCACCAGCACACAGCGGGTGCCGTAGGAGGCCAGCACCATGAAGAGGCGCTGGGCTGGTCGCGCGGCGGCTTCTCGACCAAGGTGCACCTGCGCGCCGCCGGCGGTGGCAAGCCCGTCGCGTTCGTCCTCTCCGGCGGCCGAGCGGCCGGCCTGAGCGACTCGTGGGCGACCGCGGCTACAGCTACCCGCGGGTGCGGTGTGCCCTCGCCCGGCGAGGCATCCGGGCCGTTATCCCACGCCGCTCGAATCAGCGGCCGAGCGATCGGCCCAGGTACGCTCCCGCTCGACCGCGCAGCGTATCGCGAGCGGAATCACGTCGAGCGGCTCGTGAATCGGCTCAAGCAGTGCCGGCGGATCGCCACTTGCTACGAGAAGCACGCTGCGCACTACCTCGCGATGCTGACGCTCGGTGCGTGTATCCTCTGGCTCTGACCCGTGCTTGCGCCGCGCCCCGGTTGCGCGCCGGACGGCTCCCCGTAGCTTGCCCATGGGTACGGCCCGGACTGTCGGCTGCGCTCGTTCGAGATGGTACCGAAGTCACCCGAAGCCGCGGGGGAGCAGGATGACACCGACGCCCCATGAGGTGGTAATGCAGATGAGCGCGGCCTGGCTCCTCTCCCGTAGCCTGCACGTGGTGGCCGACCTCGGGGTGGCCGACGTGCTCGGCGAGACGCCCCAGACAGCCACGGCCTTGGCGCAGGCCACCGGAGCGCACCCGCAGGCACTCGAGCGCACGCTCCGCCTGCTCTCGGCCCACGGCGTGTTCGCGACCCGCGACAGCATGGTCTCGCACACGCCGGGCTCGCGGCTGTTGCGCGCAGATCATCCCCAGTCGTTGCGTCCGCTCGTACGGATGTTCGGCCTGCCGTTCAACCAAGGGGCCTATGGGTTCCTCGAGCACTCGCTACGCACCGGCCGACCGGCGGTCGAGAAGGTGGCGCCCGCCGGGATGTTCAACTACCTCGCCGACCGCCCGGAGGAGGCCCGCATCTTCGGCGAGGCCATGACGGCCAAGGCCCACGGCCACGTGGCCAGCATCCTCGGCGCCTACGACTTCTCCGGCTTCCACGTCATCGGCGACATCGGCGGCGGGCACGGCCACCTGCTGCGGGCCGTGCTGGAGCGCGCGCCCGCGACCAGGGGCGTGCTCTTTGACCTGCCGAACGTGCTCCGCGAGGTCGCCGACCTGGCGTCGGAGCGGCTCGTGCTACAGCCCGGACTTTTTCAGCGATCCGCTGCCGGCCTGCGACGCCTATCTGCTCATGGAAGTCATCCACGACTGGGGCGACGAAGAGGCGACCGCCATCCTTAAGGCGGTGCGCGCCGCGGCACCGGCCCACGCCAAGCTGCTCGTGATCGAGCAACTCGTGCCCGACGAGCCGGGCCCGCACTGGGCCAAGACGCTGGACGTGTTGATGCTGGCCGTCACCGGCGGGCTCCAGCGGACGGGGCCGGAGTACGAGGCGCTGCTCGCCTCCTCCGGCTTTCGGCTCGAGCGGCTCATCGACACGGCCGGCGGGATCGCAATCGTAGAGCCGTGCCGAAGTAAGCCGCGGCGCCATCGGCGACCGCCGCACGCCGGGGCTTCGCACGTTCTTTGCCCATCCAGCTCCCGCGCGCATCATGCCGGCGGATCACGCCGGGGACAGCAGCCTTATGGGTACCGGCGCGGGCTGCTCCGATGCCGGACCACCTGCCGGCCCGGGGAGGCGCCACGGCCAGGGCTCTGCTTCAAACACTCGCAAGATCGCGGACCGCCCGCATTTTACTGGGTCTCGACCCACTGGAATGGTATCCGATCGTCGATCGGAATCCGCACACGATTCCGCGGAAGGCACCGCCGGGCTACGTCTGGTTGGATCTTGGCACGAGGCTGAGGTCTTGCTGGGCGTCTCACCTGACAGTGGAGATGATGGAGCCTCGCGGTGAGTGAGGGAGACCGCTCCACCGACCTGAGCTGTGACGCATCTGACAGCCTGCTAGTGACCGCCGGTGGCCCGTGTATTTCGACGTCCAGTCGGTGGACACGAGTCAGGCCGTGGGCAGTCTGGAGCCAGATGTATTCGGCAAGGCGGGGGCCCGCAGTGTAGACGGGATACCACGCCGAGGGGTAGAGCGCCGGATAACATGCCCGACGGCCCGGCCATAACCTGGCTTTCGGCGCGACCCGAGCCCGCCGGCGATCGGGCCAGCCGGTCCCCCCGTAACTGTCCGCACCACTGTTCCGCATCTCGAACGCCTACCGACGCAGGCACCCC
>CAWILD010000009.1:0-92381 GCA_963836815.1 uncultured Gemmatimonadales bacterium | reverse complement strand
GAGAGCCAGGTGCAGGTGGCGACCCTCACGCTCAAGCGGGTGCTCAACCGGCCGCTCGACCGGCCGATGGCCGAGCGGTCGGTGACCCTCGGCGACCCGGCGCTCCTGGCGCAGGACTCGACGGTGCTCGGCTGGTTCGGCGACCCGGCGCGCTACGCGGTGCTCACGAGGTTCCTGGTGAGCGAGGCGCTCCGGGTCTCGCCCGAGCTCGCGCAGGCCGACGCGGCGATCGCCGCCGAGGACCGGCAGCACACGGCCGCGGGGCGCGCCTTGTGGATGCCGACGCTCTCCCTGCAGGGCGGGCTCTACAACGTGTTCAGCCGGGACGGCGCCGGCAGCATCGCGCCCACCCTGCCGGGCGGAATCGCCCTGGGGACCGGGCCCGACCTGCAGTGGCAGTTCCGGATCCAGGCGTCGCTGCCGCTCTTCACCGGATTCCGGCGGGACGCCGCCCGGGCGCAGAGCGGCTTCGATCTGGAGCAGCTCAAGGTGGAGCGGGCCGGCGCGGCGCAGACGGTGGAGCAGCGGGTGCGGGCGGCGCTGGAGACGGCGGCGAGCAGCTACGCGGCGATCGCGCTCACGCGCGAGGCGTCCGACGCCGCCAACCGGAACTACGAGCTGGTGAGCGACGCGTACGCCCGCGGCACCGCGTCCATCACCGCCTTGATCGACGCCCAGGACGCGGCCGAGAGCTCGGCCGAGGCCGCGGCGAACGCAGTGCACGACTTCCTGCTGGACCTCATGCGGGTCGAGCGCGCGATGGGCGACTTCGGCGCCCTCCGCCCGGCCGAGCAGCAGCAGGCCTTCCTCGAACGGCTACACACTCTGGAGGAGCAGCGATGAGCCGGACGCATTGGATCGCCGCCGCGGCGCTGGCCGCGACGGCCTGTGGGGGCGACCCGCCCGCGGCGGTGCCGCCGGTGCCGGTGAGCGTGGTGCAGGTCGGCGGCTCGTCCGGGGACCCCGGCGCGACGCGGTACAGCGGCGCGATCAAGGCCGACGAGTCGGTGGACCTGGCGTTCCGGGTGAGCGGCATCGTGGACGCGATCACCCAGGTACGCGGGGCCGACGGCCGTCTCCGCGCGATCCAGGACGGCGACCCGGTGCGGAAGGGCCAGGTGCTCGCCCGGCTCCGCCAGATCGAGTACCGCGACCAGGTGGCCGACGCCGACGCCACGCTGCGCCAGTCCGAGGCGGACTACGAGCGCGTCTCGCAGCTGTACGAGAACCGCTCGACCAGCAAGGCCGAGTACGACGCCGCCTACGCCCGCTACACCGCGAGCCAGGCCCGGCGGAGCCAGGCGGCGATCTCCCTCGGCGACGCGACGCTCAAGGCGCCGCTCGACGGCGTGCTCCTGCGCCGCTCGGTGGAGGTCGGGTCGCTCGCTGGGCCGTCGGCCCCGGCGTTCAGCCTCGCGAATACCCGGGTAGTGAAGGTGGTCTTCGGGGTGCCGGACGTGGTCGTCGCGCGGCTCAAGCTCGGCCAGCCGGTGCCGATCGCAGGCCGAAGCGCTGCCCGGCGCCGCGCTCGAGGGGCGCATCACCCGGATCTCGCCTTCGGCCGATCCCGACAGCCGCGCGTTCGAGGTCGAGGCCGCCCTGGCGAACCCCCAGGGACGGCTCAAGGTGGGCATGCTGGCCACCCTGCGGTTGGGGCGCGAGGCCGAGGGCGCGGCGCCGTACCTGCCCCTTGCCGCCGTGGTGCGGCCGGCGGGCGACACCGCGAGCTATGCCGTCTACGTGGTCGCGGACTCGTCCGGCCCGCGGGCAAAGCTCCGCCGCGTGCGGCTCGGCGAGGTGAGCGGCAATCTCATCGCCGTGCGGGAGGGGCTCCGCCCGGGCGAGCGGGTGGTGGTGCTGGGTGCGACGATCGTGACCGACGGCCAAGCCGTCCAAATCCTCCACTAGGGGTAGAGCCGTGGCGCACATCGACGACGCGACGCTGATCGCGAAGACCCGCAATCTCGCCCGCTACTTCACCGAGCAGCGCCAGGTCGCCTGGGTCGCGCTCGTGGGCACGATCCTCTGGGGGCTCATCGGGTACCTCAAGATGCCCCAGCGGAAGGACCCCGACATCCCGGTGGTCACCGCGCTGGTGATCACCCCCTGGCCCGGCATGGACGCCGAGCGGATCGAGGACCGGGTCACCCGGCGGATCGAGGCCGTGGTGGCGGAGAACAAGCACGTGGAGACCGTCCGGTCGGTCAGCCGGACCAACGTCTCCTACGTCTACGTCGAGCTCAAGGAGGGGATGACCGAGACCGGCGAGGTCTTCGACGACATCGGCCTCCGGCTCAACGGGATCCGGGACCTGCCCCCGGGCGCCGGGCCGATTCAGTTCATCAAGGACTTCGGCAGCACCGCGGCGCTGATGCTCACGGTGGCGAGCCCCCGGCTGGAGGAGGTGCAGGTCTCGCTCCGCGCCGACCAGGTGCGGGCCGCGATCGAGCAGCTCCGCGCGGGGGCGGCGCCGGGGAACCGGGTCTCGGTGGTGTACAACTTCCCGCCCTCGATCTCCGCGGGCAGCGTGGCCCGGCCGGCTCAGCTCTACCTGGCGCAGGCGGAGGAGGACGGCATCCTGCGCGACGCCCGGCTGCTCGAGGGCCCGCAGTTCGTCGGGGTGGACGGGATCAGCGATCTCCCCGACTCGGCGATCCTCGCCCACCTGCACGGCTTCATCGAGGGGCGGCTTCGGGCCGCCGAGTTCCACCCCGACGCCTGGCAGCCGGCGATCGTGCGCGACCCGGCTACGACCCGGGCGCGCCTCCTGGCGGTGGCGGGGGACAAGTACAGCTACCAGGAGCTGGAGCAGTACACCGACGAGCTCAAGCGCACCTTCCAGACGGTCCCGCAGGTGACCAAGGTGGACCGGCTGGGCGTGCTGGACGAGCAGGTGACGCTCAGCTTCTCCCAGGAGCGCCTGGCCTCGTACGGCATCACCCTCGGCCGGCTGCGCGACGTCCTGCAGGCGCGCAACACCGCGCTCGGCGGCGGGCAGATGGAGGTGGGCGACCGGACGGTCACGCTGGAGCCGAGCGGGGAGTTCCGCGACGCGCGCGAGATCGGCGGCGTCATCGTCGGCAGCTCGGGCGCCGGCGTGCCGCTCTACCTGCGGGACCTGGTGAACGTGGACCGGGAATACCAGAACCCGCCGCGGTACCTGAACCAGTACAGCTGGGCGGACTCCGCCGGGCAGTGGCACCAGGGGCGGGCGGTCACGCTCGCGCTCCAGATGCGGCCGGGGGAGAAGATCGGCGACTTCGGGCACGCGGTGGACTCGGCGCTGGCCGTGGTGCGCCACCGGCTGCCGCCCGACCTGATCCTGGCCCGCACCTCCGACCAGCCGCTGCAGGTGGAGGAGAACATCCACCTGCTGATGAGCAGCCTGTGGGAGGCGGTCATCCTGGTAGTGCTGGTGGCGCTCGTGGGGTTCTGGGAGTGGCGCTCGGCGGTGCTGCTGGCGCTCAGCATCCCGCTCACGCTGGCGCTCACGTTCGGCATGACGGCGGCGCTCGGCGTCGACCTGCAGCAGGTCTCGATCGCCTCGCTCATCATCGCGCTGGGCCTGCTGGTGGACGTGCCGGTGGTGGCGGGTGACGCGATCAAGCGCGAGCTCGACGGCGGCAAGTCCGCGGCTCATCGGGAGCTGGCTCGGACCCACGAAGCTGTCCCGGGCGATGCTCTACGCCACGATCACCAACATCGTGGCCTATCTCCCGCTGCTGCTGCTCACGGGGAACGTCGGGCTGTTCCTCTACAGCATGCCGGTGGTGCTCACCTGCTCGCTGATCGCGGCGCTGGTCGTCTCCAAGACGCTCATCCCGCTGCTGAGCTACTACCTCCTGCGGCCGAGCCGGAAACCTCCCGTGCCGCTCGAGGAGCGCCGCCACGTCGGCTTCGCCGGGTGGTATTACCGGGTGGGCCGCGGGGCCATCCGGCACCGCTGGCGGGTGGCGGTCGCCTCCCTGGCCTTCCTCGCCCTGGGCGGCTGGATCATGAGCCAGCTCAAGCCCCAGTTCTTCCCCAAGGACCTCCAGTACCTCTCGTATGCCGAGGTCTGGCTGCCGGAGGACGCCCCGCTCAGCGCCACCCGCGCGGTCACCGACCGGGTGGAGGGGCTGATCCAGCAGCACGCGCACGAGTACTTCGAGCACCACGGCGGGCACGAGGGCCCGAGCGGGCTGGTCTCGCTCACCACGTTCATCGGCGGGGGCGGCCCCCGGTTCTGGTTCTCGTTCAGCCCCGAGCCGCGGCAGACCAACTACGGCCTGATCGTGATCCAGGGGCGGAGCAAGTGGGACACGCCGGGACTCACCCAGGCGCTGCAGGACCAGATCTCGCGCGAGGTGCCCGGCGCCCGGGTGGACGTGCGCCAGCTCGAGATGGGCCCGCCGGTCGGGGTGCCGGTCGCCATCCGGCTCAGCGGGGACGACATGCCGACGCTGCAGGCCCTCTCGGCGCAGCTCATGGGCGTCCTCCGGCGGAACCCGCACGCCGAACGGGTCCACCAGGACTGGGGCGCCCAGAGCTTCACCGTGGACGTGGCGATCGACCCCGACCGCGCCAACCGGGCCGGGCTCACCAACGCCGACGTCGCGGTCAGCACGGCGGTTGGGCTCAACGGGCTGGAGGTCACCTCGATGTACCGGGGCGACCAGATCGTGCCGGTCGTGGCCCGGCTCCGGATGGACGAGCGCGCCCGGCTGGGTGACCTGCACAACATGTACGTCTACAGCTCGCAGGGCGGGCAGAAGGTGAGCCTGCCCCAGATCGCCTCGCTCTCGACCGAGCTGCGTCCGGAGCAGATCAAGCGCCGGAACCAATTCCGCACCATCACGGTGCAAGCGTTCCCCCGCGGCGGCTCGCTGCCGTCCGAGGTGCTGACGTACTCGCGCAAGGACATCGACCGCTTCGCCGCGAGCCTCCCGCCCGGGTTCCGTCTCCAGATCGCGGGCGAGTACGAGAAGCAGCAGAGCGGCTTCGGCGAGATGACGCTGGTGCTGCTCATCAGCGTGGCGCTCATCTTCCTGGCGCTGACGGTCCAGTTCCAGAACGCCATCAAGCCGTTCATCGTCTTCGGGGCGATTCCCTACGGCTTCGTGGGCGCGGTGGCCGGGCTCTGGGTGATGGGCTCGCCGTTCGGGTTCATGGGCTTCCTCGGCATCGCGAGCCTGGTGGGCGTGATCGTGAGCCACGTGATCGTGCTATTCGACTTCATCGAGGAGGCGCGGGAGAAAGGCGAGGGGCTGGAGGAGGCGCTGCTCGACGCCGGCATCCAGCGGCTCCGGCCGGTGCTGATCACGGTGGGCGCCACGCTGTTCGCCCTGGTGCCGCTGGCGCTGCACGGGGGGCCGCTCTGGGAGCCGCTCTGCTACGCCCAGATCGGCGGCCTCGCGATCGCGACGGTGATCACCCTGATCCTGGTGCCGGTGTTCTACGCGATCACGGTGAAGGACCTCAAGCTCGTGCGCTGGGAGGCATGACCATGGCTCGATCCAACGGAGCGCAGGGCCGCCGGCATCGCGTGGCGATCGTGGGCGGCGGCTTCGGCGGCCTGTTCGCCGCCCGAGCGCTGCGGCGCGCGGAGGTCGAGGTCACGGTGGTCGACCGGACCAACCATCACCTCTTCCAGCCGCTGCTCTACCAGGTGGCGACCGGGATCCTGAGCGAGGGCGAGATCGCGCCGCCGATCCGCGACATCCTCCGGCGCCAGGCCAACGCCAGGGTGCTCCTGGGCGAGGTGGTGGACATCGATGTCGGCACCCGCCTGCTGGTGGTGGACACCCTCGACCGACGCACCGCCGTCCCCTACGACAGCCTGATCGTGGCCGCCGGCGCGAGCCAGTCGTACTTCGGGCACCCCGAGTTCGCGGTGGACGCGCCCGGGATGAAGACGATCGACCACGCGCTCGAGCTCAGGGGGAGGATCTTCGGCGCCTTCGAGATGGCGGAGCACGAGAGCGACCCCGTCGCGCGGCGCCGCTGGCTCACGTTCGTGGTGGTGGGCGCTGGGCCGACGGGGGTGGAGCTCGCCGGGCAGCTCGCAGAGCTGTCGCGCCGCTCGCTGCGCCGGAACTTCCGGCACATCGACCCGGCGGACGCGCGCGTGCTGCTGCTGGACGCCGGGCCCACGATCCTTCCCGCGTTCCCGGAGGCGCTCAGGGAGCGCGCCACGCGCGACCTCGGCGCGATCGGGATCGAGATCCACGTGGGCACCGCCGTCACCCACGTGGACGAGCGCGGTCTCGAGACGAACTCGCGCGGATCCCGCGCTGCGTCGCATCGAGGCGGCGACCAAGATCTGGGCCGCCGGCGTGCAGGCCTCGCCGCTCGGCCGTCTGCTCGCCGAGAAGACCGGCGCCGAGGTGGATCGGGCGGGACGGGTGAAGGTCGAGCCGGACCTCACGATTCCCGGGCACCCCGAGATCTTCGTCGTCGGCGACCTGATGAGCCTCGACGGGCTGCCCGGCGTGGCGCAGGTCGCGATCCAGTCGGGGCGGCACGCCGCGAGACCATCGCGCGCCGGGTGGCCGGGGACACGAGCGCGTCGGCCGTTCCGGTATCGCGACCTCGGGACGATGGCGACGATCTCTCGGTTCCGTGCGCTCGCCGTGGTCGGCCGGGTCCAGGGCGCCGGCTTCGGCGCCTGGCTGCTCTGGCTGGTCGTGCACGTCGTCGGGCTCACGGGGTTCAAGAACCGCGTCGCCGCGCTGTTCAACTGGACGATCGCCTTCCTCGGCCGCGGCCGCCCACAGCGCGTGATCACCGCGCAACAGGTCTTCGCGCGGCGCGCGCTCCAACTGCAGCCCGCGGCGATGCCGAACGTGCAAGCGGCCGAAGCCGGGGCGCGGAGCGGGAGATCACGGTTGGAGCGCTCAGCACGAAGCTCGCTCGGCGCACCCGCATCACCCAGAAGGAGTCCAGCGATGACGTGGCAACTGCATCCATCCGCCAACGGTCGCATCGGCATGGCTTCGCCCCAGCCGCCTGTCGAGCCGGCCGAAGCGCACGACCGCAAGGGGCGGAAGCGCGAGGCCAAGCGCCGGCGAGATGCCCAGCGGCTGCCGGACAGCTACGAGCGCTTCAAGATCCTCCTCGAGGTGATCGGGGAACAGCGCCACGTGGTGGACCTGGAGGACCACAGGGCGCGCTACGCGATGATCATCATGGGGGCGATCAACGCGGCCGTGTTCCTTGTCGCGTCGCGCGTAGCGGGGAACGGCAACCTGCCGACGGCCTTGCCACACTGGATCCTGGGAGTCGTGCTGGTGTACGTCGCGGCCACACTGCTGTTCATCCTCGGCGCGGTGGATTGCCTCCGTCCGCGGGCACTCCAACGCAAAGGCCTCCTGCACTGGGAAGGGGCGCTGATGCACGACGTCGCGGAGTTCGAAACGGCGTGGAGCGAGGTTCGGATGGACCAGCTCAACCGGGAGGCGGTGCTCATCGCTCACATGCTGGCCCGGATGATCAACGAGAAGTATCGCGCCAACCGCAGGCTCTATGGCGGGCTTGCCGTCCTTATCGTGCTCGGGGCCGTCCTGCTCACGATCCTGGGCGTGATGTCCGTCATCCGATAACCACTTCCTCTGGTCCCGCACTCATGAAGCTCCGCACCACGACACAGCGCGCGTAGTCGCCGCGAGATCTCGCGAGGTCGCGGGATCTCGTGATGGTCTCAGCACCGCCGCCGCCCGAATTCGGGCGGCGATTCTGTTTGCAACCGCCTACGCGCCAAGCGGTTACCGCCAGAAGTCGAGTCGCCGGCCTGGGGTGGCCTCGCCATTGCTTTCTCTCCTGTCGAACGCTCGACGTCCAACGACGGCAGGCCACAAGGAGGGCACCATGCTGGAATACACGCGACGCACTGAGCCGATCGAGAAACCCAGCCGTCTGCAGCTCGCGATCATGGAGTGGCAACGGCAGCTGGTCGACAAGGCGAGAATGGCGCACGACGAGGGGCAGTCGAACGGGAACGGTGGGGCGGCGGCGGGCCTCGCACTGATGGACTCGGCTCCGTCGGGACTGACCCCGGACTAGTGTCCGGCGGACGACAGGAGACCTCACAGAGACACAGCGGGCCGCGAAGGGCTTCATTGCGGCCGCCAGGAGGGATACATGATTGCCGATTACAACGGGTGGACCGATCTGCCGGAGGCGGAGCGGGAGGCCCTCGACATTCTGGAGCTCAGCCTGCCCATTCCGTCCGAGCGCCGGAGCCACGCGCCGGTCAAGGTGCTCGCGGGAGCGCTTCCGGTTCCGCGGCATACCTGCGGCCCCAGGGGTTCCGTCGCTTCGACCGTGATCGAGCGTGCGTCCGTGCGCACTGCGGCGTAGAAGAGATTTTCTACTACTACTGAGACTCCGATGTCCTCCTCTGCGCTGCACGGCTTTCATGTGGTCGGGGTGACCTATCGCACCGCTCCGGTGGGGGTGAGGGAGCGGCTCGTCCTGGCGCCCGCGGAGGCAGCCGCATGGCTGGATGAGCAGCGATCCGCTGGCCGTTGCGCCGCCATCCTCTCGACCTGCAACCGATTCGAGGTGTACTGGTGGGGTGAGCATGACCTCGAGCCCTGGTTTCGCGAGCTTGCGCACGCGCGAGGGATCGAGCCGGGCACGGCGGTCGTTCGACGGGATGGCGTCGCATGCGTTCGACACCTCTATCAGGTCGCGGCCGGACTCGACTCCCAGATTCTGGGTGAGACCGAGATCCTGGGACAGGTGCGGCGGGCCCATCAGGCGGCGCTTGAGGCAGGCACCAGCAGCCGAGAGCTCGACGCGATGTTCTCGGGCGCTCTTGCAGCCGGCCGGCGGACTCGGTGGGAGACCAGGCTGGGGAAGCACCCGGCGTCCGTGAGCGCGGCCGCAGTGGACGTGGCCTTCGCGGCGATGCGCCAACAGGGCTCCCCGACAGTCGTGATACTGGGCGCGGGCGAGGTGGCAGCCGGCGTGCTGCGTGCGCTGGAGGAGCACCCGGTGCACCGGGTGGTCCTGATGAACCGCCGCCCGGAGCGCGCCGCCTCGCTGGCTGCGAACTGGAAGGCCGAATCTCTCCCCTGGACAGAGCTCGGCTCGGTCCTCCCGGTCGCTGATGTCGTATTCGTCACCACCGGCGCGAGGCACGCGCTGGTTCGAGCCGAAGACCTGGCTGCTGTGACTGCTCAGCGCAGCTCCCCTCTCGTGATGCTCGACCTCGCCGTGCCGCGCAACGTCGAGCCTGCCGCTCGGGCGTCTCGCGAAGATCCGGCTCCTCGACCTGGACGATCTTCAGCGGGGCTACTGTCCGGCAGCGGGTCACCCGTCGATCGCCGTCGCCGAGGCGCAGCGGATCATCGAGGACGAGCTCGCGCGGTTGGAAGCGAGTCTCCAGGCACGTGCGGCCGCTCCAAGGCTCGCCCAGCTACACCGGGTTGGAGTGCAACTCGCCAGAGAGGAAGCCGACCGCGCGCTCGCCCGTCTCGATCACCTGTCCGACAGGGAGCGCCAGATCGTTCGGGACATGGGGGAGCGATTGGTGCGGCGGATACTCTACCCGGTGAGCCGCGAGCTCAGAGCGGCTTTGCCAATCCCCTCGGAGGGTGCACGATGGACCGCCTGATAGCGTGGAGTTGGCTCTGATGTCGCGCTCAACAGGCGCTAATGCGATCGGATGAGGCGGTGCAGCGCTTCCAGCCGGACGGTGGGCCACAGCGCGCGCCTGCCGGTCGAGATGGGGCTCCCAGCAGGTCAGAGGTTCTTGCGGGCTTCCTTGCGATCCCGGGCAACGCAGGACTCTCTTGATCCAGCATCAGGAATACAATGACTCCAGCGCTGGGAGTTGTGCAGGCAGTCGCCGTCGGTCATCACCGGACGCGCCTGGACAGGCCTGGCGCAAGACTGTTAATCACCGGGGTCGGGGGTTCGAGTCCCTCCTCGGGAGCTATCCCAACCAACAGCTCAGGGCATTTTTCTCCAGGGCCTACCTCTCAGGGGTGGGCCCTTCCTCTTGCTTCGACGACCGGATCCTCCGTGGCGCCGCCTCGACTCCCCCGCCTCTCCGCGGTTGGTTACACTTGAGGTCCGTGCCCGGCCGCATCACCGTGAGACCCGGAA
Organism: uncultured Gemmatimonadales bacterium; assembly: GCA_963836815.1. GTDB lineage: Bacteria > Gemmatimonadota > Gemmatimonadetes > Gemmatimonadales > GWC2-71-9 > CAVVWJ01. Next base: position 82,289 of record CAWILD010000009.1, on the reverse strand, counting down.
TCCATCCCATGACCACCGCCGCTTCTCCCAGCCGCACCTATCCATTTCTGCTGGGCGGCGAGCTGCGGAGCGGCGCCGATTCGGTGGAGATCCGGAGCCCATATTCCGGGGACCTGATCGGGCGAGCCGCGCTGGCCGGCCCAAGTGACGTCGCGGCCGCCCTCGATGCCGCCGTCGCCGCTGGGCCCGCGGCGGCCGCGCTGCCGTCGCACGCCCGGGCCGCCGTGCTCGACCGAATCGCCGCCGCCGTGGCGGACCGCCGGGAGGCGCTCGCCCATCTCCTCGCGTCCGAGGCGGGGAAGCCGCTCGCGCTAGCACGGACGGAGATTGACCGCGCGGTCTTCGTCTTCCGCCAGGGTGCGGAGGAGGCCATGCGGATGGGCGGCGAAGTGATCCCCATGGACCTCCAGCCGCACGGCGAGCGGCGCTGGGGCCTCACCCGCCGCTTCCCGCTCTCGCCGATCTCCGCGATCATCCCGTTCAACTTTCCCGTCCTGCTGGCCGCCCATAAGCTGGCGCCTGCGATCGCCTGCGGCGCCACCATGGTGCTCAAGCCGCCGCCGCAGGACCCACTCGCGACGCTCCTGCTTGGCGAGATCGTCCGGGAGAGCGGCTATCCCGCGGGCGCGCTCTCCATCCTGCTCTGCAGCAACGAGGTCGCGGCGCCGCTGATCGACGACCCCCGGGTCCGGATGATCACCTTCACCGGCTCGGCCCGCGCCGGGTGGGCCATCCGCCGCCGCGCGTTCACCAAGCGGGTGACGCTCGAGCTGGGCGGCAATGCGGCCGTGATGATCGAGCCAGACGCCGATCTGGAGCATGCCGTGCGGCGCTGCGTGGCCGGCGGGTATCTCTACGCCGGCCAGTCGTGCATCTCCACCCAGCGGATCCTGGTGCACGAGGCGCTGTACCCGCGCTTCACCGAGCGCTTCGTGGGCGCGGTGGGCGCGCTGCGCACCGGAGACCCGATGGTGGAGACGACCGACGTCGGTCCGATGATCGACCAGGCGAGCGCCGAGCGGGCCGCCGAGTGGATCGCCGAGGCAGCAGCGGCGGGGGCGCGGGTTGCGGTGGGCGGCCGGCGGACCGGCGCGATCCTCGAGCCCGCGGTGCTGCTCGACACCACCGGCGGCATGCGCGTCAACTGCGAGGAGATCTTCGCGCCCGTGACCACGGTCCGCCCTTACGCCGACTTCGACGAGGCCATCGCGGCGGTGAATGACTCGCCCTACGGCATTCAGGCGGGGCTCTTCACCAACGACATGCGGCGATCCTCCACGCGTTCGAGCGGATCGAGGTGGGCGGGCTGGTGGTGAACGATGTGCCCGGCTTCCGGGTGGACCACGCGCCCTACGGCGGGGTCAAGGCTTCGGGGCAGGGTCGCGAGGGCGTTCGCTACGCCATCGAGGAGATGACCGAGCTGCGAGCTGCTCGTGCTCGGCGACACCTGAGACTCGAATTTCCCAGAGGAGACGCGATGCGATCGTTCGTCGTGCCCGCCGTGCTGTGCCTTGCCTCCGTGCTGCACGCCCAGACGCCGCCGGCGTCGTCCGCGCCCTTCCGCGACAAGCAGATTCCCCACGAGGCGGGGTTCCGGGTGTTCATCGTGCCCGATATGGAAGGCATGGGGAGCGCGGTGGACATCCACGAGGTCATCGCCGGCAACGAGGGCGAGCGCTACAAGGACCTCACCAGCCCGGACTACTGGGACCGCTTCCGCCTGCTGCTCACCCAGGAGGTGAACGCCACGATCCGGGGCGCGCGCCTGGCGGGCGCTCGGAGCTTCGTGGTGAACGAGGGTCACGGCGGCAACCTGTTCGCCAACGTGCTGCCCTGGGAGCTCGACAGCGCGGCGATCCTGGTGCGCGGCTTCCCCAAGCCGCTGGTGATGGTCACCGGAATCGACAGCAGCTTCGGCACCCTGATGTTCACCGGGGCGCACGCCAACGCCGGAAGCCCCGGCGTGCTGGCGCACAACTTCGCCTTCGACTCGTTCACGGTGAACGGCAAGGTGCTCAACGAGGTCGGCATCAACGCGCTGATCGCCGGCGAGATGGGGGTCTCGGTCTCGCTGGTGAGCGGCGACGACGTGCTGATCGAGGAGACCCAGACGATGCTCCCCAACGGCTTCGTCGCCATCGTGACCAAGCGGGCGGTGGGACGGAGCGCGGCCATCACCTACAGTCCGGCCAAGGTGCGGAAGATGCTGCAGGCCGGGGCCGCGGAGGCGGTGCGCCGGGAGCGCCGCGGCGACTTCGCGCCGTTCACGCTGGACCGGCCCTATCGGGTCGAGTTCATGCTGCGCCGGAGCTATCCGGACAGCATCGTGCAGGCGGTGGCGGCGCTGCCCGAGTTCAAGCTGGAGCGGACCGGCGACCGCGCCTTCCGCTTCGTCACCGACAGCGCGCGCCAGATGGGCTGGCTCCTCGACGCCATCGAAGAGGCGGTGCTCCGGTGAGGCGCCTGGCTCCTGGCGGCCGCGCTGGTCCTGTCGCTCCCTGCCTGGGCGCAGGGGCAAGCGACGCGCGACACCACGCCGCGCGATACCACGCCCCCGGCCGCGTACTTCGGCGTCACCGAGTATCGCCAGGCCCGTGAGAAGCTGGAGCGGGACATGCAGCGCGGCGGGTTCAGCGTCTACATCATCGCCGACATGGAGGGGCTGGCCGGCGCGGTCCGCAACCAGACCGAGATGCGGCCGGTGAGCCGGGGCGGATCGCCGCAGCACGAGCGGTTCCGCCAGGAGCTGACCGACGAGGTCAACGCGCTCATCGCCGGAGCCCGGGCCGCGGGCGCGACCCAGTTCATCGTGAACGAGGGGCACGGCGGCACGCTGTTCCGCAATGTCCTGGTGGACCAGCTCGACCCCGAGGCGATCCTGATCCGCGGCTACCCCAAGCCGATCGTGATGTCCACCGGCCTGAATCCTATGGTGGACGCGATGATGATCGTGGGTGCGCACGCGAACGCCGGGAGCCCTGGCGTCATCTCGCACAACTTCGCCTTCGACTCGTTCACGGTAAACGGGAAGGTGCTCAACGAGGCCGGCATCGCCGCGTTCATCGGCGGCGAGATGGGCGTGCCGATGGCGCTCGCCAGCGGCGACGACGCGCTGACGGCGGAAACGCGCGAGATGCTGGGACCCTTGGAGACGGTCACCGTGAAGACGGTGTTCTCCCGCTCGGCGGCCGCCGTGCTCCCCCCCGCGACCGTCCACCGCCTCCTGCGTCAGGCCGCCGCGCGCGCCGTCCGGCGGGTCCGGGCCGGCGAGCTCCGGCCGCTGGCCATGGAGAAGCCGTACCGGGTGCGCTTCTGTCTCCGCCGCTCGTTCACGCGAGGACGACTGGGTGCGGGCGACTGTGGGCCGGCTGGAGGGCGTGAGCGCCGATGGGGGGCGCGGGTGCTTTGCGTACACCAGCGACTCCGCAGAGGCGGTCGGCAATCTCCTGAACGAGATCGAGTGGACCGTGCTCAAGCCATGAGGCGGCTAGCGCCCGCAGGCATGATAGCCCGCTGCTGACCGGCGCCTGATTACTGCCTGGGGATTCTTGTTTCCCGCTCCAGTTATCGCGCCAAGCAGGTGCGCTTCTTCATGTTCCGCTTCTATCCGGACTATTTCGGTCGCTCCGACTTCCAGTCGGCGATGGACGAGCGTCCAGGAGAGCGCGGAATCTACCGAAGCGGCCCCTGCCGGCGGGGCTGACTCTACCCTGCTGCCGCATCGGCTCGCCGCCGGGGCATCGAGCGTGTTACATTCCCCTCGACCCCCCTCGGAGTGTTCCATTCGGACGAGCCATAAGTAATCCGGCAGCAGCCTGCAGATCGCGGCGGTTTCCTGTCACGCTGTCACGCTGATCACCGGCAGATCGACGCGCATCCAAGGAACCCTTGTGGATCCCACCGCTCACATCCTGGTCGTAGACGACGAACCGGTGGTACGACAGTTCGCCACCCGCGTGCTGGCGGACGCGGGGTACAGCGTGACTACGGCGGAGGATGGAGCCCAGGCCTTGGAATTGGTGCGGGAGCGGGGCGAGCGGGTTCGCGTGGTGGTATCGGATATCGTGATGCCGCGGCTGAATGGCGTTCAGCTCCTGGAGGCCCTCTCGGTGTCGCACCCGGACCTGCCGATCATCCTCATGTCCGGGTACGCCCACGCCCAGCTGGCCCAGCAAGGGATCGCCGCGCCGTGCAGCTTGCTCGCCAAGCCGTTCGCACCCGAAGTGCTGCTGTCCGAGGTGCGCCGTTGCCTGGGCCGGGCCTCGCCCGAGAGCCCGACGCCCAGCGCCGCCTGACTAGCTCCTCTCCTTCGGTAACCCCAGCCGCTCCCATTCACTGAAGCCTCCGGCCAGGTTCACCACCTCGCCGATGCCACGGGACTGCAGCAGGCTGGACGCGATGGCCGAGCGGCTTCCTCCCTGACAGTACACTACGAGCGGCCGACCTCTGGGCAGCTCATCGAGCCGCTCCTCCAGTCCCCCGAGCGGGAAGTTCTTCACGCCCGGCATATGTCCCGCCTCCCACTCCCCCGGGCTCCGCACATCGATCACGCCGGCTCCGGGTGGAAGTCCGTTCTGCAGTTCGGCCACGTCCATGTGGCGGACGACCTCCAATGGGCAGCCCTCCGCGGCCCATGCGGGCACCGCGTCCGGACCGAATACCCCCGCGACCCGGTCGAGACCGATCATCCGAAGGTCACGAATGGCCTCGTCGCTCCTCGCTGTGTCGCCCAGGATGAGGTAGAGATCGCGGTCGTAGGGTGCGAGCCACCCGGCCCACGAGGTGAACGACTTGTTGAGGGGTATGTTGAGGGTGCCCGGGATGTGGCCACGGGCGTGGTCGGCCGCCGGCCTCGCGTCGATGACGAAGGCTCCTTCGCCTACCAGCCGGCCCAACCGGTCGGAAGTGAGACGCGGGGGGGCAGGGAGCTCGGTGAGGAGCGGCGGTCCCTCCTTGTTGATCCGCTTCATCGTCCCGAAGTACCGGGGCGGATCGGGCTGCCCGGTGAGGACCAGCCGGACGAACTCTTCCTCTTCGGATACCGCAAAGGCCCAGTTGAACCGCCGCTCGTAGCCGACCGTGCTGTGCGGGACGGCGCTCAACCCCTTGCCGCAGGCGGAGCCGGCCCCGTGCCCGGGCCAGATCTGGAGCCAATCCGGCAACGACTTGAAGCGCCGAAGGCTGCGGAACAGCGTACGGGCCGCCGAATCCATCGTGCCCTGGTGACGTGCCGCACGCTCCAGCAAGTCCGGCCGCCCCACATCGCCCACGAACACGAAGTCGCCCGTCACCGCCCCGATCGGCTCCGTGGCGGCGGCGCCATCGGTGACCAGGAAGATCAGATGCTCCGGCGTGTGACCCGGCGTGTGGACCACGCGGAGACGGACGTTGCCGACGGCAATCTCGTCATCCTCGTGGAGGAGCACGGCGCCCTCGGCCTTGGCGAAGTCGTACTGCCAATCGGGGCCGCCCTGACCTGAGAGGTACAGCTTGGCGCGCGTCCTGGCTGCCAGCTCGCGACTGCCGGACACGAAGTCGGCGTGGATATGAGTTTCGCTGACGTGCTTGATGTGGACGCCGAGCGCGGCCGCGGCTGCGAGGTATTTGTCGGCGTCCCGCGTGGGGTCGAGAACGATAGCCTCGCCGGCGGCGGCACAACCGATCAGATAGCTCGCTTGGGCCAGCTGGGTGTCGTACAGGCGCTGAAGGAGCATGGTCCCGGAAAATAGCGTTGCCGCCCGGGGCGTCCTACCGCCCCCTGGGCCGCCGGAACACCGGCCGCGGCTCGCCGTCCTCGACGTCGTGACGGGGCCGGTTCGGCTCCTGCTTCTGTGGTGGAGGTGCCGCCGCCGGCGCGGGGGAGGCGTGTGGCTTGCTGCTCCGGCGAGCAGGTGGTGACGGCGCGGCCGGGGCCTCAGCCGGGCGCGGGCGCTCAAGGGCTGGCGACGTCGTCGCCAGCACCCCCATCGCCGCCTGAGCGGCGACCCGAATGGTCTCGAGCGCCGTGTCGAGCGCTTCCCGAAGCCGCGCATCCACCCGAGGCGCCTCGGCAGTCAGGACGGCTCGGACGAGGTCGCGCGCCGTCTCCGGCCCGACGGCGACGCCCAATTCGGCGAGACGGTCGCACACCATCTCCACGGTGTGGAGGCTGGGCTCGTGCCCGGCCAGGGACGGGCTGCGTGGATTCATCGCCTTCCTCCTACTCGAGCTCGAGTGCCCGCCACATGTACCAGCTGGCGACGCTGCGGTAGGGCCGCCACCGCTCGGCGTGCCGCTGGATCACAACCGGCTCCGGAAGCTTTCGCTTGCGATACGTTCTGGCAAAACCCTTGCGGACTCCGAGGTCGCTCAACGGCAGGACGTCGGCGCGGCCCAGGCGGAACATCAGGAGCATCTCGACCGTCCAGCGGCCGATGCCCCGCACCCGGGTGAGACGCTCCACGATCTCTTCGTCCCCGAGCCGCCGAACCAGCGCCATCGAGGGCACGGTGCCGTCCAGTGTCCGCTGGGCGAGGTCGCGCAGCGCGAGCGTTTTCGCGGTGGAAAGCCCTGCCGCGCGAAGCCTCGCTTCGGGCATGGCCAGGAGGTCGCGGGGCGTGGGAAATCGCCGCGGCGCGAAGAGGGCAGTCACCCGGCCCAGGATGGTCGACGCGGCCGCGCCGGAGAGCTGCTGATACACGATAGCGCGCGCCAGCGCCGCGAACAGGCTCTGCGTCGGAGCGGGTCTGAGCTCGTATCCACCGACCCGCTCGATCAGCGCACCGAGCACCGGATCCGCGTCGGAGAGGTGGCGGCAGGCGATCGCCGGGTCATAGTCCAGCCCGCGGTACATCGTCGATGCGGCGGTCATGAGGTGAGAAGATAACGCCGCCTCAGCCGCGCCCGGATCTCCGGAGCGGCCGGGTGAGGAGAATCGTCGCGGCGATGACCAGGAGGGACCCGGCGAGCTGCCAGCCGGTCGGACGGTCGGCGAACAAGGGCAGCGCCAGGAGGTAGGTGAAGACGATGCCGAGGTTCGAGATGGCGGTGACCGGAGCGGCGCGCTGGAGCGAGTAGGCCCGGGTCATGGCCAGCTGCGCGCCCCCACCCCCGAGTCCGGCGCCGAGCAGGTAGAGCCCTCCCTTCTGGTCCGGCCACTCCCACTGCGGCAATGCAATCATCACCATCGTGGCCATCGCGACCAGCGAAAAGTGCAGCACCACCGCTTCGTGACTCTCGCTCGGCCCGATCTTTCGAAGCCAGATCATCGCCAGCGCGTAGAAGAGCGCGCCTGCCGTCGCGACCGCGGCAACCGGACTAGCGCTGTGGAACGACGGTCGCACGAGGAGCACGATGCCCAGGAATGCCATCGCCACGACGAGCCAGAGATGGCGACCGACCCGCTCACCCAGGAGCCGGCCCGAGAAGAGTGCCACGAAGATCGGCGCGGTCGCACCGAGCGTCGCCGCGTCGCCCACCGCGATACTCGGGGACGAGAGCGAATAGAAGCTGCCGATCGCGGCGAGGGTCCCGTAGATGGTCCGCCGCCAGGTGCCTCGCTGATCCGTCACGCGCAGTGATACGCCGCGGAACGAAGCGAGCCCAATCGCGATCAGCCCGCCGATGAGAAAGCGGATCGCGGCGATCTCCGACCAGGGCAGGTGCGCGGCGCCGAGTCGCGTGGACACGTTCATGACGGCGAAGCAGAGCTGCGCCACGGTCATCCATGCGAGGCCGGCCATGAGGATGCGTAAACGTAATCGCTCATCGTGAAACGGCCCACTTGACGGCCAGCGGAGTCGGCCATTGCCTTAGGGCCCATGCAACCGGACGAGTTCCGTCGCCACGGCCACGAGCTGGTGGACTGGATCGCCGACTTCTTCAGCGAGGTCGGCACGCTGCCGATCACCCCAGGGGTGCGGCCCGGCGAGATCCGCCGCCGGCTGCCCGCCTCCGCGCCCAACGAGGGCGAGCCGTTCGACGCGATGTTCCGGGATTTCCGCGAGATCATCCTGCCCGGTCTCACCCATTGGAACCACCCCGGGTGGTTCGCCTACTTCCCGGGCAACAACAGTCCGCCGTCGGTGCTCGGCGAGATGCTCACGGCGGCGATGGGTGTCCAGTGCATGTCTTGGGCGACCTCCCCGGCAGCTACCGAGCTGGAGCAGGTCGTGATGGACTGGCTCCGACAGATGATGGGCCTGCCGGAGGGCTTCACCGGAGTCATTCAGGATACCGCATCCACGGCCACTCTCGTGGCCCTGTTGTCGGCCCGCGAATGGGCGACGGAAGGGCGATCGGGATCCAGCGGCCTCGCGAGCTCAGGGCCGCCGCTCGTGGTCTACGCCTCGCGGGAGGCCCACTCGTCGATAGACAAGGGAGCTCAGCTCGCCGGCTTCGGGCTCGAGGGCGTGCGGCACATCCCGGGCGACGCCGCCTTCGCCCTCGACCCCGCGGCCCTGGACGCCGCCATCGAGGCCGACCGGCGGGCCGGGATGGTGCCGGCCTGCGTCGTGGCGACGATCGGCTCCACCTCCTCCACCGCGATCGATCCGGTGCCGGCCATCGCGGAGATCTGCCGGCGGCGGCGGGTCTGGCTGCACGTGGACGCGGCGTATGCCGGGGCGGCGTCGATCGTCCCCGAGCTGCGGCATCACTTCGCGGGAATGGATCAGGCCGACAGCATCGTGTTCAACCCGCACAAGTGGCTGATGACCAACTTCGACTGCACGGCGTATTTCGTCCGCGATGTCGAGGCGCTGCTTCGCGCCTGCCGGATCTCACCCGAGTACCTGCGCACGACCCACGACGCCGAGGTCGCCAACTTCCGGGACTGGGGAATCCAGCTCGGCCGGCGGTTCCGGGCCCTCAAGCTCTGGTTCGTGCTCCGCAGCTACGGCGTGGCGGGTCTGCAGGAGCTCATTCGCCGGCATGTGGCGCTGGCCGGCGAGCTGGCGGGGTGGATCGAGGCTGATCCCGAGTTCGAGGTGGCGGCGCCGGTGCCGTTCGGGCTCGTGTGCTTTCGTTGGCGTCCGAAGGGGTGCTCGGAAGCGGAGCTCGACGGATTGAACGAGCGGCTGCTCGCGCGGGTGAACGCGAGCCGGCGCGTGCATCTCACCCATACGAAGCTGGCGGAGCGGTACGTGATCCGCCTGGTGGTCGGCCAGCGCGAGACCCGGCGAGAGCACGTGGAAGGCGCGTGGAGACTCATCCGTGAGGCAGCGGCGCAATTGCGGGGGGCCGCCCTCGCCGATCAGCCGGCGAGCGCGGCCGGCACGGACGGGAGCAGCGCCCGCAAGTAGCGCCCGGTGTGGGATTCCGGCACCGCCGCGATGGCTTCCGGTGTTCCCTGCGCGATCACCCGTCCGCCGTCGGGTCCGGCGTCGGGCCCGAGATCTATCACCCAGTCGGCTCGTTTGACGACGTCGAGGTGATGCTCGATGACGACCACGGTGTGCCCGGCATCCACCAGACGATCGAGTACCTGAATCAGGATCCGGACGTCGTCCAGGTGAAGTCCGGTGGTCGGCTCGTCGAGGATGTAGAGCTTCCGCCCTTCCCGCTTTCCCGCCTGCGCCAGCTCCCGCGCGATCTTCAACCGCTGTGCCTCGCCGCCGCTCAGCGTCGTGGCCGGCTGCCCCAGCCTGAGGTAGCCCAGGCCCACCTGCTGAAGGTGCCAGAGCGCCGTGCCCAGCTTGGGCTGGTGCCGGAAACGACCGATGGCTTCCTCGACGGTCCACTGCAGCACGTCGTGGATCGAGTGGCCGTGGATGCGTACGTCGAGCACGTCTCTCCGGTACCGGGTACCGCCGCAGGCCTCGCAAGGCACGAACACGTCGGCCAGGAAGACCATCTCCACCTGGACGTGGCCCGCTCCCTCGCACTGCTCGCAGCGCCCGCCGGGCATGTTGAACGAGAAGGTGGCGGAGGTGTACTTGCGCTGCCTGGAAAGCGGATGCGCGGCGAACAGCTCGCGAATCTCGTCGAACGCCTTGATGTAGGTGATCGGGTTGGACCGCGGCGTCCGTCCGATCGGCGACTGGTCCACCAGCAGCACGTCCTGCAGCAGCTCCCAGCCGGTCAACGACTCGACTCGGCCGACTTCCTCACCCAGATGCGACTTGGCCGAGTGCCCGCCGTGGATGCGTGCCTCGAGGTTTCGGTAGATCACGTCGTAGAGCAGGGTGCTCTTGCCCGACCCCGAGACTCCGGTCACGGCGGTCAGAGTTCCGAGCGGAATGTCGGCGTCGACGCCGCGAAGGTTGTGCAGCGTGGCGCCGCGAACCTTGAGCCAAATCGGGCCGGCCACCCGGCGCAGACTCGGCACGGCGATGCGCTTCTGTCCGGTGAGATACTGGCCGGTGAGCGACTGGACCGCGGCGGAGACCGGGCCCGCGTGTACCACCCGGCCGCCGTGCTCGCCGGCGCCCGGGCCGAGCTCCAGCATGAAGTCCGCCTGCCGGATGGCCGCAAGGTCGTGCTCCACGACCAGCACGGTGTTGCCTGCATCGCGGAGACGCCGCAGGAGCCCCAGCAGGCGATCGGTGTCGCGTGGGTGAAGGCCGACGGAGGGCTCGTCCAGCACGTAGAGCGTGTCCACGAGTCGGGACCCGAGTGCGTTCGCGAGCGAGATCCGCTGCGCCTCGCCGCCGGAGAGGGTCCGTGTCTGCCGGTCCAGCGTCAGGTAGCCGAGTCCGACGTCGCGGAGAAACTCGAGGCGGTCGGTGAGCTGTTCCAGCACCAGGTGGGCGACCTCGGTCTCGAACGGGCTGAGTGCGAGGCCGGTGACCCATTCGGTGACCCCGTCGATGGAGCGGCTCGAAACGTCGGCGATGGTATGCGTACCGATCCGGACCGCCAGGGCATCCGGGTTGAGTCGCGATCCGCCGCAGTCGGCGCAGGTCTTCGCCAACTGGTACTGCCGCAGGAAGACCCGGATGTACTGCTTGTAGCGCTTCTCTTCCAGATCCTTCAGGAAAGGAAAGATCCCGACGTAGCGGCCTTTGCGTCCGTAGAGCAGCTCGCGCCGCACCGTGGCCTTGAGCTTGTGCCATGGCTTGGAGGGGTCGGCATCGAGGCTCCGGGCCCGGTCGAGCAGCATCCGGCGGCGGGTCTCGTACCGGGGCTTGGTCCAGGGATCGATCGCGCCTTGCGCCAGGCTCCGGCCAGGATCGGGAACGATGAGCGACTCATCGTATTCCAGCGTGGCCCCGAACCCGTTGCATGTCGAGCAGGCGCCGCGAGGGTTGTTGAAGGAGAACAGGGCCGGGGTCACCGTCGCGGCAGGCGTGTCGCAGGCGCTGCAGGCGGGCGAGCGGGTGAATCGCAAGCGCCCGGACTCGAGCAGCACGATGGCGATACCCTCGCCCTCCTGGAACGCGGTCGCCACCGACTCCGCGATACGTCCGAGCGAGCCAGGCTCGCCCACCAGTCTGTCCACCACCACGAGCAGCTCACGTGCCCGCGTCAGGTCGAGCCCTGCCGGGAGCTCATCGAGGTGATGGGACACCCCATCGGCCACGACGCGGACGAAGCCGAGCGCCCGCAGGTTCTCGACCACGGCGGCATGGGCGAGCTTGGCGACCGGCGGCAACGGAAACGCGATCTGGATCCGGCCGCCACGCGCCACGGTCTCCTCGGCCGCCGACTGAGGGGTGTCCCGGCGAACCGGCGCGCCGCACTGGCGGCAGAAGCTGCGGCCGATCCGGGCCCAGAGCAGGCGGAGATAGTCGTAGACCTCGGTCGCCGTACCGACGGTGGAGCGGCTGGAAACGGTGGGGTTCCGCTGCTCGATCGCGACCGAAGGCGCGAGGCCCTCGAGCCGGTCCACCAGCGGCTTGGGCATGCGGTCGAGAAACTGCTTGGCGTAGGTGGACAGCGACTCGATGTAGCGTCGCTGCCCCTCGGCGTACAGCGTGTCGAAGGCAAGGGTGCTCTTCCCCGAGCCACTCGGCCCGGTCACCACGATGAGCGCCCGGTGGGGGAGGTCCACCGTGATGCCGCGCAGATTGTGCTGCCTGGCGTTTACGATGCGAATGACGGAATCGACCATCGGGACTGAAAACTAGCGGGTGAGTCGGTTTCGGGAAAGTTTCGGGAAAGCGGAAAGCTGGTCTGTCCCGCTATCTTCTCCCGTCCATGTCCCGCCTTTTGACTCCCAAGTTCCTCGTCCGCGGTTTCGAGTTCTCGGTGCTGGCCTCGATGGTCGGCTTCGGGCTAACGCTGCTCTATGGCAACGATCTCTCAGCGTTCTTCGCCGGCATAGGGCGGATCCGCTGGCGCTGGGTCGTGGCCGGGCTGGGGCTCGCTTCCCTGGACTGGATCGGTGGGGGCCTGAGGCTCTGGGTTTGCGCCCGGCATGTGTTTCCCAGGCCTTCGCTCAAAGGGTGCATCCTGGCGGGTGGGATGGGCGCCTGGGCCGGCTACATCACCCCGCTCAATTCGGGCGCTGGGCCGATGACGATGTACACCATGCGCCGCTACGGGGTACCCCTCCCGGTCGCGGTGACTTCCACCTTCATCAGCTTCGTCGGCACCATTCTCTTCTTCGCGATCGCCGGGCCGCTCGCGGTGGTCGCCGGCGCGGGCCGGTCGTTGGGTCAGCGGGGCAATCTGCTCGGGCTCTCGCTGTACGACCTCTTCCTCGGAAGCCTCACCATCGTCGCCGGCATCGGCCTGCTGATGGCGATCGTCATCTTCTTCCCCCGAGCCGTCGCGGGCCTGATTCACCGGGCCGCCGAAGCCATCGGTCGTCGGAGCCGCCGGGTGGCGGACCGGCTCGAGCGGTTGCAGAAGGGGATCGACGAGGCGCACGCGAGCGTCGTCGCGTTCAACAGCCCCCGCGGCTGGCTGGCGGTGTTCTGGGCGACGGTCCTCTCGGGCCCCTCGCATGCGAACAAGCTCCTCGCCGGCTACGTCGCCCTCCAGGCGCTCGGCATCCAGGCCCATTTCGTGGACATCCTGCTGGTGCAGACGCTGGTGATGTTCCTCCTGTACTTCGCGCCGACGCCCGGCGCGGCGGGAATCGGCGAGGTGCTGTCGGCGGCGGTGATGTCTTCCTACGTTCCGCGGGAGCTCACGCCGATTTACATCATGATATGGCGCCTGACGCTCACCTACTTCACCCTGGCGTTCGGGTTCCTGGTCTTCTCCACCTGGGTGCGCCAAGGCCTCAAGGGCATCGGAGAAGGCGCCGCGGCCGAGCCGACGGGCGGGTAGGTAAATGAGCGAGGAACAGGAGCTTCCTGGCCGCGGGTACGACGCGGCCCTCATGCGGCGGCTGGTGGGCTACCTGCGCCCCTATCGCCGGCATGCCGCCCTCGCCCTCGTCCTCTTGCTGCTGCAGTCCGGTCTCGCGCTCATCGGTCCCCGGCTTACCGAGCAGGCGCTGGATGCGGCGATCCCCCGGCGTGATGTCGCGCTGCTCGGGCTTCTCGCCGCCCTCTACCTGGGGGTGCTGCTCTTCGATTTCGTGGTGGAGTACTGCGGGGCCCTGCTCACCACCTGGATCGGCCAGCGGGTCATGTACGACCTGCGGATGCGGATCTACGAGCATCTCCAGCGGCTCAGCATCTCCTTCTACGACCGCAATCCCGTCGGCCGGTTGATGACGCGGGTGACGTCGGACGTCGAGACGCTGAACGAGCTCTTCTCCTCCGGTGTCGTGACGATCTTCGGGGACGTGTTCACCCTCGTCGCCATCATGGTCATGATGCTGGCGATCGATCTGGAGCTGGCGCTCGTCACCTTCTCGGTCATTCCTTTCGTCTGGCTCACCGCGGCGATCTTCCGGCGGCGGGTTCGCGAGGCCTTCCGGGATATCCGGTTCCGGCTGGCGAGGCTCAACGCCTACCTCCAGGAACGGCTCTCGGGGATGCGGATCGTGCAGCTCTTCGGACGGGAGCAGGCCTCCGCCCGGCGCTTCGCGGAGCTGAACCGGGAGCATCTCGACGCACACCTCAGGTCCATCACGATCTACGCGGTGTTCTTTCCCGTGGTCGAGGTGCTCACCTCGGTCGCGATGGCCCTCCTGCTGTGGTACGGAGGACTGCGGGTGCTGGACAGCACCCTTACGGTCGGCGTGCTCGCCGCGTTCATTCAGTACACCCGCCGGTTCTTCCAGCCGCTGCAGGATCTCTCCGAGAAGTTCAACCTCCTCCAGAGCGCCATGGCGTCCTCCGAGCGCGTCTTCGCCCTGCTGGATGAGCCGGTGACGGTGGCGGAGCCCGCCGTCTCCCGGAAGCTCCCCAACCCGGTGGCGGGAGAGGTGAGGTTCGAAGGGGTGTGGTTCCGCTACAGCCCCGATGGTCCGTGGGTCCTTCGCGACATCTCGTTCACGGCCTCTCCCGGCCGGACGATCGCGCTGGTCGGACACACGGGAGCCGGGAAGACCACCATCGTCAACCTGCTGCTCCGGTTCTACGATCCCGATCGCGGCCGGATCACGATCGACGGGACGGACATCCGGGACCTCTCGACTGCGGAGCTGCGCTCGATCATCGGGTTCGTCCAGCAGGACCTCTTCCTCTTCACCGGCGACATCCTGCACAACCTCACCCTGGACGCGCCGATCTCGCCGGAAGCGGCCCGGGAGGCGGCCAGCCGTGTCGGCGCCGATCGCTTCATCGAGCGACTGCCTTCCGGGTACGCGCACCGTCTCGGGGAGCGAGGGCGGAGTCTGAGCGTTGGGGAGCGACAACTGTTGAGCTTTGCGCGCGCGCTCGCGCTCGATCCGAAAATCCTCGTTCTGGACGAGGCCACGAGCTCGGTGGACGCGGAGGCCGAAGCGCAGATCCAGCGCGCGATCGCGGAGCTGATGGCCGGACGCACCAGCCTGGTGGTGGCCCACCGGCTGAGCACCATCCTTCACGCCGACGAGATCCTGGTATTACATCATGGAGAGATCCGCGAGCGGGGCAGCCATCGCGAGCTCCTGGCCCAGGAGGGACTCTATCAACGTCTGTATCAGCTTCAGCTGCGCGGGCAGGAGTTTCGCAAAACTGCGTAAGAGACGGCTGCTTGCACGCTTACGAGCCGAGGGGTAGGTTTCTCGGCGAGCGAGTCCTTCCTTAGGATATCCGATCGAATGATGCACCTGGAAATCGGCGGCAAGCGGATTCCGGTAGCCGCCGGTGAGACTATCATAGGTTCGGCCTCAGGCTGTGCCATCGTCCTCGAAGGCGAGGGTGTGCGGCCACGGCATGCCGTCCTCAATGGCACGCCGCAGGGAGCCGCGGCGATCCGGGCCGCCGAGCCCGGGGCACCACTCCTTATCAACGGCGTATCACTCGGGACCGATCCCACGCCGGTTCTCCACGGGGACAGGATTCAGATCGCTGGGCACGAGCTCCTCGCGGTAGACTCCCGACGGAGTGGACATACCCAACTGTTCGATTCCGGTGCCTTCGCCGACCTCGCTCCCCCAATCCAGACCAACAAGCCACCTGCCGGTGCCAGCGGGGGCCGTCTGGTGTGCCTCACCGACGGCCGAGAGTACACGATCGGGACCGGTCCGCTGGTCTTCGGCCGGGAAGCCGGCTCGGACGTCGTGGTCGCCGGGAACGAGGTGTCACGTCGTCACGCCGAGATCCAGACCACCAGGGAAGGGTACGTCCTGGTGGATCTGAGCGTGAACGGAACCTACGTCAACGGCCAACGAGTCGGCCGGCGGCACCTGCTGGCCCGGGCGGACGTGATCCGCATCGGGAACGACGAGTACCGCTTTTACGCCGATTCGGCTCCTCCCCAAGCCCCGATGGCTCCGCGACCCACTCCCGCGCCACAGGAGGGGGCTCCGGTGCCGCGACCGCCGACCGGTGCGGGGAATCGCCTGTCCGATACGATGCACGGCCTGCCCCTCTCGGAGCTGAAGGACGTGCCCACCCCGGCCTCCCCGGAGGCGGCCCCGATCGCATCGCTGCTCGTCCGTACCGGAGCGCTCCGCGGCAAACGGTTGCCGGTGAGGGTCCCCGTCGTGAACATCGGCCGGGCCGACTACAACGACATCGTGATCTCCGAGCCGAGCGTGAGCACCACCCACGCGAAGCTGCAGCGCCGCGACGACGTCTGGGTGATCACCGATCTGGGATCCACCAACGGCACGTATGTAGAGGGAGAGCCGGTGACGGGGGAGACCGCCCTCACGCCCGGAACGACCCTCAAGTTCGGCGAGGTGGCCGTCCTCTTCGAGCCGCTGGACGACCAGCCCGCTCCGCGTCCGGGAAAGACCGAAGCCATGGGGCGGGTGGAACATCCGCACCGGCCACACCGGCCACCGAGGACCAGGCGCGGCAAGCCCACTTGCGCCGGCCGCTCCGGGTCTCCGCACCGAAGCCGAGCGGCCCGCCGGCCTGGCTCATCGCGGCCTTGACCCTGGGTGGAGCCATCGCGGCGTACTTCTTCCTGACCTCGAGCTGACGGGGCAACGTGCACTTCACTTGTGCCGCCCGCACCGACGTCGGGATCGTCAGGTCGGGCAACGAAGACAACTACCTCATGCTCTCCGAGCGCGGCATCTTCATCGTCGCCGACGGGATGGGTGGGCATGCGGCCGGAGAGGTCGCCAGCGAGATGGCCGTGCGGATCACCTCCAGCTCGATCGGGTCGCTCCGTGGCCTGTCGGACGAAGAGGCGAGCGACCGGATGCGCACGGCGATTCGCGCGGCCAACGACGCGATCTTCGAGCGCACCCTGTCGGAGCACGACAAGCGGGGGATGGGGACCACGGCGACCGTGCTGGTCCTGCTCAAGGGCCGCTACCTCATCGGGCAGGTGGGCGACAGCCGGGCGTACCTGCTGCGGAACGGTCAGTTCCTCCAGCTCACCAAGGACCACTCCTACGTCCAGGAGCAGGTGGATGCCGGGCTCCTCACGCCGGACCAGGCCCGCGTGCATCCCTACAGCAACGTCATCACGCGCTGTGTCGGCGCGAGCGGCGACGTGGTCCCCGACATCTACTTCGGCGCGCTGGAGCAGGGGGACATCATCCTGCTCGCCTCGGACGGCCTGACCGGAATGCTGGAGGACGAGCAGCTCACCCGGATCCTCTCGTCCGACGGCGAGCCGCAGCACTGGGTCGACCGAATGATCACCGAGGCCAACCGGCGAGGCGGGCTGGACAACATCACGGCCATCGTGGTAAAGATCGAATCGGCGGAGAGCAACACCGGGGAGCAGCCGGTGGCACAGGCGGCCGCCGGAGAGAAGAATTGATTACCGCAGGGGCAGGTGCATCTCGATGTCCACCCGCTCGTAGCCGCGGTCCGCGCTGACGGGAACTTCGACGAACCCGTACTTGCGGTAGAGTCGGATGGCGGGTTCGAGCTTGGTATTGGAGACGAGGATCAGCCGGCTGGCCCCCGCTCCTCGCGCAAAGTCGATTGCCGCCCGCATCAACAGGTCGCCGTAGCCTTGTCCCCGCGCCGCCGGATCCACCGCCATCTTCGCCAGCTCGAAGCCATCGGGCCCTTCCGGGACGACCGCGCAGGTGCCGCGCACAGCTCCCTGGTCCACTACGAAAAAGATCTGCCCTCCGGGCGCGATGATGTGGCCGACGGGGTCCTGGAACACCTCCAGATCCGGACCCTCCAACCCGAACCATCGCTCGATCCACTCGCGATTGAGCCGCTCGAAGTGCGGCCGGTACTCGTCCCGGTAGGTGACAACCTCGGCCACGTTCTCTTCCCCGGAGAAATCGATGATGCCGACCCGCTCGTCGTTCCGATTGCTTTCCCGGCTGCTGGTGCCGGCAGCGTGCCTGCTCGCCGCCTGTTCCACCCACCGCTCCGGCGAAGATACAGCCCCCGAAACCCAGGCTGACGCCGGCGGGAAGGTCGAAGTGCGGAATCTGGGGTTTCCGGATATGACGATCTACGTGATCAGCCAAACCGGCAACCGGGTGCGGGTGGGCGATGTCACCGGAAACTCGACCAAGGTGATCGACCTGCCACCCTCCCTCGTTCGGGGCGGTGATCGGCTCCGGTTTCTGGCGGACCCCATCGGGGGAGGTCGTACTCCCGTCAGCGAGGAGCTGTTCGTGGCACCGGGCGACACCGTCACCCTCACCATCCCGCCGCAATAGCTGCGGTGCGGCGTTAGTGCTTCGCGAAAACCTGAGTCGTGCCGTCGAACTGGAAGGCCAGCACCTCGAAGGGCTCATGCGGCTCGCCGGGAACCGCCATGCCCGGTGAGCTGGCCGGCATGCCGGGCACCGCCAGACCCGCCACCTTGGGACGGTCCTTGAGCAGCCGCTGGATGTCCTCCGCCGGTACGTGCCCTTCGATCACATATTTCTCGACCTGCGCCGTGTGGCAGGAGCGCAGCTTGGCCGGCACGCCGAGGTTGTCCTTTACGGTGCTCATATCGTCCTCGTCATGGACGACGGTCGTGAAGCCGGCGGCCTTCACGTGGTCCACCCACTTCGCGCAGCAGCCGCAGGTCGGGCTCTTGTAGACCGTCAGGCTGGGGGGATTGTCGGTGACGATGGCCCACAGGCGATTGCCGCCGGCGAGGGCCACGCCGAGGCCGGTTGCCTGGATGACGAACGTGCGCCGCGAGATCATCGAACGGTTCTCCTCAGACCAGTGAGACCTCTCCTGCCAGCCGGCGCTCCACTTCGCCCGCCGGAAGGGTCAGGAGCTCGAGCAGCCCATTCAGCGGCCGGCTCGGTGCCGCCGCCACGAAGACCCGCAGGCGGCGGGCGCTGCGATACAGCTCGTCGGCCACCCGAGGCAGGCCGAGCTGGCCGGCTCGGCCGGCGTCGGTCAGCCGCTCTACGCGGCCGTCCCGTGTCCTGAGCGGCAGATCCACCGCGAGCATCGAGGATCGGGCCGGGAAATCTATCAGCAGATCACCCGCCGCGAGGCCGACCCGCCCTGCGAGCGCATCCTCCACCCGTTCGAGGAGGGCGGGATCGTCGGTCACCCACGGCTGGACGTCGGCGGAGACGTCGCTGGCCGGGAGATCGAGCGCCCGCTTGTAGAGCCGCCGCGCCCGGAGGGCGGAGGCGAGCACGTTGCCGTCGCGGGTGATGAGCACCTCCATCAGACCGTCATCGGTCGCATCGGCGATCCATTCCATGGCGACACTGCCGCGCGCCAACGCCCCGCGCACCGCGCGCTTGAACATGCAGGTGGCCGACCGGACCGCATGGTGCCAGTAGACGTTGCGATACATCTGGTACTTGGCGAAGAGGAGCGACTCCACCGCGCTGACCCCCTTCTCCTGGACTCCGACCTCCAAGCCGCCTGCGGTCTCCACCAGGGTCAGGGAGGACAGGAGCCGATCCACGTCCACCGTACCATATGGAACCCCGCACATGCGGGCGTCGCGGCTCAGGTAGTCGATCTTGTCGAGGTCGAGCGAGCCCGAGATGAGCCCCTGGAGCGGGCTCGTGCTGTCACCTGTGATCAGCACCCCGACCGTGTCGGCGAAATCGGCTCCGCCGATCTGCGCCAGCCGCTCTCCCAGCTCTCCCTGACGCAGTTTGGCCACGCCAAGGGTCTCGTGGGATGGAAGTCCTGCCTCTTCGAGCGCGTGCGAAAAGGGATAGTGCCCGATGTCGTGGAGGAGGGCGGCGAGGCGGACCGCGAGACAGTCCTCGTCGGCCACCCGTCCCAGTTCCCCCCGTTCCTCGAGCGTCCCTAAGGCCCGCCTGGTGAGGTGATAGGCGCCGAGGGCGTGTTCGAACCGGGTATGGGTGGCGCCGGGATAGACGAGGAAGGCGTGACCGACCTGCCGGATGTATCTGAGGCGCTGCACCGCCGGCGTATCCAGGGCCTGGAGCGCCGGCGGGTCGAGATGGATGTTGTCCCAGAGCGGGTCGCGGATGATCTCGAGCTCGGCGGGCTGCCGCCGTCTCGGCGGGCTCACTCCGCCGGTCCTGCCCCCGCCACGGTCGCCGGAACCTGCATCCGATACTGCTCGAAGTTTTCCCGGAACATGGTGGCGAGCTTCTTCGCCTGCGCATCGTACGCGGCCGGATCGGCCCAGGTGCCGCGGGGCGACAGCACTTCCGCCGGCACGTCGGGCACCGAAGTCGGCACCTCGAAGCCGAAGACCGGATCCTTCACGTATTTCATTCCGTCGAGCGCGCCGGAGAGCGCGGACCGGACCATCGAACGGGTATACGCCAGCTTCATGCGGGAGCCGGTGCCGTAGGGGCCGCCGGTCCACCCGGTGTTCACCAGCCAGACCCGCGCCCCATGCTTTGCGATCCTCTCGCCGAGCATCTTGGCATAGGCGCCCGGATGCAGGGGCAGGAACGGAGCGCCGAAGCAGGCGGAAAATGTAGCGCTCGGCTCGGTGACGCCGCGCTCGGTGCCGGCGACCTTGGCGGTATAGCCCGAGAGGAAGTGGTACATCGCCTGGTCCGCGCTCAGCCGCGCGACGGGCGGCAGGACGCCGAACGCGTCGGCGGTGAGGAACACGATGTTCTTGGGATGCCCGCCCGCGCCGGCCGGAAGATGGTTCGGGACGTAGTCGATCGGATAACAGGCACGGGTGTTCTCGGTGATCTTGTCCGAGTCGAAGTCCACCGTGCGAGTCGTCGGATCCAGCACCACGTTCTCGAGCACGGTGCCGAACATCTGGCTGGCGGCGTAGATCTCGGGCTCGGTGTCGGGCCGGAGCCGGATGACCTTCGCGTAACAGCCGCCCTCGAAGTTGAAGATGCCTCGATCGCTCCAGCCGTGCTCGTCATCGCCGATGAGCCGGCGGGTCGGATCGGCGGAGAGCGTCGTCTTTCCGGTGCCCGACAGCCCGAAGAAGATCGCGGAATCGCCCGCGGGGCCGACGTTGGCAGAGCAGTGCATCGGCAGGACGCCCTGCGCCGGCAACAGATAGTTGAGCACCGTGAAGATCGACTTCTTCATCTCGCCCGCGTACCTGGTCCCACCGATCAGCACCAGCTTCTTGGCGAAGTTGAGCACGATGAAGGTGCCGGTCCGCGTGCCGTGGCGCGCGGGATCGGCCTGGAAGTCGGGAGCGTGGAGGACGGTGAAGCCGGGACGGAAGTGGGCGAGCTCGGGCGGCAGCGCGCGGAGGAACATGTTCCGCACGAACAGTGCGTGCCATGCGTTCGGCGTGATGAACCGAACCGGGAGCCGGTACGCCGGGTCCGCGCCGCCGAAGAGATCCTGCACGAAGAGCTCGCGCGCGTCGAGATACGCCCTCACGTCCTCGTGCAGCCGCTCGAACGACGCCGGGTCGTGCCGCGGGTTCTTCTCCCACCAGATGCGATCGCCGGTGCCCTGCTCCTCGAGCAGGAACTTGTCCTTGGGCGACCGCCCTGTGTGCGGGGACGTGACTGCCGTGAAGGCGCCACGATCGGTCAGCGTGCCTTCGCCCCGGCGCAACGCCTGCTCGACCAGCGCCGCGGGGGAGAGGTTCGCATGAATGCGGATGGGAAAGAGGCCGTGCTCGACGAGGGTGAGGCTTTCACGCGGGACTGCAGTCGTCTCGGTGGACATACGCTCCTGGTGCGCTCATGCGCCTTGGTTGACCCGACCGCCACCGGGCGGCCGCCGACAGGCCGGAAAGATTAACAGGCCGGGCCTTCGGTGCAACCGGGATGCCGTACGGAGTTTCAGGCTGCGGAGCGCGACCCTCGTCGATAAGCTGTTCCAGCAAAGGCGGTTATGAACATGGGCCCGGCAGGCCCCCTCCGGCTGCTCACGGCCCCACTGCCTCAAGGGTGGGCGGCACGTGGTAAAGTACCTCAGCCGTGCCCAGGTCCAGCTCACTCGGAAGGTCCACCTGCGGGTCGGCGAACATGATGTCGGCCGGGTTGGGCGAGTGGGCAAAGATGCCGATGGCATGCCCTATCTCGTGGATCGAGGTCAGCGCCAGGCACTCCGTGAGCCCGGGACTATCCGGGGAGACGCGCGGAGACAGGTAGATCCGGATCGGCAGCCTGAGCTGGGTGAGGTCGGGAGTGATATCGACGTCGGTCGCCCCGCGGCATTCTGGAGCGAGCGCGCTGGGAAGGCGGGTCGCGCGGGCCGCGGCCTCGGGTGGGGCCGGCACTCCCCGGACGATCACCTGGGCCGAGATCGAGTCGCTCACCAGCTGGCCCCTAAACTCTCCGTAGAGATAGGCGGCCTCCCACGTATCCACCGCGCGCTGTATGTGCGAGGGCAGGTCGGGGACTTCATCCTCGGCGACCCACACCCGGACCGGCAAGTCGCCCCGAGCCCAGTGGAAATGCACGGTGTCGGTACCGACATCCGTAAGGACAACCAGCCGCCAGTCATAAAAGTCATTGCGCGTCGGTGCGCCGATATCGCCGCATGCAAAGGCGGCCAGGGCGGCCAGGACCACAGTGGCACGGAGGGAGGGACCGCTCATCGTAGCCCCGCGGCTAGGCCCACGGACAGAGACACCCGGCTCACCGGTTGGGCCGGGAAAAACCCCGGTCCTCCATCTCTTCCGTGGTGAACCGGTGGTAGTCGTAGCGGGCGGAGGCCATGAGATCCCATTTCGTCATCACTTGGCGGCGATAGTCCACGCCGACGCCGGCGAGAAACTTGGTGGTGCCGCCTTTGAGGAAGATGCCCGTCTCCTCCGACGGCCAGTACAGTATACCCCGGCGCCCGCGCGCCAGCGGACGAACGCGGCGATCGGTCCCTCGAGGCCCAGCATTACCGACCCGGTGCGAAGCGTACCGAGATCCGACTCGACGCCGGTTTCCTCCTGGTGGTAACTGCCGGACGCGAACGTCGCCTCCATGCCGGCGCGATAGCCGGGTCCCAGCGGGAGGGACGCACCGAGCGCGAGCATGGGCGCGATGGACTGGCGCACCGTAATCTCGGAAACGATGTCGTCGCGCATCAGCTTGCTCGCGCCGATCACTCCAAGGCGGGCGTAGTAATCAGTCTGGGCTTCGAGTCGAGGAACGCCGGCGAAGAGGAGCAGGGCCGGCAACAGAAATGATTTCGGCATCGGTGGAAGATGGGTTCGCCCCGACGGAGGGTCAACGCGAGCGCACGCGCCCGTAAGCACGCAGCCGTCTCAGCATGCGACGGTCCTGAGTCACCTCGTCGTCACCCTTGGGGGTCTCGATCACTTTGATGATGCCCGCGAATCGCGGATCCCGCATGATCCGCCGGAACGGCTGGGCCCCGAGGGAGCCTTCGGCGATCAGCTCGTGGCGGTCCCGCCGCGAGCCGAACGGTGTTTTCGAGTCGTTGAGGTGAAGGCAGTGCAGATGCTCGAAGCCCACCTCGGTGCCCCAGCGGGCCCAGACCCCGTCGTAGTCCCGCACGATGTCGTACCCGGCGGAATAGAGATGACAGGTGTCGGCACAGAACCCGATACGATGGCGGACGTGCGCGCCGATCGCCTCTCGCAGGCGGCACAGCTCCTCGAAGGTACTGCCGAGCGAGGTGCCGGTGCCGGCGGTGGTCTCGAGCAGCACCATCACGGCGCCGGGAACGGCCTCGAGGCACCGGGTATAGGCGGCCGCGTTGCGCTGCAGGCCCGCCTCGCGGTCGTCGATGAAGTTGCCGGGGTGGGACACCAGATATGGAATGCCCAACACCGTGCAGCGCCGGAGCTCCGCCACGAACGAGTCCGCCGACCTGGAGGCCAGGACGGGATCGGGCGTGGCGAGGTTGATTAGGTAGGAATCATGCGCCACTATACGTGTGATTTCAGTCCGCTCACACTCACGACGGAACGCGGCCGCCATCTCGGCGGTCATTTCCGGCTCGCGCCACTGACTGGGGGTTTTCGTAAACACCTGGATCGCGGTTGCCCCGATGGCCGAGCCACGGCCGGGCCCGGTGTGCATGCCGCCTTGCACCGATACATGCGCCCCTAACAGGTCGGATCTTCGGGATTGATGCATCTCATCCTTCCGCACGCGTGACCGACGCGGCTGCACTGGAGCCGATCGAGCGCCCGCGTGTCCTCCTCGCCGGCGACGTGGCGGCCCGCCCGGACGGGCTCGAGCGGGCGCTGACGCGGGCAGGCTTCCGGGTTTCCGAAGGTCCCTGCCGCGGGCCGGGGCCACCGGCAGCCGCCGTACTCATCACCACCTTCGCCACCGACGAATCCGGAATCGCGAGCTTCCTCGTTCCATGTGACGAGACCCCGCCCCGCATCCTACTCCTCAGCACGCCGAATCCCGAGCTTCCCGGCCTCGCGCTGACGCTCGGAGCGGACGATGCGATGGGTGCCCCTATCCATTTCGCCGAGCTCTGCGCGCGGATCCAGGCCCGGATTCGCGACCGCCAGGCGCCGAGCCGGACGCCGTACGAGCACGAGGTGCGCGAGACCTTAAAGGGGCTCGTGGCCGAAGCCAGCGCCGCGCTCCATCCGGAAGAGATCGTGCTGGCGCTCGTGCGACGCCTGTGCCGGGCTTTCGACCTGGTGGGCTGCGCCTTCGTCAGCGCCGATCTGAGCTCCCACGAGGGCCGGGTCATCGCCGAGGTCGGTCTGCCCGACATCCGCCACCGTCTCGATCTCCGGCATCATCCCGAGCTGGCCGAGGCATTGCGCACCCAACGCGCGGTCCCCTGGCCGGACGACGGGCTCGTGCTCCCGGTTCCATCCGCCGGGACGCCTTCCGCCGTGCTACTGATGCGGCAGCGGAAAGGAAATCAACCTCTCGCGCCGGCGCAGCTTGGACTGGCCGTGAGTCTGGCGGAGGCGGCCGCCCGGGCGCTCGAGCTCCCGCCGGAGCCGAGTCGCAACGGCCGCGCCTCGTCGGAGGTGGTCACGCTCGACCGCAGGCTACGCGAAGAGTTCGAGCGGGCGCGGCGCTACTCGCTGAGCTTCAGTCTGGTCCTGCTTGCGATCGAGGCCATCGGCGATGCCGGAGACCGGGTCGCCAACGAGCTTCGCCGGGTGCTTCGGCTTCCCGATTTCGTCAGTCGCTGCGGCGAGGCGGAGTTCGCCATCCTGTTGCCCGAGACCGATGCCGAGGGGGCCCGCCGCTCCATCACCCGCATGCGCGAGCGGCTGGTCGCCGTGCCTGCCGGCGCGCTGACCGCCGGCATCGTGAGCTACCCCCATCCCGCCGCCACTCGGCCGGACGACCTCTTTGCCCTGGTGGAGGCGGCGCTGGAGCGAGGAAAGGTGGTTGGAGGGAGAGTGGGCCTGGCGGAGTGACGCCCGCTTCTCAGCGCGCCTTGAGCCAGTCCGCCGGGTCCAGGGCGACCTGATTCTCCCCTCGAATCTCGAAGTGCAGGTGCGGTCCGTAGTCGGTGTTTTCCCCACCCACGGTGCCGATCGCCTGTCCCTTGGTCACGCTCGCACCGAGCTTGACGCCGGCTTGCTGCAGATGGGAGTAGACCGAGTAGTAGCCGTTGCCGTGCTCCAGCACCACCGTCAAGCCGTAGGTGCCGAACTGTCCCACCAGTCTGACCTTCCCCGACTCCACCGCGTGGATGGCCGTTCCCTCGGCGGCGGAGATCCCGATCCCGTTCCAGCGGATGATCCCACCGCTCGGCAGGGTGTCGCGGCCGAAGCGGTAGACGATCGCTCCCTGGACCGGCCAATCGAGATTGCCGAGGTCGGCCGTCGTGATCGAGCCGGGGAGCGGCGCGGCGCCGCGGAGCCCGCGGGAGGCATCGTCCCGGCGCGCGCGCTCCATCGCCGCGAGCAGGTTCGTCAGCCGGGCCTCGTCTTTCTCCAGCGCTGAAAGCCGGCGCTCGGTGCTGCGGGCCGAACGCTGCAGGGTCCGGAGCCGGCGCTCCCGCGTCTGGGCGAGCTCGGAATACTTGGCGAACTCGGCCTCGCGCTCCTGCCGCGAGCGGTCGAGCTGCTTCCGAACGTCCAGCAGGTCGTTCCGCTGGTGGATCACCCGATTGCGCAGCTTCTCGACGTCGGTGACCAGCGCGCGATCCTGGCGGCTCGTGAGATAGAGGTACTTGTAGCGGCTGAGCAGGTCACCGAACGACTCCGCCGCGAGCAGCGCCTGGAAGGTGTAGAGGGGGCCGCGTTTGTAGATGTCCACCAGGCGGCGGTCCAGGACCGCGCGCCGCTCGGCCAGGTTGTCTTCGGCCAGGATCAGCTCGGCGCTCGAGCGGTCGAGCTGGGACGAGAGGCCGGTGATCTGCCGCTCGATCTCGCCGACGATCTTGCCGGTGGACTCGCGCTGCCGCTCGAGGTTGTGCAGCTCCTCGTTGACGTCGTGCACCTGACCGGTCAAGCGCTCCTGCTGCTCCTGCAGGCGGTCCCGCTCGCGGCGGATCTGCTCCAGCCGCTTGCGGCTCTCCTCCATGTCCACCTTGCCCTGCTGGGCGAAGACGGGAAGGGAGAGTGTGGCGAGGAGCGCAAAGGCGACGAGACCGGGGCGAAACGCGGCCCGGGCCTCACACATGTCGAAGGTGCCGGCCCACGCTCACGAGGCTTCCGGCCAGCCCGAGCGCCACCCCGAAGATGATCAGGAGCACCATGTGCTCGGGCCGGAAGAAGATGAGATCGGAGAAGGCACCGCCGGTGCGGTCGCGGAAGAGCACGTAGCCCGCGTAGCAGAGGACGAGCGAGAGCAACCCCCCGAGCAGTCCCTTGAGGGCGCCCTCGAGCAGGAACGGCCCCCGGATGAACCAGTTGGTCGCGCCGACCAGCCGCATGATGGAGATCTCGCGCGCGCGCTGCAGCAGCGTCAGGCGGATGGTGACGCCGATGATGACGATCGCGACCGCCGCGAACGCGAGCCCGATCACCAGCCCGACCAGACCGGTCACGTTGCGCAGCTGATCCAGGCGCTGCACCCACTCCCGTCCGAACCGCACGTCGTCCACGAAGCCGAATCCGCGCAGCCGCTCGGCCACCAGCTCGACCGTCCTGGCGTCGCGGTAGCCTTCCTTGAGCTGCACCTCGATGGACGCGGGAAGCGGATTCGTCTGCAGGTCGCGGTAGGCGTCGCGAAACTCGACCAGCTCTTTGCGCGCCCGGGCGAGGGCCTGCTGCTCGGTGACGAACGCGACGTCCTGGACCTCCGGGAACGCGGAGATGTCCTGCGTGGCCAGCGTGATCGTCTCTGCGGGTGTCCCCCGAAGCACGAAGGCGACGATCTCGACCCGCTCCTCGAGCCCCAGCAGCGCCTTCCGCAGATTGATTGCCACCAGGCCGAAGAGGCCGAGGGTGAAGAGAGAAAAGGCGATGGTCGTAATGGAGAGGGCGGAGAGGAGAGGCGCCCGTCGAAACGACAGGAGCGCCTCGCGGGTCAGCAGTCTCACGAGGTCCCTACCGCGTCGGCCTCGTCCACCGCGCTGTCGAACACGACCGCGCCCTCACGCAGCTCGATGGTGCGGTACGGCGTCTGCCGGACCAGGTCGAGGTCGTGGGTGGCCATCACGATCACGGTGCCGCCGGCATTGATGTCGCGGAGCAGCTGGAAGACGCCGCGGGTCGCCCGCTCGTCCAGGTTGCCGGTGGGCTCGTCCGCGACGAGGATCGCCGGATCGTTCACCAGGGCGCGCGCGATGGCGACCCGCTGCTGCTCGCCGCCCGAGAGCTCGCGCGGGTACGCCTGGCTCTTGGCCGACAGCCCGACCTGGGTCAGCACCCGCATCACCCGGGCGGCGATCGTGTCGCGCCGCGCGCCGGTGACCTCGAGGGCGAACGCGATGTTCTCCGCCGCCGTGCGGTCCTCCAGCAGCCGGAAGTCCTGGAAGACGATGCCGAGCCGCCGGCGGAGGCGAGGGATCTCCTCCACCTTGAGCTCGGTGACATCGTAGCCGGACACGCGGACCTCGCCGCCGCTCGGCCGGAGCTCGGCGAACAACAGCTTCATGATGGTGGACTTGCCGGCGCCGGAGTGGCCGGTGAGAAAGACGAACTCGCCCTTGCCCACCCGAAAAGAAACGTCCTTGAGGGCCAGCGCGCCGTTGGGATATGACTTGTAGACGTGGGAGAAGCGGATCACGGGAGGAAGATAAGAGGGAGGGGGGGACAGATAAAGCGTGAAGGCGAAGGGGAAAGAGTGGAGGGGGTCGCTCGGAGAGACTCACTCGGCAGCGACCCCCTCCACTCCTTCCCCTTCACCCTTCACGCTTTTCCCCATCACCCTTCACGGCTTTCTCCCCTCCCACCGCCTGCGCCAGATCCGCGATGATGTCCACCGCGTCCTCCAGTCCGCAGCTCAGCCGCAGGAAGCCGTCCGGGATCCCGGCCGACGCGCGCTCCTCGGGTGAGAGATTGCGATGGGAGGTGAGCCGCGGCTCAGAGATGAGGCTCTCGACGCCGGCGAGGCTGGGGGCGTGCGCCACCAGCCTGAGTCGCCGGAGCATCCGCTCGGCGGTCCGAAGCCCGCCCTTGAGCTCGAGCCCGATCATTCCGCCGAACCCGCTCATGAGCGAAGCGGCGAGGGCATGGTCCGGATGCGAGGCCAGCCCGGGATAGTGCACCCGCGTGAACGCCGGATTGCTCTCGGCCCACTGCGCGACCGCCAGCCCGTTCGCGTTGTGCCGCTCCATCCGCAGCGCCAGGGTCCGGAGCCCACGGTCCACCAGCCACGCGGCATGCGGATCGATCGCCGGTCCCCAGCACCGAAGAAGGCGATTCACCTCCTCGACCAGCGAGGCGCTGCCCGCGACCGCGCCGGCGAGCACGTCGCTGTGGCCGTTGAGGTACTTGGTGGCGCTGGTGATGACGACGTCCGCCCCGTGCTCCAGCGGCCTGAAGTTGATCGGGCTGGCGAAGGTCGCGTCCATGAGCAGCGCCAGCCCTTCCTCCGTCGCGACCTGGGCCACCGCCGTCACGTCCAGGACCCGCATCAACGGATTGGTCGGGCTTTCCACGAAGATGGCGCGCGTCGCCTTCCGCACCGACTTGCGCCAGAGCCTCGGCTGGTCCGGAATGACATAGGTGACTTCGATGCCGAGGCGGGCGAGCTCTTCGTCGAAGAAGCGCCGGGTGCCGCCGTATATCCAGGCGCTGCTGATGAGGTGATCGCCGGGCCGGAGCACGGCGAGATGCGCCAGCGCGGTGGCGCCCATCCCGCTCGCGACGAAGATCGCGTCCTCCGCGCCTTCGAGCAGCGCGTACTTGCGGGCGAGCGCGACCTGCGTCGGCGTGTTGCCGGAGCCGGTGTAAAGGACGTCTTCGTCGGAGCCGACGGGGTTGGTGTAGGTGTTGCTCTGGTTGATGCTGGGGGCTACCGGAGTCCAGTCGGGGCGGCGAGACGGCGCTCCGTGGATCGCCGTCGTCGACAGTCCGAGCCGGCGGCGGCTCATGCGATGGGCAAAGGATGGTACAGGTTGCCGTCACAGTGGACGAGGCGATGAATCGCCAAGGCGTCCAGCGCCTGCCCCGCGCGGGTCTCGGTCCACCCCAGCGCCTCCGCGACTTCCTCGGCGCCCATCGTGCCGCGCTCGCCGATGCAGCCGAAGACCGCGCGGGCGTCCGAAGTCACCCAGCCGAGGAGCCGGGGGCCACCGTCGCCATGAGGGACGGCCGCGACGGCGAGCCGGTGGTGCGTCAGTACGTGCTCGATCGCCTCGTGTTGATCCTCCCGGAGGCCGCTCAGCACGACGAAGCGGACGGGGCCCACTTCGGTCATGAGCAGCTTGGCGACGACCTCGTCGGCGCAGCTCAGGTCCAGCAGCTCCACGTCGGAGAAATCCAGGAATGCCGTGTGGCAGTCGGAGCGGGCGAGCGCCTGCTCGATCCGGTTTCGGACCGCGGCGCCGGTCGGGCGGGTGACCAGGTTCCGGTAGGGAGTCGTCACCGTCTCGCGGAGCAAGCTGCCGATCCGGATCGTGTGGATCACCGCGCGTCAGGCTCCTGAGCAGGGATGATGATCTGCACCTGGGCTCCGGGGAAGAAAGGAAGATGGTCGGTGAGGGGTACGTCCTCGTCCCATGGTGGCACGATCGCGAGACGGGCGGTCCCGCTTCGGATGGAGATCTTTCCCTTCCACTGGTCCAGGAACCGCTTGATGAAGGCGAGTCCCTGCCCCCGGCCCGGATCGCGGAAGCGGCTCACGCCCTGAATCAGGGCCGCCTCGAGGGCCGCTCCGTCGCCCCAGCGCTCGCCGAAGCGCTTGGCGTGGGTGCTTTCGAGCGACCGGCGGAATCCGATTCCGGAATCGCTCACCGCGATGACCACGACGCGCCGGCCGAGTCGACGCCGAAAGGTATACGCCTGCACCGCCACCCAACCACTGGTCCCGGCGTGCTCCACAATATTCTGGCACGCCTCGGAAAGCGCCATACTGAATCGCAGCGTCGCCTTCATCTCCAGTCCGAGCTCGCCGTGGAGGATGCGCGACGCTCCCTGCGAGATCTTTTCCACGACTTCGTGCACGTCCTCGGTCGCCCGGACGGGAGTGACGTCCAGCAGGACGTCGGACGGGCCGGATACCGTCGCCTTGGGCACCTTCCCATGGAGCTCGAACAGCTCGGCGGCGTGGTGAAAGAACCCCGCCCGCGCCCAGTAGCGCTTGACCTCGTCGTTCACCGGCACGGTGAAGAGCGGCCGGTCACGCTTGGCCTCCGCGAGCGCCTGCCCGGCGGTGAGCATGCCGATCAAGCCGTACGGCGAGGCCCACTGCGCCCCGCGCGCATCGATCAGCAGCTTCTCTTCCGGCGGCCAAGCGTCGAACCCCACGGCGAACTGGTCGAAGCTGCGGTCGTCGAGGTGAGCGGGCACTTCGACTACCCGGGTCATGGCGTCACCAGCCGGCCGCGGAGGTGATCGGAGAGTCCGCCGGCGCCGCGAAAGGCGGCGTTCCGGGCGGCCATGGCGTTGGCGCGCCGCAAGGCGTCTTCCACCCTGTCGCCAGCGAAGAGACGCGCGGCCGCCGCCGCGCCGAAGACGTCGCCGCAACCGGTGGGATCCAGCACCTCGATGCTGGGCGCCGGGACGAGGGCGGACCGCAGGGTGGAGAGCGGCGGAACGGCGCCGGGGCGCGACGGCGGGAGGTGGCGAGAACGGAGCACCGTACCGCCGTTCCGCCCTTCCTTCCAGCCATCAAACCCTGGTGCCGCGACATAGGCGGAGCCCTTGGCGGAGAGCGTCACCACGAGCAGCGACACCCCTTCGCCGATCGCTTCCGCAGCGAGCGACATCGGGTCCGACGAAAGCTGACGCATCTCGTCCTCGTTGAGCTGGACCACGTCGAAGCACCCCATCCAGGAGGCCGCCTCCGCCAGGGGGCGGGGGACCCGCACGCCGTCGTGCTGCATGCCCAGAAGCAGGCTATGGAAATCCACGTAGATCGGCCCGTCGAACCCGCGGCGCAACGCCTGGGCGGTGCCCAGCGTCAGCTCGAAGCCGGAGATGAAATTGACGTAGATGGCATCGAGGTCCCGTACCATCGGACCGAGCTCGGTCCAGGTCCAGCCGGGCACACCACCCGACATGCGCTCGGTCCGGCGCTCGCTCGAGTAGTAGTGAAGGACGACCCGGTTGTTCGGCGCCGGTACCTCGACGCAACGCGCGCCGGGTGAGAGGTGCTTGAGTCCGCGGAGGAACTCCTGCGCCTTCCCGGCGAGGTCCTGTCCCACCTTGATGAGGGGGACGATCTCCCATCCGTCCGGGACGCTCGCGTCCAGGCCGGCAAGGGCGTAGGCGATCCCGCCCCATTCCTCGACCGGCGCGGAGGCGGGATCGCGCCCGTAGATGAGGTCCCAGACCAGCGACCCGAGGATGCCGACCTTAGGCACCCCGCTGTCCATCGATGAATACCTTTGCCGCGCCGTACACTCCCGCGGTTCCCGCCAGCTCGCCCGGCACGATCCGGCAGGCCGCGACCGCGGGCTTGAACGCCCGGCGGGCGACCTCGCGCTGGAGCGGCACGAACAGGTGATCCCCCGCGAGAGTGACGCCGCCGCACACCACGACGACTTCCGGATTGAAGACGTTGAGCAGGTTGGCCACGCCGACCGCCAGGAACCTCGCGGTGTCGTTCACGACCTCGAGCGCGAGCTCGTCTCCGGCATACGCCGCATCATAGACCGTCTGGGCCGTGATCCGTGTGAGGTCGCCGCCGCAGTGCGAAGGCAGAACGCTCACGGCGCCGGCCTCGAGTGCCTCCCGGGCACGCATGGCGATGTTCGGACCCGAGGCGTAGGCCTCGAGGCACCCGTAGTTGCCGCATTTGCAGCGGCGCCCTTCGGTGTCGATCGTCGTGTGCCCGATCTCGCCGGCCACGTCCGAGGCGCCGTGATAGAGCCGCCCGTCCAGGATGATCCCGCCGCCGATACCGGTGCCGATGGTGAGACCGATCGCGTTCTTGGTTCCCCTGGCGGCGCCGACCCACCACTCGCCGAGCACGGCGCAGTTGGCGTCGTTGTCGAGCGACGCGGTGAGTCCCAGGCGGTCGTGGATGATCTGGCGAAGCGGAAGGTTGACCCATCCCAGGTTGGGGCTGAGCAACACGACTCCGCTCTTGGTGTCGAGGGGACCCGGGGCGCCGACACCTACGCCGACGATCTCCGCGCCCGGCACCGCCTGCCTGGTCTCGGCGATTGCCCGCTGAGCCATGGCGACCAACCGGTCCACCACGTCGTCCGCGCCCGCCTCGGCCCGGGTCGGCTCGCTCCCTCGCGCGTGCAGCACGGAGCCGTCTTCGGCGACGCTGCCGACGACGAGGTTGGTGCCGCCAATATCAATGCCCAGGACAAATCGCACGCCGATCCTCCACGTCCCTGGTGGCGGCCACTGCCGCGACGACCGTCTCGACGCTCAGCTCCCGCATGCAGCGGTGATGCAGAAGCGGGCACACACGCTGCCCGTGTGCCGAGCAGGGCCGGCAGGCCAGCGCCGGGTGCCCCAGCGCCGTGCCGCTCGCACCTCGAGGGCCGAAGCCCTGGGCCGGCGTGGTGGGGCCGAAGATCGCCACGATCGGCGTGCCGACCGCGGTGCCGAGGTGCAGTGGTGCCGAATCGTTGGTAACGAGGATGCGCGCCCGGGCGATCAGCGCGGCCGACGCTCGAAGATTGAATGCACCGGCCGCGCTGTGCACCCGATTCGGCGCGCGCTCCACGATGGTCTCCGCGAGCTGCCCGTCGTCCGGCCCGCCGATCACGACGATGGGACCGTCCAGCGCCTCCGCGAGCTCGGGATAGTAGGGCCAGCGCTTCGTGGCCCAGATCGACCCCGGGGCGAGCGCGACGAACCCCGCCGCGAGTCCGCGCCTTGCCAGCCACTCGTCCGCGGCCGCGTAGTCCCCTGACTCGAGCGCCAGGGAGACCGGAGGCGCATCAGCGGAGGCCGTCCCCGCCAGCGCGAGGAGACGGTCCACCTCATGACCCGTCCGGGCGCGCGGAATCCGCGTGGTATAAGTAACCGCGGGCGCGGCGTCGGCGAAGCCCGTCCGCTCCGGCACATTGGCCGCCAGCGCGAGCGCGGCCGAGCGCCACGACCGGTGCGGCAGCACGACCCGATCGTACCACCGCGCTCGCAACCCGGAGGCGACCCGCCAGAACCCGGCGAGCCCCGCGTCGGCGCCACGCTTGTCGTAGCGGATGACCTCGCGGACGGCGGGGTGGGTCTCCAGCAGTCCCGCCGCCGCCGGCGTCGTCACCACATCCACCGGCCCGTACCTGGCGGCCAGCGCGGAGAGCAGCGGCGTGGTCAGAACGACGTCGCCCAGGAAGGCCGTCTGGATCACGAGAGTGGCGGAGCGGCGTTCCGCCGTCGCGCCGTCAGGCCGTTCCGCCGTCATTCCACCTGGAGCACGGCCAGGAACGCCTCCTGCGGGATCTCCACCGCCCCGATCTGCTTCATGCGCTTCTTCCCCTCCTTCTGCTTCTCGAGGAGCTTGCGCTTGCGGGTGATGTCGCCGCCGTAGCACTTGGCGAGCACGTCCTTGCGGAAGGCCGAGATCGTCTCCCGGGCGATGATCTTGTTGCCGATCGCCGCCTGGATCGCCACCTGGTAGAGCTGCCGGGGAATGAGCTCCTTGAGCTTCTCGGCGACCTTGCGGCCGTACTCCTGCGCCTTGTCGCGGTGGATGATGACGCTGAACGCGTCCACCGGATCGCCGTTGATCAGCATGTCCAGCTTCACCAGATCGGACTCGCGGTATCCCGCCATCTCGTAGTCCAGCGAGGCATAGCCGCGGCTCAGCGACTTCAGCTTGTCGTAGAAGTCGAGCACGATCTCGCCCAGGGGAAAGTCGAAATGGAACTCGACGCGGGTGGTGTCGATGTAGTGCATGCCGTTATAGACACCCCGGCGCTCCTGGCCCAGCTTCATGATGCCGCCGATGTAGTCGGCCGGCGCCATGATCCGGGCCTTCACGTAGGGCTCGTCGATCCGGTCGATGGACGCCGGGTCGGGCAGGTTCGACGGATTCTCCAGGAGCGTCATCACGCCGTCGGTGGTGTAGACGTGGTACTCCACCGTAGGCACGGTGCTGATGAGGCTCAGGTCGAACTCCCGCTCCAGCCGCTCCTGGACGATCTCCATGTGCAGGAGCCCCAGGAAGCCGCAGCGGAACCCGAAGCCGAGCGCGGTGGACGACTCGGGCTCGTATTGCAGGCTGGCGTCGTTGAGCCGGAGCTTCTCGAGGGCATCCCGCAGGTTCTCGTACTGGTCGGACTCGGTCGGATAGAGTCCCGCGAACACCATGGACTTGACCTCCCGGTAGCCCGGGAGGAGCTCGGTAGCGCGCTCGTGTGCGTCGAGGATCGTGTCGCCGACGCGGGCGTCCCGCACGTCGCGGAGACTCGCGACCAGGTAGCCGACCTCACCCGCCTCGAGCTGGTGGGCCGGATGCTGGCCGAGCTGGAGGTAGCCGACCTCGTCCACGTGGTACACGTCGTCGCGGTGAGATCCGAACGTGATCTCCATGCCCTCGCGCACGACTCCGTCCACGACCCGAATGCTCGGGATCGCGCCGCGGTACCGATCGTAGTAGGAGTCGAAGATGAGGGCGCGGAGCGGCGCGTCTTCCTTGCCACCAGGAGGAGGCACCCGGGCGACGATGGCCTCGAGCAGCTCCGGCACCCCGGTCCCTTCCTTGGCCGAGACGCTGAGGATCTCCTCCCGCTTGGCGCCGATCAGGTCCATGATCTCCTTGGCGCGCCGCTCCGGCTCCGCCCCGGGGAGATCGATCTTGTTCAGCACCGGGATGATCTCGAGACCCGCGTCCAGTGCGAGGAAGAGATTGCTCAGCGTCTGCGCCTGGATCCCCTGCGAAGCGTCCACCACCAGGATCGCGCCCTCGCAGGCCGCGAGCGACCGCGACACCTCGTAGGTGAAGTCCACGTGGCCCGGCGTATCGATGAGGTTGAGCTCGAGCTCGTCGCCGTTCCGCGCCTTGTAGCTCATCCGGACGGCATTCAGCTTGATGGTGATGCCGCGCTCGCGCTCGAGGTCCATCGTGTCGAGCAGCTGCTCCCGCATCTGGCGCTTCTCCACGGCTCCCGTCGCCTCGATGAGGCGATCGGCGAGGGTGGATTTGCCATGATCGATGTGGGCGACGATGCAGAAGTTGCGGATGCGGGACTGAGACATGGGGGGAAAATAGCGGGGCAGGGGGCCCGCGGGGCAGCGGTCGGACCGGGCCATTGCGGGCCGGTGTAGACTTCGGGCCGTGACCGAGAGCCGAGCCTCCAGCCGCCGCAGCGCCGCCGCCGACCTCGGCATGCTGTTGGTCGCCCTGATCTGGGGCATCAACTTCAGCGTCACGAAGGGCGTTTTCCCTCGCTTCCCTCCGCTCGCCTTCACCGCGGTCCGCTTCACGATCGCGAGCCTGGTCCTCTGGCCGCTTGCGCGATATGTGGAGGGAAACGCCTCGCTCCCCCGCGGCACGCTGACCCGGCTCATCGTGCTCGGTGTCGTCGGGAATACGTGCTACCAGCTCTTCTTCATCCTGGGGCTGGAGCGCACCACCGCGTCGAACAGTGCCCTCATCCTGGCGTCGATGCCCTCGGTCGTGGCGTTGTTGTCGGTCGCGCTCGGCTTCGAGCCCGTTCGCCCCCGGGTGCTTGGCGGGGTCCTGGTGGCGACCCTCGGCGTGGTGCTGGTGGTCGCGGCGCGAGGCGAAGGCTTCGGGCAGGGGAGCCTCACCGGGGATCTGCTCTCGCTCTGCGCCGTTGCCTGCTGGGCCAGCTACACGCTGGGCCTTCGGACCGTGAGTGGAGTGCCGCCGCTCTGGGTCACCGCGGTCACGACCATCGCCGGCGCCCCGGTTCTGGTCCTCGCCGGAATTCCTCAGCTTCGCGTCATGGATTGGAGCGCGGTCGGGATCGAAGGGTGGGCCGCGTTTGCGTACGCGACGATCTTCTCGCTACTCGTGGCCTACGTGATCTGGAACCGGAGCGTGCAGGTGGTGGGGCCCAGCCGGACCGTGGTCTACATGTGCCTGACTCCGCTGTTCGCCGTCCTCGCGGCCGCCGTACTGCTGGGCGAGCGTCCCCGCCCGCTCCAGGCCGTAGGCGCCGTGATGATCCTCGCGGGAGTGGTGCTGACGAGGAGACCGGACGAGGCTCGCACCCTCCCTCGCGGGTTCCCGTCCGAAGGCTGAAAGCGGCCTACTGCGCTGCCACCTCCTCCAGCCTGGCCATCGCCCGCCTGAGATGCGGGACCACGATACTCCCCCCCACGACCAGCCCGACCGCGAACACTTCCAGGAACTCCTCCCGGGTCACGCCTTCTTCGTGGCAGCGGATGACGTGGTAGGTGACGCAGTCGTCGCAGCGCAGCACGAGCGAGGACACGAGACCGAGCATCTCCTTGGTCTTGGTGCCGAGCGCTCCCGGCTCGTACGCCCGGTGATCCAGATTGAAGAATCGGCTGATCGTCAGATTGCCCGAGTCGAGGATGAGGTCGTTCATCCGCGAGCGGAAGGCGTTGAAATCCGCGAGCGACTCGGTCATGGCACCGCCTCCTCGACGATCTCCGCGCGGCTCTCCGGCTTCCACTGCGGCCGCTTGGGTGCGCTGGCGATCTCCTGGCCGAGGTAGAACAGCAGCTTGAGGATCCGGGCCTCCTTCTCGGCGTCGATCTTCTTGGGCTCGTCGCCGGGCTGGTGGTAGTCCGGGTGAACCCCGTTGAAGAAAAAGAGGATCGGAACGCCTTTGCGGGCGAAGTTGTAGTGGTCGGAGCGGAAGTAGAACCGCTCCTCCGGCCAGCGATCGTCGATCGCGGTCATCCGCAGCTCCGGATGCTCGGCGTTGACCCGCTCGAGCGTCGTTCCCAGGTCGGAGTGCTCCTTGCCGATGGCCACGATGGTGTCCGCCCAGTTCCGGCCAATCATATCGATGTTGAGGTCGGCGACGACGCGATCCAGCGGCACTGTCGGGTGCTCGCTGTAGTAACGGCTGCCCCAAAGCCCCTTCTCCTCGCCGCTCACCGTCAGGAACACGATGGATCGCTTCGGGCGGGCACCCGGCCGGCTGAACGCCTCGGCGAGCTCGACGACGCCTACGGTGCCCGAGGCATCGTCATCCGCGCCGTTGTTGATGCTGTCGGGCTGGCCAGGCGTGATGCCGATGTGATCCATGTGCGCCGAGTACACGAGGTACTCGTCGCGAAGCGCCGGATCGCTGCCGCGCAGAATGCCGACGGTGTTGGGCGCCGTCAGCTTGCTCAGCACCGTTTCCTTCATGTCCACCCGCACGCTGACGCCAGGCAGATCGCGCGCCACGGGCTTGGTTGCGCTCCGCACCGCGGCGAGGTCGACCCCGGCTCCCTCGAGCACCGTCGGGATCGCCTTCTCGGTGACCTCGACGACCACCGGGGTGTTGAGCCGGAGATCGACGCTGGTCCGCTCCGGAGCGGTCCGCGGTATCCTCCGCGCGAACGCCACCGAGTCCAGATTGGAGAGCATCACGATGGCCTTGGGGCCCGCCAGGCGGATGGCGCGTCCGACCTGGGTGGCATTGACCGGGATCTGCCCCGAATAGTCCGGAACGTAGAGCACCACCTTCCCCTCGAGCGCCATCCGCTCGATGTCGTCCGGACTCACGCGACCGCCCACCAGTATCGCCGGCCCGCTGACCGGGCCTTCCGGCACGGCTCCCTGCACGTACCGCGCGGCACGGTCGAAGGGCACCGTCACCGACCGGTTCTTGATCCGAAACACGACCCGCGAGCTGTCCAGCTCCATCCGTCGCCGGGTAATCGGATAGCGTTGGAACCAGGTGCCGTTCTCGCCTCCCGGCTCGAGCCCGAACGACTTGAACTGGTCCGCGATGTACTTGGCCGTCAGCTCGAGCCCCTTGCTCGGGGTGTCGCGGCCCAGCATCGAATCGTCGGCGATGACGCCGATCCGGTGCGCCACGTCGCCGGGTTTGATGGTGGCGGCCGCGGCCGCGGCACCGGGCGCGGCGGTCTGGGCCGCCAGCGGTGTCGCGACGGCGAGGAGGCCGGCGGTCAGAAAACAGCGACGCATTCGTACCTTTCGGATCAGGGTCTCTGGACGATTTCCCGGTACCGCTCCGGTGACCAGCGAGGCCGCACCGGATCGTTGCCGATCTCGGCGACGAGATGGTAGAGCAACTGGACCAGGCGAGAGGCCTTCCCGGCATCGATCCGGTCGGCCGAGTCGGTGGGCTGATGATAGTCGGGGTGGGTACCGCTGGTGAAGAAGAGGATCGGCACCCCCCGGCGGGCGAAG
Organism: uncultured Gemmatimonadales bacterium; assembly: GCA_963836815.1. GTDB lineage: Bacteria > Gemmatimonadota > Gemmatimonadetes > Gemmatimonadales > GWC2-71-9 > CAVVWJ01. The sequence goes on along the minus strand of CAWILD010000009.1, from coordinate 43,789 downwards.
TGGTAGTGGTCCGACCGGTAGAAGATCCGCTCCTCGGGCCACCGGTCCGCCAGAGGTGACATCCGAAGCTCCGGGTGCGCCGCAGTGACCTGGTGCAACGTCTCGCCCAGCGTCGTAAACTCCGGCCCCACCGCAATGATCGAGTCGCTCCAATTCCTTCCGATCAAATCCATGTTGATCAGCGCGGCGATGTCCTCGAGCGGGACCGTGGGATGCGTGACGTAGTGGCCACTTCCCCAGAGGCCCTTCTCCTCTCCGCTGGGCGCCAGGAAGAGGAGCGAGCGTGCCGGCCGCGCATTGGAATCGCGAAACGCTTCGGCCAGCTCGAGCAGGCCCGCCAGGCCGGAGGCGTTGTCGTCCGCCCCGTTGTTGATGCTGTCGCGGGCGCCGGGCCGGATCCCGGCGGCGTCCACGTGAGCCGAGATGACGACGTATTCCTCCCGCAGCGCCGAGTCACGGCCCACGAGCACGCCGGCGAGATTGGGTGCCCGGTCGTGCCGTACGATGCGGCGCTGAAGGCGAAGCGAGACCCGGATGGGCGCGCTTCTGCCGACCGACGTGTCGGCCGCCCGAAGGGCAGCGGGCTCAATCCGGGCTGCCTGCAGCACTGGGCCCAGTGCCCGCTCGTGGATTTCCACCACCGGCGCGGCCTGCGACTCCAGGCGGTAGTCGGGAGAGACCTGCGGCTCCAACGAGGTCGCCATGCGCCGGGCGAAGCCGGCCGAGTCCCGGTTCGAGAGGATGACTACCGCACGGGCTTTCGCGGCGATCTCGTCCACCCGCTCGCCCAGATCCAGCGGCAGGGGACGCTGGTAGTCGACGACCAGCAGCACGATGCGATCATGAAGACGGGAGTCGGCGGTCGTCGCTCGCGTCAACGGCCCCGCGACGACCCATACCTCACCCGCCACTTCGGACCCATCGGCCCTGCCGCCGACGAACCGCACGTCACCGCCGAGCCGGAGACTGGCTCGCGCCGCGCCGGCCGCGAGCTCGACCCGGGAGCCGGCCGTGTCCGGGATCCAGCGGGAGATCCCCCAGCGCTGCTCGTAGGTGCCGCCGTCTCCCGCGGGGCGCAGTCCGAGCCTGCGGAACTCCCGCACCACATAGGCGGCGGCGCGCTCGAGCCCCGGGCTCGGTGTGTCGCGGCCCATCATCGAATCGTCGGAGATGATCTCGATGCGGCGGCGCAGCTCGTCCGCGGTGATGTCGCGGCTCGACGGGGGGGCTTGAGCGGCCAGCGGGAGAACCAGGCAGGCGGAGAAGAGGGTAAGGCGTCCGATCATTGCCGGCGGCGACGCAGCTCAGGCTCTCCCGTGCTCTGCGGGGGACTCGGAGCACGCTTGGTGGGGGCGAGTCGGCGCCCGCCCGCGGATTCAGGAGCCTCGCGGCGGCGGCCTTCCTGCTCCCGGCGAGGCTCCTGAATCCGCGGGCGGGCAGGGGTCACCTCCCGCAAGCGCTCGCCCAGCGTGCGGCCTCGCGCCGGCGAGACCCCGGGGGCCGGAATCGAGCCCTGGCCTCCCACGTCGTCGCTGGTGCGCACCTGCTCGTCGCCCCGCCGGCGCTGGAGCCGCGTCACGTAGTCGCTGCGGGGATCGGCATCGCGGAACACGTAGCGTGGCCCCGGATGCAGGGAGCGCGAGACGACCACATTCCGGCCACGGTTGTAACGGTAGGGATAGTACCGCGGATCATCGTAGATGACGACCCGAACCTGGCTGCAGGCCCGAGCGTACGGGTCCCACTCGGCGTAGCTGGCGTATGCATGGCAGTCGTAGCACACGAACCGAGGATAGTCGTAACGCCGGTCCACATAGTAGGGGACGATGTCGTAGTCGAAGTCGTCGTCGCGGGTGATCCGCGCTGCGAGGTCGGTGAGGAGTACGTACGGGTCGCCCTGCAGGCGGCCACCGTCGATCAGCCGGTAGTCCCAGTAGTCGCCGCGAGTGATGTCGGTGTAATCGAAGGGTGAGGAAGCGGAGATCGCGAAGAGATAGCCGACGCCGGGAAAGTCATCCACGATGAAGGACCGCCCGCCCCGCGCTCCGCTCACCTCGAAGTCCCGTCCGTGCCGGACATAGGTATTGCCCCACGGCTCCCGGGGAAACAGGACTCGCAGCCGGCCATCGGTGTCGACCCGGAAGACCGTCACGTAGGACGGCTCGTCCGTGTTGAGATACACCCGGGCGCCCTCTCCCCGGTTGTACGGATCGTCCCGGTCGGTCCAGACCGTCACGCGACCGGTCGCTCCCGCTCTGTCGCGGGAGATCGGGGCGAGCGCAATCTGGGCTGACAGGGAAGGGGGGTGCGGCACGCCGGCGAGCAGCATCCACCCCATTGCGACCCACATGAATCCTCCGGGTGCCAAAAAATCGAATCTCTTCTATGGCAGCAGGCGTCGTGCCAGCAGGTACCCGTCGGGTAAGCGTGGAGGACGCATGGTGTTGGAAAACTCGCGGCGACCCCGGCGACGGTGCTTTCGTCCTGCCTCCAGGACGTGTGTCTCTTACCCATTGCCGTTGATACTGCCCCCCTTTCGGGATACGCTTCCCGGCTGGATGACGCGTCCCGCCCCATCGTCCTCCCGCGCTCGGCTCGACCTGCTCGATCCACTCGAGGTATCCCGGCTTGGTGGCATCGAGGTCGTCACCCAGGGCGTCGTGGAAGGGTTCCTCTCAGGCTTGCACCGCTCCCCCAGGCGCGGCTTCTCGGTCGAATTCGCCGAGCACCGTATGTACCAGCCGGGGGACGAGCTGCGTTACGTGGATTGGAAGATCCTCGGCCGCAACGACCGGCTGTACGTGAAGCAGTTCGAGGAAGAGACCAACCTCCGCGCCATGGTGGTGTGCGACATCAGCCGGTCCATGGCCTGGACCGGCTCGCCCGAGACCGTCCTTCCCAAGCTCGCCTACGCTCAACGCCTCATCGCCGCGCTCTCCCTTGTCCTCCTTCGGCAGCGGGACGCCACGGGGCTCATCGCGTTCGATGACGAGGTGCGGGTCGTGCTCCCGCCGCGGGCCCGGCTGAGCCACTGGCGGCAACTGGTCCAGACCCTGGCAGAGCTCGAGGCGGGGAGCGGGACGGCGGCGGAGCCGGCGCTGAGGCGAGTGGTCAACCAGCTGAGACGCCGCGGACTCGTGGTTTTCGTCTCCGACCTCCTGCTGGATCGGGCGCTTGCCCTCAAGGCGCTTCGCTTCCTTCGCCATCGCGGACACCAGGTTTACGTCCTCCATATCATGGATCCCGGTGAGCTGACGCTCGCGGGACCTGTCGAGGCGCGCTTCGAGGACCCCGAGACGCGGGCAGCGGTCGTTCTCCGTCCGCGGGACTGGGCCGCCGCGTATCAGCAGACGGTCCGAAACGTGATCGGCGAGTGGCGACTGGCGTGCCGGCGCCATGGCATCGGCTATCACCGCGTCACGACGGACACCCCGTACGGACACGTGTTGCGGGAAGCGCTCGCGGTGGAGCCGGGGGCGCGATGATCGGGTTTCTTCATCCCTGGGCGCTCCTCGGCCTTCTTGGCGCGGCGGTTCCGATCCTCCTGCACCTGCTGGCACGGCGGGAGCCCCCCACGGTCGTCTTTCCCGCGGTGCGCTATCTGGTCACCACCACCAAGGAGCACCAGCGGCGTCTCAAGCTGCAGAATCTCCTCCTGCTCGCGGTGCGCACACTGCTCATCATCGTCCTCGCGCTCGCCGCCGCGGGCCCGACGATGCGGGTCACCGGCGTGCCAGGACACGCTCCGAGCGCGCTGGTGCTGATCGTGGACAACTCGCCCAGCAGCGCGGCGGTCGTCGCCGGCTCCGCCCGACTCGGCCATCTCGTTTCGGCTGGGCGGCAGGTGCTCGATCGCGCCACGCCGGATGACGCGCTCTGGCTCATCACCGCGGACGGCGTGCCGGAGCGTGGGGACGCCGGGACCCTCACCGAGCGACTCCGCGACCTCAAGGTCTCGTCGCGTCGGCTCGACCTCGGCGCGGCGCTCACCATGGCGAGCGAGATTCTCGCGCCGCAGTCCAGGCCGGGAGAGATCGTATTGCTGTCGGACCTGCAGGCCAGCGCGGTGTCGCCGACCGACGTAACCACGCCGCTGCTGGTTGGTCGCCCCGCCGATCCACCGCCACCCAACGTCGGGCTCGCGCAGCTCGAGACCGGCACGCAGCCCTGGTCCTCCGAAGGCGGTCGGGTGGTGGTGTCGTTGACCGGCGACTCCGGGGCCGCCGTGCCGGTCACCACCCGAATCGGACGGCGCCCGCCGGTCCAGACACTCGCCCACACCGGAGGCGCGGCGGCACTCGCCATCCCCGGCGTCGCGGCGGGCTGGTGGACGGTGGAAGCGGACCTGGGACCCGACGAATTCCGCCTGGACGACCGCCGGCTCGGCATCGTGCGGGTGGCGCCGGTGGCGCGGGCGACCTGGGATACCAGCAGCCGCTATATCGCCGCCGCCGGCCAGGTACTCGCGTCGAATCGTCGGGTGACGAGTGGGGACGAAGTCACCTTCGGCCGGCTCGCCCGGGGAGCCTCCATCGTTCAGCCGCCCGAGGACGCGGCCGAGATCGGTGCCCTCAACCGGGCCCTCGCGGCTCGAGGTGTGGCCTGGAGCTACGGCGCACCGAGCATGCAGGTGGCGATGACCGACAGCGGTCCCTATCTCGGCCGCGTGCGGGTGCTCCGGCGCTATCAACTTCAATCCACCGGCAGCGGTCGCACCGGCGTGCTCGCGACCGTTGCCGGAGCACCGTGGCTGGTGCGGAGCGGAGAAGTGTTGCTCCTCGGCAGCCGGATCGACCCGGCATGGACCGAGCTGCCGCTCTCGGCCGGCTTCATGCCGTTCATGGACGCGCTGATCAACCGGCTTGCCCGCGGCGAGGTCACCCTCGCCGATGGCGCCCCGGGAGATCCGGTGCCGCTCCCCGACAACGCCACGGCCGTCCGGCAGGCGGACCGCGAGTGGCCGGTGGAGAGCGGCGGTTTCTTCCGGCCTCCCGAGGTCGGCGCCTATTACGTCCTGACGGGCGGTGACACCGTCGGCGCGATCACGGCCAACCTCGATCCAAGAGAATCCCTGCTCGCTCCGGCGAGCGACGATCAGGTGCGGCGGCTCTGGCAGGGCGCCCGGGTCGCCGACCTGGCCGAGGCCGGGGGGCTGGCGTTCTCCACCGGGGCGGTGGGCGATCTTCGCGGACCGCTGCTTTGGGCCGCGCTCGCGCTTGGCCTCGTGGAGCTCGGCCTGGCGAGCGTGCTGAGGCGGCAACGTTGAAGCTCAAGCCGGTACTGGACGCGTTCGAGCGATCGCCTGCCGCGATCGAGCTGGCCGAGCGGCTCCCAGCCCGCGGAGCGGTGCTCCGCCTGGGCGGGCTTCCGGGGTCGAGCGGGTCCGTCCTCGTGTCGTCGATCGCCCGCAGGTTTCCGCAGCGGCTCCTCACCGTCGTGGCGCCCACACCTGGCGAGGCGGAACGATGGCTCGCCGATCTCTCCCAACTCCTGGACGAGGGACTCGCGCTCTATCCCCAGCGTGAGGCGCTGGGCGAGGACGAGCCGCACTACGAGATCGCCGGGGAGCGCGCCGAGACCATCGAAGCCCTGCTGCAAGGCCGGCTGCGGGTCCTGGTGACGACGGCGAGGGCGACGGCGGAGCGCACGATGGTGCCGGCGGCCCTGCAGCGGCTTCGGCTCCGCCTCGCCGTGTCCGACCGCCGGGCTCCCGGCACGGTCGCCACCGCCCTGGAGGAGATGGGGTATCAGCGGGTGGCGACGGTGACCGAGGTCGCCGAGTTCAGCGTGCGGGGCGGCATCCTCGACGTGTACGGCTTCGGCATGGCGACGCCCGCCCGGTTGGAGTGGTGGGGAGACGATATCAGCTCGATCAGGGGATTCGACCTCACCACCCAACGCTCGCTGGAGGAGCTGACCGAGGTCACGGTCCTCCCGGTCACCACCAACGCGGTCCGTGAGGAGGAGCCCACGGGCGGCCGATCCGATGGGCAGGGCGTGCGCCGCACCCTGCTGGAGCTGCTGCCCGCCGACACGCTCATCGTGGAAGAGGCCGCCGGCCCCGACGCGGACGAGGTGGTGCGCGCCTGGAACGAGGCCGAGCATCACCTGGACGTCGCCCGGCGATTGGGTGAGGACGTCCCGAGCCGAAGCGCTATCCTGGAGGACCCGGACTCCTGGCGCTCGCGTCTCGCTGCGTTCCCTCGGCTGGTGCTGCGGGACGAGCGGGTGGACCTCCAGTTCGGCTTCTTTCCTCCCGAAAAGGTTGATCGCGATCTCAACCGGCTCCGCGCCCTCCTCGCTGGATCCCCACCAACCCTCATTCTCTGCGACAACGAAGGCCAGCTCGAGCGGATGGAGGAGCTGCTCGAAGAGGGCAGCCGGGCCGGCGCGCGGGCGACGCTCGCCATCGGGGCGCTGGACGGCGGGTTCGTGATGCCCACCCTTCGGGTGCTGACCGATCACGAGATCTTCCGTCGCGCTCGCCGGCTTCGCCGGACGCGCCGCTACCGCCAGGCCGCTCCCTCCGCCGCGACGGGTGCGCTCACCGAGGGTGACTACGTCGTCCACCTCGACCACGGGATCGGCATCTACCGCGGCATCCAGACGATCACCGCGGGTGAGTCCACGCTCGAGGTCGCCATCGTCGAGTACGAGGGCGGCGACCGCCTCAACGTGCCGCTCTACCGGCTCGACCAGCTCGAGCGATATCGGGCGGCCGGCGAGGATGGTGACCGGCCGCCGCCCAAGCTGCATCGTCTCGGCGGCACCGGCTGGGCCAGGGTGCGGGAGCGTACCCGCCAGGCGATCAAGCAGATGGCGGCGGACCTGCTCGACCTCTACGCCCGCCGCAAGGTCAGCGCGGGCTACGCCTTCCCACCGGATACCAAGTGGCAGCGGGAGCTGGAGTCGAGCTTCCTCTACGAGGACACGCCGGACCAGCGCAAGGCGACCGAAGAGGTGAAGCGGGACATGGAGCGACCACTCCCCATGGACCGGCTCCTCGTCGGAGATGTCGGCTATGGGAAAACCGAGGTTGCCGTCCGCGCGGCGTTCAAGGCGGTGCAGGGAGGAAAGCAGGTTGCGGTCCTGGTGCCCACGACGATCCTCGCGGAGCAGCATGGCCGCACCTTCCTGGAGCGGCTGGCGGACTTCCCGGTGAAGATCGAGGTGCTCTCCCGCTTCCGCACCGCCAAGGAGCAGAAAGCGGCGCTCGAGCGTCTGGCCTCGGGCGAGACCGACATCGTCATCGGCACCCACCGCCTGCTGTCGAAGGATGTCCACTTCAAAGATCTCGGCCTGCTGGTCGTGGACGAGGAACACCGCTTCGGGGTGAAGCACAAGGAGATGCTGAAGGCGCTCCGGCTCTCGGTGGACGTGCTGACCCTCACCGCGACGCCGATTCCGCGGACGCTCCATCTCTCGCTCGCCGGGCTCCGCGACCTCACCCTCATCGAGACCGCGCCGCGCGACCGGTCGGCCATCCTCACTTTCGTCGAGCCATGGGACGATGCCCTCCTCGAGGAGGCGTTCGCGAAGGAGATCGACCGGGGCGGCCAGGTGTTCATGGTGCACAACCGGATCGAGACGATCGAGACGATCGCGGCGCGGGTACGGGCGCTCGCGCCACGCGCCCGGGTGGGCGTCGCACACGGTCAGATGCCGGCCGAAGAGCTGGAGACGGTGATGCGCCGCTTCGTCGGAGGCGAGGTGGACATCCTGGTGTCCACCATGATCGTCGAGTCGGGCCTCGACGTCCCCAACGCGAACACGATGGTCGTACACGACGCCCACCGGTTCGGGCTGGCCCAGCTCTATCAGCTCCGCGGCCGGGTGGGACGGAGCCACCGACGCGCCTATTGCTACCTGCTCGTGCCCGATACCATCGACCCGGACGCCGACGAGCGGCTGCGAGTGCTGGAGCACCACACCGATCTGGGCGCGGGCTACCGGATTGCGCTCAAGGACATGGAGCTTCGAGGCGCCGGCAACCTGCTGGGCGCGGAGCAGTCGGGCCACGCTCAGGCCGTCGGGTTCGATCTGTACATGCGGTGGCTGGAGGAGACGGTGCGTGCGCTGCGGGGGCAGGGCGGCCCGGAGCGGCCGGCGCCCCCCGACGTCGTGCTCGACCGGCCGGCGTTCCTGACGGACGGCTATGTTCCAGACGATGACGTGAAGCTGGACTTCTACCGACGACTGGCGCGGGCCGTGTCATCCGGCGAAATTGATGGGTTGCGGGATGAACTACGGGAACGCTTCGGGCCGCTGCCGGTCGAGGCGGAGACGCTGTTGGACATGACGCGTCTCCGCGTGATGGGTGCGACGCTCGGGCTCCAGCATGTGCTGGCTCGGGGCGACGAGGCCCGGCTCACCTTCCGCCAGGGCACTCAGCCCCGGCTCGCCGGGCTCACTTCGGCCCTCGACGATGTGCAGCTGGCCGCGGAGGTCCGCCGCACCGTCCCTCTCTCGCTTCGCCTGATGCGCCTCGGTGGCGAGGCAATCGTGCCCGCGCTGGTGCGGGCGCTGCGGAAGGCCGTTCCGACGGCCCCCGCGGCCTAGACCCTGAATGGAGTACTGATGCGACGCTTTTCCCTCCGCGCCGGCGCGATCAGCGCCCTCGCGGCCGTCTCACTCGCCGCATGCTCGAACTTCCGAGACGTCTTCTCGGCCCATGCTGACGTCGCCGCAGAGGCCGGCAGTCAGGCGCCTTCCGCCGAACGGCTGGCGAACATCCTCGCCGGCGCCGGTGGCGCCAGCGGCACCCACCCGTGATGCCGCAGACTTCGTCGCGGGCGCCTGGGTGGACTACGCGCTGTTGGCCCAGGCCGTGGCGCGGGACAAGCTGCCGACCGATTCCGACAGCGTTGCAGAGGCGGTGTGGCCCGAGGTGGTCGAGCTGCGAGGGACTCACTGGCACGATACCCTCATGTCCCGCCGCTCGCCCTTGCGCCCACCGCGGCCGAAAGTCTGTACAACAACACCGACCAGCGGCTGGTTCAGCACATCCTGTTCGGGGTTCGAGCCGAATGCCGAGCCGGCCGACGCGCGCGACAGCCAAAAAGAAGGCCGAGACCACGCTGACTCGCCTGCAAAATGGCGCCAGTTTCGGCGGCTGGCGCCCAGGTCTCCGAAGACCCAGGCAGCAGGCCGGACAGCGGGTTCCTCCCGCTGAGCCCGAGAGGCCGCTTCGTTGCCGCGTTCGACAGCGCCGCGTGGACACTCCGGCCCGGGCCGGATGACGGGCCTGGTTGAGACTCCCGTTCGGCTACCATATCATCAGGCGACCCGAGCTTGGAGTGCGTCCGCGGACGCATGGCGGAGTTCCTGAGCGCCGCGCGGGCGGTGCGTCTCGATTCGCTCTTCATGGACAGTCTGGCCGCCGTCACTAATCTTGAGATCGCGTCGGGCGCGCCGGCCGCCATGCGTAAAGCAGCGGAGGATCCACGACGTGGGTTAACTCCGACGAGCCGCTCGTCACTTTCAACGGCGGCGAATTGACTGTGCAGGAATATCTGCGCTGGGTGCGCGCGTTACCTCCCCAGTATGCGGCCCAGCTCCGGCAGGCCAACGATTCGATGCTCGAGCCAGTTCGCCGAAGTGCTCACCAAGAATGTTCTACTGCATCAAGCCGGCCGATTCGGCCGGCATCGACGATCACCCCGGAGGAGTGGAGCGATGCTGCGCGCCGCTATCTTGACGCGACTTGATACGCTCAAGGCGGAAATGGAGCTCAACGGCCCCGACCTCACCGACTCGACCATCTCCCGGTCGGAGCGGGAGAAGATCGGCGGCTCTAAGGTCGAGAAGTACTTCGACGGGCTGGTGGGCGGGAAGATCCGGCTCCGGCCGCTGCCGTCCGCGCTTGGCCAGTGTGCTCCGCGAGAGAGCTGCCCTACCAGATCAACGATGCCGGCGTCAACCGCGCGGTGGAGCTGGCCCAGGAGCAAGCGCGCGCAAGCCGATTCGGCAGCCGGCGGGGGCGGCATGCGGCCAGCGCCGGGGGGGCCGCCGATGCCGGGAGCGCTCCCTCCGCGGCGCCGGGACGCCCAGTGCCGGGCGGCAGTCCAGCCCGCCGCCCGCTGCGCCGGCGGCCGGGGACAGCGGCAAACGGTGAACCGGAGGTCCGGCATGCCATCAGCGCATCGCGGTCCATCGCCTTGGCGGCCCTGGCGCTGGCCGGTGCGTCGGCGAGCCACTCGCGGCCCAGGACAGCACGCCGCGCGCTGAGGGCGGACACCACCGTGATGGTGGACCACGTCGTGGCGGTGGTCGGCAACCGGCCCGTGCTCGCCTCACAGGTGGACGAGGAGCTTTTCAGCCGCCAGGCGCAGGGGGTGAAGCTCCCGGAGACGCAGGAGGGGCTGGACGCCGCCCGGCGCCAGATCATCTCGTCGATCATCGACGAGGAGCTGTTGGTCCAGCAGGCGCTTCGGGACACGTCGATCACGGTGACCGACCAGGAGATCGCCGACGGGGTCGAGCAGCAGGTCCGGAAGGTGCGAGAGAACTTCCAGTCCGAATTGGACTACAAGGAAGAGCTCAGGAAGGCGGGCTTTCAGACGCCGGAAGAGTATCGGCGCTGGCTCAGTGACCAGCAGCGCCGCGCCGCGCTGCAGAATCGGCTGATCGACAAGCTGCGCACCGATGGCAAGCTCAAGACGGTCGCGCCGACCGAGCAGGAGATGAAGGAGTACTACGAGACGCAGAAGGGAAGTCTCGGCCACCGTCCCGCGACCCTCTCGTTTCGTCAGATCGCCATCACCCCGAAGCCCTCGCCGGAGGCAAAGGCGCGGACCCGGGCGCAGGCGGACTCCATCGTCATGGCGCTCCGGCGCGGCGCCGACTTCGCTACGGCCGCCAAGCGGTTCTCCCAGGATCCCGGCTCGCGCGATCAGGGTGGCTCGCTCAACTGGTTCCGACGCGGCGTGATGGTTCCGGAGTTCGAGCGGGTGGCCTTCTCGCTCAAGCCCGGCGTGGTGTCGGATCCCGTCGAGTCGCCATTCGGCTACCACATCATCCAGGTCGAGCGGGTCCAGCCGGCGGAAGTCCAGGCCCGCCACATCCTGCTCACGCCCGCCGTCGACTCGGCCAATGTGGACAGCGCCCGCGCCAAGGCGGAGATGATCCGGACCCGCCTGGTCGCGGGGGCGTCCTTCGATTCCCTGCAGCGGATCTACCACGACCATTCGGCGGAGCGCGAGGCGGAGAACGTGCCGGTGGACAAGCTGCCCGAGGCGTACTCCAAGTTTCTCGCCGAGGCGGATTCGGGCGCGGTGCTTCCCGTGTTCTCCATCCCCGGCGCGGGTGGGCGGGACCAGTTCGTCGTCGTGCAGGTCACCGGCCGCCGCCCCGAAGGCGACATCCGCTACGAGGACGTCAAGGACCGCATCCGGCAGCAGCTCGGCCAGGAGCTCGCGATCCGGCGGTACATCGACCGGCTGCGACAGGGCACGTACGTGGAGGTCAGAAGCTAGCGGCACCCATGGCGACCCTTCCCCGCATCGCTATCACCCTCGGCGATCCCCGCGGCATCGGCCCGGAGATCGCCGCGCGTGCGTTGGAGGGTGGGCTCGAGGCCGAGGTGACGGTCGTCGGGGCGGAGGACCAGATCTCGGAGGTGCCTGCCCGGCATCGGCTACCGGTGGGTGGCTGGGGGCAGGGCAGCGGCGAGCGGAATGGCGATCGGGCGCGGGCCATGCGGGCCGGGCGAATCGCGGGGCACTCGGTCGAGACCGCGGTCAAGCTCGCGCTGCAGGGCCAGGTGGACGCGATCGTCACGGCCCCGGCGCACAAGCACGCGCTTCACCTGGCCGGATTCCCCTATCCCGGGCACACGGAATGGCTGGCGCATCTCGCGGGCGACGTGGACGTCGCGATGATGCTCGCGGCGGAAGAGCTGCGGGTCGTGCTGGTCACCACTCACGTGCCCTTGCGGGACGTGCCGGCGCTGCTCACCCAGGAGCGGGTGCTGCGCACGGGCCGGACGACCCAGCGCGCGCTGCGCGAATGGTGGGGCATTCCGGAGCCGCGGATCGCGGTGTGCGCGATGAATCCGCATGCCGGGGAGTCAGGCCTGTTCGGCGACGAAGAGGCTCGTGTGCTTCGCCCCGCGGCGGAGGCGCTCGGTGCCGCAGGACCGCTGCCGGCGGACACGGTGTTCGTGCGGGCGATGCGGGGGGAGTTCGATGCGGTGCTCGCGCCCTACCACGACGTCGGGATGACCGCGATCAAGGTGGCGGCGTTCGGCCGCGCGGTGAACGTGACGCTGGGGCTGCCGTTCATCCGAACCTCACCCGACCATGGAACGGCGCTCGACATCGCGGGGACGGGGAAGGCCGATCCCTCGAGCATGCGGGCGGCGATCGACCTGGCGGTGCAGCTGGCGAAGAAAGGCGGCGACGCTGCCTTGTCACCCTGAGCGAAGCGAAGGGGTCATGCCTTGGGTGATCCCCCTTCGCTCCGCTCAGGGTGACAACCTTTCCTAGCCCTTCCTACAGCCCGGTCTCGTTCCCGGCCCGCTCCAACCTCCCCATCAGATCCAGAAACGCGTCCAGCTTGAGCTTCTGGCTGGCGCGATTGGCCACCAGGATCGCCCCGCAACTGAGGATCGTCTCGCGCTCGACCAGCCCGTTGGCGCGAAGGGTGTTGCCGGTGTCCACCAGGTCCACGATCCAATGGGAGAGATTGAGGAGCGGCGCCACCTCGACGGAGCCGTTGACCTGAATGATGTCGACCGGGCGGCCGGCGGCGGCGAAATGCGCGTGGGCGAGCCGAGGGTACTTGGTCGCGACCCGCGCGGTGATCCCACCGGGCAGCAGTGGATACGGCGCGACCTCGGGCGAGGCGACCACCAGCCGGCAGAAGCCGAAGCCGAGCTCCAGCGGCTCCAACACATCCGCATTGCTCTCCCGCAGCACGTCGGTTCCCGTCACTCCCAGGTCGGCCGCCCCGGACTCCACATAGACCGGCACATCGCCCGGCTTCACTACGAGAAACTCGATCGCGGGGTCGCTCGAGGGGATCAGCAGGCGACGCCCCCCGTCCCCATCGGGCTCCGCGCCGGCGCGCCGGAAGCGCTCGACGGAAGGCTCGTACAGTCGGCCCTTGGCCAGCGCCACCCGAAGACGGCTCACACCGGCACCTCGGCGATCGCGTCGAGATCCAGGGAGACGCCGACCGCCGGCATGGGACGGCCGAACTGCGCCATCAGCTCGTCGTAGCGACCGCCGGCGCCGGCCGCCCGGCCCGTGCCCGCCACGTACACCTCGAAGTGAATGCCGGTGTAGTAGTCCAGCCCGCGCACTTCGCCAAGGTCGTACACCACATGCTGTTTTTCCTCGGGCGCGAGCGCGTCGTCGAGCGCGAGCAGATGGCGCAGCCCGGGCAGCGCGGCACGGGGCGCCGCGCCGAGTGCTGCCTCCAGCGCCTGCCGCCGGCCGATGACGAAGGGGAGGACCGTGAGGGAGCGCACGTCGCCGTCATGTCCCTCGAGAGCGCGGCAGAGACTGCCACGGTCCTTTCGGTCGATCCAGCGACGCAGCTCGCTTCGGAGCGGCTCCTCAACCGAGCCGAGTCCGGGCGCGAGAACGCCGGCGTGGCCCAGGTTCAACTGGAAATCCGTGAGGCCGAAGGCGCGGACGAGCGCGAGGGTCAGGCGGACGATCTCGACGTCGGCGGCGAGGTCGTCCTGGCCGAGCAGCTCGGCGCCGACCTGGAGGATCTCCCGCGGACGACCCCCGCGCTCGGGCTCCTGGCGGTAGACCCGGCCCGAGTAGGAGAGCCGAAGCGGTCGGGCGGCGCCGGCGAACGTGGTCGAGGCCACGCGGGCGATGCTGGCGGTGAAGTCGTAGCGAAGGGCGAGAATGCGGCCGTCGCGGTCGGGGAAGCGGACCAGCCGCTCGGCGACGCCGGCGCCACCGGCACGAAGAAACACGTCCTCGTACTCGAATGTGGGTGGCAGCAGCTCCTCGTAGCCCGCGCGTTCGAGGACGGCGACGGCTTCCCTCTGGAGCGAGCGGCGACGGCGGGCGGCTTCTCCGGTCAGGTCGAGCGCGCCCGGAGGCGTGGCGGCGATCGGTGAGCGGAGCATCTCAGTCCTCGGCGGCCGAGAGCACCTCGCGCACTCGGATCGTGAGCTCGTCGGCGGTGAACGGCTTCTCCAGCAGGGCACCCCCCGCCGGCAAGGTGCCGTGCCGCTGAATCGCTTCTTCGGCGTAGCCGGAAATGTAGAGCACGCGGAGATCGGGGCGGCTGTCCACCAGCCGTTCCGCCAGCGCGGGTCCGCCCATGCCGGGCATCACGACGTCGGTCACCAGCAGGTCGATCTTCTCCCGGCCGTCACCCACGAGCGCGAGCGCCTCCTCAGCCCCGGCGGCCGTCAACACGCGGTATCCGCGGGCCATGAGCACCCGCCGCGCGAGGGCCCGGACCGCCTCCTCGTCCTCCACCACGAGCACCGTCTCGTCGGCTCTGGCGGGCGGAGCGACCGCGCGAATCGCCGCATCCGATTCGCTATCACCTTCGACGCGCGGCAGGTAGACGGTGAACGTGCTGCCGCGATGGAGCTGGGTCTTCACCCGGATGTGGCCGCCGCTCTGCCGGACGATGCCGTACACCGTAGCCAACCCGAGCCCGGTACCCCGGCCCAGCTCCTTCGTCGTGAAGAAGGGCTCGAAGAGGCGCGCCTGCGTGCGCTCGTCCATCCCCGTGCCCGTATCGGTCACGCTGACAGCCACGAGCGGTCCGAGCAGCGGTGGGGCGTCAGGATCCGTCGCGGCGACCTCCTCGGCGGCTACGTTAGCGGTGCGCAGCATCAGCATGCCGCCCTGCGGCATCGCGTCGCGCGCGTTGACGGCCAGGTTGGTGACCACCTGCTCCAGCTGTCCCGAATCGGCCATGACCTGCCCCAGCCCGGGGTCCAGCTCGAGGCGCAGCTCGATGTCCTCGCCGATGATACGGCGCAACATGGCCGAGAGATCGGTGACGACGGTATTGAGACTCACGATCCTGGGCTGCAGGACCTGCTTGCGGCTGAACGCGAGCAGCTGGCGGGTGAGCGTCGCCGCCCGGTGCGCTGCCCGGTTGATCTCGGTCACGTCCAACCGGCGGGGGTCGTGCGAGCTCATTCCCGCGAGCAGCAGCTCGGCGTTGCCGATGATCGCCGTCAGGAGGTTGTTGAAGTCGTGGGCGATCCCGCCGGCGAGCTGCCCGACCGCCTCCATCTTCTGCGCCTGCCGAAGCTGGTCCTCCAGGCTCTTCCGCTCGGTGATGTCGCGCAGGTAGGCCAGAAAGTAGAGCGGCTTACCGCCCGCATCCTGCACGATGGAGCTGTTGAGGTAGGTCCAGGCCGACGTGCCGTCGCGGCGCAGGTAGCGCTTCTCGAGGTCGTAGGAGCGAGCCTCGCCATGGATCAGTCGTGCCTGCTGTCGCAGGTCGTGCTCGATGTCGTCCGGATGGCTCACGTCGCGCTCGCGAAGCGCGAGGAGCTCCGGCTCCGAGTACCCCAGAAATCGGCAGAGCGTTGGCGGCACCTTGAGCCACCGGCCGTCGAGCCCGAGGTGCGCCGTCATGACCAGAGAGAACTCCTCGGTCCGGCCGAGCTGCGCCTGACTCTCGCGCAGCGCTTCCTCCACCCGCAGGCGCTCGAGCGCGCCCCCGCAGTGATCGGCCAGCGCCTGGAGGATGGCGAGATCGGACCGGGTGTACGCGCGGGGTGTATAGCTCTGGATGGACAGAATGCCGGCGGTGCGTTCGCCGTGACGGACCGGAACGAACATCAGCGAGGCGGACCGGCGGTTGGAGCCGAACGCGCTGAGGCCGTCGTACGGCCCGGACTGCTCCCCTTCCCGCAGAATGAGCTGCGCCCCTTCGCGCAGCACCTTGAGCGTCATGCCGTGCGGCGGGCCTTCCACGTACGCCGGAGGGACATCCACCGGCGGCCCACCCAACGTGTCGATGGTGAGCACGGCCTGGATGACGTCACGATCCGGCAGGTAGAGGTCGAGGCTGCAGCACTCCCACCCGATCAGATCCTGCGCGGCCTGGACGATGATCCTGGCGGCCTCCTCCGGCGTCCGGGCGGCGCTGAGGCGGCGTCCCAGCTCGGAGAACGCGACCCGGGTACGCTCGGCGCGTTTCTGCGGCGTGATATCCTGGGCCACCACCATGCCGCCGACGATGGTCCCATGCTCGTCCCGCACCGGGGTGAACTGGACCGTGTAGAACCGGTCGCGATAGGGGGCCTCCAGCGTGCTCGCCCGGCCCTGCAGCGCGGCGCGGTAGGCGGGCTCGACGATCGTGAGCGTGACCGGGGGCAGCACCTCGTGGACCCGTTTGCCCTCGAGGTCCGTCGGGCTGAACCCGGCGGTGGCGAGCCCCTGGCCCTCGGCGAGGGTGAAGCGAAGGTCGCGGTCGAACAGGAGCACGGCACCGTTGGGGAAGTTGCGGGCGATGTCGCGGTACAGCGCCTCACGCTCGCGGTAGACCTGTTCGGTCCGTCGTTGCTCGGTGACGTCCCGGGCGGTCCCCATGACACCCACGACGTCTCCGCTGTCGCTCCTCAGGGGCAGTGCGTTCACGCTCAGCCGTACCCGCCTGCCCTCCTTGCGGACCCACACGGTCTCGAGTCCGAAGACGGACTCGCCCGCGAGCATCCGCTCGAGGGCGTCGGCATCGGCCGCGGTGGACTCGGCGGGCTGCAGGTAGTTGAACGGCACGCCCAGCAGCTCCTCGGGCTCGTAGCCGAGCATCGCGGTCGCCGCGTTGTTGGCGAAGGTGAAGCGCCCGTCCAGGTCGCAGGCCCAGATGAGGTCGGAGGACGCCTCGACCAGACCGCGATAGAGCGCGAGTGCCTCGGGCGCATCGCGCCCGGTGCCAGGTCGGCGGACGGCGGACATCAGGCCCGTCGCGACTCGGGCCCCGCGACGGGGGCTTCTGGCGTGGGCTGGGGAGCGTGCAAGCGAAGACCCTTCACCCGGCGACCATCCATCTCGGCCACTTCGAGCTCGTGGGCTCCGGCCGCCACACGGTCTCCCACTCGTGGGAGCCGTCCGAGCTGGCCGAAGACGTAGCCGCCGATGGTGGTATAGTCGGTGTCGTCGAGCGATTCCTCGTGCTCGGTGTTGAACTCGGTGATCGGCATGGCGCCGTCGAGCTGGGTGGCGCCCTCCGGGACCGCGGTCCGGTCCTGCGGGTCGTGCTCGTCGTAGATCGGACCCACGATCTCCTCGAGCAGGTCCTCCATGGTCACGAGCCCTGCGGTACCCCCGTACTCGTCGAGGACGATCGCCAGGTGGGTCTTGAGCCGCTTCATGTCGGCCAGCACGTCCTCCACTTCGCGCGTGCCGGGCACGAAGAGCGGGGGACGCATGATGGTCCGAACCTGCGCCCCCGGCCGGGAGCGCAGCGCGGCCAGGATATCCTTCGCATGCACTACACCGACGATCTCGTCGAGCGAGTCGGTGTAGACCGGATAGCGGGACCGGCCGGCGGCGGCGACCTCGTCCGCGGCTTCTTCGACCGGGCGATCGGCCTCGATCGCCACGATCTGGGTGCGCGGCGTCATCACTTCCTGCGCGGTCTTCTCGCTGAACTCGAAGACACCCTCGAGCAGCCGGGCGTCCTGCCTCAGCAGGCTGCCGCCTTCGGTGCTCTGCTCCACCAGCATGCGGATCTCCTCCGGCGAGTGGAGCCGCTCGTGCTCCCCCGGCCGGTCGATGCCCATCAGCCGGAGCAGCCGGTTGGCCGTGCCGTTGAGCAGGGCGATCGGCAGTGACATCAGCCAGCTGAACCCCATGAGCGGCGCGGCCACCCAGGAGCTCACCTGCTCCGGATAGAGCAACGCCAGCGCCTTGGGCACCAGCTCGCCCAGGATGATGTGGAGGACCGTGATGATGATGAAGGCGATGATGGATGCCACCGCGTGGGTGGCGATCACGGCCGCCTGGGCCGGAAGCCAGGCGAACGCGGCCTCGATCACGTGGGCCAGCGCGGGCTCGCCGATCCAGCCGAGTCCCAGCGAGGCCAGCGTGATACCGAGCTGCGTGGCCGAGATATAGCGGTCGAGTGATTGAACGGCCGTCCGGGCGAGCCTAGCTTTGCGGTCGCCCGCTTTGGCCATTTCATCCAGCCGCGTCCTCCGCGCGCCCACCAGCGCGAACTCCGCGGCCACGAAGAAGGCGTTGGCGAGCACCAGGACGACGACGGCCGTGAGTCCGAGGAGGACCGGAGGTGTACTTGGCGGTTCCATACGCTATAAGCCTATCGCCGACGCGACTTTACCGCGAGCCATGGGGCTGATCCGCACCCTCGAGGTGCCGCCCTTCGAGGCCCTCGACCCCCTGCTGCCGAAGCGCGGTGGGAGCGACCCCGCCACACGCGACTCGGTTGCCGCCATCATCGAAGCCGTGGTGTCTCGGGGGGACGAGGCCATCCGGGAGTATACCCGTCTGTTCGACGGTGTGGACCTACCCCCCGCCGAGTGGGAGCTGTACCCCTCCGCGTGGCAGGGGGCGATGGATCGCATTGCCCCCGCGCTCCGGTCGGCGCTCACGCTGGCGGTGGACCGGGTGCGGGAGTACCACGAGCATCAGCGGGAATCGGGGTTCACGCTCGAAGCGGAAGGAACCCTGGTCGGTATGAGGGTGACGCCGCTGGACCGGATCGGCCTGTACGTCCCGGGCGGAAAGGCCTCGTACCCTTCGTCGGTCATCATGAATGCGGTCCCCGCCGTCGTGGCCGGCGTGCGCGAGATCGTGGCCGTGGTCCCACCCAGCGGCATGAACGATGTCGTGCTGGCCGCCTGCGCGCTCGGGGGCGTCACCCGGATCTTCCGGATCGGCGGGGCGCAGGCGGTGGCCGCGCTCGCGTTCGGCACGGCGACGGTGCCCCGGGTGGACAAGATCGTCGGACCGGGGAGCCGGTGGGTCGCCGAGGCGAAGCGGCAGGTCGTGGGGCAGGTAGGGATCGACATGATCGCCGGGCCGACCGAGGTGCTCGTCATCGCCGACGGAACGGCCAGCCCGAGGCGGATCGCGGCCGACCTGATCGCTCAGGCGGAACACGACGAGGACGCGGTCAGCTGGTGCGTGACGCCGGATCCCGTGCTCGCCGCCGCGATTCCCGGTGCGCTGACGGAAGCGCTGGCCCGGGCCCCGCGGGCGGCGATCGCGCGCGCCGCGCTCGAGCGGAATGGGCTCATCGTGCTGGTTCCGTCCATGCGGGAGGCGATCGAGGTCGCCAACCGGCGGGCCCCCGAGCATCTCCAGATCGTCGCCGAGGGCGCCGAGCGGATCGCCCGAAACGTCCGGCACGCCGGCGCCATCTTCCTGGGGGACGAGACGCCCGAGCCGGTGGGCGACTACATCGCCGGTCCGAGTCACGTGCTGCCGACGGGTGGCACCGCGCGCTACGCCTCCCCGCTCGGTGTCTACGACTTCGTCAAACGCACGAGCGTGATTCGCTACACCCGGGCCCGTCTGGCCGCCGACACGGACGCGATCGTCGCTCTGGCGGAGGCGGAGGGACTGTTCGGGCATGCGGAAGCGGTGAAGATCCGGCGGGCGGGAGATTAGGTTTCCCCCATGGCGACTTCCCGCCGAACCGACTGCACTCAGCTTCCCCGCGGCCCGGCCGCTCCGCTGCCCCGTCTGAGACTCGTGCTCGTGCTCACGGCCGTGTTCATGGTCGTCGAGGCCGTCGGCGGGTGGATCAGCGGATCGCTCGCCCTGCTGGCCGACGCGGGACACATGCTCACCGACGTCGGCGCGCTGGCGCTGTCGCTCGTCACTGCCTGGATCGCGCAGCGCCCCGCGGACAACACGAAGACCTACGGCTACCTGCGCTGGGAGATCTTGGCGGCGCTGGTGAACGGCGCGGCGCTGTTCGGCATCGCGGCGTGGATCGTGATCGAGGCCGTCCAGCGCATCCAGGAACCGGAGCCGATTCGGACGGGCTTGTTCCTCGCAGTCGCCGCGGCGGGCCTGGGTGTCAACCTCCTGTGTCTGGCCCTGCTGCGTGGGTCGCAGCACGGCAGCCTCAACGCCCGCGGGGCGTATCTGCACATCATGGGCGATGCGCTGGGGTCGGTGGGCGCGCTCGCCGCGGCCGCGATCATCGCCTTGACCGGCTGGACCCTCGCCGACCCGATCGTCTCGATCCTCCTCTCGCTGCTCATTCTCCTCGGCGCCTGGCGGCTGCTGCGCGAAAGCACCGACATCCTGCTCGAGTCGGTGCCGGGTCACGTCTCGATCGTCGAGGTGCAGGACCGCATGCTCGCGGTACCGGGCGTTTCAGCCGTGCACGACCTGCACGTCTGGACGGTGACGACCGGAATGGTCGCGATGAGCGGGCATGCCGTCGTGCCCGACCTCAAGTCGCACCCGGGTGTCCTCGAGGAAATCCGGACCGAGATGTGCCGACTCGGTATCGGGCACGTCACCATCCAGCTCGAGGTGGCCGACGGGTGCGAGGAGCTGGTCCCGCTCGCGATGGGCGAAACGGCCCACACCCACGGATTGCACGCCGGCCACCGCCACTGAGGCCTGGCCCGTCCCTCGGTCGCTTCGCTCCCTCGAGATGACGTAGGCCCGCTCCGCGACTTCCTCCCTCCCGCCCATCCCCACGGAGCGCCCTCCGGCCGTAGCGCCGTCCGCCGTCTTGCAACATCCGACAGCCTAGTCTATATATGCGCCGCGGAGGCCCGGAGGTCCGGGCCTCAACCGTTCCCATCCCTTCGGGGGAGCAAGGAAGTAGCTCGTGATTCGCAACTTGGCCATCATTGCCCACGTCGACCACGGCAAGACCACCCTGGTGGATCAGATGCTGCGGCAGGCGGGGGCATTCCGCGCGAATCAGCAGGTCGAAGAGCGCGTCATGGATTCCAATCCGCTCGAGCGGGAGCGGGGAATTACCATCCTGGCCAAGAACACGGCCGTCCGCTGGCGCGGCGTCAAGATCAACATCGTGGATACGCCGGGCCACGCCGATTTCGGCGGCGAGGTCGAGCGGATCCTGCGCATGGTGGACGGCGTGCTGATCCTGGTGGACGCCGCGGAAGGGCCGATGCCCCAGACCCGGTTCGTCACCCGGAAGGCGCTCGCGCTCGGCCTCCGACCCATCGTGGCGATCAACAAGATCGACCGGGCCGACTCCGAGCCGCTCCGGGTGCACGACGAGGTCCTGGGGCTGTTCATCGATCTCGAGGCGACCCACGACCAGCTCGACGCGCCATTCCTTTATACATCGAGCCGGGCCGGGACCGCGACCGCGGATCTGGGCCAGCCCGGGACCGACCTGACTCCGCTCTTCCAGGCCATCGTGGATCACGTCCCGGAGCCCAAGGGCGATCCCGAGGGGCCGTTCCAGATGCTGGTCTCCACGCTCGACTTCTCCAGCTTCCTGGGCCGGATCGCCATCGGTCGGATCGAGCGGGGACGGGTGCGGGTTGGCGATCAGGTGGCGCTGCTGCCGCTGGGCGAGCCGGGGCCGGTGAGCGAAGAGGAAGGTGTGGAGCGCAATCGGGTCACGCGTCTCTATACGTTCGATGGTCTCAACCGGGTGGAAGTGGAATCGGTGGATGCGGGAGACATCGTCGCCCTGTCCGGCTTCGAAGGCATCGAGATCGGCAAGACGTTCACGGCGGTGGAGCGACCCGAGCGGCTCGCCGGCATCGCGGTGGAAGAGCCGACGATCTCGGTAGACTGCATCGTCAACAACGGTCCGTTCGCCGGCCGGGAAGGGAAGTTCGTCACCAGCCGGCAGCTCAAGGATCGCCTCTACCGGGAGCTGGAGCGGAACGTCGCGCTCCGCGTGGAAGAGACCGACAGCCCGGACACGCACACCGTCTCCGGCCGGGGCGAGCTGCACCTCGGCATCCTGATGGAGACGATGCGGCGGGAGGGATACGAGTTCCAGGTGTCCCGGCCGCGGGTCATCACCAAGCTGGGCGACGATGGCGAACGGCTGGAGCCGTACGAGGAGCTGACGGTGGACGTGCCCGAGGAGTACATGGGCGTGGTGATGGAGAAGCTGGGGCCGCGCCGCAGCGAGATGATCGAGATGCGGAATCCGGGGCAGGGGATGGTGCGGCTCACCTTCCGGATCCCGGCGCGGGGCCTCTTCGGCTACCGCTCGGAGTTCCTCACCGACACCCGCGGTACCGGCATCATGCACCACCGGTTTCTGGACTACGGCCCCTGGGCGGGACCGCTGGCAGGGCGGAAGCGGGGGGTGCTGGTGGCGGACCGGGAAGGCAGCGTCGTGGCGTTCGCCCTGGGGAACCTTCAGGAGAGAGCCCAGATGTTCGTCACCCCCGGCGACCACGTGTACGAGGGGATGATCGCCGGCGAGAGCTCGCGGCCGGGCGATCTCGACGTGAACGTGACGAAGGAAAAGAAGCTCACGAACATGCGGACCACGGCCTCGGACGACAACGTCATCCTGGAGCCGCCCCGCCAGATCACCCTCGAGTACGCGCTGGAGTACATCGAGGAGGACGAGCTGATCGAGGTGACGCCAAAGAACATCCGGCTGCGCAAGCGGGTGCTGACGGCGAACGATCGGAAGAAGGCCGCCCGGGCCGCGCGGGTGGCGGACGCGTCCTGACACGCCGGATCACTCTCTGAAGGCGGAGGGCATCATCATGTGGGCCTGGGAGACGTCGGTGGAAGCCCCGGAGCTGCGTCGGAAGTTCGATGACGACGAGGACGAGTTCGACGACGACGGGTTTACCTTCGACGACGACGAGGACGACGACGAGGATCTCGACGACGACGAGGATCTCGACGACGAGGACGACTTCGACGACGAGGACCTGGAGGAGTTGGAGGATCTGGAAGAGGAAGAGGACCTGCGCTGAGGGGCGGCGCTCCGCCGGCGCTGCTTCAACCTTGCGTCGCCGGGGCGGGGCGGCTATTCTCCCGTCCCCGCAAGGGCCTGTAGCTCAGGTGGTTAGAGCGCACGCCTGATAAGCGTGAGGTCGGTAGTTCAACTCTACCCAGGCCCATTCGTCGGAACCATCCGCCCCGCTGGCAGTTATGCTGCCGCGGGGCGTTTCGTTTTCGGCGGCCGCCGGAGCCGCAGTAACGTTCCCAGTAACAATCCCCAGCTTTTTCAGCCGCTCACCGACCTGCTCGACGTGTTGCGCCACTCGATACTCTACCACCTCGGAGCGGTGCCGTACCTCCCCGAGGTGGGCGTACACCCGGCGCACCATCGCCTCCGACTCGTGCCCGAGCTCGCGCGCCACCGTGTAGGTCGAGACCGGCGCCCCGCGGTCGAGCGTCTGCAGCCGCGCCGCGCAATAGGTGTGGCGGAACATCTTGGTCCGCAGCGAGCCGGCCTCCAACCCGGCCCGCGTGGCGATGCGGTCGAGCAGCCGGCGGATGTCCTGGATCGGTTGTCGCAGATGAGGACCACGGGGAGGGGAACAGGAGACCGCCCCGCGCTCCATGAGCCGCCAGTGGAGGTAGGGGCCGAGAATCTCCTCGAGCTGGGGCCAGAGGCGCACAACGCGGTGGGAGCCTGGCGTCTTGAGACGGCGCCAGCTCGCTGAGTGGAGCGGTATCACACCAGGTGGCCGCGTCCTCTCAATACTCCAACGAGGTGTTGCAGCATCCGGAGCTGTCAACGGGACCGCTGCGCGGCGATTTCCGGTGCAACCGTGCGTCGTTCCCGCAAGCGTCGATACCGTCAGCGCGGGATCGGGATGGGGGCGGTGAGGACCAGCGCGACAGGCGTTCGTGCCTTCACGACCACGTCCTTCGCTGCCGTCTCCGAGGCGACGACCGCACCGCCTGCGGCGCCGACGACCCCGCCGATCACCGCGCCCCTCGTGTTCCCTCCGAGCACGCGACCGACGACAGCACCCCCCGCCGCGCCGACCCCGACCTTCGCTGCCTCCTCGCCTGTCACGCCTCGGCCCCGCAGCTCGTAGGGCACCGATTGGAGAGTCGCTTCCAGCTTCCGTGCGCTTCCCGCCAGCGTGATCGAGTCTGGCCTGATCTCGAGCACGCCCTGCCCGTCGCCGCGGCCCGCCTTCACTTGGGTCACGGTGAGCTGCACCGTCGTGCCTGCCGGAATGAGCGTGCGTCCGTCGGGACCGGCCACGTTCTCCATGACCTTCGCGCCCACGATCTTGCCCGACACGTCGATACGCGAGTCGATCGAGTCTTGCAATGCCACGTGGATCATCGTGCCGGCGGGAACCATGGCGACGGCGCTGCCCACCGGTGTGGGCCGGGACTTGGGGGCAGGCAACCTGGAGGCAGCGGGATCCGCAGCAGCGGTTTCCACGGCAGCGGTGTTCACAATACTTCCCGCGGAGTCGGCCGAGCTGTCCCGCGCCGTTTCGGCAGCGGGCTCGATCGGATAAGGGACGTAGCCGGATGTGTCCGACGGAACCGGGCTGGCGGCGGTGGGCGTGGTATCGGGGGACTCCGTCGGGTCGGCAGGCGGGGCACGTCTCGGCGCCGGCGGGCGAGTTGCCCTCGAAGGTTGCGATGTCTGTGGCTGTCGCGGAGCTCCGCCCGGGGTGCGGTATCCACGCGCGTGGGGACCTCCGCTTGGGCGATCTCCAGTTCCCCGTGGGGTGGGCGATCTGCCACGGGGCGCTCCCGGTCCTCTGTCTTCGTGCAGGCGATCACGCCCATGCACACCACCACGGAAATCCTGAGCCCCAGCATCGATCCCTCCGGCGAAACGCCTGGGCACCATATTCGGGCCAGGGAAAGCCATATTCGGTGCGACCCATCACCATCTAGCCATGCGAGGCCTCACCGGGTTCTTCGAAGATTGTGACGGGCCTCCTGTTGGGAATGGTCCCCACACGTGCATCGTGTGCCGCACTATGGGCAGACACCAAGACAGCGGGTCGGCGGCCGGGCCGTGGGCGAGTCCTGCTGGTCCGCATAGGCGAGTGCGAGCGCGGCTCCGCCTCGATGACTGTCCTCCCTGGCGACGCCGCCCAGATGCACCTGGTGGGAACGGTGACTGACGAGAGCGGGCAGCTGTACCATCTCGTGGGGATGAACTAATCCATCGTCGCGAAAGAGTTCACTTCGCCAGACGATTTCGAATTCACCCACTCGAATATCAAGATCAAGTTGACGCCGATTGGGGCTGAGCAACGCCAGCGAACGGGTCCAGCCGAAAGGGCAAGGCGAATAGCCTCGGCCTACCTTAGCGTACCGGCACACCGCCGTGCTCCGGCGGGTGAGGCGTAATGTGCAAACTTCTGTGCCAACTTGATCCGATCATCCTGCACATTTCTGAGCCTCCGGGCGTGCATCCTGCACACGCAACCGCCTGAATTCGGGGGAAGCCGCCGAAGTGTTCACCAGGGCGTGGCCATCCGGCTTAGGCATCGACAAGCCGGATGTCCGGCTGGTCGGGCACTGGACCTCCCGACCTACGCCGAATCGTTCTACGGCGGACCAGAGCCTGCAGGGTTATGACACTCTTTATGACAATGCCCACCAACGCTAGCTAGCGCTGGTAAGCGAGAGCGGGCCTGTTACGGGGGAGGATCAGCGTCAGCTGGCGGTAGTTGGCGGTCGGGCCTGCGCTCCGGAGCAAGAGGTCGCGCGTTCGAGTCGCGCCGGGCCCACTCCGGAACGTCCTTCCCCCGCCTGCACTTCGGTGCGGCCGGGGTTTTCGTTTCCCTACCCATGGCATATAGTCAAGTGACATCCCACCCAGGAACCCACGCGCCGCCTTACGGATCGCCATTGCGGATCCAGTGACAATGAGTCCCATCCTTCGGAAGGCCTGCCTCAAGCCCGAGCACACATCTCTCTATCCCGAGGTGCCGGCGAACATCTGGTTTGGGGCGGCAGGTGTGGCGGCGCGAGTGGCCGCACGGCTTCGCCGCTCAAGTGGCTCCGGGGAGTTGCCTGCAGGGCGAGTGCTGCCAGACGAGCACTTCGAGTTCAGAGGGGGTCGCCGGCGTAGGCTGACATGGAGTGGGCCGGGCTCGCGGCTTGGGGAACGGCCTCCCTAACACCGCCCTCCCCGGACGGCAGCGCGGGGGCCCGCAGTGTAGACGGGATACCACGCCGAGGGGTAGAGTGCCGGATAACATGCCCGACGGCCCGGCCATAACCTGGCTTTCGGCGCGACCCGAGCCCGCCGGCGATCGGGCCAGCCGGTCCCCCCGTAACTGTCCGCACCACTGTTCCGCATCTTCGAACGCCCTCCGACGCAGGCACCCCTGCAGCACCATCACGCGACCCGGCTCGCCTTGCCAGGGAGCGCCTTCCGATGGCCGGCCAGCATCATCAAGTAGAGGCGCTCGTAGTCGGCCACCATGCGGCCGCTGCTGAAGCGCTCGATGGCGCGCGCCCGGCAGCGAAGCCGGTCGAAGCCATCGATCGGTCCACCCGGCCTGATGAGCTCGACCATCTCTCCCTCATTCTCGGCGAGATAGCCGGTGACCCCCTTCTCGACGAGCTCGGGAAGGCTCCCCCTCGAAAACCCAACAACCGGACATCCTGACATCATCGCCTCGATGGCGATGAGGCCGAACGGCTCGTCCCAGATGATCGGGGCTACCAAGGCGCGGGCGCGTTGCAACAGGGCCGACTTGGTCTGGAGGTCCACGGGGCCGAGAAAGGTCACATGTGGCTGGGCTAACCGATGGGTCAGCTCGAGATCGGCGTAACCACGGTCCGGCGGATGCACCGCCCCCGCGACCCTGATGGGCAGCCCGGCCGCGCGGGCGATGTCGATGGCCGTCGCCGGCCCCTTTACTTCCGCGAGGCGGCCGATGAAACAGACGCACTCGGACGGAACAGGGACCGCCCGGAAATCGGCTGGGTCCACCCCATGATGAATGATGGTCAGACGCGGAAGCGGCATCTCTCTCCGCGCCTGGTCGGCTGAAATGGCGACGAAGTGCGCGTTGTGATGGTGGCGGTAGAAGGATGACAGGCGCTCGTCCCGCGCGTGATGGAGGGTGTACGCCATGGGGCAACGGGGCACGAGGCCCCGGAAGGCGAGAGCCGAGGCCGAATGGGCATGGACCACGTCGAAAGGGTCCCTGCTCACCTCCTCCATGGCCCAGGCGACATGGTCCAGGTCGGTCATATGGTCCGGGGGCCACTGGCCGGTTGGATAACGCCAACGAAGCGTGCCTTCGGTCAGAGAATCCCCCGTGGCGAACAGCGTCACCTCGTGTCCCCGGCGGACCAGTCCTTCCACCAGCTCGTGGACGACAAGTTCGGTTCCCCCGTAGTCCCTGGGCGGGACACGGAGAAACGGGGTGGAGATCATCGCAATCTTCATGACTCGGGTCGGCTCGGGGGAATTGGGCCTCGCCCCAGCGAAGCCGTCGCCTCAATGAAAGCCAGCGGCGGCGGCTATGCTGTGAGCTATGCCACCCCTCGAGGTCGGGGAGACGGGATGCAGATCACCGCGCAGCTTCGCGCCCGGCCGATATTTCGTTCTGCGGCGCCCGGGCCGGCCGGGCGCTCGATTCCCCACTCAAGCTTGTCGGAGCCTCCTATGTCCATGGACAGCCTGCAGACACTCTTCGAGAACGAACTGAAGGACGTATACAATGCGGAAAAGCAGTTGGTCACCGCCCTTCCCAGAATCGCCAAGGCCGCGACCTCGCCCCAGCTCCGCGACGCGATCACCAGCCATCTTCGGGAGACCGAGGGGCACGTCACCCGCCTGGAGCGGATCTTCAAGTCGCTCGATCTTCCGGCCCGAGGCAAGAAGTGCAAGGGCATGGAAGGCCTCATCGAGGAGGGGAAGGAGATCCTGGAGGAGGACGGCGAAGGGGAGGTCATCGACGCCGCGCTGATCTCGGCGGCCCAGCGGGTCGAGCACTACGAGATCGCGGCCTATGGCTGCCTGATCACCTATGCCGAGACGCTGGGACACGACGATGCGGCGGGCCTGCTCAAGCAGACCCTATCGGAGGAAGAAGCGGCCGACGAGAAGCTGACCCAACTGGCCGAGGGCGGGATCAATCAGGCCGCGGCGGCGGTCGGGGCCGGGTCGGAAGAGGAAGACGAATAGGCCCATCGAGCCAACGGGCCGGGGTCGATCACCCGGCCCCGCGCGCATACATATATGGCGATGATCCGTACGCTCTGGCGGGTATTCCCCTGGGAGCCCGACGCCGAAGCGGGTGAGCCCTTCAGTCCGAGCTACATCAACCCCTGCCAGGAGGATGGACGGTACGACCTGGACGGGAAGCCATTGATCCTGAACCTCGCCGAATCACCGGCTCATGCCATCGCCGAGCAGATTCAAGGGCGTCACGGCCGGAACCTGAGAGCGGGAGACCTGACGGAGTCGGGACGGCCGCTGGCGATCGTCCGCGTCACCATCGGGGACGATTGGTCAGCGATCCCCGACCTCAGCCTGCCCCGCGCCCGCCGCGTCTGCAGGGTTAGGTGGTCTCAAGCTGGCTTAGTGAGCGAGTAGCCACTGGTGGGCCAAACGTTGCAGAGGCGCGGCGCAGGCGCTTTCAGCTCGCGCTCATTGCCCACGTGCGGCGGATGCGGTGACGCTTCCGGGTAATGAGTCAGCGGGCGGCGCGTGAGCGCCATTCAGAAGGCCGTGGGAACATCCACACAACCTTCGCGCTGCTCTGTTACCGATTGCCGCTGGTTCCAGCCGTGCCGCGGCGGCTAGTCGTGCCGCGTTCCTGCTTCGGTCTCGCTCACGTCGCTATACCCCGTCCCTCAGTGTCGGTTCGGCCCGTCGTCTCCCCGGAGCCGGGCTTCATTGCTACGCTACCCAAGCGCCGCTTCTGGACAGATTTCCAGTCCCCTCATGGGTAACGCACAGTTCGGCTGCACTCGAAGGACTGCAGGCCGGCTGCTCGGACCGTTTTCTGGCTTGTCATTCTTGCAGCCGGGACACCCGGGCGACAGATCCGGGCGGCCCCCTTCGGTCAATTTGGCCAGCCGCCACGGCATGCCGGCTGCATTCAGCGAGGGACGACGGCCGGCGCGGGGCCGGCCGCGAACACTTCACCTACGCGATTCAGGAGATTCGAGTATGCAGTACCTCGCCACTCGCCGCCCGATGAACCCGGTGGGCGACCTGTTCAACGCCCGCGGTCTGGGACGCCTCTATGAGGAGGTGCTCCAGAATTGGTCGCAGCAGGAGAACGGCACGCTGACCTCGTCCTGGTACCCAGTCTGTGACGTCTTCGAGGACAGGGATGAGATCAAGATCGTCGCGGAGGTGCCCGGCGTGCAGCCGCAGGACGTCAAGCTGACCTTGGAGAACAGCCTGCTCACCATCCGCGGTGAGAAGAAGCAGGAAGCCGAAGAGCGGACCGAGCGGGTGCACCGCTATGAGCGCAGTTATGGCAGCTTCGAGCGCGCCTTCTCACTGCCGAGCACCGTGGATCCCGAGCGGATCCGCGCCAACTACGAGCACGGTATTCTGACGGTCACGCTGCCCAAGGCTGAGCGGGCCAGGCCCCGGGAGATCGAAGTGAAGGTCGGTTGACGTCCTCCGTAGGCGGTTGGCGGCTCGTCCAGTGCCGTCAACCGCCTTGGCCAGTTGGGTTATTGCTGCCAGCGAAGTAGCCAGATCGCCGACCAGGACGTGGCACAGTTCGCCTTTGGCATGTTACCGCAATCACAGCCGGGCGGCTTAGGAGCTACTAAGCTGCCTCATGTGAAGGGGGTAGTCCGCCCGGACCTATAGGCGGAGCCCTCGAGCCTCGATTGGTCCGTCATGCCGGGTGACCTGTAGACCGCCACGATAGTCCTGGATGTTCTCCTCAAAAGGTCCCAATGACAGCGTTGATCGCGCGGCAAATTTATGCCCAATCTGCCTGACCCCCAGAGCGGCGGTGACTGGGACCCCCCAACCACACAGCACCACGACGCCGGACCGCTCGCGCCGCAAGCGTTCGGTGACCGGCGCTTTCGGATGCTGGTCGAGCAGGTGCGCGACTTCGCGATCTTTATGATGGACGCTGACGGTCGTCACGTGACGTGGAACGAGGGTGTGCTGCTACTCACGGGCTACGAGGAAACCGAGTTCCTGGGACTACATGGCTCGGTGCTCTTCACACCTGAGGATCGAGCGCAAGGTGAGGTTGAGCGCGAGCTGCGCACCGCAGCCGAGTTGGGCCGGGCGTCCGACGATCGTTGGCTCGTGCGAAAGAACGGGAGTCGTTTTTGGGCGACGGGGATTACGACACGGCTCAATGACGACGCCGGGCACCTGATCGGCTTCAGCAAAGTGTTCCGGGATCTCACTGCGGAAAAGGAGGCGCAGGACAGGCTCCGGTCGAGTGAGGAGCGGCTTCGGGTGGCGCTCATCGCGGCACGGATGGGGATCTGGCGTTGGCACCTCCCAACCAACACCCAACGTGTCGATGGCAGCATGGCAAGGCTCCTGGGGTTGGGGGCCGGCGACGTGGTCGAAAGCTACGAACAATTCCGCGAGCATATCCACCCGGAAGATCGCGTCAAGGTCGACGCGGCCTTTGGTCACGCCATTCAGAGCGGCCAAGACATGCATGTCGAATTTCGCGTAGTCTGGCCGGACGGGTCGATTCGCTGGCTCTTAGACCATGGCATGCTGATGCGTAACGAGACAGGCACACCCGAGTACCTCACGGGGGCAGCTATTGATGTGACAGAGCGGAAGCTGGCCGAAGAGCGCCTGGTGGCAGCTCAGCGCATGGATGCGGTCGGGCAGCTCGCCGGGGGTGTTGCGCACGAGATCAACAACATGATGACGGCTGTACTGGGATTTAGCGAGCTCCTGCTCAACCGTCTAGGTCCGAAGGATCCCAGCAGCGCCGACTTGCGGCAGATCCGCCGCGCCGCGGGCCGTGCAGCTACCATAACTGGCCAGCTGCTCGCCTTCAGTCGGCGGCAGATCCTCCGGCCCGAAGTGCTCGACCTCAATCAATTGGTCCGGGCGCTGGAGCCAATGCTGAGGCAGGTACTCGGGGCAGACAGGTTTTTTGCGACCGATCTCGCGAACGATCTTGGCCGAGTGCGCGCTGACCCCGGCCAGATGGAACAGGTGCTAATAAATCTTGCCCTAAATGCCCGAGACGCGTTGCCGACGGCTGGAACGCTTACAGTCCGGACGTGTAACGCAGTCGTTGCGCCACCAGGGGCCGACGCCCTGAGCGAGGAGGGGCCGGCCCCTGGTAGCTATGTGGTTCTAGCGGTCGCCGATACGGGACACGGCATGGATGCGGCCACTCGCGCACGGATCTTCGAACCGTTCTTTACCACCAAACCACTGGGCCGAGGGACAGGGCTTGGACTCGCCACTGTGTTCGGCGTCGTGCGCCAGAGCGGCGGCTCGATTCGCGTCGAGAGTGCCCCAGGCCAGGGAACGACCTTTAGCGTCTTCCTACCCGAAGTGTCCGCCGCGCCACCGCCGCCAAGCTCCCGATCCCGCGACCGTGCTGAGCCGGGCAGCGGGACGGTGCTCGTCGTGGAGGATGAGGACTTAGTGCGCGAGTTCGCCTGCCGCTATCTGGACGCCCACGGTTATCGATGCCTGGAGGCAAGAAACGGCAGCGAGGCGCTAGACGTAGTCCGCCAGCGCGGAGACGAGATTGGTGCGATCGTGACCGATGTGATCATGCCGGTCATGGGTGGTCGCGAGTTGAAGGAGCGCGTGGCGGAGCTGCGACCCAACATTCCCGTGCTATTCATCAGCGCCTACACTGGCGACGAAGTAATCCGCCGTGGCCTCATGGAGGCAGGAGCTCCTTTTCTCCAGAAGCCGTTTACGCCTGAAGCGCTGGCAGGAAAGCTTCGCGAGCTCGTGGCTAGCTCCATGATGCAAGAATCGAAAGACGCGCCGCCGTATTAGGCGAGAACGTCGCGCATACGGCTCAGGAGAGTCTCGATCGTGAACGGTTTTTGCAGGAAGCCCGCCTCCCCGAGCGGTGAGTCCTATTACCAGGGAGGGGACAAATGCGGGCGGACCTACGGGCACTCCTGCAACGGCTCGCCCAGGGCGAGCGGAGGTTTGATAACCCCACCGAAGACCGGGTGGACAATCTCTACACGCTCCAGTCCTACGGATGGGTCAGAAACGTTCTGGCCAAGCGAAGCGTCATGGAGGTTGGACACCCCTATTACCTGGCGACGGCCCTAATCACCGAGGAGGGCCGGCTCGCGCTTCAGGAGGACGACACCTAGCCGGACGAGCACGACAGACTCACCTCCAGAGGGCCCCCGGGGTTCTTGCGGTCGTTGGTACGGCGTGTCACAATGGGGGCCCTCCCATCGCTTCCGAGGTCCTCATGCGATCGAGCCGCCACTTCGTGGAGTTGGACGGCGAGCGCTACACGGCCGAGCCCCTCAAGAGCCACTACCGCGTCACATCCCTCCCACCCGCCTGGGCTGTCTCACGGGGCCGTGAGTTTATCGGGACGCTGCCGTTCCGCTCCGACGAGACTACCAAGGAGTTTGAGGTCCGCTGCATCGCCTGGTTACGCGACCTCTACGGATGGCATCGACCCTAGCGGCATGGCGGTAGCTGACCATCACATAGGAAGCGCGGATGGTCCGCTGAATGTCCACCATTCGCTTACCGCGACAACATGTTCTGCATCTCGCGGATGGCGGTTGCCCTATTCAGCCTTTGTTGTGTCGAGGGTGACCCGCCCAGCAGGGGCGGTCGTGTCGGCGGCTACCCCACCGTCGCCCCCGATCCTTGTCGTGTCCACAGTGACGGTCGTGTCAGTCTTGACGAGCGTCGTATCCACTACCCGCCTACTCGTGACCACGGTATCCGTCGCCACTGTCGAGGTCTCTTTACTCCGCGACGCACATGCCGTCAAAGCAAGAAACATCGCGAGGCCTGCCGGTCTCACCCACATTGTTTGCTCCAGTCATTTGAAGTGTGTCTAGCACGGTAGATCGCGGGTTGCGTCCCCCACGCAGCTTGGCACCGCCGGCGGAGGATGTGCCGATTGCCCGCCACTTCTGAGTCTTCCTTCTAGCTAGGGCTGCCGTGCCGTCACGGTGGGGACGGCGGGACCCTCGGTGACCTGCTCCCACGCCTCCTTCACCGCCTGGTTCACCTGTGAGACTACATCCGTCGCCGGGAGTCCCTCCTCTTGGAGGTAGCGGATGACCGATGCCGGAACCAGCCTGTCGAAGCGGAGGATGGCCTCGGCGTAATCGCGGAAGTGCTGCCGTGCGAGATCGGCCACTTCCTGGTCGCCGAGAGCCAGCGCTGTCGTGTGCAGCATGAGGTAGCCGATGTTGGCCAGGTTGAACGCGGTGTAGTCGTCCCGCAGATTCTTCGGCAGGCCCTCCGTGCGCACCAGGTCGATCAGTCCAGCCGCGGCGCCCGCGACCGTGGAGCCGACTCGCTTGACCGACTCCACGACCCCGCCCGCGTTACGGCGGTCGCTCAGCATCCGAAGATCGGAGATGTGGTGTTCGATCTGGCGATGGATCTGCCGCAGCTCGCGCACTATGTCCGGGTAGTCCTTCAGATCAGCCAGCTGGCTCTTGATGGCCTTCTCAATGTGATCCTCGAGCGCCAGCATGTCGCCTATATAGCTGTTTATCGCTTCACTCTTATCGCGTGCCACGGTTCGATTTCCCGCGCGCCTTCTTGGCTGGCATGGTTCTCAGTTCTCCTAGTTGATGAGTTTAGAGTTCCGAGCGCCGTATCCTTCAAGCATCGAGCCCATCCGTGACATCTCTGCCCGATTGCGGCTCGGCTCGGCGCCGACGAGTCCGGCACAGTACGCTACCGACTGCCGGGGACGCCTGCTGTGATCCATAACATGGGTATTTCTCCCCATGCGAGAGGTCGCGGCTTCCGGTGACAAGGTCCCTGGGCCACTCGGCCCGCCGGCAAGAGGTAGCGCTGGCATCCGCATTTCCGCGCCGTCCCGCCGCAAGGCATGACGCCTCTTACGTCTAGGCTAGAATAGAGGCTTCAGAAATAGCTGTCCCCCCTACTAGCACGGTGTGGATGCCACATCTTCACGCGCTCAAACGCGCTCACTGGCGACTGGCGACTCGCATTTCCACGATTCGCGTGCTCCTGCCAAGACCTACCAAAGAAACCCACCCGGCGTCAGGCAATTAAGCGCTCGCTCGCTGCGCGAGCGGGCCAACCGTCACAACGCTTGTCGGCGCAAACCGCTATTCATGTAGGCTTCGCAGGACGCTCGCCATGCAGCGATGGTCCTTGTACACGATCACATTCTCTCGTCATGAGAAGAAGGCTCAATATGCGCTCCAATCTGTTCCGCCGGGTATCACTCGGCTCGCTCTTTCTCCTCTGCCTCACCGCCGCCGGCTCCCCCGCGCGGGTAGCGGCGCAAGACGCCGGTACCGCGCCGACCGACACGCACGATGACGACGGCTTCGATAAGGGTCTGCTGGGCCTAGCGGGGCTCGCCGGGCTCCTGGGGCTCAGTCGCCGGGACCGCCGCGACACAAAGCGGTCTGAGGTCAACCGGAACGACGTGAACCAGAGCGCCACCAGCCGAGTCTAAGGCTGAGCGCTCGCTCGTGGTCCGGGCCTCCCGGGCCACCAGACCAATACTTCATCTCTATCACTGTGGGGTTCGATGCAAGTCTCATTCTTGACGCGTTCTACCGCGCTGGCGCTGCTCCTGGCTGGCGTGGCGTGCGCGCGAAACAACTCTTCCGATACCGAGGTCGGGGCGGCGCGTGATACGAGCGCTGCCCGCATTTCCGATTCGGCGAAGGTCAACCAGACCGAATCCGGCATGACCGATTCGAGCGGGCAGTCGACGCTTGGATCTGGAGTCGAGCAGACGCGTCCAGACCAAGGTCAGCCTGTGACCGCTAAGGGCGATACCCTGAAGACGGGCGTGGATAGCTCAACCACTCCTCAGTAACGCAGCAAGGCCACAGCGCGGGACGGAGTGATCCGCCCCGTCGGCTGAACAAAAATCACGCACCTTTTTGGAGGTCCCATGAGTCTTCGATTCCTTGCAGCTGCCGGTCGCCGAGGGTGAAGTAAGAAACGGCCGCCGGAAATGACGCGTGGGCTGTCTACGATTGGGATCCAAGCTTGCCAGGGACGTGACCGGACTCACCGCCACAAGTGAACCAGTGCGCTATGCTAGATGGTTAGAAGATTATTTATGAGCCTGAACAGAGAAGGAGTACGAGATGGCACGAGTTACTGCTGTATTTGATGACCGGGCGCGGGCCGAACGAGCTGTCACGGAGCTGCGTCGCCTGGGCTGGAAGGATACTGACCTATCGGTCGTCGCCCGAAGCGAGGAGGAAGCTGTTGCCGCAGGCGCCTCGCCAGACACCGCGGGCAAACGAGCGGCCAAGGGGGCGGCTGCTGGGGCCGGCGCCGGCCTGCTCTTCGGTCTGGCAGCCCTCGCGATCCCAGGTGTGGGACCGTTCATTACAGCGGGGGCGCTGGCTTCCGCTCTTGGGACGACCGGTGGGGCACTGGCCGCGGGCGCGATCGTGGGTGGTACCTCGGGTGCTATCGCCGGCGGGTTAAGCCGAGCGGGGTACAGCCAGGAGGAGTCCGAGTTCTACGGTCCGGCGGTTGAGCGCGGCGGAGTACTCGTGGCCGTGGAGACTGAAGACGTGGCTTCGGCGAACGAAGTAGGTGAGATCCTGGCGCAGCAGGGCGGACGCACTTACAGCCGCTAACTGACGCAGGCTAGGGTAATCCAAGCGGGGGCGGCCACGACGGCGCCCCCGTGCAGTCATCCGTCACACTGTGAGGCTCGCAGGAGGCTCGCGACGCTCGGCGGGCAGGACAGCCGCCCGGCGTCGCGCGCAGGGGATCGCCGGCGCATCCGCTCACGTCTGGATCGAGATGCCGGGGAAATTGAACGTCCAAGCCACGTCTCGCTGCGAACAGGTGGCGAGCGACCAGGCCGCCTTCCCCTATCCTACCCAGATCGACCTGTGCGCCAGCACCTGTATAACAGAAAGGAGAGACACCCTCTTGGGGCATCTATCACAAACCGATGCCCCCACAGGGCGTATACTTGCAGTCCTGCAGTGCTTGATCTCGCCCATGTCGGTGCTGCCATTACGCGACTCGTGCAGCCCGCGTTCGCCTCTTAATAGAGAGTTAGCTCCATGATTACTCGCTTTGACAAGCTCCAGATGGAACTTACCCCACCCGGAAAACCCTTCACCGAACTCCGCCGCGGCTGTTCAGGAGCTGCTGGGCGGCAAGTTCGGTGAGATGTCGACCCTCATGAACTACACCTTCCAGTCGTTCAACTTCCGTGGCCGGAGCGAGATGCGGCCGTTCTACGACCTCATCGCCAACATCGCGGCCGAGGAGTTCGGCCACATCGAGCTCGTCTCCTACGCGATCAACCTGCTGCTGACCGGCACGACCGAGCGCGGCGACGATCCCTCAGCGCACCCCACTCGCTGCGGCCGCCGACGCCCGTAACACGCTACCATTTCCTCGCCAGTGGCCAGCAGGCGCTGCCGATGGATTCGCAGGGCAACCTCTGGACGGGGCGAACGTGTTCTCCAGCGGGAATCTCAAGCTGGACCTCCTGCACAATTTCTTCCTGGAGTGCGGCGCGCGGGCCGGCAAGATCCGGGTCTACGAGACTGTCGATGATCCGACGGCGCGCGCCTGTGTGGGTTTCCTGCTGGTGCGCGGCGGGGTGCACATCGTGGCCTATGCCAAGGCGCTCGAAAAGCTCACGGGCGTCGATGTCGGCAAGCTCCTTCCCATCCCCGATATCAGCAACAAGCGGTTCCCCGAGGCGGCGAAGCATGAGGCCCGCAGGGCCTCCACCGCATTCTGTATCAGTTCAGCCCGGAGGACTATCCGCGGGCGGGCGAGATCTGGAATGGCCAACACCCGGAGGACGGGAGTGACCTGGAAGTGGAAATCGGGGCACCCGAAGGCTTCGATCCGCCGGACCTCGATGCCGAGCCCCAGCTCACCGCTCCGATCGGCCCTGACATTGACCCTGAGATGTTCCAGGACGTCGCCGCGCGACTATTCCCCGAGTTGAATCCGAAGCGGAAAGCAAACGGCGCTAGGAGGAGGCCAGTAGGGACGCGCGCCTAAGGGAGTGGTCTGTGACCTGGGGCTGTTGTCTGATGGGATGAAGATTACTGCGCCCCCAGAGCATGCCCTCTAGATTCGTGCCCAATGAAACCTCGCGGCAGCGCAAACGGCGCCGACCTTTCGAACCCGAATCCTGGAGTAACGATGTCTCTCGATAGCCTGAACGCTCTGTTTTTGGACGAATTGAAGGACGTGTTGAACGCGGAAAGGCAGATCCTTACCGCTCTCCCCAAGATGGCCAAGGCCGCGCAATCCCAGGAGCTGGCCACGGCGTTCACTGATCATCTAAAAGAAACCGAGGGTCACGTCGCCCGGCTGGAGCAGATTTTCGGCTTGCTTAACGAGACAGCCCGCGGCAAGAAGTGCAAGGGTATGGAAGGCCTCTTGGAAGAGGGCAAGGAGATCATGGAGGAGGAAGGGGAAGGCAGCGTCATCGACGCAGCCCTCATTTCGGCCGCACAACGGGTCGAGCATTACGAGATCGCGGCGTACGGCTGCCTGCGGTCCTACGCGCAGTTGCTCGGCCTCGACCAGGCTGTCACGCTCCTCGAGCAGACGTTATCTGAGGAGGAGGCCGCCGACGAGAAGTTGTCGAATCTGGCG
The DNA here is from genome assembly GCA_963836815.1 of uncultured Gemmatimonadales bacterium. Taxonomy (GTDB): domain Bacteria; phylum Gemmatimonadota; class Gemmatimonadetes; order Gemmatimonadales; family GWC2-71-9; genus CAVVWJ01. Next base: position 6,166 of record CAWILD010000009.1, on the reverse strand, counting down.
GACGGTGGGATCAATGCGTCGGCCCTCGCGGTCGGGCAGAGCGCGCAGAGGTAGAGCAGGAACTTCGATGCGCCCGAAGGGGAAGCTCCCGACGGCCCTCCAAGCGTCGGGAGCTTCCCTGTTCGCTGACGGGCGCTCATCGTCGCTGGCCTCGGGCGGCTCCAGCCTATCACTTCTCGCGCCGCTCCGAGAGCCTTCGCTCGTACCAGGAGAGAAGTGGCCGTGCGCTGATGCCGTGCAGCAGGATGCTGGCCGCAACGACGGAGATCGTCACCCCCGCCAGCTCTGTCGCGGCCGGACCCGAGACGCCGTGGCTCAGGGCGTAGCTCAGGTAGTAGAGGCTCCCGATTCCGCGAATTCCGAACCACCCCATGAGCCAGCGCTGCGGGTTCGTGGTCGGCGTGCCCACGAGCAGCAGCCGGGTCGCGACCGGGCGGATCACCAGCATGAGCAGGAGCGCGAGGGGAACGGCCCGCAGGTCCCAGTGGGTCGCGAGGCACACCCCCACCAGCACCACCAGCAGCAGCTCAACCAGTCGCTCGACCGTATCACCGAACGAGATCGTCTCCGCCACCAGCACGCCCGCGGCGACTGCCGGCTCTCGCAGCTCCTCCGCCTCGACGCTCGCGCCGACCAGGTCCTCCGCCGGCGGATGCGACGACGCCTCGGTCGCGGGATCCCCGACCGGCGGCGCCGGGTTCCGTACCTGCTCGGGATGCGGCGTCTCCCGGGTCACGTGCAGCTCGGCGTGGCGCAGGCCGACGCCGGCGGCGAAGGTCGCCAGGAATCCCCACGCGCCGATGGTTTCGGCGCCGACATAGGAGAGCGCGATGAGGGCGAGCGCCAGGAAGTCGCTCGGCGCGCCGGTGTCCTGCTGCAGGCTGCGGAGCCAGATGGCTAGTCGCCCCACCGCGCGGCCGAGCCCGAAGCCCAGCAGCAGACCGGCGGGCACCGCCCACACTACGCGCCCCAGCACCCATTCGCCGATCCAGCCGCCTGGGCCACCGTGCTCCGCCCAGAGCAGGGCGAGGACTACGAAGGGAAACGCCGCGCCGTCGTTCAGCCCGGCTTCGCCCGATAGTCCGTAGCGCACCCGATCGTGGTCGGTGGCGCTATCCACCTTTACCATGCTCGCCAGCACCGGGTCGGTCGGGGCGAGCACCGCGCCCGCTAGCAGGGCCATCGCCGGATCCAGACCGAGCAGCAGGTGGGCACCCAGCGCCACGCCAAGGATGCTCGCCAGCATGACCGGCCCGGCGAGACGGTAGGCCGCGACCCAGGCGGGGTGCCGCAACGGCAGCCGTAGCTTGAGCCCACCCACGAAGAGCGCTACGATCACCGCGACCTCCGTGAGCCGCTCGAACCACGGCCCCGCCTCGCGCAGGTCGATGCGTAGCCACCCGAAGCCGAGCGGACCGATGGCCACGCCCAGCGCCAGGTAGATGGCCGACGTCGAGATCGGGAGGTTCCGCAGATAAGCCGAGGAGAGTGCCACCAGCAGCAGCACGAGGCCGCCGAGGGCCATCCAGCCGAGAAAGCTCACTTGTCAGGGTGAACTGGCCTGGACCCGGACCTCGACGCCGAGAACATGCCCCACACCGCGATGAACATCGCCGCGATCACCGGCCCGATGACGAAACCGTTGATGCCGAGGATTGAAATGCCGCCCAGCGTGGAGATCAGCACGACGTAGTCGGGGATCCTGGTATCCTTGCCGACCAGGATCGGGCGCAGCACGTTGTCCACCAAGCCGATGACGAGCACACCGTACGCGGTCAGCACGATGCCTTGCCAGATCGCGCCGGTCGCCAGGAAGTAGATGGCGACCGGCAGCCAGACCAGCGCGGCCCCCACCGCGGGCAGCAGGGACAGCAGTGCCATCAATGTCGCCCAGAGCGCCGGCGCGTGGATCCCCAATAGCCAGAAGATCAGACCTCCGAGCGCGCCTTGCACGACTGCCACGACGAGGGTGCCTTTGACCGTGGCACGGATGACGCCGGTGAACCGGCTGGCGAGCGTGCGCAGTTGCTCCGGGTGCAACGGAATCGCCGCCCTGATAGTCTCGACCAGTGCGTCACCGTCGCGGAGCAGAAAGAACAGCAGGTAGAGCATGACGAACGTGCTGAGAACGAAGTTCAGCGTGTTCTGGCCGAGGTTCAGCGCCTGTCCCGCAAGGAACTGGCTGCTCTTCCTCAGTGCAGCTGACAGCCTCTCCTGAACCAGGCCCAGGTTCGTCAGTCCGAAGCGGTCCAGCAGGCCGGTGACCCATCCGGGCAGCGCGTTGAAGGTCTGCTGAAAATACCGGCCGATGTCGAACTCTCCCGACTGGATGCGTTCGTAAACGGCGGCCCCCTCCTGCACCAGCAAGGCCGTAAGCAGCGTCAGCGGCAGAATGACCAGCACCAGGACCATCCCCAGCGTGGCGAGCGCCGCGAGGGTGCGGCGCTGACGCATGGACTTCAGCAGTCGCCGGTAGGGCGGTGCGAAGACGATCGCGAGGATCACACCCCAAAGCACCGCCCCGAAGAACGGCCAGAGGATCCAGGCGAAGGCGAGCGATACCGCGACGAGAAGAGCAAGGAAGGCTTTGTCTTCGAGGGTGGGAGATCCCGCCGGGCGTGGGGGCGTCACCGGGTCCGCTCGCACGGCGCCATCACGCCCGCCGTTGTCGCGGCACGAGCGATGTTGCGCAACATCCCGGCGAACACCATCTGATGCATTCCCCACAGCCCATACCAGTAGAACAGGCCCCCGACCCCGACGGGATCGAAGAGGGCGGTCTGCCGTATCAGACTGCCCCCGTCCGCCGGCGTCACCTCGAACTGAAGCCATGCCCGCCCCGGAATCCGCATTTCGGCCGCGAGTCTGAGCAGCCGCCCGGGCTCCACTGCTTCGACCCGCCAGAAGTCCAGTGTCTCCCCCGGCATCACCGACTCCGGATCCCGTCGGCCCCGCCGCATCCCCGGTCCACCTACCGCGATGTCGAGCAGCCCACGCAGCCGCCAGAGGGCATTCCCATAGTACCAGCCCGCGTCCCCGCCGATGCGCGAGATGAGCCGGAAGGCCTGATCCGGCGCGCAGCCCACCCACGCCGCCCGCGAATCCACCAGACGGGACCCGAACTTGACTCCGCCCCAGCCCCGCGGCGCCCGCTGAGAAGAGAGTGCGTCAGACCAGCGCGTGGCCGCGAACCCCAGGTCCTCGTTGACCAGAGCGCGGGCGAGTACCTCGCGGATCCCGCGGGGCCGCACGGTGAAATCATGGAGCGCGCCGTCGTCCTGCACCACCGTCGCGTTCCGCATCCCGTCTATCAGCTCTCGCCCCACCCGCGCGTACACCGGCGAGACCAGCGCCAGCCAGAGGCTCGAGAGCCGCGGCGTGAGCAGGGGCACGGGAACCATTACTCGTCTCAGCCCTCGGAGCCGGGCGTACTCCCGCATTAGATCACCGTAGGAGACCCGGTCGGGGCCCCCGATCTCGTAGATGACGCTCTCCCGGCCGGGAGATCGAGCGCCGCCATCAAGTAGGCGATGAGATCCTCGATGCCGATCGGCTGCGTCGGCGTGTCCACCCAGCTCGGCGTCACCATCGCCGGGAGCCTCTCCACCAGCGAGCGGACCAGCTCGAACGAAAGGCTCCCGGAGCCGATCACGATCGAGGCACGGAACTCGATCGTCGGGATGCCCGACTCGCGGAGGATCCGCCCGACCTCCTGCCGACTTGCGAGGTGCGGGGATAAGCGCTCGCCCTGGCCGAGGCCGCCGAGGTAGACGAGCCGACTCACTCCGGCTTCGCGGGCGGCCTTGGCGAACGACTCCGCACCCCTGCGGTCGTTCTCCGCATAGTCGCTGGAGGAGGCCATGGAGTGGATCAGATAGTAGGCGGTGTGCACACCCCGAAGGGCGTTGGGGAGGGAACCCGGGTCCAGCACGTCACCCGCGACGACGTCGGTGCCGTCGGCCACCCGGGAGCGGAGGTACTCCGGCCGTCGCGCCATGCAGCGGAGCGGGTACCCGCCGGCCTCGAGCGTGCGGCGCAGCCGGCCCCCGACGTAGCCGCTCGCGCCTGTGAGAAGCGTGAGCCCACCCTCGCGGCTCATTCCACCTCCTCGGCCGCCAGCCGGCGGAGCATCGCCCGGAGCTCCGGCAACGATCGGATCACCCGCGCGCCCTGCGGCCTCCGCCTCGGCCTCTATCTCCGGCGTCGCGGCGCCTCCCACGAGCAGTGGCACTCGCTCGGGTAGGCCGGCGCGCATCTCCCTCAGCGCGGCGAGGAGATCGACGCCCTCCGGCACGTACACGGCGCTGATCGCGACGGCACGAGCACCCGTTTGCCCAACAGCGCTCACCAGATCGGCCACGGGCAGGTCGGGACCCAGGTAGGTCACGCGCCACCCCTCCGCGGCAGCGCTGGTCGCCACCATCAGCGCCCCCAACTCGTGGACCTGGCTCGGCGGCGTAGCCACGACCAGCCGAGGCGCGGTGTCCCTGACCTCGTACACCCGGAACAGCCAGCCCAGCACGCGGCGGAAGACGGCAGTCGCCATGTGTTCCTGCGCGACCGACACCGACCCTTCGGCCCAGCCGTGGCCGACGCGCACGAGCGCGGGCGCTACGACCTCGTCGATGAAAACCGGCACGCCGAGCGTCACTGCGGCCCGCTCGAGCACCGCCTGAAGCTCGACGCCGTCGAGCCGGCGGGTGGCCTGCAGCACCGCCGCAATGGCCTCGCCGACGCTCCCGGCATGGGCCTGCTCCGACTCGTCCGTTCGGCTGGTCCCGTCTGCTGACGCGGCCCCTTCCTCGACCATGCCGGTCTCCTCGTCCAGCCTGGCGAGCTCGGCGATCGGAAGGAGGGCGATCCGGCGGATCGCGTGTCCCCGGTCGGTCAGCCGCCGGAGAAGCCGCAGGCGCTCGATGTCGAGGTCGGAGTAGAGGCGCTGTCCTCCCTCGGTCCGTGCGGGACTCACCACTCCATAGCGCCGCTCCCACGCCCGGAGGACGTGGGGCGTGAGCCCGGTTCGGACGGCGACCAGGCGGACGGGGTATCGGGGGGTCTGGGACTCGATGGCCTCTGTCACAGGATGACAATAGACCTTTGTCTAGATAATGTCAAGCAAATACTTAGTCAAAAGCTTGACAGAACGATACCAGCACGGTAGTTTCTTCGACGAAGCTTAGACAAAACAACACTTACCAGAGGGTGAAAATGAAAAAGCTAGACGTAGTTGCCGCCGTGTTGCTGGTCGTAGGCGGCATTAACTGGGGAGTCGTTGGAGTGACCGGATCGGACATCGTCGGGACCATTTTCGGCAACCTAAGTCCTTTGAGCCGGGCGATCTACACGCTGGTCGGGTTCGCGGCGCTATACCAGGCGCTTCAGTGGAAGGCCATCCAGCACCGCTGGCAGCCCGCATTCGCTCAGTAAACACCGAACCTCATCCCAACACCGAAGGTGCACTCATGAAGCTGAAGTTTCTCACTCTCCTCCTTGCTGCGGGCGCGCTGACCGCCGCCTGCAGCGACGACGACGACAACACCGGCCCCGACGGCGAAGCGAGGGTGCGCGTGGTACACGCCTCTCCGGACGCGCCCGACGTAGACGTCCTGCTGGACGACGCCGAGGTGCTAGGCGACGTGCCATACCTGACGGCGTCCAATTACCTCGGCGTGCCCGCGGGCGACCACAACCTGAAGGTGAACGCCGCCGGAACCGCTACCACGGTGATCGACGCTGACGTGAACCTGGTGGACGGGACCGACTATACCGTGATCGCGAGCGGCCTCGTCGAGGCTATCGAGCCGATCGTGCTGCAGGACGACAACAGCCCGCCAGCTGCGGGCAATGCACGGGTGCGTGCGATCCACGGCGCGCCGGGCGCGCCGTCGGTGGACATCTACGTCACCGCGCCGGGCGCGGATCTCGAGACCACGATCCCGCTGCTCGTCAGCGTGGAGTTCGGGGACGTCGCCGACTACATCGAGGCGCCGGCCGGCGACTACCAGGTGCGAGTGACGCCCGCTGGCACCAAGACCGTGGTGATCGACAGCGGCACGCTCACTCTGTCGAGCGGGCAGGTGCGAACCGCGATAGCCGTGGACGCGGTGGGCGGCGGGGCGCCGTTCGACCTGCTTGTTCTCGAGGACTTGAACTAGTTATCACGACT
>CAWILD010000008.1:0-126196 GCA_963836815.1 uncultured Gemmatimonadales bacterium | reverse complement strand
CGCCGCGCATCGCCTCCGCCAGCGAGACCGTGTCGGCCGGGCCGAGCGAGTCGGTGCCGACCAGCTCCGCGTCGGTCCGGACGCTGTAGCCGGGCGAGAACCCGATCGTCCGGGCGGTGGCGAGGTTGAGGGTGAGCCGCGGCGCGCCGACCAGCCGCACCGGCAGCGTGCCGGCGTCCTCGCCGGCCAGGATCCGCTGGAGGTCCACCGCCACCCGGCGGGCGCGGCGCAGCCAGTGCTCGGGCGGCTCGTAGGACGCCAGCGCGCCCGCGGGCACGTCGTCGGCGGTGTGGCTCAGCGTGGGCAGCCGCCGCGCGCTCGAGCCCCGCGATCAGGCGCGCCGTCTCGGCCTCGCCAAGCGCCGGGATCGGGGTGAGGTACACGGCGTCGGCGTCGGCCGGCAGCGCGGCCAGGATCTGATCGGCCGTGCCCCGCGCCGGTATGACCACCGCGCCGGCGCCGGCGCAGCGGACGAGATAGCGGACGTTGCCCGCGAGCTCGGGGATCACCGCCAGCAGCTCGGGGTCGAGCAGCGACCGCCATCCGGCGGAACGGGATCATCCGGTGGAAGTCGGCGACCGTTCCGCTCAGGGCGTACGACTCGTCCACGTACGCCAGGTTGTGGACGCCGCTGGCTCCGTCCTTCTGGGGATGCCCTGCCAGCCCGCGTCCACGATCGTCGCCGCGATCGCCGGCTTCTGCGGCTCGCCCGCGTGGGCGAGCAGGTGCGAGCCGATCGGGCCCAGCGCCACGACCGCCGAGACGCTGCTGTCGCCGAGCGCGCGGTCCAGCGCCCGGCTCACGCCGGCCGCGGTGCCGTCGCCGGCCTGCGGCGGGAGCAGCGTGATCTCGCCGGGCCGGAAGAAGCCCTGGATCTCCCGCTCGAACGCCGCGACCTGCGGCTGGAGAGCGCGGGGCCTCCTGGTCCAGCACGAGGGCGACCCGGGGGGCCGCCGACTGGGCCGGGAGTGAGGTCGACCAGGCCGAGCACCAGGGCGATGACCGCAGAGCAGCAGGCGCCAGGCGAGCTCGCTCGGGCGTGCCAGCCGTGGCGCGAGAATCGGTTCGATCCTGAATCGCGTGTCACTGATTCGAGTGCTGTCCACTCGGCCTCCGCATCCGTTGCTCGTCGTGTGAGGTCGCCGGTCATTCGCCGGAGACTCGCGATCGTCTGTGCGACAGGGGAAGGCAACCGCGAGGCCAGATCGGGTGGCGGGTCCCGCTCGTGCCGCTAAGCGCTTGCGCGGTGTGGGGTTGGAAACAGAAGCGCCGCCCGAATCGGGCGGCGCTGGAGGCGGGACCATCACGATATCCCGCGGTCCCGCGAGATCTCGCGGTGGCTACGTGCGGTGGTTCCTCATCGTCTGCCGCCGCTTGATTGGCGGGCGGTCGCTCTGCTAGGCCGCGCTCGGTCTGGCCGCCCACTGTGCTTTCTTGCCCCGCATCCCGACGGGCAGCGCCAGATCCGACCCGCCGGCGAGACATCTCGCCGGAGGGAGTGAGGTTGGCGAGCATGAGCGCCGCGGCATCGGCATACGAGACGATCATCTCGGGAATCCGGCGGACGAAGAACGGCAGGAGCCAGGGCGCTCGGGCAGCGAACCGGTGAACCGAGGGATCTGGACGGGCAACGCGGTCGAGCGATATCCGCATCCGAGCGAGGCCCAGAGGCGGCTGATCCACCATCGGCCCGGGACACAGGACCCGCCAGTCGAGTGCGGTCTGACGGATGCGCTCAAAGTTGGCGCGATGCGGCCAGTACGTCGCGGCGACCGGGGGAGATCGACGCCCCGCCGACCACGGTCATCGAGATCGAGCACGGCCGCGCCGGCCAGAAACCAGCAGACCGGCCGATCCGTCTCACCCAGGATCTCCAGGCCGGCTCACGACCCGCCCGACCAGATCCACGAAGCCGCTGTCCCTCGGTGACCAGGCCGGCGCGTGTTGATGACGGCATCGTGGCTCCGGAAGATGGTCGCCAGATCTGACACGGACGTCGTGGCCAGATCGGCCTGATGCACCACGACCCGCTCTCGAATCTCGGCCGGCAGCTTCGAGGGGGTCCGCACCAGGACCGATACCTCGTGATTCGCCGCGATCGCCTGCTGCGTCACATACCGGCCCAGCGAGCCGGTCGCCCCGAGGATCAGCACTTTGGACATGGCAGCCTCCGATATGGTCACGCGGCCACGTGTTCCGCCTGCCCGCTCAGCGGCAAGCCGAGCTCGACGGCCGCGCGGACCGCGGCGTAGAACAGCACCTCGGCGTAGGTCGGGAAGGAGATCGCGGCGCGGGCCAGCTCGTCCACCCGCATCTGCGCAGTCATCGCGATCGCCGCGAGCTGCGCGATCTCCACCGGCCGCTCGCCCGACCACGTGGCACCCGAGCATCCGACAGCTCGCGCGATCGACGACCAGCTTGCAGAAGCCGAACGTCCGCCCCTCGATGATCGCGCGCACCGCCGAATCGAACGGCATCACCGTGGTCACGACGTCGTGGGTCTCGCGCGCCTTGGCCTCGGTGAGCCCCACCTGCGCGTACTCGGGGTGCGTGAAGCTGCCGGAGGGGCTCACCCGATGCGGCAGCGGAAGCGTCGGGCCCTGGACGGCGTTGGTGGCCGCCACGAAGCCGTCCTCGACGGCTCCCGGCACCAGCATCAGGCGTCCGGTCACGTCGCCGGCGGCGAAGATGTGCGGCGCGGAGGTGCGGAGAAACTCGTCTACCTGGACGGTCCCGCGCGCGTCCACGGTGACGCCCGCCGCGGCCGGGTTGAGCTGCGCGGTATCGGCCACCCAGCCCGCGGCCACCACGACCACCGCCGCCTCCGCGCTGGCGTCGCTGGTCGCCGTCCCGGAAGTTCATGCGCACCCCGGCCGGCGTCTGCTCGAACGAGGTGATGGCGCCGAACCGCTCGTGGACACCGACGCCCGATCGACCGCAGCTCGCCGGCCACCGCGGCGGCGACCGCCTCGTCCTCCGCGGGCAGGATGCGCGGCCCCGCCTCGAAGAGCTGGACCCGCGTGCCGAAGGCATGGAACATCGAGGCGACCTGCACCCCGCTGCTCCCGGCGCCGACGACCAGCATGGACGGGGGGACCGCGGTCAGCCTCAAGGCGTCGCTGTGGGTGCTGGTGAGCTCGAAGCCCGGAATGGCGAGCCGGCGGCTCACGCCCCCGGTGCAGATGATGAACTTCTCCGCCTCGCAGCCGCAGTCCGCGCTCTGTCTCGATCGTGTGCGGGTCGGTGAACCGCGCGGCGCCGACCTGCTCGTAGACCGTCACGCCGAGCGCATCGATACGCTCGCGCAGGGCCGAGCGCGCGCGCACGTCGTGGACGACCTCGCGCACCCGCGCCAGCAGCCGGTCGTACCGCAGCTCGGGCGCGCTCGCGGTGATGCCGTAGCGCGGCAGGTGATGCGCCTCCCGCATCAGCCGCGCGGCATAGGCCAGCGTCCGCACCGGCACGGGCCCGTCGTTGGCGGCCATGCCGCCGAACTCCGCGCTGCTCACGAGCGTGGTCCGGGCACCCAGGTCCGCCGCGCGGATGGCGGCGAGCACGCCCGCTGGTCCCGCGCCGATCACGACGACGTCGGTCACCAGAGGTCGCGGTAGAAGAAATCGTTCATGTTCACGTTGTGCCGGTCGAAGAACCGCTGGCCGGCCCAGAAGCCGGCATCCTCCTGCGCCTTCCACACGCCGCTCGCGACCACGAAGGCTTCCCGCAGCGCCGTCGTAGTCTCGAAGTTGTTCGTGTTCGATGTCGGCGTCACGTAAGAGATGTTGACGCGGGTATCGAAGAACGCCGTCGAGTCGTCCTTCGGTCTCACCCCATAGCCGAAGATGGTCTCCAGGTAGGCCTCGGTCTCGTTGCCGAGCCGGTACTTCGCCCCGGCGTTCGGGGCACGGAACGCCTCCTGCGGGTCGCCGGTCCCCGCCACCCCGAAGCCCGAGCGGAAGTAGCCCTGGAAGCGGAAGCCCTCCTCCTGACCATGCGCGACGGCCATGGGGAGGACCGTAGAGATCAAGACCATGGCGAGCGCGCGTCCCGCGCATGCCCGGCTCATCGCGAGAGCAGCCAGAAGCCGCCGACCAGCACCGCCAGCCCGGAGCACAGCCCGAGCAGAGTGCGCTGCGCACCGGGGCCCCACCGGTCCGCGATCCAGCCGACGAACGAGGCGAACGCTCCCATCGCCGCTACGCTGCCGGCTCCGAAGCAGAGCAGGTAGGCGGCCGCGGCGCCGTCTGAAGGGAGCGCGAGCGCCGGCACGATCCCCAGTAGGTGGGAGCTGCCGGCGAGTCCGTGAAGTGTCCCGACCGCCATCGCCGCGCGGCCGTGGCCGTGCTGGTGTTCGTGACCGCGCGGGCCCGCATGTCGTGCTGGCCGCAGGGCAATGCGCATCCCCCAGACGCCGATCACGATCAGCGCCAAGCCGACGCCCAGCTCGCCTGAGCAGACAGGGCCTCGACCGGCAGTGCATGGCGCGCCACCAGCACCAGGAGGCCCACGCCGAGCACGCCGGCGCTGTGGCCGAGCCCCCAGCGAACCCCTGTCCGCCAGCTCCGCGCCTTGTCCGTCACGGCATAGGGCGCGATCGCGGCCAGGTGATCCGGGCCCGACAGCACGTGAACCATGCCGGCCGCCAGCCCTGCGAGCGCGAGAGTCATGCGCGCACTCCGCAGCTCGCTTGCTCCGCGTTGCGCAGCGCCCTGGCCAGAAGACCGACGCGAGCGGGGCGTATCGCGGAGCTTCCAATTGGCCAAGGCAAGCTCGACAGCACGCTGCGGGCGATTGCCGATGCCCATGAAGAAGGCCGCCGCGTGATCGGCGTAGGCCTCGGGCCGCCGCGCGAGCAACCGATCATAGGCTGCTGCCGCCCGTTCGGCTTCGCACGCCGCCACCTCCCGCTCGCCACGCGCGGCCAGGATCTCCGCATAGGTGGAGCGGTACTCGGGATCGTCCGAGGCGTCGACCAACGGCGCGATGAGCGCCAGGGCGACGATCCAACTGCCCGCGCGCGAGCGCCACCTCGGCCCGGTGCCCCCGTCCCGGGACATGCGCGGGCAGGATCCGGTCGAGCTCGGCCAGGATCTCCTCGGCACGGGCGACCTCACCGCGGCGCATCGCGCTCACGCCCCATTCGAAGAGCAGTTGGCCGCAGGGTAAAGGCGAGACGCCATATCCGCGTCTAGCGCGGCAGCATAGCGGTTGTCCGCGGCCGCTGCATTGATCCATTTCCGCCAGCAGCGACGCGAGCGCCCCCAAGCGTGTGAATCCCAGGATCGTCCTTCGCCAGTCGTTTCACGCAGAACCAGCGCCTCGCGGTATCGGCCGGTCGCCTGGAGCAGTGCTGCCCTTTCCGCTCGATCTCTCGTCCGGGATACCCGGCGGCGAGCGCCTGATCGAGAAGCGCGTGGGCTTCGTTGAAGCGATGGAAACGCCCTGCGAGCCGCGCGCGAATGAGAGCGCATCCGCCGCATCGCGGCGCCAGCGCGATGGCCTCGCAGGCGACGGGTTCCGCCCGGTCATGGTCCGCGATACGACCAAGCACGTCGCCGCGAAGGAACAGGAGCTTCGACAGCGCGACCTAGGTCGTCGAAGGTCGCACCTTCGACACGGCGAAGCTCCAGGCTTTCGATCTGTGCCGAAAGATTGGTGACCGCGATTCGGCCGCTGGTATAACGTCCGGCGTCGATCATGACGCTTTTCTCAGTCCGGTCAGCAGTGCCGGATAGCCGCGCGTCAACGAGCCGCCGTCGATGGCGATCGTCTCACCATTGATGGATCTGGCGCTGTCGGACGCGAGGAACACCGCGGCCGCCGCGATCTCTTCCGCCGCCACCGCCCGCTGCATCGGGATGGCGTTGAGGAAGAGCTCCCGCATGGCCGGATTCTCCAGCTCGTGCCGCGTGAGCGGCGTCTCGACCAGGCCCGGCGCGATGCCGACGACCCGGATGCCGCGGCTGCCGAGCTCGAGCGCGCCGCAGCGGGTGAGCGTGTCCACGCCGGCCTTGGCCGCGCAGTAGGCCGACCTGCCCCTCGCCCGCCTGGCGCCCGTTCACCGACGAGATGTTGATGATGACGCCCGGGCGGCCCTGCTCGAGCATCAGCCGGGCGCCGTGCTTGAGGCCGTAGAAGACGCCGCCGAGCGTCACTGCCTGGACCGCCTTCCACTTCTCGTCGGGCAGCTCGGTCAGCGGCATGATGGCGCCGAAGCCCGCGCAGTTGACCACGATGTCCAGCGACCCGAACGCCTCGCGCGCCGCGCGCATCGCGCCTTCGACCTGGCTCTCGTCCGACACGTCGGTGACGCGGCCGGTCGCGCGCTGCCCGAGCTCGCGGGCCGCGGCGTCGAGCGCCGGGCCGTTGCGGTCGCAGAGCAGCACGCTCGCGCCGGCATCGATGAATGCGGTGGCGATCGCCTTGCCGATGCCGCTCGCGGCGCCGGTCACGACCGCGCCTTTGCCCTTCAGCGTCTCCATGGTCAACTCCTCAGGAAGGCCGGAAGCGGCAGGTCCGCCCGGTTGGGTTCGCGCACGTAGGGAAAGGTCAGGCTGGCCGGCTTGGTCGGAGCGTCGACCCCGTCGCCGAACCGCTCGCCCCGCGCCACCGTTCACCATCCACGTGAGCAGGTCGTCGAGGATGTCGTCGTCGAGCCAGCGGCCGCCCGCGGTGGCGTGCGGCCGGTTCTCGGCCAGCGCGCGCTCGATCTCGAGGAAGCCGCCCGGTGCGAACGGGCGCGCGAGATCCAGAATCAGGAAGTCGTCCATCAGCAGATCGCGCAGCGGATGGCGCCCGTCGGGTCCGATCGGCCACGCGGTCGCGCCATCGAGGCCGTCGAAGAAGGCCAGGTTGGCGTCGAGCCGCGACTCGTAGAGCGGGCGATATACCGGCGAGAGCGCGAATGCGTCTTCCCGGTTGTAGAGATCGCGCAGCTCGACGCCCTGCGCGCGCGGATCGCGCATCGGGTTGGCCATGATGACGTTCTTGATCTCCGGCCGCCCGACCCGCTCGATGCGGATCGGCTTGCCGCGGCGCGTCACCATGTTCTCCGCGATTGCGGCGACCAGCGTCGCGCCGTCGAATCGCTGGATGATGGGCCCGGACGGCACCTCGACGACGATCGTCAGGCAGTCGCGGTCCTGTACGGTGTTCGCGGCCGTATTGAAGGAGAGCGTGCCCGACATGTCGGTGCGGAGCGCGGCCTCGACGTCCATGAAGAACGGGTCGCTCGCCAGGCCGGCGAAGACACGCATGCCGTCCTGCTCCGAGGGCGTTCCGACGACGAAGCTCGGCCGTACGCCCGTCCGACGTGACGAGGTGCCCCTGCTGGGCCGCCTCCGACGGCACCTCAGTGAATGTGACGTCGATGGTGTATTCCGCCGTGCCGGGCGTGACGCCGCCGCCGGACCGCGCGAGCGGCCGCAGCCGGAACCGGTGGGTCACCACGTCGCTGAACCGCGCCTGCGCCGTCGCCATGGGAAACACGTCCATGATCAGGACGAGGTTGCCGGGGCGTTCGGGGCTGGGAAATGCGTAGAAGTCGGTGATGTCCACGGACGGATCACCCATCACCGCCGGCCCGCTGAAATGATCTGACACGATCGTTTGCCTCTCTATTAGAACTTCTGATCGATCAGTCCTCGGAGCGCGTTGAGCCCGGGGACGAACAGATATTCGCCACCCTTGACCATCACGAAGGTCGGCAGGTCGAACAGGAACGGGCGCTTCGGCCCGGGCACGGACATCTGCGACCCTTCGCCGCCGGCCCCGTTGATCGGGTCCTGCTCGTTGGGGTCGAGCCCGAGGAACTCCCCGCCCTTCATCCATTCCTTCTGCACGAACTCGAACTGCCGCTCGATGTCGGCATTGATGAAGAGATTGATCAGGCCACGATCCACACCGTCGTCCTCCAGCACGCCGTCTGGCAGATGAGGGCCGTACTCGACGCCACGCCGGATCAACCGGTGCCGTTGCACCGCTGTGGCGCGCTTGAGCGGCGTCGCCCGCGGGTTGCTGCGACGCAGGTGCGAGCCGATCGGGCACCGCAGGCCTTGTTCATCGCCCGCATAGGTGAAATTGTTGCGACGCTCAGGATCCGCTGCGATCGCGAGATCGTCCTTTTCGGGCGACAGGTCGACCGGGCAACCACTGCGCCACCGGCCCATCATCTTGGCCGCGACCAGCTCCTGGTGGTGCGGATCGTCGGAGCCGTAGAGCGACTTCGCCGCCGTCGCCAGATAGCGGCGAAACGCGGCCACGTCCTGGTACAGCTTGCGGAAGACCATGTAGGTTCCGTTGAGCCGCAGCTCCGGCGGGTCAGGCGCCTGCGTACCCTGGGGGCCGGCCTCGTCCTCGTAGCCCAGCACGAACTCGCCCGGTTTCAGCGGACGCCAGGTGCCATCCTGCTGCAGCACGCCGTCACCGGGATACCAGGGCGTGTCCGCGCCCTCGATCGGCGGCTGCGAGATGGGATCGGCAAAACCGAAATGCTCGCCTTCGGACCCGATGCCGTTTTCATGCGCGAGCGCCATCGTATCCTGGACGAACCGGATCTCGACCCCGCCGGTCGGCCTCCATCTCGGCGCGAATGATCCGCATCGCCACTTCGCGTCCCTCGTCGGAATCGGTGCGAATCCAGCCCATCGCGTGAATGTCCGGGCCGCCGAGGCCGCCCTCCCAATGTTCCGGCGCGTGCGGGCCGACATCGCCCACGGCGCGCGCACGGCCCCGCATCCCGACGCGGAACGCCTCGGGGAAGCTTTCGAGCGACGGCTGGGAGAGCCCGAGCGCCTTCAGTCCCTCGTAGGTGAATCCGATGTTGACCGTGAATCGGGTCCCGTGCTCTTCCTGCCGCGCGTTGACGCGGTCGAACATGTTGCGCAGCCAGGCGCGCGCCCTGGCGCCGTCGGTGAACTTCACGAAGACGTGCCGTCCGTAGCGCATGAGGATGGGCGCGACCACGTTGTCCTGGATATCGTGAAGCTGGTCCTTCAGGTCAGCGGCGGTCAGACTCCGCCTCGAAACTAGAGTGCTCATGATCGCGCTCCATCCACGGGAGACCGTCTACGCGGCTCTGTCTTCACGCCCAACCGCTCGGGGACGTCGGTGTACTGCGGCTCGTTGGCGACGTCGGTGTCGATGGCGGCGCCGCTCCGCACGAATTCGTAGGGCTTGGCCAGCTCGCTGAAGAAGGCATTGACCTTGTCCTCGAGGCTGCCGTCGCCGGCGTAGACCGCGCGCTGGAACTTCTGCGTCTTCTGGTACCAGTCGGCCATCTTCTGGATCTGGCCCAGGTTGAGGCTCGGAAGCGCGTCGTAACAGGCCAGGGTCTTGATCTGCCCGCGCGCGATGTACTGCACGACGTCGCGCGCCGTCGCGTCCGGGCCGGTCGGACAGCCGATGCACGTTGCCCCAGACCTTCTCGAGGTTCGCCTTCCCGTTGAGCACGAAGTCGTCGAAGTACTTCTCCAGGCTGCTGTCGAACTGCGAGACGAAGTAGAGGGTGGGACCGAACTCGGTGCTGGTGCCGACGAACCAGCGCGCCGTCCGGATCAGGCCGAGCATCGTCGTCGCCTCCGCGAACGTCTTTCCAGGGCCTCCCCAGTAAGGGGGCTCGCGGCTCAGCCCATCCGTCGTCACGACGAGGTCGGCATCGGGCTTGAGGGGCCACATGCCCGTGAACTCGTGGATCTCCTCGCCGTTCGCCGCCCGTCATGATGAGGCCGGGGTGACGCAGGTCCCAGGAGGCGCCGCTCGTGGCGGGTGCAGACTGGGCGGTTGCTGGATTCTGAGTCATTCTGACGATCTCCATTCTTGAGTCTCTGGCTCACGCTGTGGCGCCCCACCACCATCAGGGCACGCACCCGTCAGCCTGCTCGCTGGTCGGAAGGCAACCGCGGGGCCACACGGGTCGCGACTCTCATTCGCGGCGGTAAGCGCCTGCGTGGTGCGGGATTGCAAAGAGAAGCGCCGCCCGATTCCGGGCGGCGCTGAAGGCGGGAGCATTACGACATCTCGCGGGCTCGCGAGATCTCGCGGTGATCTAGGCGCGCCGCTTCGTGACGCTCATCATCTGGCGGCCATACCAGCGCTCGAGCCCTGCAGGGGTGGAAACAGAAGCGCCGCCCGATGCGGGCGGCGCCGGATTCGAATCATCACGACATCTCGCGGCCTCGCGGTGACTACGCGCGCTGCTTCGTGATGCCGAGCTTCTTCATCCGTGACCGGAGGGTGCTCGGGTTGATGCCCAGCAGCGCGGCGGCGCCGTCGGGCCCGTGGAGCCGCCCGGCCGTCGCGGCGAGGGCCTGCCGGATGTGGATCCGCTCGCTCTCCTCGAGAGTCACGATCGCGTCCTGCGCGGCGGCCGGCACCGCAGGCGCCGCCTCGCCCCCGCTGATCGGACGCAGCTCGTCGAGGATCTCCACCACCGGTCCCGGGCTCAGCACGCAGGCCCGCTCGAGCACGTTCTGCAGCTCGCGGATGTTCCCCGGCCAGGCATACCGCTCGAGCCGCGCCAGGCTCTCCGCCGTCACCCCCTTGAGCGGCTTGGCCAGCTTCCGCTGGAACTGCGCCAGGAAGTGCCGCACCAGGAGCGGGATGTCGCTCGGCCGCTCCCGCAGGGGCGGCACCCGGATCGGGAACACGTTGAGCCGGTAGAACAGGTCGGCCCGGAACCGCTGCTGCGGCCACCTCCTGCTCCAGGTCGCGGTTGGTCGCCGCCACCAGCCGCACGTCCACCTGCTGCGTCCGGGTGGCTCCCCACCCGCTCGAACTCCTGCTCCTGCAGCACGCGCAGCAGCTTCACCTGGGTGTCGAGCGGCAGCTCGCCCACCTCGTCCATGAACAGCGTGCCCTTGTCGGCCAGCTCGAAGCGCCCGATCCGGCGCTGCAGCGCGCCGGTGAACGCGCCCTTCTCGTGGCCGAACAGCTCGCTCTCCACCACGCCCTGCGGGATCGCGCCGCAGTTGACCTTGATGAGCGGCCGGTCGCGGCGCGGGCTGCCCTGGTGCAGCGCCCGCGCGATGAGCTCCTTGCCGGTGCCGGTCTCGCCGGTGAGCAGCACGGTGGTCTCCACCGGGGCCACCTGCTGCACCTTCCGCAGCACGGCCCGGAGCGCCGGGCTTTCGCCCACGATCCCTTCGAACCCGCGCTCCTCGGCGATCGCCTCCTGGAGGTAGGCGTTCTCCAGCTCGAGCCGGTCGCGATACCGCTCGATCTCCCGGTAGAGCTGGGCGTTCCGGATCGCGAGCGCGGCCTGGTCGGCGAAGATGCCCAGGAGCGCGAACTCCTCGGTCGTGATCCGGCGGTGGGCGAGGAAGCCGATCGATCCCAGCTGCTCGCCCCGGAATTCGAGCGGAAATCCGGCCGCGCTCTTGATTTCCATCTCGTGCCAGGTCTGCAGGACGCCCGGATCGACCCCGAGGAGCTCGAACTGACGCCAGTCGTCGATCAGGACGGGATCGCGCAGGCGCCATTGGATCGCGGGGGGCAGCGGCGAATCGAAGGAAACGCGGTGGGGCAGGTGCTCTTCGGTGCGTGTGCCCGGCGCTCGCGACGCAGTGGAGGGCCCGCTCGGACGTGGGGGCCAACGTGGCCCCGCTCCGCGGGGAACGGCACACCGGACACTCGTCGTCGGTCAGGGCGAGGAAGATGCGCGAGTTGGTGGCGTCGGCCTGCTCCACCAGCGCCGCCGCGATCGACTGCAGCACGACCTCGAGACTCTCGGCGGTGGCGACGTGGCGGGTGACCCCGCGCAGCATTTCGAGCGGCGTGCGAGCCGAGCCGCCCGTGTCGTTCTCGGGCACCGCGACTCCTGGCTGGAGCGACAGCGACATCTCGCGAGACTGTGGAATATCGCGGCCGGGCGGCGGGGCACAAGATCCCGACCCGACGCTCCAGATGGCTGTCACGCTTGGAGTTGGGTGAGCCGACGCGGCGGCGGGAACCGAGTGGTCCCCGGGTTGCCTCTCCGGGGGGCATGACAGAGACCGTTCGTAGCACTCGCTACCCGATCGACGGACGCGCCCAGCGGATCATTGCGGCGGCGTTCACCGAGTTCAGCAGGCGCGGGGTCCGCGGCGCGCGGATGAGCGTCATCGCGCGGCGGGCGGGCGTCTCGCTGGCTACCCTGCGACAGTACTTCCCAACCAGAGACGAGCTCTTCCGTGAAGTGATCCGCTCCACCCTCGTGCGGCTGATCCTGCAACCCGGGGAGCCCGGCACGCCTGCACCAGATCAGCCCACCACCGATCGGATCCGGGGGTTCATGCGGCAGTTCTGGCGGTCGATGGAAGAGCCGGACCAGGCAGCCCTGCTGCGTATGTCACTCAGCGAGCTGTCCGGGTATCCCGAGCTCGCGGTGTTCCATGCCTCCGAGGTGATCGGGCGGGCGGTAAGTCGTCTCGAAGCCGTGCTCCGCGACGGTGTGCGGCGTGGCGAGGTCCAGCCCATCGACGTCCGCACCGCGGCGCGCGTAATCCTGGCGGCGTTGATCACGTACGCCGTCTGGTTCGCTTCGCCGGGCGTCTACGGCGAGGTCACGGGGCCGGACCGCCACCGGGCCAAGGAGGCGGTGATCGACCTCCTCGTCCGGGCAGCGGGCGGAGCAGCCGCCTGAGGAAACAGCGCAGCGGCAGCGGAAGCGACACGGAAGCGAACGATACTAGCTGAGGAGATGGTTCTCATGATGGCGGACTACAATGGCTGGACTGATGAGCGCGAGGAGGAGCGCGAAGCGCTCGACCAGCTCGACATGACACTCGCTACTGCTCCCGTGACACGCCGGCGGCTGCCGGTGCTCCGCGGGCTGCTCCTCCGTGCCGCAGCGCGCGAGATCCTCGCGCGCTCCGCGTGAACAGGAAGGGCTCTGGTGCCGGTTCCCCAATCGTGTACATCCGGTCGCCGATGCGGCGTGCCTCACGCCGACAAGCCGTTGGCGGTACGCGACACCAGCCCCATCCCCCTGCGGTCACACCGACTGGGTGGAGGGTGGATCTCATCGGACACTCCCGCGTCCACCCGTAGAGCTTGCATCGCGGTGTGGGGCTCCACGCGACAGCGAGTCGTTTACACCATGGGCATCGTGGTACCGCTCGTCGCCCTTGCGCTCGTCGCCGCGCTCGGGGGGGAGAGTAGTCGGCGGGTGAGCGAGCTCCCGAACGGCGGGATCCTCGAGTGGATTTTCCCGCGGTCGGCGATCCGCGAGGTCGTGGTGTACGCGGGGGTGGTCCTGTGGCTACTGCGGGAGATTCGCCGCCGGACGCCGGACGATTTTCGGCGGACGCTCTGGCAAGCGCCGGTGATCGTCGCGATCGCCAACGTTCTCCTTGCCGCGCCCTTTGTCCTGGTGCACGGCAGCGTGCGCGAGTTGCTCGCGGAGCAGGCCGGGTGGATCGGACTCCGATTCTTGGTGCGGATCCTCGTCGGCTGTGGGTACGTGGCACTGGTCGAGTGGATCCAGGGCAGCTTCGGAGGGATGACGTCTTAGGGCTCGGAAATGACGTCTCGTCCAGCCTGCCGCCACCGGCCGGCTCATGAGAGTTCGAGTACTGACCCGGTCACCGACTGGCCCATAGCCGTCGAGGAGTAGCTCAGGTCTTCCGACTACGGTGACGTCGCGCTGGAGTATCTCAGCAACTCGAAGACTGGGGCTCCAGGCGGGATCGCGAAGCACCAGTGGACCGACGTGCTGCTGTAGGTCATCAAGTAGCGTTGTAAGTGGAAATTGGGACGACCTCCGAGAAGGTGGCGTCCATGGCGCCTCGTCCGCTCAGTCCGGGATGTTCGGATTGTTGAGCCGCTCCACCGCCGGCAGCGGGAAGCAGACCTGGTCACCGAAGAACCCGCCCGCAATGGGAAACGGTGTCCCTGGCGCCGGGAAGAGCGGAAGGCCGTACCGGATCATGTCGTCCCGTGCAGTCCCCGTGGGCTACATCGGACAGAGGTCCCTTGTCTTCACTGCCGCTCTGGGTGGAGGCGGTCAGGCTTGGACGATTCCTCTATGGCCTGATCTCTCTCCAATCGGACTGCATCTAGTGGACCCCATCAACTTTGCTCCCGCACTTCGTCGACAATAGTGCGTCAGGGCGCCAAGCAGCGTGGCAAGCAACACCCGCCAGCAAGCCGGGCAGGTGCCTATTCGGCCCGCAGCGCGACCACCGGGTCGATACGGGTGCTCGACCGCGTCGGGATGAGGCTCGCCAGCGCTGCTACACAGAGCAGGATCAGGGCGACCACGCCGAGCGTCGGCGCGTCCGTCGGGCTGACCTCGAACAGCATGGACGAGAGCAGGCGATTGCCCACGAGCGCGCCGAGCAGCCCGACCGACGTTCCAGCGGTGGCAAGCGCCATCCCCCGGCGACGGGCGAAGGACACTGCTAGACCGGCCTTTCCCCAACCCCGTGAGCCCGGCCCTGTCCATGTCCTCCGGCGCCGGCGACCCCCTCTGAACTCGAAGTGCTCGTCCGACAGCACGCAAACAAGGACAGCGAGCACCCGCACCTCGCTTCGCCGGCTGCTGGTGATCCGTTCAGCGGGGGACGGTCCATTAATCCCGCATCCGATGTTGCCCAAATCACTGCCAGAGCGGCCAGCAGACCAGAGAGCTGGAGCGGCAGCTCGGTGGCGGCGGGATGGCCGAGGTGTATCGCGCCCGCGTCACGTGGGCAGCCGAAGATGTCCGGGCTCGACATACCAGGGATGCTGCGGCACACTAGCATTAGGATGACTTAACTTCGGATGGGTCCGACGGAATGATCACCCGCAGCTGATGGGCATGTCGTCAAGCGGACGCCACATTGACGGCCAAATAGTTCGAGGACGAGGTTGAACTAGGCCGCGACAGGGTTTGAGCGTG
This sequence comes from uncultured Gemmatimonadales bacterium, assembly GCA_963836815.1. GTDB lineage: Bacteria > Gemmatimonadota > Gemmatimonadetes > Gemmatimonadales > GWC2-71-9 > CAVVWJ01. Next base: position 111,342 of record CAWILD010000008.1, on the reverse strand, counting down.
CTCGTCCGAGAGGGGAGGCTTCGACTATGGAATGCCCCAAGTGCCAAGCCCAAATGGAACCGGTTCGGTTTGAAGACACTGAAGTCGATCGCTGTGTTCGGTGCGGCGGCCTCTGGTTTGACGCCCTGGAAGAGGAAGAGATTAGGCGGCGTACCGGATCCGAGGCGATCGACACGGGGCCCACGTGGCAGGCCGCGATGCACAACGTTCAGCCGAAGGTGTTTTGTCCGGTCGATGGGACCCTGATGCTTCGGATGGTCGACGTGGCTCAACCGGACATCTGGGTGGAATCCTGCCCTGTGTGCCACGGCACCTTCTTCGACGCGGGCGAGTTCACGGACTTGAAGGAGCACGCAGTCGGGAAGCTTCTTAGGCGTCCGTGGCGTGAACGAGCCCCGTAAGGTCGACTGGTGTCGTTCCCGGAAAGGCCTGGCAAGATGGCCGCCAGAGATGGGGGTGCTCCATGACGCGCCGGCGCCAATCGACTTCAGCAAAGTCCGATATTTGAGTGAGTAAATGCCGGCCCCTCGGGATCAGGAGAGTCCTGGTTCGAGCCCAGGAGGGGCAATGACGCCCGGCAACGACCTAGGTCGTGCCGGGCGAGGCGTGAACTTCCGCCGATTTTCACGGCTGCCGCCTGATGCAGTTGCCTAACGGTCTGAGCTTCGGTTGCGGTGCCTGCTCAGGCCGCCGTCCACGCGAGCCAAGATATCCGGCCCCGGCCGAACCGGCGGTGCTTCCACACTGTCGGCGTATTACTTCTCGCGCCGCTCCGAGAGCCTTCGCTCGTACCAGGAGAGAAGTGGCCGTGCGCTGGTTCCGTGCAGCAGGATGGTGGCCGCAACGACGGAGATCGTCACCCCCGCCAGCTCTGTCGCGGCCGGACCCGAGACGCCGTGGCTCAGGGCGTAGCTCAGGTAGTAGAGGCTCCCGATTCCGCGAATCCCGAACCACCCTCTCCGGACGCGCCCGACGTAGACGTCCTGCTGGACGACGCCGAGGTGCTCGGCGACGTACCATACCTGACGGCGTCCAATTACCTCGGCGTGCCCGTGGGCGACCACAACCTGAAGGTGAACGCCGCCGGAACCGCTACCACGGTGATCGACGCTGACGTGAACCTGGTGGACGGGACCGACTATACCGTGATCGCGAGCGGCCTCGTCGAGGCTATCGAGCCCATCGTGCTGCAGGACGACAACAGCCCGCCAGCTGCGGGCAATGCACGGGTGCGTGCGATCCACGGCGCGCCGGGCGCGCCGTCGGTGGACATCTACGTCACCGCGCCGGGCGCGGATCTCGAGACCACGATCCCGCTGCTCGTCAGCGTGGAGTTCGGGGACGTCGCCGACTACATCGAGGCGCCGGCCGGCGACTACCAGGTGCGGGTGACGCTCGCTGGCACCACGACCGTGGTGATCGACAGCGGCACGCTCACTCTATCGAGCGGGCAGGTGCGAACCGCGATAGCCGTGGACGCGGTGGGCGGCGGGGCGCCGTTCGACCTGCTTGTTCTCGAGGACTTGAACTAGTTATCACGACTTGAGGAGCCCAATACGCCAAGCCCAACGTTACCTCAAGAAGCGGGACACCAGGGTCCGGGGGGCGTTCGACAGGCTGGACGAGCAATTGTCGAGCAGTCGTCAAGCAACGGGGCCAGAAGCGGGAACACCCGCCGGAGCGGGTGTTGGGGGATCGTCACTTACGATACTCCCGAGGAGGGACTCGAACCCCCGACCCGGTGATTAACAGGCACCCCTCTCGTGATGCAGGACAACGACTTACCTGCCGATGTTATCCCTGTGTTATCCTACCGCACCACGAGGCCCAACTCGACCGCCAACGGCCCGGGCGAGTATGTGCTCGTCCGGCCGGGCGGTAGATTGGGCGTCACGGGCGAGCGCCCCGACCCCCTCCCTCCTTGCCCAACTGTCCGGTCGCTTCGCCTCGCCGCGCAATCCCTGGTGCGTCCAGGAGCGCCCCGGCGGCGGCCCCGCCCTATGAGTGGCTACGGCTCCTTTGACCAAACTCCCACCTGACCCATTGATCGGAGACGTTGCATGTCACCCGAGACAATTCCCCGACCGCGAGTTAGAATGATTTGTTGCATTCCTCCCGCTCTGCTGCTCGTTGCCTCGGGCCTTCTCGCCCAGCAGGCCCCTCCGCCCCTCTACAAGGACCTTGGCCCTCATCACAAAGCAGTCGGAACTCGAGTCCCCGTCGCGCAGCAGTACTTCGATCAAGGTCTTCGGTTGGTGTATGGCTTCAATCACGCGGAGGCGATCAGGTCCTTCACCCGCGCGACCGAGCTGGACCCGGCGTGCGCGATGTGTTGGTGGGGAATCGCGTATGCCTACGGGCCTCATGTGAATGCGGGGATGGACTCTGCCAGTGGGGTGAAGGCGTACGGAGCGGCCCAGAAGGCGCTCTCGCAGAGCCGCAACGGAAGCCCCTCGGAGCAGGCATACAGCCGCGCAATCTCGGCTCGGTACGCAGCGGTCCCACCCGCCAATCGGGCCAAGCTCGACTCCGCCTACGCCAGCGCCATGGCGGAGGTCGCCCGTAAGTATCCAAACGATCTCGACGCCGCCGCACTGTACGCCGAGTCACTGATGGATCTGCGACCCTGGAACTACTGGACGCCGGAGGGCAAACCATATCCTGGTACCGAAACGATCGTGCAGGAACTGGAGCGAGTCATAGCCCGCAATCCAGAGCACCCCGCGGCGTGTCACTACTATATCCATGCGGTAGAGGCGGTAGATCCCCAGCTCGCGGTCCCCTGTGCCGAGCGTCTTGCCCGCCTTATGCCAGGGGTGGGGCACATGGTGCACATGCCGGCGCACATTTACATCCGTGTCGGCAGGTACAAGGACGCCGCCGCGAGCAACGTGCACGCGATCCATACCGACGAGACGTTCATCGAGGGGCAGAAGCCGGTGACCGTGTACTCGCTGGCCTACTATCCCCACAACATTCACTTCCTCGCGTTTGCCTCGACAATGGCTGGGCAGAGCGCACAGGCTCTCGAGGCTGCCCGCACCTTGAAGTCGAAGGTGAACATGGACGTGGCACGGCAGGTACCGATGCTGCAGGAGATGGTTCCCTACTACGTGCTCACGCTGACGACGTTTGGGCGTTGGGACGACGTGCTGGCCGAGCCGCTCCCGCCACCTGACATCCGCGCGCCGCTCGCTATGGCGTACTACGCGCGTGGTGTCGCTTATGCTGCTAAGGGAAAGTTGGTCGAGGCGCAAACGGCGCTCGACACGGTGAAAGCAATCGACGCGGCCACTCCGGCCGATGCGCCCGAGAAGACGCCAATCTCCATCGCTCCTCACGCCCTCACGGCCGAGATCGCGACGCGGAGCGGTAAACTCGATGAGGGGATCGCTCACTTCCGCGAGGCGCTCAAGATCGAGGATGCCGGTCTCTATTTCGAGCCGCCCAAATGGTATTACCCGATTCGTGAATCACTCGGCGCGGCGTTGCTGAAGGCCGGTCGGCCCGCCGAAGCAGAAGCCGTCTATCGTGAAGACCTGAAGCGGTTTCCTGAGAACGGGTGGTCGCTGTTCGGTCTCGCCGCTGCGTTGCGGGCCCAAGGGAAGTCCGCCGAAGCGGCAGCGGTGGACCAGCGGTTCTCGACGGCGTGGTCGGCGGCAGACGTCAAACTAGCGGCATCACGTTTCTGAAGGGCGCTCCGGGGCTCGAGCCGCGGGCCAGGCGCTAAGTACGCCCGGCCCCTCCTGTTCGTGTCGTGGCTTGCCCGGCATATCCAGCCAGACATACCCCGGCAACGCCTTCACGCCATCCGGGTGGCGCTCGAGCACCCGCACCCACGCGGTGGGCAGCCCGGGCCGCTTCCACGCGAGGTGCGGCGGCACCCGTGCCCAGCGTTGAGGCTCTGTTGATGACATGCCGCTAGTCTTAGCCGCATCGACCTTTCGGAGGTCAAGGGCCATGGGTGGGGACTTCTCTTCCCGGCTGCGAGCCGCCGGGCTATTGGGGAGAGCCGTCAGGAGGAAACACAGCAATGCCCCTCATCGAGGCTCAGGCTTCGACCGCTGCTTCCGGCTCTGCCACGCACCGTAGAGCACGAGGGCCAGACCAAGCGCCGCGAGCAGCACGCCGGGCCAACCGCCCACCACGATGTTGGCACCAAACACTCAGGACCAATCCGCCATTGACCATGATGCCGACACGGTCCCGGTGAGCCAGCGCGACGGCCAGTAGCGTAACGAACACCGTGACGACGAGCGCCAAGATGTAGGTGTGGCTCAATGGTGGTGCTCCCTTCGTTCAGGTTCGCGAATCTGTTCGAGTGCGTTCTTTGTTCCCGGTCCGCTTGTCCTCGCCCGAACCCGCTTCGGCCCCTCGTGGCCCGGCTCAGGTCACAGAAGTGCCAGTGCCGGAAGGACGCCTCGTTCCCCGCCAACTTGCTCGCTTTCAGCGTCGACGATCCGTTGAGGACAGTCAACCCTGCCGCTTACGGAGCCGGTCGTGCCCGGCGATTTCGTTATCCCCGATGTTATCCCAGCAGTCCAAAACCGGGCAATTATAAGCAAACACAAAACAAGCGCGGCAACGAGTCGGGATTCCCGTAACTTGGTGCCGCGCTTGCTAATCTGTTGTCGTTGCTGGACTCCCGAGGAGGGACTCGAACCCCCGACCCGGTGATTAACAGTCACCTGCTCTACCAACTGAGCTACTCGGGAAGGCGGTGGGCAAGTTAAGTGCGCGCCCTAGCTGCGGCAACTGATTCTTCCGCGGAGTTTCGCCGGTTCTCCAGCTCGTCTGGGCGACCCTCCTTCTGCTGGAGCGCAACCGGTTGCAGCTTCCTCTCGTCCTGCATGAGCGCGGTAAGATGCAAGCAGTAGGAACCGGCCTGTGACTGTAAATGTGGGCACTCACTTCTGCTACACCCCTGTAAATCGGGCCTCTTTGCGGTACAAAGCTGAGGCGGAATCAGATGTTAACTGCATGATATTGAAGCTGTTACCTTGAGCCAGCTACCATTTCCCGGCACGATTCTTACCTTGTGGCCATGCCTTTAGAGCCCCTCGTCGGGCACACTGACCAGCGCCGGCAGCTCGCTGCCGCCTACAGGTCCAAGCGCCTGCCCCAGGTCCTGCTCGTCACCGGACCTGCCGGCGTGGGTAAGCAGCGGTTCGCGCTCTGGCTGGCGCAGCTCGTTCTCTGCGAGCGCCCAGGCCTCGAGCCCTGCGGTGAATGCCGCAGCTGCCGGCTGGTCCGCAGCCTGTCGCATGCGGACGTGCACTGGTTCGTGCCGATCCCCCGCCCCAAGGCGTCGGATCCGGACAAGCAGATCGAGGAGACGGCCGAGTCGCTGGCCGGGGTGATGGAGGAGCGGCGCGGGAGCGGAGTCTGGAGCGCTCCGGACGGGATGGCCATCCACTCCATGGCATCCGTTCGTCTGCTCCAGCGGCGCGCGGCGATGACGTCGGTCGAAGGTGGGGCCAGGGTGTTCATCATCGGCGATGCCGATCGTCTGGTCCCCCAGGAGGCGAACCCCGAGGCGGCGAACGCGCTGCTCAAGCTGCTGGAGGAGCCGCCGGGGGGAATGCTGTTCGTGCTGACGACGCTCGACCCGCGACGGGTCCTGCCCACGATCCGGTCGCGGGCGGTGCCGGTCAGGCTGAGCCGACTGGGCAGCGCCGACATGCAGAGTTTCCTGTCCCGTCACCCGGAGGTCGACGCGGGGACCGCGGTGTCGAGCGGCTCGATCGGGGAGGCGATGGCAGCGGGCGAAGCTTTGGGTGAGGCGTACCGGGCCGCCCAGGTCCTGCTCGAAGCGGTGCTGGCGGGTCCCGGTCCCGCGTTGGAGCGGGCGCTTCGGCAACCGACGTTTGCGGCGCGCGGCGAGTTCGCCGCCATGCTCGACGCCCTGGCCGACACCCTTGGCGAGGCCGCACGCGGCACGCTGGGGCAGCCGGTACGGCGGACGGTTCCGGAGGCGCTGCTGCGCCACCGGACACCCGCGCCGCTGCTCCGCGCGATGGAGCGGGTCGCGGAGGCGCGAGAGGCCGCGTGGGGGAACGTGAACCCCCAGCTCCTGCTGGCGGTCCTGAGCGACGAGCTGGCGGAGGTCCTGTGAAGCTGACGCACCTGGACGAGTCGGGTCGGGCCCGCATGGTGGATGTGGGCGACAAGCCGGAGAGCGAGCGCACCGCCGTCGCGGAGGGCGAGATCCGGATGTCCCGGGAAGCCTTCGACCTGGTGGCGTCGCGCTCGGTGGCCAAAGGGGACGTGCTCGCGGTGGCGGAAGTGGCGGGTGTCATGGGAGCCAAGCGGACGGGAGAGCTGATTCCGCTCTGCCACCCGCTGGGCCTGGACGTGGCCCTGGTGGAGGCCCGGCTGGAGCCGGACCTGCCCGGGGTGCGGGTGCGCGCGACGGTGAAGGTGACGGCGCGCACAGGTGTCGAGATGGAGGCGCTCACAGCGGTATCAGTGGCCCTCCTCACAGTTTATGACATGGTCAAGGCAGTGGATCGGGAGATGGTGATCGGCGACGTCAAGTTGGTGAGCAAGACCAAACGGCCTTCTCACAACTCATAGGAGGTTGGCCAGTGAAGCGACCGACCAACAGGTATGCCGAGCCGAAGCGCCCGCTGCTGGAGCGCGTGGTCGTGCGCGGCACGCTGCTGCTGCTCATGGCCGCCGTCATCGGCACGCTGTCCGGCGTGACCGAGCGCGTCAAGGCGTCGGAGGAGATCGCGCCGGTGGCACCGAGTCTGGTGGCCCGTCGCATGGGCACGCTCAGCGGTCAGCTCGAGTCCGTCCGCGGCGAGCTGTCGCTCGTGAAGATGCAGCTCGATCGCGCCAACGCGATTATCGAGAATTCGGCCAAGTACCGGATCCCGGCGGACCTGGCCGCGGACATCTATGACATCGCCCTGAGCGAGGGGATCGATCCGGCGGTCGGCTTCCAGCTGGTGAAGGTGGAGAGCAGCTTCCGGGGCAACGCCCGGAGCTCGAAGAAGGCGATCGGCTATACCCAGCTCCAGGTCAGGACGGCCCGCTTCTATCAGGCCGGCGTGACCGAGAAGGACTTGTACGACCGGGAGACCAACCTCCGGCTGGGTTTCCGATTCCTGAACGATCTGCTGGAGAGGTTCGACCACGACATGCACCTGGCCCTGCTCGCGTATAACCGTGGGCCGGCGCGGGTCGCCGACATTCTTGCCGGTGGCGGCAACCCAGCCAACGGCTACTCCGACGCCGTGCTCAAGGGGTATCGGGCCCCGGGGGCGAGCGGGACGCACTGAAGAACGGTCAAGAGTGAAGAGTGAAGGGGGTCGCCAGGCAGCTGATCAGCTGCCTGGCGACCCCCTTCACTCTTCACCCTTCACTGTTGACCGCTGTTCCTATCCCGGAATCCTCAGCGCCACCCCCGCCCTCAACGTCTCCTCCGGCGACATCCCGTTCGCTTCGCGCAGGGCGTCGACCGAAACCCCGTAGCGCTTGGCCAGACCGGTCAGGGTCTCGCCCCGACGAACCGTGTGGGTGCGGGCGGCCGCGGCCGCGGTGGCGCCGCTGCGGCTCGGAGGCGCGACGCGGAGCCGCTGGCCGGCCTGGATGTGGCCGTCGCCGCCGAGCGCGTTCCACCGGCGCAGATCGCGCTGGCTCACGCCGTACTCGTCCGCGATGCCGGAGAGGGTCTCACCCCGCCGCACCCGGTGATAGCCCGAGGTGCTGGTGCCTGCCGGCGCGGTCGGCGCCGCCATGCGCCGCGCCATGGACGTGGAGATGCCGCCGCCGGTGGGCACGATCAGCATCTGGCCCACTCGAAGGCGGCTCGGCTTCACCTTCGGATTCGCCGCAGCGAGCATGGACTGGCTCACCCGGTAGCGCCGGGCGATGCCCCCCATCGTCTCGCCCCGAGCGACGACATGCTCGACGAAGGTGACCCGCCGATTGGCCGGAAGCTCGGCGTATGCGGCGACGGTCGCGGGCCCGCGGCCGGCCGGGATTCGCACCACGGAGGCCCGGCCCGGCGGAGTCGTCAGCCGCAGATACTGCGGGTTCATCTCCCGCACCGCCGCGACCGTCGTGTCGGCCAGCCGCGCGATGACGTCGAGACCGGTCATCGTCGGGACCACGATCGAGTCGTAGGGTATCGGCTCCGCGGGCGTCACCGTGAACCCGTAGCGGCCCGGCTCCTTCGCGATGACGGCGGCGGCGATCAGCTTGGGAACGTAGTCTTTCGTCTCGCGGCGCAGGAGCTTGGTGTCGTAGAGTCGGAAGAACGTGGCATCGGACGCGAGCCCTTCCCCGTCGTCGTCGTCCGGCAGGCGCCGGAGTCCGCGGGAGACACGCCCCGAGCCGGCGTTGTATGCGGCGGCGGCCAGGTAGAACGAGCCGAAGCGATCGTTGAGGTCCCGCAGGTGACGCGCGGCAGCATCGGTCGCCTTGTACGGATCGCGCCGCTCATCCACCCATGAGTCCACCCGCAGGCCGTAGTGCTTGCCGGTCGCCTTCATGAACTGCCACATCCCGACCGCCTTCGCGCGGCTGGTCGCGGTGTTGGAGAACCCGCTCTCGATGAGGGCGAGATATACCAGGTCCCCCGGCAGCCCTTCCCGCTGCAGCCGCTCCCGGATCATCGGCTCGTATCGCGGCATGCGGTTGAGCCAGATGTTCAGTCGCTCGCGACCCCTGCCCTGGAAGAACTTCAGGTACCACTGTACCCGGGAGTGATCGTTGAAGGTCTCGACGTCGATGTCCCAGGTGACCGCATTCGCCAGCTCGGCCTTGTCCGGCGTCGGGACATCACCGTTGACTCCGTCGGCCGGCGCCGATTCGGCGAGCTCCTCGAGCACCGCCTCGTCCGCGGCGGAGTCGGCGGCGAGTCGAAGCTCGGCGGCCAGCTCGGCGGTGGGAATCAGGGTGTCGAGAAACGGAGCGGGTGGGAGGGACTCCGTGTCCTCCTCCGCCAGCGCGTCTTCGGGAAGGGCCTCGGCTTCGGCCGGTCCGGGTTCCGGTTCGGGAGCCGGTTTCGGCTGCTTGGACCCGCCGCAGGCGACCAGGGCGAGCAGAAGGAGGAGGCGGAAGCGTGACATGAACTCACTCCATACGGGGGCGAGCCGAACTGGGTTCGGCCTCTCTTCGGCGGGAGTCCGCTGCATTCCGCCGGACGAGATGCGATCTGAGGCAGTCGCCTTTGGCCTTCCGGCTCAGCGCATAAAGAGCCGATTGCCCAGGATGCGATTGGTGGCGTTGAGAACCGCCAGCGCGGCGCCGCGGGCGGCATCGGTCTCGGTAAGGTAGGACCCTACTACGCGATGACCGCTTCCCTCTCCTTGAACAGCCAGTGACACGATGACGACAGTGGCATCGAACGCCCGGACGGCCTTGACCCCGAGCAGCTCGAAGCCCATGGCGCCCTGCACCGCGTCCGTCAGGGCCCTGACGCACGCCTCGGCCGCAGTGCGCAGCTCCCCGGCCTGAGAGCCGAGCCCCTCGCTCTCACCGGTGAATTGCTCGGATTCCTTCCATGTCAGTCCGACTCGGGCCCTGCATCGGCCGTTCGGCAACCGGTCCAGCGTAAACTCCGCGAAACGGAGCCGGTCGCCGGAGGGGTTCGGCGAAGACATGCACGTCCTTGCACGGGGAATCGAATGAGATACGGCGCGATTGACCGAGGGGCAAGGGCTATGCCGCCCGCCTAGTCCAGCTGCTCGTCGAGGAGGGCCTTCAGCGCGTCATCGGTGATCTGCTCGGCCTGGGCGAAGAGTGCGGCTCGGGAGAGAGACGATAGCGGATAGGTGGCCCAGAGCGGGCGCCGGTCGGCGCCCAGGGCGCGAAACGAAAAGACCAGCGACCACTGGGTCGAGTTGGCCCGCCGCTCGGCGGCCATCGTCACGTTCCATTGTCGGTCGGCGTGCTCGACCACTCTCCACACCATCCGCGCGCTCCACGCTGCGACCGGGAAGGCGGCCAATATGGGCGGCTCCAATTCCTCAGGTCAAGAGTCCTTCGGCGCGCGCGTCGTCCGCGGTGTCGACATCACGGAGCATCGGCAGCTCGCGCCACTTCGCACCGGCGCGCGCCAGACGCGCGCGGGTTTCCATCAGCACCCGCTCGGTACTCCACGGCATGCCGGTGAACAGGTCCGGGAGGGGCGTGCGCCCGCCGAGCAGGTAGTACCCACCATCCAGCGTCGGGCCGAGCGCGATCTCTCCGCTCTCTATGATCAGAGCGGCCTGCTGCAGGACCTCGGCGGAGATCGCGGGGCAGTCTCCGCCAAGCGCAATCCACCCTCGACCCACCTCCACTCCGTGAGTCGATGCCACGAGACGCGCCCCTAGATCTCCCGAGGCCTGCGGCCGGAGCGGCCACTCATCGCCCAGCCAGTAGCGGAGCTCGGCCGTGGCATCCGCCGGCGCGAACCAGACGGTGGCCTCGAGACCGCTCTCACGCACGGCCGCCAGAGTCCGCGCGGCCATCACGCGGTAGAGTCTGAGAGCCTGGCGCGCCCCAATGTCGGCGGCCAGCCGGGACTTTACCTGGCCGAGTCGCGGTGCCTTGAGAAACACGGCGATCGTCGGGGTCATCGGGTCCGCGCCTCCGGCAGATACCACCGCGCCAGCCGATCGGGCGCCATTCCACAGAGAAACAAGAGGAGCAATGCGAGGTTGCGCAGCGAGCCGCGGACCGCCCCTTCGCGTCGCCAGCGGCGGCCATCGGCCACGATCGGATGAGTGAAGCGGGTCATCGGCGCGAGCTGCCCGAGGCGGCGCGCGAGAATCACGTCCTCCATGATCGCGGTGTCGGGAAAGCCACCGGCGGCCTCGTACAGGTCCCGGCGGACCAGCAGTCCCTGATCCCCATAGGCCAGGCCGAGCATTCGCCACCGCAAGGCCGCGCCGCGCTCGACCCAGCGGAGCCACCACCCTTCGCCATCGATCCGGAGTGGCCACGCGGCGTGCCGCACCTCGGGTTGCCCGACCGCGCGCTCCGCCTCCTCGACAGCCGGCGGACTGAGGCGCGCATCGGCATGGAGGATGAGCAGCCAGCACCCCTTGGCCGCGGCGACGCCGGCCCGCAACTGACGCCCGCGCCCCCGTGGCGAAGCCACCACGCGGCACCCGCGCGCGGCCGCGAGCTCGGCGGTTCCGTCTGTGGAACCGCCGTCGGCTATGACGATCTCATGTTCGGTGGAGAGGGCGGCGAGGTCCTGCAGGAGCCGCGGAAGGCGCGGAGCTTCGTCCAGCGTCGGGATGACGACGGACAGGAGCGTGGTCAGCTCCGCACGAGCGCCTGGAACCGGGTCCGGAGATCTCGAGTGACCGGCCCCGGCTTCCCGCTGCCGATGTTCCGCCCGTCGAGCGAGCGGATCCCGACGATCTCGCTGGCCGTGCCGGTGAAGAAGGCCTCGTCGGCGGTGTAGATGTCGTAGCGGTTGATCAGCGACTCGCTGACTTCGTACCCGGCGTCGCGAGCCAGCTCCAGGATCACGTCGCGGGTGACGCCCTTCAGGATCCCGGCGAAGGCCGTCGGCGTGACGATGCGGCGGTTCTTCACGACGAAGATGTTCTGGCCCGACCCCTCGGCCACCGTGCCCGAGGAATCCAGCATCAACACCTCGTCGGCGCCGGCCTGGATGCCCTCGACCTTGGCCATGATGTGTGCCAGGTAGTTGAGCGACTTCACCCGGGGCGACAGCGATTCCCGCTGGGGGATCGGCGTTCCCGCCGTGACCACCCGGAGGCCCGTCTCGTAGACCTCTTCCGGCCACAGCTTGATGGTGTCGGTGATGATGATGATCGACGGATGGGGGCACTTCCGCGGATCGAGTCCGAGATCGCCGACCCCGCGGGTGACGATGTGGCGGATGTAGCCTTCCTTGATGCCGGACCGGCGAACGCCCTCCTCGGTGACGGCGGCCATCTCCTGCTTGGAGATCGGGATCGTCAGCCAGATGGCGTGGGCGGAGTCGTACAGCCGATCGAGGTGCTCCGCGAGGCGGAAGATTCGGCCGCCGTAGATCCGGATCCCCTCGAATACACCGTCACCATAGAGCAAGCCGTGGTCGTAGACCGAGACGGTCGCGGTCTCACGATCGTACCACTTTCCATCGAGCCAGATGGTGGGCGTACCGGCTCCTTGAGCCGACGGTTGTTTGGAGGGGGCAGCAGCAGTCATGCGGTCAATCTACCTCACACGACGGCCCCCCCACAACTCGATCCGGCACCCGCCGTGCAGCCAAAGCAGTGCGGGCCGAGTGCAATAGTTCGCCCATCCAGCTCGGGGCGATCGAAGTCGCGGATGTGGCGTCGCTTACCGGCCAAGGGCAGGTCGAGCATCTGGTTGAAATCACAGTCGTACAGCGTGCCGTCCCATCCCACCGAAAGCGTGCTCCGGCACATCACCCGGGCTGCCGCATCGGGATTGAAGGCCTGGGCGAGGCGAGAGACGTAGGCCTCGGTCTGACCCTTCGCATCCAGGTGCTCGAGAAACCGGCTGATCGGCATGTTGGTGATGGTGTAGAGCCGGTTGAATACGATGCCATGACGGCGCTCGAGCTCGCGTCTCCAGTCCCGCTCTGCCGCTGCCTGTGCGGGCGGCAGAAATGCCCCCACGGGATTGGTGACGAGATCGAGTATGAGACCGCTGCCAGCTCGTCCGTAACCCAGCGCGTTGAACTCGCGCAGGGCGGCGATCGACTCCTCGAACACACCCTCGCCGCGCTGCGCGTCCGTCTGCCGGGCCTGGAAATACGGCAGCGATGCGACGACCTCGACACCGTGGTCCGCCAGGAAGCTGGGGACATAGCGGTAGTTCGGAAGCCGGGTGACCGTGAGGTTGCATCGGTCGATCAGGTGGCGCGCGAGCCTGGCCCCTTCCTCAATAGTGCGCCGAAACCCGGGGTGCAGCTCGGGCGCGCCCCCGGTGACGTCCAGCGTGGGAATGTCGCTCGCGGCCAGCACCCGGAGGCACGCATCCAGGATCTCCGTGGACATCATCTCGGTCCGATCGGGACCGGCGTCCACGTGGCAGTGGTGACAGGTCTGGTTGCATTTCTTGCCGAGGTTGACCTGAAGCACCTCGATCCCCGTGGCGCGAAGCGGGTAGAGCCCGGCGGTGTCCAGGGCTTCTTCGAAGCTGTGGGACAGCGCGATGCCGGCGAGACGCCGACGCTGCGCCTCGCCGCTCGCGAGCGGGTGCCGCTGCTTCTGCAGCGTCGGCAGCACCGCCACTACATGCCCAGCCGCTCGAGATGATTGCGCATCTGCACCCCATGCACGAGCGAGGAGCCACCGCGGATGGCGGCCGCGACGTGGACCGCCTCGGTCATCTGCTCCTCATTGGAACCTTGTTCCAGCGCGGCGGTGACGTACGCATCGATGCAGTAGGGACATTGGACCGCGTGCGCCACGGCGAGAGCGATGAGCGCCTTCTCCCGGGCCGACAGTGCGCCTTCGGCGAAGACGGCGCCGTACCAGGCGCGAAACTTGTCCCACAGCTCGGGGGCGCCTTGTCCGATCTCGGAAAACCGCGGCAGATCGGTCGAGTGATAGTAGTGCTCGTGATTCATTGGAGTTCCAGGGAGGGTCGTCTACTACTTATAACATCCCCGCGCATACGCCGCGTCGGCCAACGGCCTCAATCCGGCTCGGTGGACCCATTTCCCGGGGTGCCGCTGACCCTGATCGTGTCCCCTGTGGGAACCTGCGGTTTCGACACTCGGAGCGGAAAGGCCGAAGGGAGTGAAGGATCGTTGACCTCGGCGAGCCTCCGGGCAAGCTCCGTCGCGCTCGAGGGTCGGTCGGCCGGGAGCTTGGCCAGACAGTCGAGTACGATCCGCTCGAGGGCCTCGGGAATGGGGTTCGTGGTCCGCTTCGAGGGCGGTTCCGGCTCCTGTTGCAGGTGCTTCAGCACCATCTGAAGCGCGGTCTCGGCTTCGAACACCAGGTGAGCCGTGAGGAGATAGTACGCGACGCACCCGAGGGCATAGAGATCCGCTCGCCCGTCCACCGGCTCGTCGCGCAGGATCTCGGGGGCCATGTAGGCGGGGGTTCCAGCTGTCATCCCCACGGCTCCGCCCAGCGTCTCTTCCCGCTCCGGCCCCCCGATCGCCTTCACGAGGCCGAAATCGAGCACCTTGACGAACTCCTCGTGGACGCCGATGCGGCCCAGGTGGATGTTGGCCGGCTTGATGTCGCGGTGGACCAGACCAGCCGTGTGCGCCTCCTCGAGCGAATCGCAGACCTGGCAGAGGATGTGTACGACCTTCGCCGCGGGCAACGGACCTTCGCGGCGGACCAGCGCCTCGAGGTTCGTCCCCTGGAGCAGCTCCATCACCAGATAGAGCGTGCCTTCGTCCGTTACTCCGAAGTCGTAGAGCTCGACCGTGTGCGGAGAGGTCAATTGCGCGGCCGCCTCGGCCTCGCGCCGGAACCTGACGGCCGCGATCTCGGCCTTGGCCCGGTCGCCCGCGGCGAGCACCTCGGGCCGGATCAGCTTGATCGCCGCGGGACGCGCGAGCATGCGATGTGTCGCGCGGTATACCTCGCCCATTCCGCCCCGGCCGAGCAGCTCGTCGAGGCGGTAGCTGCCCATCTCCCGTTCCTTGGCCACCTGGTGGCCAAGCCGGGTGACGACGTGGGAGACCACGACCGCCACGCCGAGCAGGAGAAAGTTGGGATAGTGCATGACCAGGGCGTTGGACATCGGGCCGAAGCGGACATGACCGAGTGCGCCCCAGATCACCATGCCGATGGAATCCATCGAGGCCGCGAGCAAACCTGCGGCGAGCATCTTCGCTGGAGGGGCGGGCACGATCGCGGCGAACATCAGGATCATCGGCCCGACCCAGGTGATCATCGGAGTGGCCGTCAGCGGCTCGGCGTCCGCCGATCCGTAGTGGATCACGACGCCGAGCGCGAAGGCCATGAGCACCATGTAGCCGAGCGCGAGGTCGGTCACGAACGTCGGCCTGCGGTTGCCGGTCCGGAGGTAGGCGAAGAGCGCCAGCGAGAGTACGACGCACGCGGCGGCGACGCCGTCGAGGCTCTGGTAGCCGGCGATGTGCACCGGCTCCCCGGGCAAGAGCGTTCCGCCCACCCGCCGCAGGATCGGGGGAACGGTCCAGAGCACCGCGGCGATGAGCGCCATGATCTCCAGGCGCTTGGAGGCCTGGCGCAGCAGGTCGTCCGGAAGGCCGCCCCGAGGTCCGCCCGTGGTTCTCAGCGAAGCGGGGGTGTCCCGTCTCGATGGACCGACGAGTCTGCGCTCCGGCATCGGCGTCAGTCCCTAGGGCGTGCTACTGAACTGAATCGGCTGGGAGCGACGATTCGTCCTCGTGTACCGGCGGCCGGGGCGCCGTGGTCCTCGCCCGCCTGCGGGCACTGCTGGCGCCCTTCACCGCCTTCAAGACCCCGCCTGTGACGAGGGCGGCCGCGACGGCCCGTTTCTTCGATTTGAGCAGCTGCTTGACCGGCAGGGCACCGGCCGCCTTCTCCGCCCGACGACGGGCCTTCTTGAGGTCGAAGTCCGGGTGCAGGGCCAATATCTGCGCGACGGTCGTGGCGAGAAGTCGCTTGTACTGCTTCTTCGAGACGCGATCCTCAGCCGCCTTGAGCCTGGCCAGAAAATCCTTGGCCCTCAGCTCGGTCGCTACGGCAGTCCAACTCATGAGTCCTCCGGCAGCAGGGTGAGGCTACTGGTATCTCCTCACTGTGCTTCCGGATCGGGGGAGGGGCAAGGGCCGAGCCCGGCGTGTTACTTCGAGGGAAGGACAGCGAACCCGATGCCTGCACTCCACATGGGAAAGGATCCGCCCGCCGGGAAGTATACTCGCCGGTGTGCTCAGGGCCCCGCTGCGCGGACCGTGGCCGGCCGGCTGCGCACGCCGTCGGAAACCAGCAGGTCGAGGTTGCGCTTGCTGGACCGCACGTCCGCGCGCCCGCCGCGGGCGAACGAGAGCACCTCACCGGTGTCGGGGTCCCGCACCAGGATCATCGGATGCGCGCCGACGTCCCACTCGAGCGAGATACCGCCCCCGGTGGAGGTCAGAGCGACAGATTCGGTCTCGGGACCCGCCCGGAGCACGGCCGTCCGCGCGGTCGAAGTAACCTGCGCCCCGGGCCCGGAAAGGCGGAGGATGGAAAGGCGGCCGGCGGCGCGTTGGTCGAGCGGAATCGCGAGCGCGAAGTGGCGCGCGCCGCGAGGATCGTCCGCGACCAGCCCCGCATCGAACGGGAAATCGAACAGACGAGTACCGTCCTCCGCGTAGCCCGCGACCGAGTAGGCCCCGCCCGGCCGCCGCGGCGTCGGGCGAGTCACGACCTGGAAGGCAGGCTCGAGCACGGCCTGTCCGCCCGCGATCCGCCCCCAGACGAGCAGACTGGGCTGCGCTCGGGCGTTGCAGGCTGACGCTCGTGCGCCGTGCCGCGGAAATTCATCACCGCACGTGTAGTTGTAATCGCTGATCCAGGGATTGCCGCAGTATCCCATGATGTCGGGCTGCGACGGCGTCTTGAGCACAGCCGCAGCCACGTCGAGTCCGAATACGCCGATGGTTCCGCCGGGGTACGGATACGCGGGGTCCACAGTCTCATCCGGACTGCCGCAGGCCGAGTGGAGCCTTCCCCAGTTGTGGCCCATCTCGTGCGCGGCGACCCGGCCGCCATCGGCCGGGTTGTCATACCCGATCGCCGCCGGCAGCCCGCGGAAGCCGTTCCCGTTCATTCCGTCGGGATAACCCGTCCGCACCACGCCGTAGTAGTTGCTCCCCGTTCCCTCGACGGTCTGGAGCGCCGAGGATCTCGTTCAGCACTTCATTCCACGCATTGTTGCCGTTGTCCGGCTGCAATGGATTCTCGGTCTCGGTGGTGTAGACGGCGTGCACGGATGCGTCGTAGCCGGAAATCGGATACATCCGCTGGATCTGATCCATGTAGCGAGCCTTGTTGGCCTCCGTGACGTCGCCCTCCAGGTCGTTCGCGCTCTGCCGCACGGGAACGAGCACGACGTCGAGCCGGGGCGTGCTTCGCACCTGCATCCGCAGGCGCGCCCCCGAGCCAGGGAAGCTGTTGTCCCCTTCGTCGCTCTCGGCGATGGCATTGCTCGGGTCCACATCGGCCACGACTTCGAGGCCCGGGCGGATGAGCGATCCGGGCACCGTAACGTTCCACGAGCGCACCAAAACATCTTCGTTCACGCTGGTGGGAGTGGACGCCTGCGCGGCGGGAATGGTGGACGTCTGCCGCAGCGTGTTCCCGTCGAACAGCCGCACGCGGACCTCCGGCTGAGCCGTGTTGCTCTCGTTGGCGACCGCGAACACCCTGAGAGTGCCGTCGCGGCCCTGGACCAGCGGCACGTCGTTGTCCAGCGTCTGTACGCTCTGCGTGAGGTAGAGACCGGTGATCCGCAGGTTCAGCGTCGCTCCAGCCTGCCGGGTGTAGGTGACGCCGGCGGAGGCGGTACCACCCGCCGTCACGGTCGCGGCCTGGGTCTCCGGGCTCGGCGTGAACTGGCCGCCGCCGTTGCTGACCCCGGCCGCGGCCACGGTGTAGGTGCCGGGCGTAAGGTTGTCGAGCGTCCGGGTCGCGGTGAGCTGCTGGCTGAAGTTGTTCGGGCCCGTGACCGAGACGGCAGCGTTCGCGGCTGCGGGCAGGCCGGTGATCGTCACGGCGAGGCTGCCGGTGGTGGCGGCACATATGATTTCGAACACGGTGGTGACCGTCGCGCTCGCCGCGACCGTGACATTCCGTGGGTTCTCGCCCTGGACCTGGCAGTTGGCGGCCTGGCCGCTGAGGGTCACCTGCTGCGCGCCGGCAGCAAGCCCGTCGAAGGTACGATCGGCGTTGATCCCGATGGCCCGGCTCGCGGTGCCGACACTGACCGTGTACCCGTCGGGGTCGAGCGCCGAGCCGGTGGTATGGGTCGTGACCTTCACGCTGCCGGGGAGCGACGTGCAGGTGATGGCGAAGCTCGTCTCCGCCGTCCCGTCCGCGGGCACCTCGACGTCCCTCGGGTTGGCGTCGGCTACGATGCAGTTGCCCGGCACGTTACCGAGCTGCACCGTGTGCGCTCCCGCCTCGAGGTTGGAAACCGTGGTCGTCGTGCTGGAGCCGATCGGCTGGGCAGCACCGCCGTCCACCGAGACGGTGTACCCGCCCGAGGGCAGACTCGCGCCGGTGGTCGCGGTAGTGATCGTGAGACTCCCCGTGGCTGGCGCCGGCGGGTCGCAGGCAATCGCGAGAGCGACCGCGGCCGTCCTTCCGGCCGTCACCTCGATGGACCGCGGGTTGTCACCCTGCACCTGGCAGTTGGCGGCGATACCGCTCAAACCCACCGTGTGAGTGCCGGCGGAGAGGGGTGAGAGGGTCACCGTCGCGTTGGCGCCGATGGTCTGCACGTCCGCCCCGTCCACCAACAGCGCGTAGCCATCGGCGTCGGCGTTGGCGCCCGTCGAGGTGGTGACCTCGATGGCGCCGGTCGCGACGCTGCAGGTGACCACGAAGCGCACCGTCGCCGTCTCGCCGCGGACGACCTCGACCGTCGTCGACCCGTCGTCCGCGACCGTGCAGTTCCGCGCCGCGCCGGTGAGCACGACCGAATGCACTCCCCGCGATAACGCTTCGAACCGCAGCGTGCCGTTGGCGGCGATGGAGCGCGGGGCGGTGCCGTCCACCGCGATGGTGTAGCCGTCCGGATCCTGATCGACACCCTGCGTCTCCGTGCTGACGTCGAGGGTGCCGACTTCGGGAGCCGTGACGTCGCCGCCACCGTCGCCGCTGCACCCGAGCCAGAGTGACTGAACGCTCACGGCTGCGAGGAGGACAATGAGGTGGAACAGACGGGTAGCACGCATCGGGACGGGGGCGCGACGGCTGACCATCACATACTCCCTCACGCCTCGCAAGTGGCCAGGCGAAGAGACGACTGTAGTGTGTGGGGAAGGGTTGGCGCAGTGTATTCGGGGTGATGGGCCGGAGTCAAGGACGACCGGCTTGACAACCGTGGTACAAATTCGCATCGTGGCGCGTCGCGAGCATCTGAAGACGAGATGGCGCCCGCTCGGCGTTCATTCCTCGCGATCTGTCGGCAACCGTCGCAGCAAACTCCAGTTCCCTGCCATCGGCCCGGACACGGGCCGACTTCTGAGTACACGCCGGCCCAATGCCGGCGCTCAGCGTTCGTGACGTCCTAACCGGCCGATGGCCGGAGGCACGCCCGCTCCGCAGCTCTCCTCAGCACAGGAGGAGTGGACCATGTTGCGCCCCGCTCTTGTCGTGCTGGTCGTGGGCATCGTCGCTTGCACCGACCAGACTGAAGTGTCGTCTCCCGAGGTTCCCTCCGATCCCGCCGCTACCAACGCGACCGACCTGGAGCTTGCGTTCGACAGCCGTGCCGCCGACCGCGCTCGCACCCCGCTCTCCGGTGGCGCGACCACTGTGTTCGATGCCACGGCAGACGCCTTCTCGCTTCCGGCGCCCAACTTGTCCGGGCCGAGCCTGGCGCGGCATGACGAGGGGGATGAGGACTTCGAAGTCGAGTTCGTCCCGGCTCCCGCGTTGGAGCACGCCGGCCTCGGCCCCGTGTTCGACAACGTTTCCTGCGAGTCGTGCCACCTGGGCGACGGCCGCGGACGGCCGCCTGTCCCTCCCGAGCCGTTCGCGTCGCTTCTCTTCCGCGCCAGTGTCGCGGGCCGCGGGCCGAACAACGGGCCCGCCGACGTGCCCGGCTTCGGCACCCAGATCCAGCTGCGCGCGGTGCCCGGGTTCACGCCCGAAGCGCAGGCATCCCTCACCTGGACCGAGGTGGAAGGACGGTTCGCCGACGGCACCGCCTATTCCCTCCGAGTGCCGCAGTTCACGCTCAGCGGCCTGTACCAGGCATTGCCGCCCGACGTGCTCATCTCCCCGCGTGTCGCGCCCGTCGTGTTCGGCCTCGGCCTGCTGGAGGCCGTGAGGATAGACAACATCCTCGCACTGGCCGACCCGCGCGACCGCAACCGCGACGGGGTCTCCGGCCGTCCGAACTTTGTCTACGACGCCGTACGCCGCCGCATGGCGCTCGGCCGCTTCGGTTGGAAGGCCAACGCGCCCAACCTGTTCCAGCAGTCGGCCGGGGCGTACAACGGGGACATTGGTGTGACGTCGACGCTCTTCCCGGCCGAGCCCTGCGAGGGCCGGGATCCCGCGTGCGCCCGGCACGCGATCGAGGTGCCGGACGAAGCCGTCGGCAACACGGCGTTCTACACCCAGACCCTCGGCGTGCCCGCCCGTCGTGGCCTCGACGACCCGAAGGCGCTCGAGGGCGAGCAGCTCTTCTATGTGGCGCAGTGCAACACCTGCCATGCCCCGACGCTCACGACGGCAGGGCGCACGCCGGTGCGAGAGGTCGCCAATCAGGTGATCCACCCCTACACCGACCTGCTGCTCCACGATATGGGTCCGGGTCTGGCGGACCGGCGTCCTGACTTCCAGGCCAACGGCCAGGAGTGGCGGACGCCACCGCTCTGGGGTATCGGGCTGCTTCAGACGGTGAACGGACACACGAACCTACTGCACGATGGCCGGGCGCGAGACGTCATGGAGGCCATGCTGTGGCATGACGGCGAGGGACGAGGAGCACGGGATCGGGTGAAACAGTTCACCGCCAGCCAGCGCGACGCGCTGGTGGCGTTCCTGCAATCGCTCTAGCACGCAAGGAAGAAGAAGCCCCGGCTAGCATGTCCGGGGGCATTCGTTTCTCGAACCGGCTCGGTCCAGAGCGATCGGCTCGTGTCCGCGGACTGCTTTCCTTAACGTGTAGGCAGCCACCTGCCGGCCCAAATCTTGGCCCACCACGCAATCCAAGCAGTGGTGGATTCCAGCATACATTCTCGACAGTCCTGCCTCTGTGACCAGTGCCTCCAGGCGGGCGGCATCTCGAGGAAAGAAATGCTTCAGCACGGCGGCATGCGAGCAGTATTGCACGAGTGTCCGCTGGTTTATGACGGGTGAAGCGGCTGTCCGATCGGCAGGGTGATGGCCGGGTCCACCTGAGAGGGCCGGATCAGCCAGTAGGTGAACTTCGCGTCCCAGCAGGCAATGCTTGCGTCGAACGCGGCCATGTTGGCCAGCGCTAGGACGCGAGTCGCCTTGCGCTCGCTCAAGCTACTCGAGCCTCGCCACGTGAGGTTGTCCGTCGCCGCGTACACGACGACCTCCGCGCCGACGTCGGAGCTGAGCGTGCCCACTGTAGTGAACCGGTACACTGTCAATAACAGGGCGCAATTCTTGGCAGTCGCGCGAGGAAACCGGTGCTCCTCCAGCACCGGGCCGCTTGTGTCTTGCAACACATCGGCGTCCATCCGCTCTCGGTCCCCGCGACCGCTTACGGCGGCAGTCGTTCGCAGCTCGCGGCGAAAGGGTGACTGTCAACACGGCGGGAGGCTAGGCTCTCCGGCAGCTTACCCTCTCCAGAAGGAAAGCTTCATGCAGCGGACGTGGTCGGGGTATCCCTGACCTGTTCGGCGGGTGGGTACTCTATGACCTGTTCGCACGGCCAAGTCGTGCAGCCGGAGGATGCGACGGAGCTCCGCGCGGGAGGAACCCGGATCTGTCGGTCCGTGCTTCTCCTCCTGGGTGCGATTCCTTGGAGTGCACTCGCCGGCCAGGCACCGGCTGGATACTCCGCCTATCTCGCTCATGAGGCGGACGTGGTCACCGTCACGGCCGGACAGCACTATGCAGCCGGCTCGCTGTACCGCTCGCTGTTCGGACAGCATTACCGCGATCTCTGGACTGCGCCGATTCAGGTTCCGGTGCTCGACCTGGAGACCTACGCGGGCGGGCTCGTCCCCGAGGAGATCGGCGGAGGGCAGCAGACCCGGTCCCTCAAGCTCGAAAGTCGCGATCGTCGCGAGTACGTCTTCCGCGGCGTAGACAAGGACCCCACGGGCGCACTTCCCACCGCGTATCGAGGCTCGATCGTCAATCGGCTCGCCCAGGACGCCACGAGCGCCGGGAACCCCGCGGGGCCGATGGTCGCGTCGGTACTGCTGGACGCGGTCGGCGTGCTGCACGCGAAAGCGCGGCTGTTCGTCATGCCGGATAAGGAGAGTCTGGGCGGCTTCCGAGCGGAATTCGGTGGCATGCTGGGCTACCTGGAGGAGCGGCCGCAGGACGGCTTCGCCGGCGCCGACAAGGTAGTGGAGTGGGACGAGCTGGTTGAGCTGCTGCGCAAGGATGCGACCCAGCGCGTCGACACCCGCGAGTTCCTGAAAGCCAGATTGGTGGACCACCTGCTCGGCGACTGGGACCGGCACCGGGACCAGTGGCGCTGGGCGGGCTTCAACCGGAAAGGTCGGGTCACCTGGCGACCGATCCCCCGCGACCGCGACCAGGCGCTGGTCCGGTACGACGGTCTTCGTTCTCGGACTTGTCGCGTCGGGTGCACCCGAAGCTGCTGAACTTCGGTCCTCAGATACCCGGGTATTCTTGGCCTCGCCTGGAACGCGCAGGAGCTGGACCGCCGGCTGCTCGGCTGCTCTCGCGCGCGAGGATTTCGACTCCATCGCCGCGGCGGTGCAGAAGGTTGTCACGGACTCGGTGATCGACGCCTCCGTGGGTCTCCTGCCTCCGGCCTATTATGCGGCGCGCGGAGAGTGGTTGGCGGACGCGCTGCGGCAGAGGCGGGACAGCCTCAGAGTCCACGCTGACGAGTACTATCGCTTCCTGGCGGAGGACGTGGACGTCGTTACCACGGACGCCGCGGAGCTGGCCGAGGTTCGCCGCGAGGCGGACGGCCGCCTAGCTCTCCTCATCACCACGGTCGAGTCACGGAGACACCACTTTCCGTCGCACGTTCGATCCCCGCGAGACGACGGCGCTCCGCCTGCTCCTGGGCGGCGGCGCCGACACGGTCCATATCGACGGCAGCGGAACAGACGGGCCATTGGTCGAGATCGTGCGCGAGCCCGGAGTCGACGCGGTGATTGCCTCACCCGGTGTCGGGAGGTATCGGCTCTACAACCCGCGACCGGCGCCGGAACGTGTGACGAGCGACTCCACTGCCTCCGAGCAGCTCCCCCGTGACTGGGGCAGCTCATTCGGGATAGGCCCGCGTGTCGAGTACGATGCCGACCTCGGCATCGTGGCAGGAGTGCAGGCGGCCCGGACCGACTATGCGTTCAGCCGTTCACCGTACGGCTCCCGAGTGCGCTTGGTGACGCAGTACGCCACCGCGGCCGATGGCTTCCGCACCGAGCTGATCGCTGACCTGCGACGGGTGAATCCGAACGTTCGCCTCGAGTTGCGCGTCCGCGCCTCGGAGATCGAGGTGGTCCGTTTCACCGGATACGGCAACGAGACGCCGGCACCCGACGGGTCCACCTTCCAGAACGTAGACCAGTGGCAGTTCCTGGTGGCTCCTGTGCTGGAGTATGCCGCGGCGGATATGGTGCGGCTCGAGACCGGGCCGATCGTGAAATACAGCACCACGGACCTGCACGGGGACCGGCTGATCGATCAGCAGCGGCCCTTAGGTGCCACCGGCTTCGGACGGATCGGAATCCAAGCTGGCGTGGCCGTCGCGGGCCTCGACAGCTTGAACCTCATGGAGGCGGGCGGCACGTCACAGTCGGAGGCAGCCTGTTTCCGCCGATCTGGAGCGCCGAAGCGGCGTTCGGCGAGATGCACGTCGAAGTCATGGGTCGGCTGCCCGTACGGCTCGGTCCGACTCCGCTGCTGGCGCTTCGCGTGGGTGCCAAGCGCGTATGGGGAGACTTCCCGTACGATGAGGCGGCCTTTCTCGGCGGCCAACAGACGCTACGAGGGTTCGACTACCAGCGCTTCGCCGGGGAGGCGAGCCTGTACGGCAGCGCCGAGATCAGAGTGCCGGGCCCCGCAGTTCTGCTGATGGAGCTCGAGAATGAAGTCCGAGCCAACATCGTCGTGCTGGATGTCGAGATCATCCGGTACAGCGTCTGGCACCCCGGAGCCGCAGCCGAGTTCCTGGATCGCCACCTCGGAACGATCGAGCTGGTGATGGGCCGCGTCGTCATGCGCCTGCTGGCCGGGCGTGAGCTGCTGGAGGTGATGAGACAAGTGGAGCCGGCGGTGCCGATGCTGCCGGCCTCGCCCTGTCGCTTGCGAGGTGTCCGAATGCCCTGGCCTGACGTACCAGCCGACCTATCCCGATTCGTGCCGTTCGACGCTGCGACCGTGATCGCCTACATTGATCAGCTCCAGCGACTACCCGATTAGCGTCGACATTCCATGATCGGCAAGCCTCGCTCCGTCCGAGCCGGGTGGGTCACCGTCGCTGTAGCGATGACATTGGTCGCTGTCCTTCTGTACGCCAATCTCACGAGCCCCGACCAACCGATCGAGCATGCGATTCCCCATCGCTATGCCACTCGGGACCCTGAATTTCTACGAGTCATGACCCACCTGCTTGGACCGCCGGTGGTGTCGGGGAACCGAGTGACCGCCCTTCTCAACGGCGACCAGGCCTTTCCCGCCATGCTCGACGCGATCCGGTCAGCCACGCGAAGCATCAATCTGGAGACCTACATTTTCTCATCCGGAGACGTGGGGAGCAGATTTGCGGAAGCGCTGTCGGAGCGCGCCCGCGCCGGGGTGGCGACCCACGTGCTGGTGGATTGGGTGGGATCGAAGAAGCTGGACGAGGCACTACTGAAGCAGATGCGAGCGGCCGGCGTCGAAGTCGTGGAATACAACCCGCTCCGATGGTACAACCTCGAGCGTTTCAACAACCGGACCCATCGGAAGCTCCTGGTGGTGGATGGCCGGGTGGGGTTCACCGGCGGGCTGGGGATCTCGGACCTCTATTCGGGCCACGCGCAGGATTCCGACCACTGGCGTGACGCCCAGTTCCAGGTTGAGGGGCCGGTCGTGGCCCAGATGCAGGCGGCATTCCTCGATAACTGGATTGAGACCGGGGGCACGCTCCTGGACGGAGAGGCGTACTTCCCGCCGCTCGATTCGGTCGGCGGGCCTGGCCGTACAGACCGTGGAAAGCTCGCCAGGAGGAGGCACGGAGAATTTGCGCCTCATGTACCTCCTGGCCATTGCCTCCGCCACCCGCAGCATCCTGATCGCGAACTCGTACTTCGTGCCGAATACCCTCGCCGTCTCCATGCTGGTGGAAGCGCGGAGGCGGGGCGTAGACGTGGAGATCATCGTACCCGGTCCGATTCTCGACGCCAAAATGGTGCGCCGGGCGTCGCGGGCGAAGTGGGGACCGCTCCTCGAGGCGGGAGTGAGGATCTACGAGTACCAGCCGACGATGTATCACACCAAGGTGATGATCGTGGATGACTACTGGGTGTCGGTCGGTTCCACCAATTTCGATAACCGCTCCTTCCGCCTCAACGACGAGGCAAACCTGAACGTGATCGACGAGGCGTTCGCCCGCGCCCAGGCCGAAGTGTTCGCGGAGGACAGGGCCCGGTCGCAACAGGTCACGCTGGAGGAATGGCGGCGTCGTCCTCTCGCGGAGCGAGTGGGAGAACTGGTGGCGAGGATGGTCCGACACCAGCTGTAAGCCCCGCCGGCACCCCGTACCCCTTCGCCACCCCGTTAGCGCCATCCCACCGGCTCGCGGACGATCGAGCAGGCATCACCACGCTCCAGACGGGATGATGATCACTGGCCCCATGGATGTCCCGGACCACACCGGCACTCGGCGGCGTCGGCAGGGAGAGGCCCCGGACGAAGATGTGGTCCCAGGAGAACCAGGCCACGGTGGGTCCGACCCACTTGGTGGGCCACGTGTAGCCGTGTGACTTCAGGAGGCCACCGATGCCCTCGCTGTTGAAATCTCCCGCGATCACCACGGGCCCCTGATAGCCGGCCGCATCGCTCAGCACGGCCATGACCTGATCCCTTCGCTCGGCGTCGGAGATCTGTACCGGGGTCTCCAGGTGAACGGCATACACCAGGACCCGGGTTTCCCGGATGCGCAGGATGGCGGCGGTCGCGGTCCGGCGCTGGCCACGGGTCCACCCTGCATGGGGGAGCACCACCTTCCAGCTTCGCTCGATGGGCCAAGGCGAGAGCACCGCGGGGCCGAAGTACTTGCCGCTTTCGGGGCGGATAGTGGCCGGGAAGTACGCGTAGTTCAGGCCGAGCGTGCGGGCAATCCGGTCCACGCCGGCATCGTCCATTTCCTGCAGCGCCAGCACGTCGGCACCTCGGAGGCTGTCCTGCTGGAGCACGCCGATGGCGCGGTCGATCTCGCGGGCATACCTGATGTTGAACGTGACCACGCGAATGGGAGCAGGCGCGGGCTCGGCGGCTGAGGCGGGCCGAGCGTAGTGCCCCTCGAATCGAGGACCGGCTGGGCTCAGCAGGTTGGTCACCGGCGCGCACGCCCCTAGAACCAGCGCTGCTCCGAGGGCGGAGGCTCCCAGACCGATCAGTCTTCGGCGGTGCGATTGCCGGATGGGACGAGCTCCCGGAGCAATTCCCACAAGAGCAAGGGCCATAGGAGGGCAGCCAGCGGGACAAGGAGGACCAACGAGATAGCCGCGGTCAGCGGGACGCTCGGCGCATGCCTCCAGCCGTCGTCCCGCAGAGCGCCGAGGGCACCCAGCGCGGAATACCAAAGTCACGACGGCACCTACAGCCAGGCGAGGCGCGCTGTTTCCAGGTCGCTCATTCAGCACCGGGATCACTGTTACCAGACTTAAACTGCGGACTGCGGCCCAGACAAGACCGACCCGTTCACGCGGCCCCCGCGGGCCGCCAGCTCCAAGCGCTGGTTAAAGGCGCCAGCGCTTACTCGCCGCTACGAGGTGAGCTGGCCCTCTTGTCTGGGCACTAGCGGCGCCGGCTCATACCGCATGCGGAGCAAGTGCAGTCGCACGGCGATATTGACCGCGAGTGCCCACCACGGCGCCACCAGCGCTATCAACGTCGCGGCGACATAGATCATGAAAGTTATCCGATAGCCTCGGCGGATTCCCGCGATAGTCCGAGCATCGACCTCCGGTCGAAACAATTGACCGCGCGCGATCGTCGCGACCAGCAGGTTAAACGCGCCACTGCCTAGGACAAACGTTCCGCAATAGAAGGCAACTGCGGTATTGACCTCCGGACCTAGAAGGTTGGCCGCAAGCACCGAGGTCGGGAATGGGATGAACGTCACATAGGCGAGTGCGCAGCCGTTCGCGAGCTGTACTGGGCGATTTGTCGCACGGACCAACCGCAGGAGGTCGTGATGGGCGATCCACGTGACCAGGATCACGAAAAAGCTGAGCGCAAACGCAAGGTAGTAAGGCCAGAGGGCCACGAGGCCGGTCCACAGACTACCTTCGACTCCCACATGCTGAAGGCGGATCTCGAGGACCAGCAGGGTAATCGCGATGGCAAAGACGCCGTCGCTGAACGCCTCGATGCGGCCGGTGCCTTCGGTCAATGCAACCTCCTTACAGCGGCCGGCGAGGGTGCAAGTCCACTGGCTTCAAATGTTTTTGCTATGAGGGCGGTGGGGCTCGAACCCACGACCTAGGGATTAAAAGTCTGCCCGTGTCCTGGCCAGCTCACATCCTTCTGGCCTATCGTCAACGACATAGCTCAGGTTTTCCAGCACCATCCTCAACAGAATACCACTGAATCTTCGTCCTAACTGGACCACAAACCGGGCCACTCAGAGATTCGAGTGCGGATGACTCTCGCGAAGTTACCTCCCACTTGTCGCCGGTATTCGCCTGTGAAAAGCCCTGCACTCCCGGTGTCGCAAATCGGTTGCTCCTGTGCTAATACCGCGACACATCCGAGCGGACGTCAAGCGGTCCGCATCTCGTCGATTCCTGCGACAGCGGCTGCGGACCGCCAAGACTCAGCTCGCGATCGGGACCCTCGACGACACTCCAGACTAGCCGCATCCTTGCTTAATGGCGAGCCGGCCCTCGGAGTCGTGATTGACCTCCGACGGGCAACCACGGCTAGCCTGCTCCGTGATCGACCTGGACACTGAGGAAGCATATGATGCGGAAGGTGTTTGTTCCCGTCCAGTTTGCACTGGCAGGCAGTGTTTCCCGCTCAAACCAATGCTGAATCATCCGTGGCACCAAGTGCGATCACTGGGTTCGCCGGTATTCCTTGGGGCGCTCCTGAATCCGCAGTCGTTAGGAAACTAGGTAAGCCGCCCTCCGAAAAGGGGCCACCTCCGGGTCTGCATCGAAGAACTCCTCCGTCGCGTCTTACGCCGATTTCGCGCCGGGCCGTCAGCCACGCTGCGGCTGAGGAGCCGCTCGAAACGGGGAAGGCCTTTCAGCGGGGTAAAGTTCGGGTCTACCTGGAGCCAGGCGGGCGTCAGATAATAAGGGATCTCGAACAATGGCTCTAAGAGGTCCAGAGCCTTGTCCGGCTCGCCTAGGAGGATGTGAATCCGAGCTACTTGATGCTGATAGTAGGCTCCCTCCGTGGCGTATCGAGCGAGCGGCATGAGGGCCATGCCACGCTCACCGGCGCGGATCGCCTCCGCTTTGTGGCCCAGATAGGCTAGGGCCAGCCCGTAGAAGATGTGAAGCTGCGCGTCGTTCGGTACCGCTGCGAGCTGCTCTTGGAATGAGAGTCGGGCTGTATCAGCGTATGCACGGCCTCTCTCCTGATCTCCCCGCACGAAGTACGTCTGGGCCAATGCGATGGCCCATTGAGCACGGTTCCCGTCCCACACTTTCGGTGTGAGCCGAAGCAGCAATCGCTGCTGACTATCATCCAGTATCCAATAAAGATCGAAAGAGAAGGCGAATGCGGCGGCGAGCGCGGCCGGGTCGACACCATCCGGGAGCGACCGGATGAGCGCCCTGGCTCCTGCGAGATCACCCTGCGCGACGTAAACCATCGCTCGCTGCTCCAGCACGGCGAGATCGGCTGGCTTCAGGGCGAGTGCGTGGTCATAGACCTCCTGCGCTTCAGCATGCCGGCGGAGCCAGAGGAGGGCGAATCCCAAATCCCTCAGCGGCCGCACCGAGCGCGGGTCAATGCGGGCCGCCTGCCGGAGGTGATCGATTGCCGACTCCCAACGGCCAAGGCCCTGCTCGGGATACGCCATGCTGGTCAACAATTCGGCGTTTCGAGGAGTTAGGCGTTGGCCCTTGGCGTACTGATCAAGCGCGCTCGCATGGTCCTTCATGACGAACGTGAAAAAGTCCCCGAGTGCGAGGTACCCCTCAGGGCGATTCGGCGCCAGGGCCACGGCACGTTCGGCAGCGAAGCGCGCAGCCGATGCTGTCGCTGGACGCGGAGTGCCACCGCCGTATAGCAGTGATTGCGCTCGCGAGAGCTGCGACCAGGCCTCCACGAACCCGGAGTCGCGCGCCACTGCCTGCTCATAGTGCCCCACGGCCTGCCGAAGCGATGCCATGTCGGCGACCTGCGAGGTTCGTTCGCCCTTGAGGAAGGCGTCGTAGGCGGTCAGGCTCCTCGTCGGACGCGACGCGATTTCTTCCAGCTCGCCGGCGCCCAACGCCACATTGAGCGACCGCGCCACCTCGGCTGCGATGTCCGCCTGCACCTGAAACACATTGCTGAGTGGGGCCTCGAAAGTCTCCTGCCAGCGGCTGGCCGGTGCCGAGGAGTCCCTCACCTCCACCAGCTCAGGGCTGACCTGGACTCGGCTCGTGCCGGCGGCAGTCTTGGCCCAACGCACGGTGCCGGTGAGCAGGTAGCGCACGCCCAAATCGCTTGCCACTGACTCGGGTGACTTAGTGGTTCCGCGATACTGGATCGAACTCGCCCGAGCGATCACTTCGAGCCCGCTGAGCCGAACCAGCTTCCCCCGCACCGCGTCGGCAACGCCATCGGCGAAGTACGCGTCGGACGAGTCGCCCAGGTTCTCGAAGGGCAGAACAGCGAGGCGGGTGATCCCCGCGGGAGCCAGCCGGCCGGCCGCAGGCATCGGGGTGATTCCGGTTGCCGGATCACGGGCAACCAGCACGAGAGTCGAGAGCCCGGCGGCGGCGACAGCGGCAGCGAGCACCAGCGTCTGCGGCCCCGACAACTTTCGCTGGGTGGCCAAGATCTCCGACGGTCCGGCACTGGTCGGCGGCGCTGCAAGCGCGGCCCTTAGGGCTTGGATGAATTCGGCCGCCTCGGTGAATCGGTCCGCGGGAGAGCGCGCCAGCGTCCTGGTGACCACCTGCTCCACGCGCTCGGAGACGTCACGCAGCGTTCGAAGCCGCGGCACCGGCTCGCTGAAGCGCCGTGCAATGATCGCCTGCGCCGTCCGTCCGGTGAAAGGAGGCTCACCTGCGAGCATCTCGTACAGCACGCAGCCGAGAGCGTAGAGATCGCTGCGGCCGTCGAGCGTGGTCGTGCTGCTCGCTTGCTCCGGACTCATATAGGCCGGGGTCCCTACCGCCAGGCCGCTCGCCGTCAGCCGGTCGCCACCAGCGACCTCCAATGCGCGAGCCAGACCGAAATCGGCGATGACGCAGTGCCCGCCCGAGAGGAGGATGTTTTCGGGCTTGATGTCCCGATGTACGATCTCGTGACGGTGCGCATAGCCGAGAGCATCGGCCACCTCGCACGCGATTCGGGCGGCATCGTCGAGCGGAAGCTGCGGCTCGCGTGTCATACGCTGGCGCAGGGACTCGCCCTCCACGTAGGGCATTGTGTACCAGAGCAGGCCAGCGGTTTCGCCGGAGTCGTGGACCGCGAGGATGTGGGGATGCTGGAGGCGAGCGGTGGTGCGGATTTCGCGGAGGAATCGTTCGGGGCCGACGGTGGCCGCCAGCTCGGGGTGCATGATCTTCAGTGCTACGCGCCGGTCGTGCTTGAGATCGTGGGCGAGGTAGACGGTAGCCATGCCGCCGCGCCCGAGCTCGCGCTCCAGGCTGTAGCGATCGCGGAGAGCGGCGGCTAATGCGGAGGCCGTCACGTCGGTCACGGCCAAGCCTTATGAAGGGGATGCTCCAAATGTGTCTTCGCGAGCGCAGGATCGCCAGCGCTGGGCCGGACTCGGCGCAGAGCGTCACGAATCAGGGAATTAGGACCGTGCGATGCGCCTACGGGGTATGGGGGGCCAGAGGGGCAGTCGCCCGGAAACCGGGGTCTTTGGCCTGGTCGAATCGCAGCGAGGTCCTGTCCAGGACGCGGCCAGATTGTATAACGAGTTCGACATTGCGCGTGTCGCTGATCTGGCGTGCCGGGTCGCCCGCGACGATCAAGATGTCAGCCCGCTTGCCGGTTTCCAGTGTACCCCACTGCTTTTCCTCTCGGAGCACCAGTGCCGCGTTCTTGGTCGCGAGCGTGATTGCCTGAAGGGGCGTCAGCCCGGCTTCCACCAGCAACTCGAGTTCCCGGTGAAGACCCTCCCCGTAGAAGTCCCCAGGGTAGGGAGCATCAGTTCCAGCCGCCAGCAGTATACCAGCGTCCACGAGGCGCTTGGCGTTGGCCATGGCAATGCGCATCCTATGCTCGGCCACGCGGACATCAACGCTATCCGGACCGCTTCGAGGACGCCTCGCGAAGGTGCTTAACTCAGCCAGGAATGCTGGTGGCATGGTCTGCTGGAGCAGCGGGTGCTGGGTGAAGCCGAGGTCCGCGAGGCGGCGAAGTGAGAAGGACTCATAAGCAGCGAGCGTCGTGATCGATGCGATGTGGTGGTCACGCATCAGAGCGACGGTCTCGTCTGTCACGGGTGTGGTGCCGAGATGGGCGAACGCGGCTATGCCTGCCCGAGCGATTTGCGCGGTGCCGTTGCGGTCCCAGGCGTCAACGAAGACCCGAAGCGATTCCGCGGCGCTGGCGCTCACCAATGCGCGGAGCGCGGAATCCGAAAGCCCCCCGTAGCCCTTCACCACGTCGACACTGGCCCTCTTGAGCTGCTTGACGTACCCCGGAATCTGCTCCTTGGAGGCAATCGCTATAGAGATGGGCGCCCAGAACGGATCAGGTCCATCCACGATTGGACCGGCCATGTGGACTGCAGGGCCGGGAATGCGGCCCGCGGTCACCTCCTGCTTGAGCTGCTGGATATAGGGAAGACTGTTGCCCAGGTCGAGAATGGTGGTGACCCCCGCATAGAGCAGCGCGTTGAGATAACGCTGATAGCCGAGGATATCTGCGTTCTCGCCGTCCCACCCCCCGAGCAGGTGCACATGGAGATCGGCCAGCCCGGGGAGGACTGCCTTCCCGCGGGCATCTATCACTCGGGCATTGCGTGGGACGGCCACCGACCTCGACGGGCCGACCGCGGTGATGCGGTCGCCCCGCACAAGCACCACTCCGTCGGCTATGGGTGACCCGCCATTGCCATCGATAATTTCACCGTGGATGATCGCCGTTATACCCTGCGCGTGGAGCGCTGGCAGAGACCACGCCACCAGCGCAAGCGCAACACACACTCGAAAGGACATAGTGTTTCGCTCTCCATGGGTGAGATGCAGGTCGCAATGAGGAAAACGTTGCATCCAGGCGACATAATGCTCCATCTTGACGCCGTCGATCTCCTTCGGCTAAGCAGGGGGCCAGACCCCACTTCCGAAGCTCCGGAGAGAGTATGCAGGATGGCGCAGTTGCCAGGTGGGGTTAGGCGGTGCGCGCGTGCACTAGCCCCGCAAGGCGCTGCCACGACGCCCGCGCACCTTGGAAGTGGCACCCCGGCGGTGCGGCGGCGTACGCTTTTTCGACGTTCGGCAGCCCCTTGGTCCTGACGTAGGCCTTCCCTCCAAGTGCAGCGATCACGGCGTGAGGCATCAGCGCGAGCTGGCGCTCCAAATAGCGGCGGCGGCACTCAAGTGCCGCACCTTTCGGCACTGGACCACCCTCGATCTTAGCCGAGCAGAGAACGGAATCAACGATCCAGACGCGTTCAAGCTGTTCCTCGAACCCGTGACCTGGCCAACACAAACTAAGGATGTGGCGAATGTTGCGATGGAAGAGATCCTTGCCAGTTCGCAAACATTCGTAGGCGTACGCATAGGCAGACTGAAGGTACGCTTCGGAACTCTGGCCGAGGTGATGGTCGGTCCCATGTGGATCGCCGGGCTCGGCGCAGAGACCAATTTTGGAGAGGATCTAGTGCAAACGGTGGTGCAATCCGGCCGTGTGTGCGACCTAAGTGTATGAGGGCGGTGGGGCTCGAACCCACGACCTAGGGATTAAAAGTCCCTTGCTCTACCAGCTGAGCTACGCCCCCTTAGGCACTTGAAACATCCCACCACTCAATCGGTTAGACAAGTTCCCAACGTGTTCCTGCCGAGCTGTTAAAGGGTGCAAGTGACTCCCCAGCCTCACAGGAGTACGACCAGATCGGAAACTTTCCACTCTACGCCAGTTCGAACGCGCCTATTCGGTCCGCAATGATCTGATTCCACTCCTCCATCCGCTCCGTGATGGACTCGCTTGTGGCGGGCGGGACAATCGCGCTCACGGCGAGCGCCGCCCGGAGGGAGCGTCGCGCAGATCCAGCCCTAACGCGGCTCGTCCGTCAATCCGGCGAGCCTGCGCTTCACCTCGACAACCTCCGGCTGGAGCTCCGGATCCGCTTTGCGCCAGAGATCCACGAAGCGCTGGTAGGTTGCGGCCGCCCGCTTCCGGTCACCACGTGCCTCATAGAGCTCGCCCGTCCGGCGAAGCACCGGCGCGAGGTTGTAAGCATCGCCGAAGAGCCGGAAGTTGAAGGTGGAACCGAGGTACTCCTGGTAGACCGCGAGCGCCGAATCGGTCGCGCCTGCACGATCCAGTGCGATGCCGATCTCAGGCAGCCAGTTGGTGTAAGGGAAGGCTGTGCGCGACTGCCGGAAGGCGGCCACTGCCTCTGGTGACCGGCCCTTCTGAAGCAGGGTAGCGGCCTGAATAGCATGGCTCATCATCCGATGCCAGCGCTGGCGGAGCAGGCTGGCGCCGCCCGGTCCCGTCAGTTCCAGCGCCCGCTCGCCGTCCCTGAACACTTCGGCTCCGCGATCCGCTCGACCTCCCATCGCGTACAGGAAGGCGATTTCGCCATAAGGCCGGCTGGTCACTTCCAGCGCGGCGAACCCCGGCCCCGCTATCAGGCTGTCGAGTCGCTGAGCCGCGCCCTCTCGCCCAGTGCCCAGGTAGACACCGGTCCACACATCTTCCAGAACCGGTCGGAGCGCCGCGCGGCCGGTCCCATCGAGCTGCGCGGAGACCCTGTCCAACCGTCGCGCCTCCGCCAGGCGACCCTGCGTCCGCTGGGTCGCGGCAAGCCACCGAGCTGCAGTCGCCCGGTCCGCCGCCGGCTCGCTGGCCTTGAGCGCCCGCCCGAAGGCCCGGGCCGCAGAGTCGTACTGCCCCCGCGCGTTGGCCATGAGTCCGACCTGGATGTCATACGGAGCGTGAGCCCCAAACTCTTCCCGCCAGCGCGCCAACGTCGTCTCGGCCGCGACGAAGTCTCCCAGCGATACCTGGGCATCGACCAGGTTGGTCCAACCGGGAAGCGACCCGGAGTCCGCCCGAATGGCGCGTGCAGCCATCTCCGCCGCTTCGTCGAGCTCCCCATCGAACCATGCAATGAGGCCCAGGCTGGTCAGCGCTCCCACGTGCTCCGGGTCCAGAGCGAGAAGGGCGCGGTAGGCTTCACGGGCCTTGGGCGAGTCATCCTGCACCTCCTCGAAATACCGGCCCTCGGTGTGGTAACGCTCACGCTCGGGCAATCTGTCTCGCAGGGCATAGGCGCGAGTCAATGCGTCCTGCTGCCGGCCGGGATCACGGTCCAGGTTCCAGAGAACGGTCGACACTGCATGCCACGCCATTGCGAACGTGCTGTCGAGGCGGGTCGCACTCTCGTAGAGCGTCAGCGCATCCTCATACCGGCCGGCTCGGTGGGCGCGCAGGCCGAGCGAGTACCGCCGGAGCGCATCGAGGGAGCCGGTCGTCACAGCGGCCAGGGGCGGATTCGCTCGAATCTTCGCGAGGGACTCCCCGATACGGCGGCGCAGGGTGCGAGACAAGCGGTCCACCGCGGGAATGATCTCGCTCGCGTTCCCGGCCGTCTCGCGGTATCCGGCCAGCACCTGCCCGCTGTCGGCCCCGAGAAGCCGGGCCGAGACCACGTAGCCGTCGCCCAGCCGGCTGACCTCACCGACCAGCACCGCTTTAAAGCCCTCCCGAACCGCTACTTCCCTGCCGGTGGCGGCCGTGAGACGAGAGGTGTCCGGCCGCTGCATGCGGCGAAGAGAGGCCTGGATCCGGTCGGCGCTCGCCAGACCCACCAGCCGGGACTGGGAGAAATCCACCCGGAAAGCCTCGGTGACCGCCGCGGCCAGGGTGCTGTCGTTGGCGCGATCGGCGAACTCCGTGAGGACGAGCTGGTCCCGAGCCGCGAGGGCTCCCTCCGCCACCAGGGAAGAGCCCCCGAGCAATCCCGCCAGGCGTAATCCCAGAAGGCCGAGGGCCAGGATCGCCACGGCTCCGGCGCTGCGCAGTACAAAGCGGCGCCGGCTATTCCCGAGGCTGGCGGAGACGGCCGGAGTTACTGGCACGGTCGGCGCCTCGACCGACAGCGACCGACCAAGCTCGGCCATGTTGGGAAAGCGGTCTGCCGGCACCAGGGCGAGGGCCCGGGTCAGCGCCTGCTCCACTTCGCGCGGCACCGAGGGGCGCACCCGGCTGATCCCCGGTGCCGGCCCCTGGAGACGCTTGGCGATCACCGCCTGAGCCGTGGGACCGGTGAACGGCGGCTCGCCGGCGAGCATCTCGTACAGCACGCAGCCGAGGCTGTAGATGTCGGTGCGGGGATCGAGCGCGGCATCTCCGGCGGCCTGTTCCGGGCTCATGTACGCGGGCGTTCCCACGACCATCCCGGTCTGGGTGAGGTGCTCGGCGGCGTCGCCGAGCGCGCGGGCGATCCCGAAATCGGTCACCACGGTGCTGCCATCGGACAGCAGAAGGATGTTCTCCGGCTTCACGTCGCGGTGGATGACGTCGTGCCGGTGAGCGTAGTCGAGGGCCAGCGCCGCCTCACGGGTGATCCGCAGCGCGTCCTCCACTGGGAGCTGGCGCTCCCGCCGCAACCGGTCCCGCAGCGACTCGCCCTCGACATAGGGCATGGTGAACCACAGGCGGCCCGCGGCTTCGCCCGAGTCGTGGACCGACAGGATGTGCGGGTGCTGGAGGCGCGCCGCGAGCTTGATCTCGTGCTGGAAGCGCTCCGGGCCCAGCGTCGCCGCGAGCTCGGCGTGGAGGACCTTGAGCGCTACGAGGCGGTCGTGCTTGAGATCGCGGGCCAGGTAGACCGTGGCCATACCCCCGCGCCCGAGCTCCCGATCGAGGGCGTAGCGGTCACGAAGAGCGTCAGCCAACGCAGTAGCTGCTTGGGACATGCCGACAGCCTAAGGGCAATACTCCCCGGAATGTGCGGAATGAGGAAGGGTAATGCTAGGAGAGACCTACCTCGGGCACCGTAGGCTGCAGATGGATGTCTGCCGGTCGTAGATCGACAGGTTCTCTTGATTGCACACGATGGCCACTCCTAATGAGGGAAAGGGTTGGGCCAGTTATTAACTAGAGCGGAAGGGAACCAGTCAAACCTCTCTATCTCTTAACTCATCAGACGCTCGGTTGAAGCCATGACCTACCGCCATGCTGGAGCGCAGCAGAGCGGGAGTGGCCTACGACAGCCATTCCTAGAATTGCCATTCCTAGGATTGTGTGGCGCGAATTTGGGAGCCGGTCACATGCGAAAGCGATGGGGTGGCCTGGGGGGTCAGGCGGGTGCAGAAATGGGGCTAACTGGTAAGGAAGCTCCAGACTCCGCTGGATCCATGAGGACTGGCAGCCATGAGCCAGGCGGAGTGGCGCAGGACCAGTCGGGAACCCTACAGATGCCCTTAAAAGTCCCTTGCTCTACCAGCTGAGCTACGCCCCCTCAGTCAAGAAACATCCCACCGCTCAAACCGTTTCACGAGCGCGCCCAGAAGGGGCTCGTCAGGCGCGGTGGATCAGCGAGCGCGGTCGCGGCGGGAAAGTGACGCGGCACGGCGCCCGCCGATCCTCCGGCAGGCGCCTCGGTCTTTCCTTCAACCCTCCCGGGAAAAGACGATCAGGCTGTCCGTCGCCACGAACCCGAGCTTCTCGGCCAGCCTGGCCGATGCCGGGTTCGAGGCGACCGCACCCCAGACCGGCCGGCGACCTGTCCGCTCCATGAGCCGCACGCAGCACGAGACGGCGCGCCCCGCGTGACCCTGGCGCCGGAAAGGCTCGAGGGTGTCGATCGAGATGTCCCACCACCGCTCGGTGACCGACGCGGGATAGCAGAAGGACACCGGTCGCCCCTCCGCAAAGGCCCCCACCAGAGTTCCCTCCTTCGCCTCCGACATCAGCTCGTCTCGCAGATCGGCCGGCAGCTCCGGAGCGGCGGCGAGCTCGGGCGCGGTCATCAGTCGCGCTTCCTCCTCGCTGAAGCCTGGCAGGCGCCCGTGCTCGCCGAGGATGTAGAGCGTCGCCGCCTCGCGTCCCCACTCGGGCAGGGCAGTGGCAGTCCAGCCCGCGTCCTCGGGCACCGCGAGGATTTCGTGCGCGACCTCCGCGGCCGCGCGCACGCTGGCGCTCGCCGGACGCCCGACGACGCCTGCCGTTCCGACCGGATCCACCACCACGAAGCTGAGCGGTGAGGTCGAGACCGATCCGATCACCCGGCCCTCACCCGAGAGGAGCATGCTGCGCACCTCCACCCAGCGCGGGACATCGGGCAGCTCGGCGGCCAGGGCCTTCATCCCGAGCCGCGACCCTGCAGCACGCGCCCGAGTCCGACCAGACTCGCGATCGCCCAGGTCCCCTCGAGCAGGATGAACCCGTACTGGTGCTCGATGGTGGCCACGACGATGAGCAGGCTGGACCCGACGAGGTTCATGGCCCGGTAGGAGAGGCTGCCGGTGGACAGCTTGCCGAGCTGGCTGCCGGCGAACGGGAGCAGGATCGGGAGCGCGCCCACCAATGAGATCGCCTGAATCATTTGCATTCCTCGTGGACCTATGGCGGAGCAAGTGCTTCCTCCTGGGGTATATTGGTCAAAGATCCCCTGGAGACCATCCCCATGCTCCGAATTCCGTGCCTCCTCGCACTCCTGTTGCCGGTAGCGGCCCCGCTCGCCGCGCAGGACGACCGGTGGCAGGTGACGCTCGACAATCAGGAATACGTCTGGGACATCAGGCTGGTGCGGCTGGACGGAGACTCGCTGGTCGTGCGGCAGAGCGACACGCTGCGCCGAATTCCCGTCGAGCACATCACCGAGATCCGGCTCATACGGAAGTCGGAGATGCAGGTCGGCGAGGGAGTGGCGGGCGGTGCCATCAATGCATTGACGGGTGGGGATGACGAGATCTACGACTTCACACCGCTGGAATTCGCCGACCGGCTCCGCGCGGTGCAGAAGATCTTCCTCTACCACCCCGTGGAGCCCGACTCCTCCCCATAACGGCTAGTTGGACCCGGCGCCCTCCCGGGCGACGGCCTCCCGCGCCCAGTCCCGTACCCACACTCGCCGGTCGTCGAGGAGTCGAGCGAGCGCCGCCTTCGCCTGCGGATTGCCCCGCGCGGCGATCACACCCAGGGCGGCGGTCGGCAGCTCCTGCGCCCCGGCGATGCGCTCCAGACCGGCCACCAGCTCGGAATCCGGTCTCTGGATGGCGGCGATGATCGCCGCGTTCTGGATCGCGTCCCGATAGGACGGGGTGGTGAGTCCCTGGATGACGGCCGGCCGCGCGCGCTCCGGGTCGAGCCGTGCGAGTGTGGTGAGCGCCGCGGCCCGGACCTCGTAGCTCGAGTCGCGTTCCCAGGCCCCCGCCGCGAGGTCGGCGGATCCGACGGCGACCGCCGCCGCACGCACCCACGACGAGGTGTCCCGCGCCGCCGCCTCGAGAGCGGGGGCCGCCACGGCCGCTGGGAAGCCCGCGAGGGCCGCGGCCGCCTGAGCGCGTGTGAGCGGATGATCGGCGCCGCGTGCCGCCGCGGCGAGCACGGCCCCCGCCAGCGAATCACTCGTGCGGGAGGCGAGCTGACCGACCGCCCAGGCGCGGTTCCAGAGATCGGGGTGCCTGGCCAGGAGGTTGGCGAGCCAGGGCGTCGGCTGCGCGAAGTCGAGGCGCTTCACCACGGCGTTGTCGTCGTCGAAGACGAGCATCGTGGGAGGACTGCGCACACCGTCGATCCGCACGACCTGCTCCCGCTGGTCGATGACCACTCGCCGGACGACGTCGCCCGTGGCAGTCCCTACCCGGATGGCGATCGGCGCACGAAACACCTGGGGTACCACCCCGGAAGTGTCCCGCTGAGTCTGGCGCACGCGCAGGGTTACCGCGCCCGCCGTGGAATCCCATGCGGCCGAGACGGAGAACTGGGGATAGCCGGCGCCGTACATCCACTGGGACCAGAACCAGCCCAGGTCCTGCCCCGTCGCGTCGAGCACCGCCTGCTTCAGGTCGTCAGTGGTGGCGTTCCCACCGGAGTGGCGGGTGAGATAGCGATTGATCGCCGACCAGAACGGTGCCGTCCCCGAGCTGCTGCTTCAGCATGCGCAGCACGAGCGCGCCCTTCGGGTAGACGTTGTTCGAGTTGTAGGAGGCGAGAGGCACGCGCCGGCGCGTATCCTTCGCCAGGTACTCCTGGTACTCGGTGAAGTAGTAGTCGTCCTCCGCCGCCTCGCCGAGCTTCTCGGCCCAGTACTGACCCGGCATGAACTGGGCGAATCCCTCGTTGAGCCAGTAGTTCGACCAGTTCTCCGCGGTGACGAGATCCCCGAACCACTGATGCGCCAGCTCGTGCGGGATGAGGACGTGCTGATACCAGGGCCGGTCGCGGTACGCCCGGCAGTCGGGCACCCAATCCACGAGGGTCGTCGCGGAGACGTTCTCCATGCCGCCGATGAAGTCGGCGACCGTGGTCTGGGCGTACTTGTTCCATGGGTAACGGACCCCCGTGAGCCGGCTGTATACCTCCATCATGTCCGGCGTGACACCGAAGAGCAGTCGAGCCCGCGCGCTGTCCTCGCGATAGACGTAGTAGTCCACCGGCACGTCCCGCCACTTGTCGCTCACCTTGACCAGCGGGGCGGCGACGAGCGAGATGAGATAGGTGGACGCGGGCTTCTCCTGTGACCAGTGGGTGGTGCGGAGGCCCTTCCCCACCCGCCGATCGCTCACGAGCCGACCGTTGGAGACGACCGTCAACCGCTCGGGCACGGTGGCGATCAGCTCCCAGGTGGCCTTGTCGTTCGGGGGGCCGTACGTGGGGATCCA
Source organism: uncultured Gemmatimonadales bacterium (assembly GCA_963836815.1). Taxonomy (GTDB): domain Bacteria; phylum Gemmatimonadota; class Gemmatimonadetes; order Gemmatimonadales; family GWC2-71-9; genus CAVVWJ01. The sequence continues at coordinate 71,150 of CAWILD010000008.1, read as the reverse complement.
GCGTGGATTGCCATCGGTGCCGCCACCGCTGTAGACCTGCTGCGGCCGATGCGGCCGCCCCGGCTGGTCCTTGAAGAAGTAGAGCCCTCGACCCTGCGTGATCCGGCCCCGGTAACGCACGGTGAACCGCACCGTGTCCCGCACACGCGCGGGTCGGGGCAGTCTCACGACGAGCGTGTCACCGGGGCGATCAAAGCGCAATTTCTCTTTCTTCGAAGACGTGACGCTGCGAACCTCGAGCTGCCGGTCCATATCCAGCACGACGGCCTCGAGCCCGTCCGTCAGCGACACGACCGTCGTTCCCACCGCTCCATCGAACGCCGTGGAGTCCCAATCGAAGCCGCCCACTTCGATCCGCTGGTGAAGAAGATCGTAGCCGCGCAGGCGCTCCACGCTCGCTTGAGCGTGGAGGGTAGAAAACGTGAGGAGCGAGATTGCGATGATCGTCAGTCGGAGAAACACGTCTCAGCCAGCGTTACAGCGCCAGCTCGTGCTGCGCGATGGGGGCGAAGGTGTAGCGGTGATGGCGGGTGGGGCCGTGGAGGCGGAGGCTCTCCTGATGCTCGGCGGTGCCGTAGCCGACGTTGGTCTGCCAGCCATAGACCGGATAGCGCGGCGCCAGGCGCTGCATCAGCAGGTCGCGCACCGTCTTGGCGAGAATCGCGGCGGCGGAGACCGAGTGGCATCGCGCGTCGCCGTCCACCAGTGCCTGGTGTGGGTAGCCGATCTCCGGCAGCGGGAGGCCGTCGATCAGGATGTAGTAGGGACGAGTCGAAAGGATGAGCCCGCGGCGCAACAGATGATCGATGGCCCGCCGCATCGCGAGCGCGGTGGCGACCCGGATGTTGAGCCGGTCGATCTCCCGGCTCGACGCGGCCCCGATGCCGAAGGCCAGGACGCGCTCCCGGATTCGCTCCGCCAACCGGCGGCGCACGGAGGGCAGGAGGGTCTTGCTGTCCCGCAGCCCGCGTACCGCGGAAGCCCCGGGGGGAAAAACGACGGCCGCGGCCAGCACTGGTCCCGCCAGTGGGCCGCGGCCCGCTTCATCTACGCCGACGAGGAGTTGCTCCCCGGCCCAGGCGGCCCGTTCCCGTTGGAGCGAGGGGCGCGCGGGCATTCGGCTCAGCCCTCGCGCTTCTCCCGGATCCGCGCCGCCTTGCCGCTCAGCGCGCGGAGGTAGTAGAGCTTGGCCCGGCGGACCCGGCCGCGACGGACCAGCTCGACCGAGGCGATCGTCGGGCTGTGCATCGGGAACAGCCGTTCCACCCCGACACCCGCCGACACCTTCCGGACCGTGAACGTCTCGCTGATCCCGCCGCCCCGCTTGGCGATGACCAGTCCCTCGAATGCCTGCAGCCGCTCCTTGTCGCCCTCGCGGACGCGGACCATCACGCGAATCGTATCGCCCGGGTCGAATGCCGGAATGTCCGCGCGCAAGCCCTCACGGGCCACTTCCGCCAACCGCTCCATCGTCGAATCCTCCGCGCCAAGGCGCCGTGCGTTTTGGGTGCTACAACATACCACCATTGTCACCCTGAGCGAAGCGAAGGGGCCATGAGCTGAGGTATGCCCCCTTCGCTTCGCTCAGGGTGACAACGTCTTGCCTCCCCTCCTACCGCTCCCCCAGGTACTTCTCCCAGAGGTCGGGCCGGCGCTCACGGGTGAGCCGCTCGGACTCCGCCTGCCGCCACGCCGCGATCTCGGCGTGATTGCCCGAGCGCAGCACCTCGGGTACCGCGTGCCCCCGATACTCCGGAGGCCTCGTGTAGCTCGGCGGACTCAGCAGCCCGTCGTAGTGCGAATCCGAGCTGGCCGACTCGTGATCGCTCAGCGCGCCCGGCAGGAGCCGCACCACCGCGTCCAGCACGCAGAGCGCCGCCGGCTCGCCGCCCGACAGGACGAAGTCGCCCACCGACAGCTCCTCGGTCGCCAGCTCGTCGGCCACCCGCTGGTCCACGTCCTTGTAGTGCCCGCAGAGCAGCGAGAGCCGCTGGCCCAGCGAGAACCGCACCGCGTCGTCGTGGCCGAACCGCCGGCCCCGCGCCGAGAGCAGGACGATCGGTCCGAGGGAAGCTCGCGGCCCCAGGCTCTCGACCGCCTCGAAGAACGGCTCGGGCTTGAGCACCATCCCCGCGCCGCCGCCATAGGCGTAGTCGTCCACCGTGGCGTGCCGGTCGTGGGTGAACGAGCGCAACTGCACGAGGTTGAACCGGACCAGCCCCGCCGCGGCCGCGCGTCCCGGGATGCTCGTCTCCGTGAACGGAGCGAGGGTCTCGGGGAACAGGGTGACCACGTCGACTGTCAGCATGGTCCTCGTCATCCTGAGCGAAGCGAAGGAACCATGCTCCGGGTCATGCCTCCTTCGCTTCGCTCAGGATGACAGCCCAACCTTCACTCCTCGACCAGCCCCTCCGGCGGCGTCACCACCAACCGCCGCCCCGCCCGGTCCACCTCGCGCACGAATTCCTTCTTATACGGCAGGAGGAACTCGCGTTTGGGGCCCTGCACCTCGATCATGAGCCCGGCCGATGTCTCGTACAGCGAGCTTACCAGGCCGAGCGGAGTACCATCGGTCCGCCGCACCGAGAATCCGGTGAGCTCGTGGAGGTAGACCTCGTCGTCCTTGGGCGGCGTCACCCGCTCCGGCGGCACCGCGACGAACAGGCCTCTCCAGGGCTCGAGCGCTTCCCGCCCGTCCGCGCCGGCGAACTTCACCAACCATTCGCGATGGTAGGACCGGCTCCGCTCGATCGTGAGCGGTCCCGCCACCACCTCTCCATCCAGACCCACCAGCCAGACTGCCGAGCCGGCGGCGAGCAGCGTCTCCGGATCGTCGGTCAGCGGAAACAGCGTGGAATCACCCTTCAACCCGTGCGGTTTCCGCAGCCGGCCCACCACGATGTGGCGGGCGTCGGCCATCACGCCTTCGCGGGCTGGAACACTCCGGCCTGCTTGAGCAGCGACTGCACCGTGTCCGACGGCGTCGCGCCGTTGGCGATCCACTTCCGCGCCTTCTCGGCGTCCACCTGGACCTTGTCGGCCGCGGTCTTGCCCTTCGGATCGTAGGTGCCGATCACCTCGATGAAGCGGCCGTCACGCGGGGCCTCTCCGTCGGCGATGACGATGCGGTAGAGCGGGATCTTCTTCCGGCCGACGCGCCGAAGACGAATGCGAGTTGCCATGTGCGTTCCTGGTGTGCGGGTTACCCGGGGAAAGGGCCGCGGCCAAAGGGGAGCTTGAGCCCCATCCCCCCGGTCTTCCCCACTGACTTCATCACCTTCTGCATCTGCTTGAACTGGTTCAGGAGGGTGTTCACCTCCTGCACCGTCCGACCCGAGCCCTTCGCGATCCGGAGCCGCCGCTGTCCGTTGAGAAGGTCCGGGTTGGACCGTTCCTTCGGGGTCATCGAGAGTACGATCGCCTCGACGTGCTTGAGCTTCTTGTCGTCGATCTTGGCCGCCTGCAGCATCGCCGGGTTCATCCCCGGCAGCATGCCGAGCACGTTCTTGAGCGGCCCCATCTTCTGCATCTGCCGCATGGCTCCGAGGAAGTCCTCGAGGTCCATCCCCTTCTTCGAGGTGACCTTCTTGGCCAGCCGCTCGGCTTCCTTCTCGTCGACCGCGCCCTGCGCCTTTTCCACCAGCGACAGGATGTCACCCTGCTGCAGGATCCGCCCGGCGAGCCGGTCCGGATGGAACGGCTCCAGCGCATCGAGCCGCTCGCCCACGCCGATGTATTTGATCGGCGCGTGGGTGACGCCGTAGATGGAGAGCGCCGCGCCACCGCGGGCGTCGCCGTCCATCTTGGTGAGGATCACGCCGGTGATGCCGAGGGCGTCATGGAAGCCCTTGGCGATGCGGACCGCGTCCTGGCCGGTCATGCCGTCGGCGACGAGGAGAATCTCGTGCGGGTTCACCGCGGCCTTGAGCCGCTTGAGCTCGCCCATCATCTCGTCGTCGATCTGCAGCCGGCCCGCCGTGTCCACCAGCACCGTCCGAGCCCGCGCCTTGCCGGCGGCCGTGATTCCCTCACGGACGATCTTCACCACGTCCTTGGACGCCGGGTCGCCGTGCACACCGACGTCCACCTGCTTGCCCAGCGTGGTGAGCTGTTCGATCGCCGCGGGACGGTAGACGTCCGCCGCCACCAGGAACGGCGCCTTCTGCTCGGTCTTGAGCCGGCGCGCCAGCTTGCCCGCGGTAGTCGTCTTGCCCGACCCCTGCAGCCCGACGAGCAGGATCACCGTCGGCGGCACCGTCGCGTGCGTAATGGGCGCCTGCTTCTCGCCCAGCATCGCGACCAGCTCGTCGTAGACGATCTTGACGATCTGATGCCCGGGCCGGACGCCCTGGAGGACGTTGGCCCCGATGGCCTTGGCCTGGACCCGCTCGAGGAAATCGCGGGTGAGATCGAAGCTCACGTCCGCCTCGAGGAGGATCCGGCGGATTTCCCGGAGTCCTTCCTTGACCGCGTCTTCGGTCAGAACGCCGCGCCCCGTGAGCTTCTGGAGCGTGGCGTTCAGTTTGGCGGACAGCTCGTCGAACATAAGCCCGTAAGGATAAACGGCTGATGGGCTTTGGACAAGCGGAAGGGTCTGGCGGTGCTAGGGCCCGACGGTGACCATTTTCGCCTTGGAAGGGACCCCCTTCCCGTTCAGCAGGAACAGCATGTAGGGACCGGGAGGGGCGAGCTTGCCACTCGCGGGCGCCGTGGCTCTGACGCTGGTCGAATTGACTGCCGTGAAGTTCAACGGAACGATGAGCTGACTCATGTTGAACGCGTGCGTGACCGAGGAGAGCCGGATGAGGGTGCCGCGTGTCACGGAGCCAGCGGCAGGGGTTTGCACCACGAACGATTGTGTGTATGACAGCTTCGACGGCGCCGAGGAGATGACAGGGCGCGAGGCAGGAGTGCCGTCGGGGTTGAAGAGGTAAGGCGGGCTGAAGATCTGGGCGGTGAACTCGCTCTGTTCGAACGCGACCCCGCCACCTTCCCCGCTGCCGCTCGATAGCACCCGCGCGTCCGGCAGCAGTATGGCCGTGGAGTGATATGACCGCAGCTTCGCCTCGACCGCCATGGTGGACCAGGACTCGGTGGTCGGGTTCCAGAGCTCGGCCGCCCGAACCGACGCGGCTGTGTTGTTGAAGCCAGGACCACTGGTGCCATGGGTCACCAGCACCTGCCCATCCGCCAGAATCGTGGCATTGAGCTGGCGCCGGGCGAACGCCATCCCCGGGACCGGGCGCCAGGAGGGCGATGGCTGGTTCAGGTCGATGACCTCGGCGGCCTGGGTCGGCGGATCACCTCCACCCACGTACAGGATCTTGCCCGGCGCGTAGGACACCGCCGATCCCATCCTTCGGTCCGCGACGATCCGGGTCCCCACCGTGATCCACTTTCCCGTCCCGCCCGTCGCCAGGTAGCGCGAAGTCGCCGGATAGCCGGCCAGGAACACGCGGCCGTTCGGCGCCACGAAGACCGCGGGGTAGTAGGGGGCGGAGATGGCGAGACTGGCGGTGGTCAGACGACGCCAGGTCGTGCCGTTCCAGACCTCGGGGATGTCCACGACGGCGTTGTTCTCATCGGATCCGGACAGCGCCAGCACGTGGCCGTTCGGCAGGGTGGTCAGCGTCGGGTAGTAGCGACCTTGAGCCATCGCGGTCGTACCGACCCAGGACCCGGCCGAGGTAAACAGGGCCGACCTCGGATCGCCGTGCGTGCCGCCGATGGTCCCACCCGTCACCAGCAGCCGTCCGTCGGCCAGGAAGGTATGGCCACTGCAGAAGAAGTCGTACGTCTTGGCGACCTCGGCGAACCCGGCCGATGGATTCGCCGGATCCCAGAGCCTGGACTCTCCCTTGTGGCCCCAGAGCAGCACCTTGCCGGTGGGCAGCAGGTGCACGTGCACCGCCACTACCGGCGTGGAGAACGGAGCGCTCCACTTCCCCTTCAGCGCGGCGGCCGGGCCGGCGGCGGTGACCGCGGGCTCGAGTTCAGTCGGGTCGGGAGTGTCCCTGCAGGCAACGAGGAGGAACAGTGGTGCGAGGGCGGTGAGAACTCGGGTGGCGCGCATATGCCGGCTCAGTTGAAGGTCAGGTCGCTGCGGAACTCCGGCGCAAGTTTGGAAGGGAGGATCAAGCGGTTATCAAGAGGTGACGCCACGTCCCAAACCCGTCAAGGCCATCGGCTTGACAGGCGAGCGTCGCAGCGCCTCGGCTGGGTCATGTCCAATGACGCAACGCCTCGGCCGTCCTGATTCGCACCGCGCCCGCTAATCGACTCCGCTAGTTTTTCTCCTGATGCCCACGCAGACATCGATGGCCGGGAGCGGGTCGGTCGGGTTCCAGCAGCTTCCCGATGCCGAGGAGCGGCAGCGCCAGCTCGTCCTGATGAAACGCCGGGCGACCGGGCTGCTCGTGGTGATGGCCTGCGTCTTCGTCGTCGCGTACCACTTCGAGCCGGGCCACGCCTGGCTGGGCTATGTGCGGGCGACGGCCGAAGCGGCCATGGTCGGCGGGATCGCCGACTGGTTCGCGATCACCGCCCTCTTTCGGCATCCCCTCAACATTCCGATTCCCCACACCGCCATCATCCCGACCCGGAAGGACCGGATCGGGCGCACGCTGGGCAACTTCGTCCAGCACAACTTCCTGTCGGCCGAGGTCCTGGGGCCGAAGCTGCGCGGCATCGGGCCGACCCGCCGCGCGGCCGAGTGGCTGCGGCGGCCCGAGAATGCCCGCGCCGTCGCCCGGCACGCGGCCACCCTGCTCCGGAACGCAAGCGAGGTCGTAAAGGACGATGACGTCCACGCGCTGCTGGAGCGCAGCGTCATCGAGCCGCTGCGCCAGCGCTCGATCGCACCGGTGCTCGCCAAGGGACTCGTGATGCTCACCGCCAACGATCGCCACCAGCAGCTGCTCGACCGGGTGATCCACGGCCTCGCGGGACTGATCGCCGACAACGAGGAGATGATCCGCACCCGGATTCACGAGGAGAGCCCCTGGTGGGTCCCGGGCTTCGTGGACGACAAGGTGCACGCCAAGGTCGTGGCCGGCATCGAGCACACGCTGGGCGAGGTCGCGCAGGATCCGGCGCACCCTCTCCGGCGGCAGTTCGACGACCTCCTCACCGATTGGATCGTCCAACTCAAGGAGTCTCCGAACGCGATCGCCCGTGCCGACGCGGTGAAGCAGCAGATCTTCGACCATCCGACCAGCCGTCAGCTCAGCGCGTCGCTCTGGGGTGAAGTGAAGCGGATGCTGGACCAGCGGGCCGACCCGGAATCGAGCGAAGCGCCCGGGGCGCTCGAGCGCGGGCTCATCGCCCTCGCCGAGGGAGCCCTGGAAGACGAGGCGCTGCAGGAAAAGCTCGACGGGTGGGTCGTGGCTGCCGTCCTCAGCGTCGTGCAGGAGCATCGGCACGAGGTCGGGCAGCTGATCGAGCACACGGTGAAGAGCTGGAACCCGGAGGAGACCTCCAAGCGGTTGGAGCTGGTGGTCGGACGCGATCTGCAGTTCGTTCGGATCAACGGAACGCTGGTCGGCGGGTTGGTGGGGCTGCTGCTCTACACGGCGGCGAGGTTAGCGGGGCGGTGAGAGGGGGCGATCGGCGGTCACTGACGGACTACTGTCATCCCGAGCGCAGCGAGGGACCTTCTCCGCGGGTATCGAACCCCGGTTAAGAAGGTCCCTCGCTTCGCTCGGGATGAGGTAGGGCGGCGACGGCCTAGCGCATCCGCCCCCCTACCTCACCCTCTCCACCCCCGGCAGCGCACTCCACCCCTCCCACTTCTCCGGCGCGATGACGTAACGCACCCCCGGCGATCCGTCGATCTTCAGCTCATCCACGCTCGTCCGGTACCCGGGCCGTGCCGTCTTGCGCAGCCCCGCAGCCGCGGCCCGCATGAACCGATCCGCCGCACGCGCGTCGTCCCACAGGACGAACCACACGAGCGCCGGTCCGTCCGGCGTTTCGGCGAGCCGATATCTGTCGCCGCCCCATCCGATCGGAACCACGGTCTGTACCTCGTCGGAGCCTGCCAGCATCGCCAGGATGACCCGGATCTCGTTCTCGCCGAGCACGTCCTCGTACATCCTCGGCGCGTCCGACACGACTCGCAGCTCGACCGGGCGATCGCCGCGCTTGTAGCGCTCAGGATGCAGGATCTGCTCGCTCGAGACCGGCATCCGGGGTCCATAGGGTACCGTGTCCGCCCAGGGAGACTGGATCCACCAGTGCATGAACTCCGCGCCCTGCAGGTACGGGAAGATCAACGACTCCCGGAGAATGAGCGGCGCCTTCCGGAATACCGGCATCGAGGTCTGTTGCGCCCGCACCTGTTCCCGATAGAGCTCCCAGAACTCCGGGTTCCGCGCGACGTTCTGTCCCGGCGCGAGGACGTCCAGCGAGGAGAGCGTCGCCTGGCCCTCGAGCACCGCCTGGGCCGCGGTGAGCCGGTCGTTGTTCGAGGTCGCGGTCAGAATCGAGTCGAGCGGGAGGTACTGCCCCTGGAGCGCGTGGATCATCTCGTGAGCGAGGACCAGGCGGAGCTGCGTCCGATCCGCGCCTTCCACGCCGAACAGCATCGCGGAATCCGGATCGTAGTAGCCCGCCACCTGCTCGGTATAGAGATCGAGGAGCAGGTCGCGAAGCTTGAGTGTGTCGGGCAGAAGCCCGAAGAGTTGGTACGCGGTCTCGATGCCGCGCATCCGGGCCGGTGGCAGCTCCTCGTCGAGCTTGGCGATGAGGTAGGCACGCACCTGGTCGCGGGTCCGCATCGCCGAGGCGGGCGGTGTCTTGAAGGTCAGGCCGACCGCCTTTTCCACCGGACCGCGCAGGCTGTCCACCATGGCGGCGAGCTCACCGTGACCGCCGGCCTGCCGCGCCTCCCCGCGACAGGCGACCGCCGTCATCGCGACAAGCAGCAGCCCGAGCCATCCGCGCATCAGCCGAGCCCCAGCACGGGAGCCAGCTCCGCCAGCGCCTCACGCATCCGTTCCGGACCGCCGGTATAGGCCAGCACGCCCGCCGCCAGCGCGAGGCCCACCCCGAACGGGATGTAGCCTCCCGAGCTGAGCTCCTCGGCGCTCTCGGGGGAGGCCGTGACCTCCACCCGCCGCATGCCCCAGATGGCGAGCGCGGCGAGCACCGCGCCTGCGATGAACCGGCTGGGCTCGAGTCCACCGCCGATCGCGATTCCAACCGCCGCGCCGAGCACGCCACACACTCCGGCCCAGCCGCCGGCGAGCATCCGCTCGGGAACCAGGAACGAGAGGTAGTAGGCGGCACCGGCTCCGAGGACTCCGTGGAACAGGGCCATGAGCACGGGCCCCACGACGCCGGCCTGGAGCGAGAGTGCTATGAGCCCCAGCAACACGAGTCCACCCGCGAGCAGGATGAAGACTTTCCCCCAGCGCGGCCCAGCCGGCGCCTCATTGACCGCGTCATCGGCCGGCGAGGGCCGGGATCCTGAGCGCGGCATCAACGCGGCAACCGCGTAGAGCAACAGACTGATCACCGCTCCGAAGGCCACCACCGGCAGAACCATTTCCCACCCGAAGAACGCGCCGACCATCCCCATCAGGGCGCAGTCCCCGCCGCCCATCGCCTCTTGACCAAGCGCGAGCTCGGTCAGCTCTCCGACGAGCAGGATCAACCCCGCCCCGAACAGCGCGCCGTAGACGGCCGGGAGCACCCCGGCCGGCTCAGGATACGCGGCGAATGCCAACGCGATCGCGGTCCCGCCGAGGGACATCTCGTGCGGGATGATGTAGGCGCGGGCGTCACTCACCGCGATCCCGACCAGGATGGTGGAGGCGACCGCCAGCTTGAGCGCTACGAGGGTCGGTCCCAGCAGTGCCACCGCGCCTGCCCAGAGAAGGGCCGTGGCCAGCTCGACGGCGGGATAGAGCGGAGAGATTGGATTGCCGCAACCGGAGCAGCGACCGCGGAGGGCCAGCCAGGAAAGGATCGGGACGTTCTCGTACCAACGGATGCTGTGTCCGCAGCGGGGGCAGCGAGACGGTGGGTGAAGCACCGACTCCTTGGGCTCCGCGCCCCACCGTAGGATGCAGACATTGAGGAAACTTCCGAAGACGGCACCGAACAGGCCCGCGAATACGATCCACACCGCTTCCAGGCCGGACTGCTCAATCGGCACGCATCACCTCGTAGAGGAAGATCCCCGCCGCGACCGCCACGTTGAGTGACTCGGCACCCGCGGCAAGCGGTATGGCCAGGCGCTGGTCCGCGGCGGCCGTGAGCGCCGCGCCGACCCCGGCCCCCTCGTTTCCGACCACCACCGCCACCGGTGGACGCTTTGCGCGGGCGACTCGGCCCGCCTCGAGAGGCTCGCCGTCCACGGCGGTCACGAGAATCCGGATCCGCTGCGCGCGCGCCCAGGCCAGAAAGTCCTCGGGATCGGCCTGCACCGCCGGGAGCCTGAACAGCGCCCCCATGCTGCCCCGCAACACCTTCGGACTGGTGAGCTCCGCGGTTCCCTTGAGGGCGACAGCGCCGGCGGCGCCGAGCCCGAATGCGGTGCGAAGCATCGTTCCGACGTTGCCGGGGTCCTGAACCGCGTCCAGCACCAGTGTCACGGAGCCTGGGGTGACCGGGATGTCTTCCAGTCGCCAGACGCGTGGCTCGATCACCGCGACGATCCCCTGCGGCTGGTCCGTGTCGGCCAGGTCGGCGAGCTCCGCCTCGCTCACGTCCTGAATTCGGATGTCCCGGGCCGCCAGGTTGCTCTTGAGCGACCGCCCGCGGGCAGTAGTTTCCAGCGCGGGTGCGATGGCCGCCCCACGCAGCGGGATCCCCGCCGCGACCGCTTCCTCCACCAGCCGGATTCCTTCCGCAAGCGCCAGGCCGCGGCGCTCGCGGCCGCGCCGCCGGCCGAGGTCACGGATCATCGTCAGGAGAGCCCCACTCATGGAACCACTCGCACTATGAGGGTCGCGCTCACGATCGCCGGCTCCGACTCCGGCGGCGGTGCCGGCATTCAGGCCGACCTCAAGACGTTCCAGCAGTTCGGCGTCTTCGGCACCTCGGTCGTCGTGGCACTCACCGCCCAGAATACCCGCGGAGTGAGGGCGGTGGAGACCGTGCCCGAGGCCATGGTCGAGGCCCAGCTTGCCGCCCTGGCCGAAGATCTGCCGCCGGCCGCGCTCAAGACCGGGATGCTCGCGGAAGCCGCCATCGTGCGGCTCGTCGCCAAGGCAATTCGCCAGAACGAATGGGCGCCCGTCGTCGTCGATCCGGTCATGGTTTCCACATCGGGGCACCGTCTCCTGACGCTCGAGGCGGAGGACGTCCTGCGTGACAGTTTGCTGCCTCTGGCGGCGATCGTGACGCCCAATCTCGACGAAGCGGCGATCCTGACAGGACGCGCCGTATACGATGTCCCGTCCATGGAGCGCGCGGGACAGACGCTCGTCGGCTATGGTGCGGGCGCGGCCCTGGTGAAAGGGGGCCATCTCACCGGGCCCGAGCTGACCGATGTGCTCGTCACGCCCGGGGAGATCCGACACTTCACGCGCCCCCGACTGGACACGACCTCCACCCATGGCACGGGCTGCACTTTGTCGGCCGCGATTGCGGCGGGTCTGGCGCTGGAGCGGGAGCTCGACATCGCGGTGGAGGATGCCCTCGACTATGTCCATCGGGCGATCGCGGCCGCGCCGAACCTCGGGAGCGGACACGGACCGCTCGATCACACCGTGGCGGCGCCGCCGCCGTCACCCTGACAGCCGCGACACCACCCCTTCGATCACCTTCTCCAGGTCCCCCGCCACCCGCTTCGCGACCTCCATCACCTCGGCATGTGACAGCCGCTCCCCGGTGATTCCCGCAGCGGGATTGGTGATCGTCGAGAAGGCGAGGCAGCGCATTCCCCGCGCCCGCGCGGCGATGACCTCGATCGCGGTGGACATCCCGACCGCATCCGCGCCGAGCCGTTCGGCCATCCGCACCTCCGCCGGCGTCTCATAGCTCGGCCCGAGCAGCTGGAGATAGACCCCTTCCTCGAGCGCCACCTTGCGCTCGCGGGCCACCTCGCGCGCCAGTGCCCGGAGCGACGAGTCGTACGGATCGGACATGTCGGGGAAGCGCTCGTCGCCGGGGTAGACCGGCCCGATCAGCGGGTTGCGCAGCGTGAGGTTGATGTGGTCGGCGATCATCATCAGCGCGCCGCGGCTGAACGTCCGGCGCACGCCACCCGCTGCGTTGGTCAGGATCAGCGTGTCGATGCCCAGCGCCGAGAACACCCGCACCGGCAGGACCGCGAGCGTTGCCTCGTGTCCCTCGTAGAGGTGAAAGCGGCCGTTCTGCACCAGCACGGGACGGCCGGCCAGCGTGCCGGCCACCAGCTCGCCCGCGTGCCCGACGACCGTCGTGCCCGGAAAGCCGGGAATGTCGCGGTACGGAATGCGAACGGCGTCGCCGAGCCGGTCGGCCAGAGGGCCGAGTCCCGAGCCGAGGACGATGGCCGTCCGCGGAGCGCGGGGCCCGAGCCGGCTTTGCAGGGCACGAGCAGCCTCCTCCACGGCGCGCGAGTCCGTCACAACAGGATGCCCGCTATCGTCGCCGACAGGAAGTTCGCCAGCGTGCCCGCGAGCATGGCCCGGAAGCCGAGCCGCGCGAGATCGCCCTTCCGCTGCGGTATGAGCGCGCCGATGCCGCCGAGCTGGATGCCCACCGAGCTGAAGTTGGCAAAGCCCGCCAGCGCGAAGGAGGCGATGGTGAACGAGCGCGGATCCAGCGACTCCTTCAGCGGTCCGAGCTGGGCATAGGCGATGAACTCGTTCAGCACCATCCGCGTTCCCAGCAGGCTGCCGATCACCCCGCTGTCGTGCCACGGCACGCCCATGACCCAGGCGATCGGCCGGAAGACCCAGCCCAGCACCGTCTGGAGGTCCGGCGGGAAAAGCGGCAGCCAGCCGTGGATCGCGCCGAAGATGCCGTTGAGCAGCGCGACGAGCGCGATGAACGACACCAGCATCGCGATGACGTTCAACATGAGCTGCAGGCCTTCGCTGGTCCCTCGCGCCGCGGCGTCGACCAGGTTCACGTCGGTCTTCGGGATCTCCAGCTTTACGTTACCGAACGTCTCCGGGTGCTCGGTCTCGGGCTCGAACAGCTTGGCCATCATGATGGTGCCGGGCGCGGTCATGATGACGGCGGTGAGCAGATGCCGGGCCTCGATGCCGAACGCGATGTAGGCCGCCATGATCGAGCCCGAGATGTGGGCCATACCGGACGTCATCACCGTCATCAGCTCGGACCGGGTCATCTTGGGCAGGAACGGTCTGATCGTGAGCGGCGCCTCCGTCTGGCCCATGAAGATCGAGGCCGCCACGTTGAGACTCTCCGCCCCGCTCGCGCCCAGCACGCGGCTCATCACGAGCGCAAAGGCGCGGACGATCACCTGCATGACGCCGAGATAGTAGAGGATCGCGAACAGGGCGGAGACGTAGATGATGGCGGGCAGGATCTGGAAGGCGAACACTACCCCGAGCTTCGAGTCCGGTCTCCCCAGCTCGCCGAATACGAAGGTCGATCCTTCATATGAGAAATGCAGGATGGCGCCGATCAGGTTGCCCAGCCAGCGGAACAGTGCCTGACCCGCCGGAATTCGCAGGACGAAAATGGCGAACGCCACCTGAAGACCGAGCCCCCAGGCCACCACCCGCCAGTTGATCCGCCGACGGTTGCTCGAGAGCGCGACGCCGATGCCGATGATCACCGCGAGTCCGAGCACCCCGGTGAGACGGTCGGCGAGCGAGACCTCGGGCGCCGGACGAGGCGCCGGCGATTGGGCCGCTGCGCCGAGACTATCCGCCTTCTGCTGCGCCACTGACTCGCTCGCGGACACCTGGCGCCACACCAACCCAGGGCCGAGCCAGACCGAGCCGATCGCGAGGACGAGGACCAGTGGCGCGAGGAGCCGGCGCAGACGTCCGAACCCACGAGTGTGCCACACCGACATGCCGGCTCTCCTGGTCAAGAATGGAGTGGCTGGTGAAATCCGATTTCAGCGAATGGCGGCCAGCTCGGCTCCCACCCGCCGCACCAGCTCGGCGCGCTCGGGCAGGGGGAGAAAGGCGCTTTCGAACGCGTTGAGCGTCACCCGATCCAGCTCTTCCCGTGTGAACCGAAGCTGCGTGTGCGCGAGCTGGTACTCGTCGGTGAGCGAGACGCCGCACATGAGCCAGCCATCGGTGCAGAGCGCTACCGTAAGGCCGGCATCGAAGTAGTCCCGCACCGGATGTTCGGACGCCCGCGACACCGCACGCGTCTGCACGTTGCTCGTGATGTTGATCTCGAGCGGAATCCGGTGGTCGCGAACGTAGTCCCGGAGCCGCGGGTCCTCGAAGAGCCGGGTACCGTGGCCGATGCGGTCGGCATGACAGTGATGGAGCGCATCCGCGATGGACTCCGCGCCCGCCGCCTCGCCCGCGTGCACCGTGATGCCGAGCAGACCGTCGGCCGCGATATCGAACGCCGCGCGGTGCGCCCCCGCGGGACGGCCGGCCTCTCCGCCCGCGAGGTCGAAGGCGACGACACCCCGGTCGCGATACGCCACCGAGAGCCGCGCGATCTCCATCGAGATCACCGGATCGTAGTGCCGCAGCGAACAGTTTATCACCCGCGCGACCACCCCGAACTCGCGCTCACCTCGCGCGAGGCCCGCCAGCTCGGCCTCGAGCGCGCGCTCCATGCTGAGTCCCTTGCGGCGGCTCAGGTAGGGACAGTAACGGACCTCGAGATACCGGATGTTGTCCCGAGCAGCGTCCTCGACCATCTCGTACGAGACCCGTTCGATGGACTCCGCCGTCTGCAGCAGCGGGATGGTGTACTCGAACCGGGCGAGATAGTCCTCGAGGTTGACCGCGTCCTTCACCACCATGAATCGGCGCAGCGCGTCGGGCTCCCAGACGGGCAGCTCGAACCCTGCCTGGCGGGCGAGGTCGATCATGGTCTCCGGCCGGAGTGCGCTGTCCAGGTGGGTATGCAGCTCGGCCTTGGGCAGCCGGCGGATCAGCTCATGGGTGAGCATCCGGCTCCTCCGACCCCCGCCGCGCGCTGACGATCACCCGCAGGATCGAGCCCTCGGCGAGCGGCGCTTCGGGGGCGAGCTCGATACCCCGGGCATCGGTGACATACGCCGCACCGGCCGCCAGCTTCGCCTCGAGCGCGACGTCGTGGGCTCGCACGCCCCCGCGCACATCGGTGCCGGGATCCACCTCGAGTACGTTGGCGTTGACGAAAATTCGCATCATCCTGTCAGCGTCGAGTGGACACGAGCGTCGGCGCCGCGGCGGCCTCGACCGGCTGAGGCAGACGCCGGAGATATCCGGCGACGGCCTCCACGTCGATCAGGCCGGCGCGCTCCGCCGGCAGATCACGGAGCACCGCCAATCCGCCCGCGCCCGCCGCCGTGGAGTCGTCCGTGGCGAGCGTGTATTGCTCCTGGGGGCGAACCTTGCGGCCGCCCAGAAGCACTATGCTCTTGATGCGGCGGCCGGGTCGCGCCTTTGGATCGTAGCGCACCGACGCCCCGGCAAGGTGCACCGTGGGCCCGTCGGTCCCTCCGATCGCCTGCTCCAGCAGCGAGCTGAACTGGCCGCCGGTGAGTGAAACCCGCACGAGATCGGAGGCGGCCGGTTCCACTTCAGCGAGCCGGGCATAGGTCGCGGGACCGGCCGGAAGGTCCGCGCGAATCGCCTCGTTGCGCACCAGCCCGAGATCGGCCCGAACGACGTTGCGTCTCGCTTCGGCAATGAGGGCGCCCAACGCATGCTGCGGCCCCTGTCGCGTAAGCGGCCGCTTGACCTGGGCGACCACTCGGCGCTCCAGACTGTCGGTCCACCGCGAGAGCTTCTCCAGCGCGACGGCCACGGGACCCGCGGGAGGCGGGCCGCCCTGCCCGACCGATTCCAACCGGACGCGGAACGCCCGCCCGCCGGCGGAGGTGCGGATCAGATCGATCACCGCGAGGGACCCACCGCCTTCCGCGGCCACCACCGGCATCCCGGCGACGCGGGTGTCCACCGGCCGGTGCGCGTGACCGCCGAGCACGAGATCCACGCCGCTGCCACCGAGTTGTTCCGCGAGCCCGATGACTTCGCCGTCGCATACCATGGAGTCGCATGAGGCGCCGGCATGCGCGAGGAGAATCGTGAGATCCGGACGCGTCCCGCGCACTTCGGCGAGCACGTCGTGCAGGGCGAGCTCCCCCTCGCCGAACCGCAGGCCCTTCGTCCGCTCGGGCGGCTGGGTGGCCTTGGTGGACGGCGTAATGTAGCCGATCACGGCGACACGCATGCCGGCCACCTCGATCGCGCGAGAAGGGGTCAGCCAGCCCGGGCGGCGACCGCTGGCGCTGTCGAACACGTTGGCCACCACGAACGGATGCTTCGACTCCGTGACCCGAACGTGCAGCGTGTCCAGCGGCCAGTCGAAGTCGCGGTCGCCGAGCGTCCCGGCCGCGTAACCCATCCGGTCGATCACCTCGGCCACGGCCCGACCCTCGGTCGCGCTGGCGGCGAGGCCGCCCTGCATGGCATCGCCCGCATCCAGTCGCAGTGTCGGGCACCGGCATTCGGTACCGAGACTGTCCATGGCGCGGACCAGCGGGCCGGCCCGTTGGAGGAGGTCGCCGTGAAGGTCGGCGGTGGCGAGAATGCGGAGCGTCACCGTGTCCCGCGGAGAGACCGGTACCGCGTCCGGAGCGATGCCGAAGATCTGGCGTACCGTGTTCGCCGCGACGGCCGGCACGATGCGCCACTGAGAAGGTGGAATCGCCTCGGGATCCACGCCGCCGCGCTTCCGGATCTCCTCGACGAGGAGCTCGGCGATGTTCTCGTTGCGGTCGTACACGACGGGAGCGCCGCGAAGCATGGTGTAGCCGCCCGCGCCCGTCTGCCGATGACTGTTGAGGGCGAGGGTGAAGGTGTCCCCCGGCTGCACCGGCCGCCCGCGGACGGTCAGGTTTCGAATGCGCTGACCCAGGGGCTGCAGCAGGTCGATGTCGTAGCGCGCGCCCCGCACCAGATCGAAGTCGTATCCCGGCACCGAGTCGTTGATGGCGATCCTGCCGGCCGGGTCCACCCGGAAGTACCGCGCGCTCCACTCCAGGTAGGTGCGGAGCTGCTCGCCGGTGATCCGGACGGCACGCAGCGTATTGTCGTAGGGGTAGAGCGTCAGCACCTGGCCCCGGCGAATCGTGTCGGCGTCGAAGCCTGCCCGGAGGTCGAACGCGGGGCCCGAGGCGAGGTCGGCGCCGGCCCGGCTGCGCTGCACCTCGAGGACGAAATCCTGAATCGCCGTTGGACGGGCCCTGGCATCTGCGGCTCGGAGCGGCGTCGGCGAATAGCCGACGGCCTCATCCACCCACGCCTGGACCGCGATATGGCTCGACTCGAGCCGCTGGGTCAGCAGCGGGCGACACCGGCCGATCCGTGATCGGCAGGGCCTCGCCACGGATTCGGGTGACGTTCCATCGGCCTTTGACACGGCGCAGGTCGATATGAACGATGGAGACGCCGCCCGCGTACCTCTGTGGCTGGACGAAGTGCACCCCGTTGAGCACCGAGTCGGTCATCTCGCGATGGGAGTGACCGACGATGACGACGTCCGGCCGCACTCGGAGCGATGCCAACGATGCCGCGACATGCTCGGCCCCGATCCCGGTCGTGTCGTAGCTGGCGGGACCGTCCATGCCGCTGTGGATCAGCACCACGGCGACATCGGCCGTCTTCCGCATCGTCTCCACGGTGGAGGCCGCCGTCCGGTCGATCGGCGCCACTCGGAGGGAACCCTTGAGCTGGCTCCGGTCCCAGAGCATCACGCCGGGCGTGGTGAAGCCGCTGACGGCGACCCGCACGCCTTCGCGCTGGAGCACGCGGAACGGCGCGAAGGCGAGCGTATCGCCCCGCTCGGCGTAGATGTTGGCGCTGACATAGGGGAACGCGGCATCACCGACCGCACGGAACAGGCCATCGACGCCGAAATCGAAATCGTGGTTCCCGGGCGTGACGGCGTCGTAGCCGACCAGGTTCATCGCCTCGATGATCGGATGCGGGGTCCGCGGCCGGGCTCGTCCGAAGTACGTCGCGAACGGGTCTCCCTGGAGCAAGTCTCCCGCATCGAGCACGACGACCTGCCCGGGATAGCGACGCCGGAGCGAATCCACGATCGGAGCCACCCGCGCAAGCCCGCCGGGCGCGGGCCGGTGCGCGACGTAATCCCAGCCGGTCGTGCGGCCATGCACGTCGGTGGTCGCGACGAGCACGACATGGGCAGTATCCGGAACCTGGGCGACGACGAGAGACGCTGCGAGCAGCAGGGAGAGCATTGGCCGGGAAATATAGAGGAATGGACGGCTGGACGGCGCTACGGCGGTACGGCGCTACGGCGCTACGCGCTACGCGTCATCCCGAGGGAGCGCAGCGACGAGGGATCTTCTCACCGCGGTTCGACGCCCGCGGAGAAGGTCCCTCGCTGCGCTCGGGATGAGGTACGGCGGACTTCGCGCTACCCTCCGCCGGTAGCGCCTCGCGCCGTACCGCCATACCGCCGCTCCCCTTCCCCATTCGCCTCGCCATATATATGCTTATGCGCATATGCCGAGCCCCCCCTCCGCCGCCGACCTGCTGCTCACCGTCGCCGAACCGACTCGGCTCCGGATCCTCAACTGCCTCGCCGCGGCCCCGCTCTTCGTGTCCGATCTCCAGGCCATCCTCGACCTGCCGCAGCCGACCGTCTCGCGTCACCTCCAGGTGCTGCGCCGGGCCGACCTGGTCCGCGATACCCCGATCGCCCAGTTCGTCCTCTACCGCCTCCGCCGGGACTCCGGTCACCAGGGTCGGCTGCTCTCGGCCATCCTCGACGCAGTGGTGCACGACGACGCCGGCATGCGGGGTGAGCGCCACCGCGCAGCCGACCGAAGCCGCTCGCACACCCGCTCCCGGGTCAGCGAGCCCGAGCTGGTGAAGCCGTCGAACCGCCTCAAGAGACCCACATGACCCATCGCATTCTTGTGGTAGACGATGAGCCCGATATCACGGCCCTGGTGGCTTACCACCTCGCCAAGGCCGGCTTCCGCGTCTCGACCGCGGCCAACGGCCCGGACGCGCTGAAGGCCGCCCGGGATGAGCGGCCCGACATCGTCATCCTGGACCTGATGCTGCCGGGGGTGTCGGGCTATGACGTCCTGGCCGAGATGCGGCGACGGGATGAGACCCGTGAGGTCGGAGTGATTCTGTTGACCGCCCGGCGGGAGGAGACGGACCGGATCCGCGGCCTCACGCTCGGCGCGGACGACTACCTCACCAAGCCGTTCTCACCTCAGGAGCTGTCCCTGCGGGTGCGCGGACTGCTCCGCCGGCTGGCGTCGCCCCCGGTTACCGCCGGCTCCACCCTCGCCGCGGGGCCCATCTCCATCGACCGCTCGGCCCATCGGGCCAGCGTGTCGGGGAGGAGCTCAGCCTGACGGCCACCGAGTACAAGCTTCTACTCACACTGGTGGAGCGGCGTGGCCGGGTGCAGACCCGGCCCCAGCTTCTCGAGACGGTGTGGGAGGCCCAGCCGGACATCCAGACCCGCACGGTAGACATGCACGTGCAGCGGCTGCGCACCAAGCTCGGCGATGCGGGCAAGTTGATCGAGACGGTCCGCGGCTTCGGCTACCGCTTCAAGGGGACCGAGCGGGGAGCTCGCGCCCGGTGAACTTCGCCACCCGGCTCGTGGCCGGGACGCTCCTGGTCCTGGTGCTCACGGTGGCGGTTCTGCTCTGGAGCGCCGAGCGCTCACTGCGCCACGATCTCGAGAACGACGTCGCGACCACGCTCGAGGGTGAGGCGCGTCTCATCCGGGAGGCCCTGCCCGCGGACTCGGACGCCTGGGCGGAGACGGTGGGGCGGCTCGCACGGGAGAACGGACGCCGGATCACGCTGGTGGATTCGTCCGGCCGGGTGCGCGCCGACAGCGATTTCCCGTCCGGGCTGCCGCCGCTCG
This sequence comes from uncultured Gemmatimonadales bacterium, assembly GCA_963836815.1. Classification (GTDB taxonomy): domain Bacteria; phylum Gemmatimonadota; class Gemmatimonadetes; order Gemmatimonadales; family GWC2-71-9; genus CAVVWJ01. Next base: position 51,134 of record CAWILD010000008.1, on the reverse strand, counting down.
AGAACCATCGCGACCGTCCGGAGATTCGCGCCGCCCTGGCCGGAAACGTCGGGCGCGCCACCAGACGCAGCGAGTCGGTGGCCCGGGCGCTGCTCTATGTCGCCGTGCCCGGCGGTCCGGGCGCGGTGCGGGTCGCGACCAGCCTCACTCAGGTGGACCAGATCGTCCGGAGCGCCCAGCGCGCGGTCGCCGGCGCGGCGCTGCTCGCTCTCGCGGTGGGCACGCTTTTCGCCGCCATCGCGGGCCGGTCCATCGCCGGTCCGCTCACCGACATCTCGACCGCGGCACGGGCGATCGCCGCGGGCTCACCACCCCGGTTTCCCCGCTCCGGCATACCCGACATCGATGCCCTGGTCCAGGCCCTCCGGCAGATGCACCGGCAGCTCGGCGACCGATTCGACGAGCTGCGCCGGGAGCAGGCCGAGACATCGGCCCTCGTGGAATCCATGATCGAGGGGGTCATCGCCGCCGACGGTCGGGGGCACATCGTGACGGCAAACCCGGCCGCACGCAGGCTGCTGGGGTACGGCGCTACCGATCCCCTGCCCGACCTGCGGGAGCTGTTCCGGGTCAAGGCGGCGCGGGAGATCGTGGACGCGGTGCTCGCCGGCGAGTCGGTCGAGGACCGGCAGCTCGAGATGAACGATCGCGCATTCCTCGTGAATGCGCGGGCGCTCCCGACGGGCGGCGCGGTTCTGGTCATCCACGACCTGACCGAAGTGCGGCGCCTCGAGGCGGTGCGGCGCGACTTCGTCGCCAACGTGTCCCACGAGCTCAAGACTCCGCTCACCTCGATCTCGGGCTACGCCGAGACCCTGCTCGGGGAGAGTCCCGGCGCCGACACGACCCGCCGCTTCCTCACCACTATCCTGAACAACGCCCGCCGGATGCAGCGGCTGGTGGACGACCTGCTCGACCTGTCGCGCATCGAGTCGGGCCGGTGGCAGCCCAACCGCGTCGGCGTCAGCATCGAGGCGGCGGCGCGCGAGTCCTGGATGGCCCTCGCGGGTCGCCCCGAGGCGCAGCGCGTCGAGTTCGACACCAGGATCGCCGAGGATGCCGCCACCCTGTGCGCGGACCTCGACGCCCTCCGCCAGGTGCTGACGAACCTGCTCGACAACTCGCTCCGGCATACCCAGCCCGGCGGGCACATCATCTGCCGCAGTCGGCGGGAGGGGAACGGGATTGCCGTGAGTATCGTGGATGACGGCGTGGGGATCACCCGGGACCACCTGCCGCGCATCTTCGAGCGATTCTACCGGGCCGATTCCTCACGCTCGCGGGAAGAAGGTGGGACCGGCCTCGGCCTCGCGATCGTCAAGCACCTCGTCGAAGCCCACAGCGGCCGGGTTCACGCCGAGAGCGAGCGGGGACGCGGCACGGCCGTCACATGCTGGTTCCCCGACGCCTGAGCGAAGTCCTCGCATACTTCCCGGTAGCTCTGATCCAACCGTTCCATCTCGCGCTCCCAGCTCAGCCGCTCCGCGGTTCGCCGCGCTCCACGTGCCAGGCGCCGGCTCAACCCGTAGTCGCCGGCGAGGGCCACCATCGCGTGCGCCATCGCGAGAGTATTGCCCTCCGGGCAGCTGAGGCCGTTCTCCCCGTGACGGAGATGATCGGCCACCCCTCCGACGGGCATGGCGATCACCGGCAGCCCGCTCGCCATGGCCTCGAGCACGACCAGCCCCAGCGTCTCGGTAACGGACGCGAAGGCGAAGGCGTCGCAGTTGGCATAGAGATCCGGAAGACGGGACTGCCGGTCCAGCACGCCGAGAAAGGTGACTCCCGAGGGCGCCGCCTTCCGCAGGTCAGGTTCGCGCGGTCCGGTGCCGGCCAGCACGAGATGGATGACTCCCTTGGGCAGCATCTCGCTCGCCAGGCGGAAGGCATTGATGACCTGCTCGACGCGCTTTTCCGGCGCGAGCCGCCCGACATAGAGGAAGGTGAATCGGCTCCCCATGCCGAACGCGGCCCTGAGCTCCTGGCTCCGTCGGCCCGGATGGAACAGCTCGGTGTCCACTCCCCGGCCCCAGACCTCCACGTCTACTTTCGAAAGTCCCAGCGACAGCAGCGTCCTGCGCGACTCGCTCGACGGCGTGTACACCCGCCGGCTCCGGGCGTGAAACCGACAGAGATAGCGCGACACCAGCGCGCGCAGCCAGCCTGCCCCGTAGGCCTCGGCGTACTGGGCGAAGTCGGTGTGATAGGACGACACCAGCGGAAGGCCCGCTCGCCTCGCTGCGAGTTGCCCCGCCCGGCCGAGGCTGAACTCGGTCTCACAGTGAACCAGGTCCGGCCGGAATCGGTCGATGAGCTCCGATACGCTCGAGACTCGCGGCAGCGCGACGCGGATCTCGGGGTATCGCGGAAGCGGAACGCTCGGGATACTGACGACATCGGTGGCCGCCGTTTCGGCGACTTCGGAGTACTGGGGAGCCACCACCGCACACTGCCATCCGAGGCGGCTGAGGCCGGCTACGGAGAGCGCGGTGACGATGGAGACGCCGTTGACCTGCGGTAGGTACGTATCGGTGCAGTACAGCACTCGCATGGCGGCAAGTTGCTGCAGCTTCGTCACGGGCCGATGACCCCCGCGTCTCGACCCGTTACCGAGGCGTGGCTGCTGGCGCCTTTGCTCGCCCGCCTCGGTGCCCACGATCGGGCGCTCCTCCTCCGTTGCGCGATCGGTCCGGCAACTCGGCGGGCTTCGCGCAGGGGCTGGGTCATCGTCACCCATGCCGGCGGGACCGGTCCCTCCATCCTCGCGGCGGGACTTCCCTGGTTCGCCTGCTGCCGGCTGCAGGAGGCGTCCCGCGCCGCCCTGCTGACCCTCGTCCTCTCCCATCTGGTGGTCCAACTCATCAAGCGCACGACGGGCCGCGGACGTCCCTCGTCGGATGCGGGGCGCCTCGCCCTGATTCGAGAGCCCGACCGATTCTCCTTCCCTTCGGGTCACGCCACCGCGGCCATGTCCGTCGCTCTCGCCTACGGGGCCTACTTTCCCGCCTGGTCAGGGCCCCTGATCGTGCTGGCGATGGTCGTGGGGTTTTCCCGAGTCCGTCTCGCGGTGCATTACCCGAGCGACGTGCTCGCGGGGCAGGCCATCGCGGCGTTCACCGCGGGAGGCGTACTGGCGGCGAGCTAGAGGTCGTTGCTGTAGCTCAGCACCTTGTACTGGTGGTCCCGCTCGATGATCTGACCCAACAGCCTGGTTGACACGGTGTCCCCGCCCTCGCGGGCCCAGCGGACCGTGCAGGGCCCCCAGATCGTGTTCTCGCCCTCACGGGTTCCGGACTGCCCGCAGTCGTGACTCAACACCTTGGCTTTGTGCCCGCCATACAGCGTCAGCGCCCGTCGCGCTCCCTTGTCGCTCCGCGAGCTCATCAGGAACCAGAGCAGCCCCGGCTCGACGTCGTAGGGCGGGAGCCCCTGGGGCGTGGTCGGATAGTAGAGCCAGGCGAACTCCGCGCGGCTGATCGCCAGGCGGGCGATCGCCGCGGTATCACGAGCCTGCAGAGCCCTCGCGTAGGCATCGATCAATGCCGCCACGCTGGACTCGCCTCCCTGGAGATGTTCTGCCGGCGGCACCCCTTCGCGGAAACGACGTAAGGCTTCCTCCCGTGGGACGACGCTGTCCACCGTAGAATTGGCTTCGGCGGATTTCGGCTCGCGTGCCACCGACGACTCGCAGGCTATCGCCCCAATGACCATCCCGGCGATCCCCATGATCCCTATGAAGCGCATCCTGCAACCTCTCCTGTGATGTAGACGGTGGGCAGAGGGCATGCACTCGCCGCCCTCTGCCCACCGCGTTCGACCAGCAGCTACGACCTAATTCGTCGCGTAGTTGGTCCAGCCCTCCCACCACTTCGCCGCGGTAGGATCGGCCGCCCCGAAGAACGTCGTGTTGGGCAGGGAGCCGCCGAAGAAATTGGCGGTGTAATCAGCCGGAATCACCACCACACCCGCGCCGGCCGCCGCCGGCGAGGCCGCGGCCGGCGTCCAATCGAACGCCGGCGGCGTGAGGCTGGTGAAGAGCGCGGCCGCGGTTCCCGCCGCCGCGATGTGGTTGTCTGCCGCGAACACCGTCTCCTGACCGAGGTTGGTCCCCACCGGATCGTAGTTCACCGCGTTCTCGGCCAGCAGCAGGTTCACCACGTTGAGGGAGTCCGTCGTCAACATGGTGCCGGTCTCGGGGTCGCGCACCGAGAGCCCCTGACGCTGCCAGCGGGCCACGATGCCGTTGGTGAGATATCCACCGGTGCCGCGGCGGAGGACCATGCCGATGTCGCCGGAGCCGGTGAGGGTGGTGCCGGTGCCCGGGCCGATGACGGTGAAGTTGGCGAAGACCGGGCGCGAGAACGGCTGGCTGGAAAAACCGAGATCGCAGCCGGTGCCGTTGCAGCCGTCCGCCTCGAAGCCCTCGGGATCGGTCGACAGCGTGCCCGTGCCGGGAGCCGGATCGATCCGGACGGACTGGAAGGCGATGAGGAACTGGTTGCGCCCCCGGTAGCCCTCGGTCCAGTCGAAGTGATCGTCACCCGACTCGTAGGAGACGAGGTAGCGGCCATCCACAGCGCCGCCCCACCACTCGAAGGAGTCGTCCAGCCCGGAGAGAGACTGCACGTACTCGAGCGTCGTGCCCGAGCCCACCGCGTACATGGACAGACTGTTGAGCTCCTGTCCCGCGCCGTTGGAGACGTCGTAGCCGGCGAACTCGATCCGCACGTAGCGGAGGATGCCGCTGTTGTCGGCATTGTCGGTCCCGCCCGAATAGGGCTCCGTGATGCCCTGGGGACCCTCGGTCAGCACCGTTCCGCTCCGATTGATGATGCCGTTGCCGATGATGAGGAGACCGCCCCAGTCGCCCGGCCTGCGCTGGCCGGCGGGCAGCGAAGAGGTGAAGACGATGGGGGCGTCTGCCGTGCCCTGCGCGTCGATCTTCGAACCCCGGAGGATCCAGAGCGAGCTCCCCGGCACCGCAACGTCCCCGACGATGGTCGTGCCCGGTTGAATGGTCAGCGTCTTGGCGTTCCCCACCTTCACGTATCCGCTCAGGGTGTACAGGGTGTCCGCGAAGAGGGTGCGGTCGGTGGTGATGTTGCCGCTCAGGGTCGCGACCTTGAGGCCGGCCGTCGTCACGCTCACCGTGTTGCTGAAGGTACCAGTGCCGTTCGCGTTCACGGCCGCCACCCGATAGCTGTACGCCGTCGCGGGCGACACGTCGTTGTCGGTATAGGTCGCCCCCGTCAGGGAGCCACCGACCTGGGTAAACGAGCCTGGCGCGCTCGCAGCGGCCCGTTCCAGCGTGTAGCCCGTCGCCCCGCTCACGGCGGTCCAAGTCACCACGATCGAGGTCTCGCTCGCCGCCGTCGCCTGCAATCCTGTCGGTGCCGGCGGTGTTCCCCCGGTGCCATTGTTGTCGTCGTCGCCGCAGGCCGCCAGGCCTCCGGCGAAGATCGCCGCGAGAGCGGCGGATCGGAGCGTGCGCAGGGTGAGCTGCATCAGGTCCTCACGGAAGAGAAAAGGTTGCGACGACATCTGCGGTCGAGCACTAAACAACGCGCCGGCTTGTCGCTGAGAGCACAGCGCGGTAACGATCAGGTCACCGTACCTGCCAGGTAGCGCCGACTGCGAAGACGCGTCCCGTCTTGTAGTACAGTCGGGTCACGCCGCCTTGCACCACGTGCACCGGGTCGTCCAGCAGATTCTTGGCGTCGAGCTTGAGCGAGGCGCTCTGAAAGACGGGCACCTGGAGCGAGAAGTCCAACAGGCTGCGCGCCTGCTCGTAAGCATCGGGGAACGGGATGGCGCCGGCCTCGACGATTCTCGCCCCGACCAGGTTGTAGAGCAGCGTGGCGTTGAGCCCTCCACCGTTGGCGTAGCTCAGCCCGCCGTTCACCACATACTCCGCCTGGCCCACCATGGGCCGGTCCGTGCTGGTGAGCGCACTGATGTCCGTATTGCCCGGCGTGATCTCACTCTGCATCAGCGTGGTGTTGGCGAAGACGGTCATGGGCCACAGCGACGGAGACAAGAAGTCGAGGTTCTTCCTCACCTCGAGCTCCACGCCGTAGTTCTCCGCCTTGTCGGCGTTCACGAAGCTGTTGGCCAATGCGCCGGTCTGAATCACGAAGACGCGCTCGATCGGATTGTCGAACCGCTTGGCGAACAGGCCGACGCTCAGCACCTCTCCGGCGCGGGGATAAAATTCCCAGCGAAGGTCGTAATTCTGAATCAGCGCGCGCTGGAGATTCGGGTTGCCGAACGTGATCGTGCCGCCGATCGGCTCGAACGAACTCACGCTCGCGATCTCGCGGTATTCGGGACGGGACAGCGTCTGGCTGGCGGAGAGGCGGACGACCTGCTTCTCCGTCAGGTCGTAATTGAGAGCGAGCGCCGGGAGGATGTCGGTGTCGTTCCGCGTCGTCGACGAAGGCGTGCCCTGTGGATCCAAGGTGTTGAGATCCAGGTCCCATTGCTCGATACGGGCTCCGCCGATGAGTTGGAGCCGGTTACCGAGCGGGAGTTCGACCTGCGCGTACCCGGCCGCGAGCCGGTCCGTCACGTCGTACCGACCGCCGTTCGCATTGATGAAGAGCGACAGCCGACTGTCCTCCGCCGCCGGTCCCGCAAAGATCTCCTCGGGAGGCCGCTCCCGATCCGATTCACCCAGGCCGCGATTGGTGATGTCGAACGCCCTGCTGTCGGCCGTTCGATCAACCCCGCGGTACAGCCCTCCGACCTTGACCACCGTGGGCCGGTCGGGGGAGCCGAGGAGCAGGCGATAATTCCCGCGGCCTTCGTAGCCGGACTCGTCGAGGTCACCGAAGGTCCGCGTGGCGGTCCGCGGCCCGCCCAACCAAGCCACCGGGGTGGAGATGCCCGTCACCGGATCGATGTCGGTGATGTAGGCGATGTCGGACCGATCCGGCTCGTACCGCCTCACGTGAGACGTGGAGAGTGACCAGTCGACCAGATGGGACTTGCCTAGGAGGTGTTCGCCCGTGAGTTGGTGGGAGCGCACGTTGCGTTCGGTGAACGTCAACCGCGTCACGTCGAGGGGGACGTTGAACTCTTCATTGAACCCGGCCAGCTCGGTCGCCTCGTTATCGGCGCTCCGGTTGTACGTGTTATTGAAGGAGAGCTTGCTGCTCGCGCCCAGCCGGGTGCTCAGGTTGAGAATGCCGCCCCAGAGGACGCTGTTCCGGGCCGTGCCGCCGAGGTTCTCGTTGAGCGGCTGGAAGTCGCTCTGGGTCGCCTGAATCAGCGAGCGAACTTCGTCCTCCCGGACCTCCTGCCCGTAGGCGTACGTGAACGAGCCGATGTAACCGATCGGCTGCTTGAAGACGGGATCCTCACCGCCGACGGTGAACCCGAAGCTGCCGTTGCCCGATCCGCTCGAAGGCCGCGTCGACCAGGCGTTGCGGAACGACGCGATCATGTCGTTGATGTCGGGTTGCGTGAAGCCGGTGAGCGACGTGACATCGGCCACTTCGGTGGGAATTTCCCGCTCGGGGCCCGCGGATCCCCGCCACTCGGTTCCCTCCGTCGGCGGCCGTTCAAGATCCTGCCCCGTCCCGGCCGAGTTGAAGCCGGCGGAGGCGGAGAACGAGATCACGCGCCCGGCGGGGAACTCACGCGTCTTGAGATCGACGCTGGCGCCGCTGAAGTCGCCGGACTGGTCGGGCGTGAAGGTCTTGGAGGTGGTGATGCCCTCCAGCAGCGAGGCGGGAAACAGGTCCAGCGGCACGATCTTCCGCTCCGGCTCGGGGCTCGGAATCCGCGACCCGTTGAGCGAGGTGGTCGTATAGCGCTCACCCAGGCCGCGCACGAAGACGTACTTCCCGTCCTGCACACTGACGCCGCTCACCCGCTGCACCGCCTGGCCCGCGTCGCTGTCCGGGCTCTTGCTGATCTGCTCGGCGGTCACCGCGCTCACGATATTGTTGGCGTTCCGTTGTTCCTCCAGCGCGCGGTTGACCGTCCCCCGCTCCGCCTCCGCGCTCACCGCGATCTCCTCGAGCTGAACCGCCTCGGCGACCAGCGCGATGTCCTGGCTCGCCGTGCCGTCGGCCGGCACCACGACCCCGGTGACTGTCTTGGGTCCGAATCCGATCATGCGCACTCGGATGGAAACAGGCCCGGCGGGGACACCCGTCAGCGTGTATCTGCCATCCAGCGCCGACACGGTCCGGATGGGGCCTCCGACCAGCTCGACCTGGGCTCCGGCGACCGGCGCGCCCTTCTCGGCTTCGACCACCCTGCCGATCACTCGCCCGGTGCCCTGGGCGTTCAGCATGGTGCTCCCGCCGGCGATCATCGCCATGCAGGACAGGAACGCGGAGCAAATGCGAAGGGTGGTTTTGGGCATCGGCTCGGGAGGAGGAGGTGGGCACGCGAGTCTCGATCGCCGCTCGGCGGATCCGACGGGAGTGAAAGTGACCGACCCAGGTTTCGGAGTGGACACGGAGGTGCAACGGAAGTGTCACGACCGGAGCGGTCTGGACTCGAGCGGCCAACCCGTTACGTCTCGGCGGGCGACTGTTGACCTAGCTGGCTTACGCTGCGGATTGGAGAGCCGGGGACCCATCAGGCGGCCGGTTGGCGATGCCGGTTACCTGTCTGTTACACGTCGAACGGTTTTCCGTGACCGACTCGCGACTTCTTACCGCCGCGAATCCCCGCAGGTTCACGATGACCTCGGACGAAAGGGCTGACATGCGATCGTCGGCGCGCGGTGTTCTAGCCGGTACGTTGTTGGTCCTTGGCACGGGAATTGGAGTGGCCCAGGCCCAGACAACCTATCCCAACGTCAAGCTGACCGGCCGCCTGCAGGAACAGTTCTACTACTTCGATAACGCTCCCTACGCCGCTTCGGTGGGCCCGGAGAGCAGCATCTTCACCCGCCGGGCCCGGATCGAGGCCCGCGGCAATATCTCCGAGAACGTCGTGGTCTACATTCAGCCTTCCTTCGAAGGCGGACGCAACTGACCGCGACGACCACCTGCACCTCGACGCCGGTCCCCGATGGCGGGGGCACCCCGGTGATCACCTGCCGGACGACCGGCCGCAGCGGGCTTCGGCTTCGAGACGCGTACGTGGACGTGCGCCTGGGGAAGGAAGAGAACAAGACCGACATTTACGTTCGTGCCGGCCAGGAAAAGCGCATGATGAGCCGCTACGAGCTGACGTCGTCCAACAACCTGCCGTCCATCGAGCGAGGCGCGGGAGGGGGCCTGCTCCCCAGGGCCTCCAACGACCTCTTCTCCGCCGCCGGGTTTCTGTCCCATGACGTCGGGGCCAGCGTCCGGGTCGAGCATCAGCTCGACGAGGCCCGCCTGGTGACGCTCAAGGTCGGCGCGTACAACGGCCAGGGCGAGAGCCTGAACGACGTCAACAACAAGAAGAGCTTCGGGGCGCGGGGGACATTCGGAATCACGCCCAAGCTCGACGTCGGCGCGTCATGGTTCGCCCATGACGGCATCACTACGGTGGCGGGCGTGCTCGACTCGAGCTTCACCAACTACGCGTGGGGCGTGGACGGCTCGTGGGGCAAGCCAGGCGACGAGGGTCTGTACGCCCTGGCGGAGTATCTCGACGGCCAGGACCCGTCGGCGGCCAAGCTGTCCATGCAGGGAATCCAGTTCGTGGGCGCCTACAACATCCGGATGACCAGCCCGACCAGCTGGCTGTATGCCGTCGAGCCGCTGTTCCGTATCGATTTCGCCGATCCCGACACCGACACCGAGAATGACCGCGTGACGACGCTGACCGCCGGCATCGGTGTCTACCTGTCGAGCAAGGCGTGGTTCAGGGTGGCCTACGAGCAGGAAGACTTTCAGGGCGACGCGGAGAGCATCAGCGGTGTGCGCAGCATGCTGGCGGTGAGCTTCTGAGGACGACACGACTACCGAGGAGTCGATCATGAATAGGAAGGGTCTCGTCATCGCGACCGCGCTGCTGGCGGCCGCCACTCCGGCCGCCGCGCAGACGCTGACCGGGGCCGGCGCGACGTTCCCGAACCCGATTTACACCAAGTGGTTCGACGCGTACAGCAAGAAGACCGGCGTCCAGATCAACTACCAGTCCATCGGGTCCGGCGGGGGCATCCGCCAGTTCACCGAGGGGACCGTGGATTTCGGCGCGACTGACGGCCCGATGAACGAGTCACAGATCGCGGCCGTGAACGGCAACGTGCTCCACGTCCCGACGGTACTCGGCGCGGTCGTCGTCACTTATAATTTGCCGTCCCTGAGCACCACGAAGCTCAAGTTCGACGGCAACCTGCTGGTCGACATCTTCATGGGACGCGTCACCAAGTGGGACGACAAGCGCATCGCCGCGCTCAACCCCGGTGTGAAGCTCCCCAACACGGATCTCGTCGTGGTGCATCGCTCCGACGGCTCGGGCACCACCTATGTGTTCACCGACTTCCTGAACAAGTTCTCCCGTGAATGGCGCGACAAGGTCGGCTTCGCGACCTCGGTGAACTGGCCGGTCGGCCTGGGTGGCAAGGGCAACGAGGGCGTCACGCAGCAGGTGAAGCAGGTCGAGGGAGCGATCGGCTACGTGGAGCTCATCTACGCCCTGTCCAACAATCTGCCGTTCGGAGTCGTCAAGAACTCGAGCGGGGCGTTCGTGGAGCCTTCGCTCGAGTCGGTGACCGCCGCGGCAGCCGGTGTGAAGCTCAAGGCCGACACCGATTTTCGGGTGTCCATCACCAACGCCGAGGGCGCGGCGGCCTATCCGATCGCCTCGTTCACCTGGCTGCTGGTCCACAAGGACACCAAGGACGCCGCCAAGGCGAAACTGCTGAAGGATTTCCTGACGTGGATGATCGGCCCCGAGGCCCAGGCCATGGCGGCCGAGCTCAAGTACTGCGCCGCTTCCCAAGGACGTCGTCACGCTGATCGAGGCGCGGTTGCCGACCCTCAAGGCCGGCGGCAAGGCCATCGCGACCCGGTGAGCCATCCTCTACCAGGAGTACGCATGGCGATCAGGTCGATTGGCTCGGTGGCTCTCCTCGCGGCGACCTTGCTGGCCTGCGGGGGTGGTGACCGGGCAGCCAGAGCCGGCGCAGGTGACACCTCCGCGGCGGGAGGCGCACGGGCCGCCGGGACGGGAGCGGACCTCACCGGCGCCGGCGCCACGTTTCCCAACCCGATCTACACGAAGTGGTTCGATGCCTACGCCAAGCAGTCCGGCGTTCGCATCAACTACCAGTCCATCGGCTCGGGCGGCGGCATCCGGCAGTTCACCGAGGGAACGGTCGACTTCGGCGCAACCGACGGCCCGATGAGCGATCAGCAGATCGCGGCCGTCAAAGGCAATGTGCTCCACATACCGACCGTGCTTGGCGCGGTCGTCGTGACGTACAATCTGCCCTCGCTGGGGGCCACGAACCTCAAGTTCGATGGCGCGACCCTCGCGGACATCTTCCTGGGCACGATCACCAAGTGGAACGACCCGCGGATCGCCGCGCTCAATCCCGGGCGTGAAGCTGCCCGACCAGGACATCATCGTCGTCCACCGCTCGGACGGCTCGGGGACCAGCTTCATCTTCACCGACTTCCTGTCGAAGGTGTCGCCCGCGTGGAAGTCGAAAGTCGGGAGTGCCACCTCGGTGCAATGGCCGACCGGACTCGGCGGCAAAGGGAACGAGGGCGTCACCCAACAGGTCAAGCAGTCCGAGGGAGCGATCGGCTACGTCGAGCTGATCTACGCCATCTCCAACAAGCTGCCGTACGCGGAGGTGAAGAACGAGGCCGGGAAGTTCGTCGAGCCCAGCCTCAAGAGCGTGAGCGCGGCGGCCGCGGGCACGGACCTCAAGCCCGAGACCGATTTCCGGGTGTCGATCACCAACGCGCCGGGTGCCGAGGCCTACCCGATCTCGTCGTTCACCTGGCTGCTGGTGCCGAAGGACAATCCGGATGCGGCCGAGGCCGGAAGGATCCGGGATTTCCTGACCTGGATGCTCAAGCCGGAGGCCCAGCGCATGGCGGCGGACCTCCATTACGCGCCGTCTGCCGGTGCCGGTGATCGAGCTGGTGCAGAAGCGGATTCCGGGGTAGGCGTCCCCGGCGTCGTGACAATTCCGTTACACACCCGTGACCGACGCCACTCCGGCGTCGGGTAAACTCCCCGCATGACCACCACCTTGAGCGAGCCGGGGGCACCCGAGCGCGCTGGGCTCGACGCACCGCCGTCGCTGGAGCGTGCCAGCTATGGCGATACCGTATTCCGCGCCCTCCTCACGGTCGCCGCGCTGGCGGTTCCGATCCTGCTCGCGTTCCTGGTGTACGAGCTGTGGGCCGGCTCCCGCCTTGCCATCGACAAGTTCGGGCTCGACTTCGTCACCTCCAGCACCTGGGATCCCGTCGCCGAGGAGTTCGGCGCGTTCCCGCTGATCTTCGGCACGCTGCTCTCGTCCGTGGTCGCGCTGATCATCGCGGTACCGCTGTCGCTCGGTGTCGCGATCTATCTGGTCGAGTTCGCTCCCAAGGCGGCACGGCAACCGGTCGCCTTCCTCATCAGCCTGCTCGCCGCGATCCCGAGCGTGGTGTACGGACTGTGGGGAATCTTCGTGCTGATCCCCCTGCTACGAAGCAGTGTCTTCCCGTTCCTCCGTGACGTCTTCGGCTTCCTCCCGTTCTTCCAGGGTCCGATCTACGGCCCCTCCATGCTCGCGGCGGGGATCATCCTCGCGATCATGATCATGCCGTACGTCATGTCGGTCAGCCGGGAGGTTCTGCTGGCGGTGCCGGACACGCAACGGGAGGCATCGCTCGCGCTCGGGGCCACGCGGTGGGAGGCGGTCATCACTGCCGTGGTGCCCTACGCCCGCTCCGGTATCATCGGGGCCGTCATCCTCGGGCTCGGCCGGGCGCTGGGGGAGACGATGGCGGTCACCATGCTCATCGGCAACCGGCACGAGGTCGCGGCCTCGCTCTTCGCGCCCGGCTACACCATGGCCGCGGCGATCGCCAACGAGTTCTCCGAGGCCGTCGGCGACATGCACCTGGCCGCCCTCGCCTACGTCGCGTTCCTCCTGTTCGTCGTGACCGTCCTGGTCAACGCCGGCGCACGGCTCCTCATCTGGCGGGTGGCCCGCGGCTCGGGCGCGGGCAGCAAGGCCCTATGAACCGGCGCGTCCTCCGGCGGCTCTTCAGCAACCTGATGGTCGGGCTGATGATCGGCGCGGTCGTCGTGGCGCTGCTCCCGCTGTTCTTCATCCTCCTCGACCTCGTGGCCAAGGGCGCGAGCAGCCTCTCGCTTCGATTTCTTCACCAAGACGCCGGCTCCGGCCGGCGAGTCCGGCGGAGGGGTGGCCCACGCGATCGTCGGCACCCTGCTGATCGTCGGGATGGCGAGCCTCATCGGCCTGCCGCTCGGCATCGCCGCCGGGATCTACTGCGCGGAGTATCCCGGCAGCCGGTTGACCTGGGTGACGCGGTTCGTCGCGGACGTCATGAACGGCACCCCGTCCATCGTGGTCGGCGTGTTCGCCTGGGCCTGGATCGTGGCGACGCAGAAGCACTTCTCGGCGCTGGCCGGCAGCGCCGCGCTCGCCATGCTGATGATCCCCATGGTGCTGCGGACCACCGAGGAGATGATCAAGCTGGTGCCCAACTCGCTCCGGGAGGCGGCGCTCGCCCTCGGCTATCCGAGGTGGCGCACCAACCTGACGATCGTGGTACGCACCACCCTGCCGGGCATCGTGACCGGAAGCCTCCTGGCGGTCGCCCGCGTTTCGGGAGAGACCGCGCCGCTGTTGTTCACCGCGCTGGGGAGTCAGTACCTCAGCTTCGACCTCAATCAGCCGATGGCGGCGCTGCCGCTCACGGTATTCACCTACGCGACCGGGCCCTATGAAGAGTGGCATCGTTACGCCTGGGCGGCGGCCCTCGTTCTCATTCTCGTCGTCTTCGTCCTCAGCCTCGGTGCCCGCCTCGCCACCCGGCAGCGGTTCACCCTCAATGGCTGAGCCGGCGTTGACCGAAGCGAACGCCGCTGAGCAGGCCAGCCAGTCCGGTCTCCCGAAGGCTTCGACCCGGATCCGGGTCGAGACCGACAAGCTGACCGCGATGTACGGGAAGTTCACCGCCGTGAAGGGAGTGTCTCTCTCCTTCCCGGCGAACCGCGTGCATGCGCTCATCGGGCCCAGCGGGTGCGGGAAGTCGACGTTTCTCCGCACCATCAACCGGATGCACGAGCTGGTGGAGGGTGGCTGGATCACGGGACGGGTGTTGCTCGACGGCGACGACATCTACGCTCCGCGGGTGAACGCCATGCGGCTGCGGCGCCGGATCGGGATGGTGTTCCAGAAGCCCACTCCCTTCCCGACGATGTCGATCTATGACAACGTCGCGGCCGGTCTTCGGGTGAACGGCCGGCTCCCCCGGGCCGAGATCGATGCCGTCGTGGAGCGGTCGCTGCGGCAGGCGGCGCTGTGGGAGGAAGTGAAGGACCGGCTCCGGACCAGCGCGATGGCGCTCTCGGGCGGACAGCAGCAGCGCCTCTGTCTCGCGCGGACCATCGCGCCTTCGCCGGACGTGATCCTGCTCGACGAGCCCACTGCCTCCCTCGACCCCCAGGGCACCCAGCGGATCGAGGAGCTGCTCTTCGAGCTCAAGCGCGAGTTCACGATCATCATCGTGACCCACAACATGCAGCAGGCCGCCCGTGTGTCGGACACCACCACGTTCTTCTACCTCGGCACCATGGTCGAGACCGGGTCCACGCGGCAGATCTTCACCGCCCCCCGGAACGAGCAGACCGAGGCCTACATCACCGGAAGGTTCGGATGAGCGCGACGATCATGCCCCGGGCCACGCTCGCTCCGCGTGCGCCGGCCACCCCGGCCCCCGAGCGCGGGGCCCCGGCGGTGGACGTGCGGAGCTTCAGCTTCTCCTACGGGCCGCGGCAGGTGCTGCGGGACCTGAACTTCTCGATCGAGCGCAAGGCGGTGACCGCGATCATCGGCCCCTCGGGCTGCGGCAAGTCCACGTTCCTCCGCTCCATCAACCGGCTGAACGACCTCATCGCCGCGGTCAGCCACCGCGGAGACATCCTGGTCGAGGGGCAGTCGGTGTACTCGCCGGCCACCGATCTGGTCGCGTTGCGCCAGCGGGTCGGAATGGTCTTCCAGCGGCCGAACCCGTTTCCGAAGTCCATCTTCGACAACGTGGCCTACGGTCCGGCGCTCAATCGGCTGGTCCCGAGACGGGACCTGCCCGATCTGGTCGAGCGCTGCCTCCGCCAGGCGGCGCTGTGGGACGAGGTGAAGGACCGGCTGGATGAGCCCGGCACCGGGCTCTCGGGCGGACAGCAGCAGCGGCTGTGCATCGCGCGCGCGCTCGGCAACCAGCCCGAGGTGCTCCTGATGGACGAGCCCTGCTCGGCGCTGGACCCGATCGCGACGCAGCGGGTCGAGGAGCTGATCTTCGAGCTCAAGAAGGACTACACGATCGTCATCGTGACGCACAACATGCAGCAGGCGGCTCGGGTATCCGACTACACCGGATTCTTCGACCGCGGAGAGCTGATCGAGTTCGACGAAACCGAGCGGATCTTCACCACCCCCGCGCACGAGCGGACGGAAGCTTACATTACTGGGAGATTCGGATGAGCCTGGACATCCACCGGCATTTTCACGACGAACTGAGCCACGTGAAGGTGCGCCTGCTCACGATGTCGGGCGAAGCGGAAGCCGCGCTCGGTCTCGCGGTCGAGGCGCTCCTCGAGCGCGACAACGAGAAGGCCGCCCGCGTCATCCAGGGCGATCGGGTGATCGACAGCATGGAGGTCGAGATCGAGGAGCAGTGCATCAACCTGCTCGCCCTCCAGCAGCCGATGGCGCGCGACCTCCGGATGCTGACCTCGGCGCTCAAGATCGCCAACGACCTCGAGCGGGTCGGCGACCACGCCGTCAACATCGCCCAGTCGGCGGAGCGGCTCATCCAGAGCCGGCCCATCGCCCCCGAGCCCGAGATCGTCGAAATGGCTCGGCTGGCCCGGGATATGCTGTCCGACGCGCTCGAGGCCTTCATCCGGGGCGACGCCGCCGGCGGCCGCGAGGTCTGCCTGCGAGACGACAAGGTGGACGCGCTCCACCGGTCGGTGTTCCGCATCCTCCTGACCCACATGATGGAGGATCCCCATATGATCGGGGCCGGCATGGAGCTCTTCCTGGTGAGCCGCAATCTCGAGCGGGTCGCCGATCTGGCCACCAACATCGGCGAGGACGTCGTGTTCCTGGTCGAGGGCAAGTCCATCAAGCACCACGCCGAGGACCGCGGCGAGGCGCCGGCCACCACCGGGGTGTAATGGCTCAACCCGTCTCTTCCGTAGCGGCACCCACCCGCGAGCGCATCGCGGCCATCGACGTCGGATCGAACTCGGTCCGCCTGCTCGTCGCGGAATACGACCCCGCCTCCGGCATCTCCGTCATCGACGAGCTGAAGGACCATCCCCGGCTGGCGGCGGGGCTCGCCAGCACCGGCTGTCTCGACGACGCCGCGATGAACCGCGCGATCCAGGCTCTCGCCCGGATGCGCGAGGTGTGCCAGCGCCGCGGGGTTCGCCGCATCTCCGCCGTGGCGACGGCGGCCGTGCGGGAGGCGGAGAACGGTCCCTGGTTCGTCCGGCGCGTGCGGCAGGAGCTGGACATCCCGCTCCGCATCATCGACGCCGACACCGAAGCGGCGTTGTCCTACCGATCGGTCGCGCACCATTTCCCCCTCGCGGGTGAGCGCGCCCTGGTCGCGGACATCGGCGGAGGCAGTCTCGAGCTGATCGGGGCGGTGGATGGGCTGGTGGAGCTCACCCTCTCGCTTCCCCTCGGTGCCGTGCGCCTCACCGAGCTCTATCTGCCGGGGGAACGAGCGGCCCACAAGGAGGTCGCCGTTCTCAGGAACGCGGTTCGACGGCGGCTCAAGCGCGGGTTCTCCTCGCGCGAGTGGTCGGGGGCCGTCATCATCGGCTCGGGTGGCACCTTCACCAGCCTGGGTCGCATGGTGCAGACCCGCCGCGGGCTGTCGCCCGGCGATCCGGTGCACGGCGCGAGCATCACGACGGCGGAGGTCGAGCAACTGCTCGAGTGGCTCGCCAGCCGGACCATCGAGCAGCGCCGACAGGTGCCCGGCCTCAACCCCGAGCGCGCGGACATCATCCTGGCCGGCCTGGCCGTGACCGCCGAGCTGCTCGACAAGGTGCGCGCGCGGAGTCTGACGGTGAGTGCGTTCGGGTTGCGGGAAGGTCTGCTGCTGGAGATGGCGGGCGCGGAGGAGACCCTGGTGCCCGATCCGCTCCGGCTCTTCCGCGAGTTCGCCGAGCGCTGTCAGTCGGATCGCCGGCACGTCGAGCACGTGCGCCACCTCGCGCTGCAGCTCCACGACCAACTCGCCAAGGAGCTCGGCTCCACGCCGGCGGAGCGCTCGCTGCTGGAGGCGGCGTCGCTGCTGCACGACGTCGGGCAGCTGGTGAGCTACCGGAAGCATCACAAGCACAGCTACCAGCTGATCATGCATGCGGAGCGGCTGGGGCTGTCCGCGCGAGACCGCGCGCTCGTCGCACTCATCAGCCGCTACCATCGGCGCACCGGACCGAGACGCAAGCACCCGGAGTTCGCCGCCCTGTCCTCCGACGATCAGGTGGTCGTGCGCCGAGTGAGTGCGCTCCTCCGGGTCGCCGATGGTCTGGATCGGGGCCACACCGCGGCGGTCGAGTCGCTGACGACGACGCTCACGCCCAAGGAGCTGGTCATCCGCATTGCTCCCCGAATGGCCGGCGCGGATCTCGGGCTCGAATGCTGGGGCGCCTCCCGCAAGGCCGATGTCCTCGCCAAGCTGCTGCGGCGCGACGTCGTAGTAACCAGCGAAGTCTGAGTCGGGCTACGCCGCCCGCTCGGCCCGGCTCCGGGCTGCAATCGCCTTGACCACGTGCTCGGCGTCCCTCCCCACCCCGTGGATCATCGTAGACGACAGCGCGTAAAGGAAATGCAGGCCGACGAAGTAGAGTCCCGGCTGGTCGGGGACGATGCCTCGCCGGTGGACCGGCTCCCCATCCTCGTCGAAGATCGGGAGGTCGATCCAGGAGAAGCCGGGATGGAACCCGGTACACCAGATGACGTTCTCCACGTCGAGCACGCGGCCGTCCTCCAGCACCGGCCGCCCGTGCTCGACGCCCGTGGTCCGCGGTACCCGCTGCACGCCCACGGCGGCCAGATCCTTCTGCTTCGTTCGGATGAGGGGTGCGCCCTTGGAGACGATCTCCGGGCGCGCCTTCCGGCCGACGGGTGTGCCGGTGGTCAGAATCCGGTGGAACAACACGCGGAACACGAAGGGCACCAGCAGGCGTCCCGCGAGTGAGTCGAGCCGGAACGGGACGCTCCCCGTATCTCTGCCGGACACCCACGTCGCGTGGCCGCCGCGGGCCGACTCCAGCGCGATCTCCGCACCCGAGTTCCCCGCGCCGACGATCAGCACCCCGCCACTCCGCAGCTGGGACAGGTTCCGGTAGTCGCTGGAATGGAACTGGACCACACCGGGGTCCAGCTCACCGGCAAAGGAAGGCACCCGCCGACGCTGGTAGCTCGCCATCGCCACGATGACATGCTCGGCCTCGAACCGGGAATTACCGGCCTCCACCAGATAGCCTTCCCCTTCGCGGGAGAGTCGGTCCACCCGCACACCTGTCCGTACCGGCAGCTCGAAGCGCTTCACGTACGCCTCCAGGTAATCGGCCATCTGGTCCTTGGTGGGGAATCCGTCCGGCTGCGACGGGAAGGGCATCCCGGCGAGCCCGTCGAAGCGGGCGGGAGTGAAGAGCCGGAGCGAGTCCCAGCGACACCGCCAGGAGTCGCCGATCCGCTGATTCGCTTCGAGAATCACGAAGGGAAGGCCTCGCCGGGCCAGATAGTAACCGGCGGACAAGCCGGCCTGGCCCCCGCCGATGATGATGATAGGAATGCGCTTCGCTTCCTGCATACTGCTCCCTCTCCGACGTCACTCGAGACACCGTGTCTCGCTCCGGGCACCCGTCCGCTTTCCTAGTATATGCGCGCGCACGAGGCCGCACCGGCCTCGCCCATTCGACGATGCGTATGTCGTTCGGAAGGTCGCCCGACCGGGCAGGGTGGAGAGTGCCTACTCTCCGTAGGGGACCCAGATGTTCTTCACCTGGGTGGCCTGCTCCAGGAACTCCTCGCTCGCCCCGCGCCTAGCGTCGGCCCAGTCCCGGGAGCGGCCGTAGTTCACCCAGGTCCGCTTCATGTTGCCCGCGGAGAGGCGCTCGACTTCGGCGGAGCCTTCGGCGGTGCCGAAGTACCATATCCCGTCCACGTCGTCGTGCGAGGCAAGCACCTGGGACAACTCGTCGCGCACGCCGGTGACGATGTTGATCACGCCCGCCGGGACGTCCGACGTGTCCAGCACCTGGTAGAAATCCGTCGCCGCCAGAGGGGCGCGGGCCGACGGAATCGCCACGACCGTGTTGCCCATCGCGACCGCCGGGAGCACCGCCGAGACGAAGCCGAGCAGCGAGGGTGAATCGGGGCAGACGACGCCGAGCACGCCGATCGGCTCGGGCATCGCGAGCGTGACGTTCCGGTACGGCGTGTGGTGCACCAGACCATCGTACTTATCCGCGAGGGCAGCCCAGGTGTAGATCCGCTCGATGGCGAGCGTCACCTCGTCGGGCGACCCGAGCCTCCGCGCGAACTCGTCCTGGCGCGCCGCCAGGTTTTCGGCGAGGTAGTAGAGCACCTGGGCGCGGTTGTGCGCGGTGGTCCGAGCCCAGCCCGCCGCCTTTCGCGCCGCTTCGACCGCGTTGCGGATGTCCTTGCGGTTCCCGTGTCCCACCTCGCCGATTCGCGCCCCGGAGGCGTCGTGCACCGGGAGGCTGTACCCTGAATCGGGGCGCGCCTGTTTGCCGCCGATGTAGAGCTTGGGGGTGCGATCGATCGGCGGAACGGCGGAACGGCGGGACGGCACGACGGCCGAATCGGACCCCCGGGTGGCAATCTTCTTCGACGACCGTCTCCTTGCGCCGTTGCGCCGTGCCGCCGTCCCGCCGTCCTTCTCCCCCGCCCACTTCACGTATTCGCGCAGTCCCTCACGCCCGCCTTCCCGGCCGAACCCGCTCTCTCGATAGCCGCCGAACCCGCTCGCCGCGTCGAAGACATTGGTGCAGTTGATCCACACCGTTCCGGCCTTGAGTTGCGGCGCGACATCGAGAGCGAGGTTGATGTTCTCGGTCCATACGCTCGCCGCAAGCCCGTATCGCGTGTTGTTGGCCAGCTCGACGGCCTCGACCGGCGTGCGGAAGGTCATGAGTACGACGACGGGTCCGAAGATCTCCACCTGCGCGATGGTCGCGGCGGGTGACACTTCGGTGAACAGGGTGGGCGGGAAGAACCATCCCTCGCGGGGGCAGCTCCATGAGGGCTGCCAGAGCGTCGCCCCTTCCTCTTCACCGCGACGGACCAGCCCCTGAATCTTTTCCAGCTGCACCGGCGCGATGATCGCGCCCATGTCCACAGCCTTGTCGAGCGGGTCGCCGACTCTGAGCGTCTCCATTCGCGCCTTGAGCTTCGCCACCAGCCGCTCGGCGACGCCTTCCTGCGCCAGGATACGGGAGCCGGCGCAGCATACCTGGCCCTGATTGAACCAGATCGCGTCCACCACCCCCTCGACGACGCTGTCCAGATCGGCGTCGGGAAACACGATGAACGGCGACTTGCCGCCCAGCTCGAGCGACAGCTTCTTGCCGCTCCCGGCCGTGGCCGTGCGGATGAGCCGGCCCACCTCGGTCGATCCGGTGAACGCGATCTTGTCCACGTCCTCGTGGGCGACCAGCGCCTCGCCGGTTCGCCCGTCGCCGGTGATGATGTTCACCACGCCCGGCGGAAGTCCCACATCCCGGCAGAGCTCGGCGAACCGGAGCGCGGTGAGCGAGGTGAACTCGGCGGGCTTGAGCACCACCGTGTTTCCCATCGCCAGGGCGGGCGCAATCTTCCAGGCCAGCATGAGGAGGGGGAAGTTCCACGGGATGATCTGGCCGATCACGCCGACGGGGACGCGACCGGGCAGCTCCCGTTCCATGAGCTGGGCCCAACCCGCGTGGTGGTAGAAGTGCCGGGCGACGAGCGGGATGTCGATATCGCGTGACTCGCGGATCGGCTTGCCGTTGTCGAGCGACTCCAGCACCGCGAAGAGCCTGCTGTGCTTCTGGATCTGCCGCGCGATGGCGTAGAGGTAGCGGGCGCGCCCGTGCCCGCCGAGCGCCGACCACTCCGGCTGCGCCTTGCGCGCCGCCCGGACCGCGCGGTCCACCTCGGCCCCCGACGCCTGCTTCAGGCGCGCCAACGGTTTCCCGGTGGCGGGGTTCAGCGCCTCGAAGGTCTCGCCGTCGCTCGCGGTCCAGCCCCCGCCGATGAACAGGCCGAACCGCCCCCCGTGCTCCTCCAGCCATTTCCGCGCCGGAGCCCCTGCCTCGGGGGCGGGGCCGTAGTCCATCGTCTCGAAGATTTCGGGAATGGAAGCCATGGATACGGTCAGCCTCGGGTTGATCGCCGAACCTTTCTCATCCCGAGGGAGCGCGAGGGACCTTCTCCGCCGACCTCGAGCCATTCCAGAGCAAGATCCCTCGCTTCGCTCGGGATGAGCACTCACGCTCCGGAGATGACCCTCACGACGTCGGATGCCGATGCGCCGCGGAGTACCGCCCGGTCACGAAGTGCTCGAGCTGGCGCTCGATATCGGTGAGCAGCGCGCTGGCCCCGAAGCGGAAGAGGTCGGGACGCAGCCAGCGGTCGCCCAGCTCGTCCTTGATCAGGGCCAGCCAGTCCAGGGACTCTCTCGCGGTGCGAATTCCGCCGGCGGGCTTGAGACCGACGAGATGACCGGTGCGCTCCCGGTACGCCCGGATCGCGCGGGCCATCACGAGGCCCACCGGCAGCGTGGCATTTACGCCCTCCTTGCCGGTGGACGTCTTGATGAAGTCGGCCCCCGCCATCATGCAGACCAGGCTGGCGCGTCGCCACGTTGCGCAAGGTGCCCAGCTCGCCGGTCGCGAGAATCGTCTTGATGTGCGCGTCGCCGCACGCCTCGCGCATCGCGCGCACCTCATCGTACAAGGCAGGCCAGTTCTCGGTGAGCACGTGGGCGCGGGTGATGACGACGTCGATCTCCTCGGCTCCGGCGGCCACGGATGCGTGAATCTCGCCGATGCGCTGCTCGAACGCCGAAAGACCGGCGGGAAAGCCGGTGGATACCGCCGCCACCGGAATCCCCGAGCCTTCGAGCGCATCGAGCGCCGTCTCGACGAAGGTGTGGTAGACGCAGACGGCAGCCACTCGGATGGGCAACCGGTCGGCGCCCATCGCCTCGAGCAGGTCGGCCCGGACCGGGCGCCGGGCCTTGGCGCAGAGCCGCCGGACCCGGCCGGGAGTGTCGTCGCCGGAGAGGGTGGTGAGGTCCATCAGGGTGACGGCGCGAAGGAGCCATGCCGCCTGCCATTCGCGCTTCACCGTCCGGCGGGTCCGGAGCGTCGCCGCGCGCCGCTCCACCGCACTGCGGTTGACCCGGACCTCCTCGACCCAGTCGAGCTCGAGGGGCATGCCGGGGTTGCGCGGCGCCACCGGTATTTCGAGGTGCGGAACCGAGGAAGGCGCGACAGCCATAGGTCTGGAACATATCCGCCCGAGCAAGGGTGGCGCTATCGCCGGGCTGGCGCCGTCCAGACCCGCCTCGCAGAGACGGCCCAATTCCCATGACGGGTGGGTGTCACACAGTGGAGGAGACCACGCCTCCTTCTACCGCTCCCGGTATCCGAACCCATGCTCCACCGTCCGCGCCAGCGCCCGGTGCTCCGCGACCCGTCTCGGGTCCTTGAAGATCTGGATCAGTACCGCGCCGGCGATGAACCCGCCGGCGTGGGCCCAGAACGCCACCCCGCCCTCTTCGTTTCCGATCGTCGGCAGGCCGCCGAGGATCTGGAGGAGGAACCAGTAGCCGAGCATCATGTAGGCCGGAACCACGATTGTCGTGATGAAAAATCCGAGGAAGATCAGCATGTGTATCCGCACCTTGGGGTACAGCACGATGTACGAGCCCATCACGCCGCTGATCGCACCCGAGGCGCCGACCATCGGAATGGCACTGTTCGGGCTGACGAACGTCTGTGCTGCCGCGGCCGCCAGCCCGCACAGCAGGTAGAAGATGAGAAACCTGAAATGTCCCATGCTGTCTTCGACGTTGTTACCGAAGACCCACAGGAACCACATGTTGCCGATGAGGTGGAACCAGCCGCCGTGCAGGAACATCGAGCTGAGTGGCGTATACCACTCGCTCCTCCCCTCGATACGGCATCCCATCTCGGGACCCAGGGGGATGGTTTGTCCGGGCGCGAGCCGGCCCAGATACTCCCCTGGAATCAACCCTAGCTCGCAGACCGATTTCGAAAGCTGCGGGTCGGCGCCCATACCCTGAATGAATACCCACACCACGACGTTGAGCCCGATGAGCAACACCGCGACGATCGGCGTCGCGAGGGTCGGGTTGTCATCCCGGTAGGGGAACATGGGCGCAATATACGACGGTCAGGTGTTAGCAGGTCTCTCGAAGGACATTCATTGATCGCTCGTGGAGTTGGCAGGCGCCGCTTGCCGCAGCGCCGGTGCGCCCTTTCCTCCGACGACCCGCTTCACCGTCGTTCCCGCCGGGATTCTATCCGGGGGCGCGTCCAGCCCGTTCACCACCGCGAGGCGCTCGACCGGTATCGTCGAGGGATATTTCTGGTTGAACTCCTCCATCGACATGTCGCGATCCAATTTCACCAGCTCCACGCGGTACGGCTCGACGTTGATCCGCGCTGGATCCTTGAGCTCGGAGAAGCTGCCTATGGCTCGGCGGAACGTCTCATCGTTGGCCTCGAGCTGGCCCGCGGGCGTGTACCCGAGGAAGCGATAGGTGAGATCGCCGTATTGGATGAACGCGACGAGGCCCTGCACCGCACCCTGTTCCGTCTGGGCCTCGAAGTAGCTGGCCGAGGCCGGCAGGCCGTTGATGGGAGCGTTCGACGACCTGCCGGTCTTGATGCCCTGCTGCCCCAGGAACTGTCTTGCCGCCTCTTCCGGTGAGCCCTTCCCCGGGGCGGTGAGCTGGAGCAAGGCATCCTGCTTGGGACTCACCGCGGCGAGTGCCTGCGGAGTGTTCTGGGACTGCCAGCCGGCAGGGAGATCCAGCTTGAATCGCAGGTCGGGGTGGTAGAAGGTGTTCCCGTCGATGTACCCCTGCTTCGGGTCCTCTCCATAGGTCATGCCCGAGATGACGGGCAGATATTTCGCGCGGTCGGTCCGAAGCTGTGACAGCGGTACCGAGAGAGTATCGAGACGGCCTTGCGTGGCCTCGACGCGGTTTCCGGGATTCGGGTGGGTCGAGGTCCACTCGGGAATGTCCCCCGCGCCCTCGAGCTTGCTCACCCGCTCGAGCGTCTGGAACATGGTAGCCATGGCCCGCGGGTCGTATCCGTCCCGCACCATGTACTTGAAGCCGAGCTGATCGGATTGGCTCTCCGCATCCCGGCCGTACTTGAGGAACAGCACCCCCAGTCCCTGACTCGCGAGTCCGGCGTACTTCGCCACGTCGGACGAGAGAATGCTTCCCGCCACGAGGCCGATCTGAGCGAGCTGCTGGCGGCTCATCTGCTGCACCGAGTGCCGGGCGGTCACATGCCCGATCTCGTGACCCAGAACCCCGACCAGCTCGGCCTCGTTGTTCATGTGGCTCATGATGCCGCGGGTCACGAAGATGGAGCCGCCGGGCAGGGCGAACGCATTGACGGTCGGGTCGTCCATCACGTAGAAGGCCCACGGCAGATTGGGTCGCTCGGACTTCGCGGCGAGCGCCAGGCCCAGGCCACTCACATAGTCCTGGACCTTCTGATCGCGGTAGACACCCATGGACTTGACGATCTGCTGAGCGTACTCCTGCCCCATCGCGATCTCCTGCGACTCCGAGACCAGCGAGAGCTCGTTCTTGCCCGTGACCGGATTGCGGGCACAGGAGTAGATGCCGGCGGCGACCGCCACCGTCAGCGTCCACCACCGCGCCGCCCGAATCGCAATGCGCATCCCTGCCTCCGGAGTCAACACAACGATGGGCCGGCATCCCGCGCCGGGACCTTCCGATTATACCCCCGTGAAGCGCGAGGGGAGTGGAACGGTCTTCGGTTGTCGGGAGTTACGGCTGTCGGGTGAGTGGGCGGCCGGGTACCAGCCCCGACCGCCCCGCCCTGCTTAGAGTGCTCTTCGCCCCTGGACCAGCTGCATCACTGCAAGGATGACCGCCACGATCAGCAGGATGTGAATGAAGCCGCCCATCGTGTAGGACGACACCATCCCCAACAGCCACAAGACCAGGAGTACCACGAAGATCGTCCAGAGCATCTTTCCCCCAGTTGCCCGCCGTCGACTGTCACGGGCCACCATGAGGATAGGCGAATGCCTTACAGCCGGTCGTGAGCGGGCTCACGAGCGGGTGGAGACAGGGGTGGGCTGTTCTGCCTAACCGCTCGATTCCTCTGCGTTTTGCCTGCCGTTGTGGCAGGTTTTCGTGGTATGCGGCTTGCTTTTCCCGAACCGACAACCCGTTCGAAGTGACAATAAGGCATCCACTTCGCGATACAGACGCTTTTTCAGGAGTCGACATGGCTTCCAAGATCATTGGTATCGACCTGGGGACCACCAACTCTGTCGTTGCGGTCATGGAGGGTGGCGACCCGGTCGTTATCCCCAACGCCGAAGGCGGGCGGACCACCCCCTCGGTCGTGGCGTTCACCAAGGACGGGGAGCGCCTCGTCGGTCAGGTGGCCAAGCGGCAGGCGGTTACCAACCCCAAGCAGACCATCTTCTCGATCAAGCGGTTCATGGGTCGCCGGCTCAACGAGATCCCCGAGGAAATCAAGCGGGTTCCCTACAAGGTCGTCGAAGGCCCCAACGGCCTCACGGCCGTCGAGATCGCCGGCAAGCGGTACACCCCGCCCGAGATCTCCGCGATGATCCTGCAGAAGATGAAGCAGACGGCGGAGGACTACCTCGGTACCACGGTGACCCAGGCGGTCATCACCGTGCCCGCGTACTTCAACGACGCCCAGCGCCAGGCCACCAAGGACGCCGGCAAGATCGCCGGTCTCGACGTGCAGCGGATCATCAACGAGCCCACGGCGGCGGCGCTGGCCTACGGACTCGATAAGAAGAAGGAAGAGAAGATCGCGGTCTTCGACCTCGGCGGCGGCACCTACGACATCTCGGTGCTGGAGCTGGCGGAAGGCGTGTTCGAGGTGAAGAGCACCAACGGCGACACCCACCTCGGTGGCGACGACTTCGACCAGCGCCTCATCGACTGGCTGGTCACCGAGTTCAAGAAGGACCAGGGCATCGACCTCTCCAAGGACCCGATGGCGCTCCAGCGCCTCAAGGAGGCCGCGGAGAAGGCCAAGATGGAGCTGTCGAGCACCACCCAGACCGACATCAACCTGCCCTTCATCACGGCGGACCAGAGCGGGCCGAAGCATCTGAACATGAGCCTGACCCGGGCCAAGTTCGAGCAGCTGGTGGACGACCTGATCCAGCGCACCATCCCGCCGATGCAGCAGGCGCTCAAGGACGCGGGGCTGGATCCCAAGACGGTGGACGAGGTGATCCTCGTCGGCGGCTCCACCCGCATCCCGAAGATCCAGCAGATCGTGAAGGACTTCTTCGGCAAGGAGCCGAACAAGTCGGTCAACCCGGACGAGGTCGTGGCGATCGGCGCGGCGATCCAGGGCGGCGTGCTGGGCGGCGAGGTGAAGGACGTGCTGCTGCTGGACGTGACTCCGCTCTCGCTCGGCATCGAGACGCTGGGCGGTGTGACCACCGTGCTGATCCCGCGGAACACCACGATCCCGACCAAGAAGTCGGAGACGTTCTCGACGGCCGAGGACAATCAGACGACGGTCGAGATCCATGTGCTCCAGGGCGAGCGGCAGATGGCGCAGGACAACCGCACCATCGGCAAGTTCCAGCTCACCGGCATTCCGCCGGCACCTCGCGGCATGCCGCAGGTCGAGGTCGGCTTCGACATCGACGCCAACGGCATCCTCCACGTGTCGGCCAAGGACAAGGCCACCAACAAGGAGCAGAAGATCCGGATCGAGGCCTCGAGCGGCCTCACCGACACCGAGATCGACCGGATGGTGAAGGCGGCCGAGCAGCACGCGTCGGACGACAAGCAGCGGCGCGAGCAGATCGAGCAGCGCAACCAGCTCGACAGCCTGGTCTACCGGGTGGAGAAGGACAGCAAGGAGTGGGTGGACCGGCTGCCCGCGGAAGCCAAGACGCGGCTGGACGCGGCGCTCGAGGGCTCCAAGCAGGCCCTGCGGAGCGGCGACCCGGATACCATTCGCCGCGCCCTGGACGAGCTCAACCAGGCCTATTCCGCGGCCGGGGCGTCGCTGTACCAGACCGCCCAGGGCCAGGGAGCGGGCGGCGGGGCCGGGCCGGAGGGAGGCGCCGAAGGTGGCGCGTCGCCCGGCGGGGAAGCACCTCGACAGGATGACGTCGTCGAGGCGGACTACGAGATCGTAGACGACAAGAAGTAACGCCCAGGGGGTGGTCCCCCAGGTCACCCTGAGCGGAGCGAAGGGGGCATGCCTTGTGCTGTCCCCTTCGCTTCGTTCTGGGACAACACCCCAGGGGGCGCTCCGAAACACCTTTCCCGGCACGGTAGTACTATTAGGAAGCTGATTACCGGGCCTTTCCACCTCGTTTTCCCGAAGGATCGCTCTCGATGTCCGCACGATCGTTGAACTGGCTGAAGTTCGGGGGGCTGGTCGCCCTGGCGTTCGCTCTCGGGCTGCTGTTCGCGGGCCTGCTCGACCTGCCGAGCCGGTCGTCGGCCCAGGAGAGGGGTCGGACTCCCGCGACCATCGCGCAAGTCCCTGCACCCTCCATCCCTGCCGCCCGTCCTCTTCAGGACCTGAGCGAGGCCTTCGCCGCGGTCGCC
The DNA here is from genome assembly GCA_963836815.1 of uncultured Gemmatimonadales bacterium. Taxonomy (GTDB): domain Bacteria; phylum Gemmatimonadota; class Gemmatimonadetes; order Gemmatimonadales; family GWC2-71-9; genus CAVVWJ01. The sequence continues at coordinate 23,088 of CAWILD010000008.1, read as the reverse complement.
GAGCACGTGAAGCCCAGCGTGGTGTATATCCGGTCCCGCCGGACCGAGCAGACCGCCAACCGCCAGCGCGTGCCCCCCGGCATGGAGCGCTTTTTCCCCCGCTTCCGGCAGCAGCCCGAGATCGAGCAGGGCAGCGGCTCCGGATTCGTCATCTCGGCGGATGGCTATATCCTGACCAACAACCACGTGGTCGAGGGCGCGGAGCAGGTCACCGTCCGCCTGCTGGATCGGCGGGAGTTCAAGGCGCGCGTCATCGGCACCGATCCCAACACCGACGTGGCCGTGCTCAAGATCGATGCGAAGGACCTTCCGCCCGTGGCCCTCGGCAACAGCGACGACGCCCGGGTCGGCGAATGGGTGCTGGCCATCGGCAATCCGCTCGGTGAGGGCCTGACGTTCACCGTCACCTCCGGCATCGTGAGCGCCAAGGGCCGTGCCCTGAACGGGCTTCCGGGCCGCGGTCAGGGCAGCATCCAGGACTTCATCCAGACCGACGCCGCGATCAACCCCGGCAACTCGGGTGGTCCCCTCGTGAGCGTCCGGGGTGAGGTCATCGGCATCAACTCGGCCATTGCGAGCGAGACCGGCTTCTACTCGGGCTACGGCTTCGCCATCCCGATCAACCTGGCCCGGACGGTCATGACCCAGCTGATCGAGTCCGGCCGGGTCCACCGCGCCGCGCTCGGGGTCTCGATCGCGGACGTCACGATCAACGATGCCCAATACGTCGGCCTTCCGGAGATTCGGGGGGTCGTGGTGAAGGACATCCCGAGTGACGACTCACCGGCCAAGGCGGCGGGAATCGAGCCGGGTGACATCATCGTCGCGGTCGAAGGCAAGCCGGTCGAGTATGTGGGTCAGCTCCAGCAGGTCATCGGCTTCCGGAAGCCCGGCGACGTGGTGAAGGTGGAGGTCGCCCGCAAGGGTGGCGTCCGGAAGACCGTCAACGTGAAGCTGCAGCCGCTCAACGATTCGCCCCAGGTCGCCGCGGACGACGAGGGAGCGGACGACCCCGATGCGACGCCGGGCGGCACCGCGATGAACCGGCTGGGGATCAGCGTCGAGCCCGTGTCGCCGGAGGCGGCACAGGAGCTCCAGCTGACGCCCGACACCCGCGGCCTCATCGTCACCGACGTGACCCCTGGCGGTCCGGCGTGGGAGGTTCTCTTCGACGATCCGCAGCGGGGTGGGCCGGACATCATCCTGTCGATCGAAGGCAAGACGGTCCGGACCGAAGCCGATCTCCGCAAGGCGCTGCAGGCCGAGAAGGCCGGGAGCATCGTCACCATCCGGGTCTTCAACCCGCGGGCGCAGAGCCGGCGGGTCGAGCGGATCCGCCTGGGCGAGGCGCAGTGACGCCCTAGGGTTCCATCCTCTCTCGTCACCCTGAGCGCAGCGAAGGGGCCATGATCCGGGTCATGGCCCCTTCGCTGCGCTCAGGGTGACACAATTCCACCCGGGCTGATAGTTTCCGACCGTAACCACCGCCGAACCCTTCACGGAGTTCCGTTCATGACGACGAGCCCCGAAACCGACTGGATGAACCACCCTGCCATCCGGGAGCTGGTGGACCGGGCCAACGCCCTTGCGCTGGAGGAGCGCATCACGTTGGTCAAGGGACTGATCCCCGGGATCGCCGACGCTCTCTCGGAGGAAGAGTACGAGCAGTTCGTTACGTTCATCCGGCTCAAAGGGGAGCGGTACCTCGAAGCGAAGACCCATCCCGGAGAGGGCCGAGCCGAGCGGCACATCCCCGGCGAGCGGGAGTTGGAGGGCCGATAACGGGGTTTAGCGACGACCTCAGCCGGTGTAGGATACGGACATCTTCCAACCGAGGTCGCCATGGACGAGGAGCGGTTCAATATCTCCTTGCGCAGGCTGCTCAAGCAGTTCGGAACCACCGCCCAACGCGAGATCGAGAAAGCGGTCTATGCCGCTCAGCAGTCCGGGGCGCTAGCCAGCCGCTCCTCCCTGCCGGCGCGGATCACCATGCGGGTCGAGGGGCTGCCGGCCGATATCGTGGTCGAAGGCGGGATCGAGCTGGCATGAGGCGACCGGGTGTGGGGCGAATGACCGGGCGGCTATGCGGGGGGACGGCGGTAGCCGGCATCGTGCTCGGCGCAATCGGATGCGGGGGCACGGCGGCGGACGAGCGCGGCGAGACCCGCGCCCCCGCTTCACCCATTGCGGCCAAGCTCGCGCAGTACACGCCGGTGCGGCTCACCGCCGACCTCGGCGGGCTCAGCGACTCGGAGCGGCGCATGCTCCCGCTCCTGATGGAGGCCGCACAGGAGATGGATACCATCTTCTGGCAGCAGGTCTACTCCTCCCGCGACTCCCTGCTCCGCACGGTCCGCGATTCCGCGACGCGCCAGTACGTACATCCTGAACTATGGTCCCTGGGACCGGCTCGATGGCAACAAGCCCTTCGTCGCCGGCGCGGGCACTCGGCCACCGGGCGCGGAGTTCTATCCCCACGACATTACGAAGGAAGAGTTCGAGCGCGCGGCCGCGGCCTCACCGAAAGCCGGAGAGGCTCTGCGGAGCCTCTACACGCTCGTGCGCCGGGAGTCCGGCGGTCTCCGTGCCGTGCCCTATCACGAGGCCTTCGCGGGCCCCTCGGGGCGCGCCGCCGCCAAGCTGCGTGAGGCCGCGAAGCTGGCCGAAGACCCGGGTCTTCGGAAGTACCTCGAGCTGCGCGCCCGGGCACTCGAGACCGACGACTATCGGCCCAGCGATCTGGCCTGGATGGACATGAAGCAGAACCTCGTGGACGTCGTCATCGGGCCCATCGAGACCTACGACGACGAGCTCTTCGGCTACAAGGCCGCCCACGAGGGCTACGTGCTGGTGAAGGACAAGGAGTGGAGCGGCAGGCTCGCCCGCTATGTCACCTTGCTGCCCGAGCTCCAGCGCGGGCTGCCGGTGCCGGCCGCGTACAAGCGGGAGAAGCCGGGCAGCGATTCCGACCTCAACGCCTACGACGTTCTCTACTATACCGGCCAAGCCAACGCGGGCTCCAAGACCATCGCCATCAATCTGCCGAACGACGAGCAGGTCCAGCTCCAGAAGGGAACCCGCCGGCTGCAGCTCAAGAATGCCATGCGCGCGAAGTTCGACAAGATTCTGGTGCCGATCGCCGGCGAGCTGATCGCCGAGGACCAGCAGTCGAACATCCAGTTCGACGCCTTCTTCGCCAACATCATGTTTCATGAGGTCGCCCACGGCCTGGGTATCAAGAACACGATCGGAGGGAAAGGCACCGTCCGCGCGGCGCTCAAGGAGCAGGCGGGGGCGCTGGAAGAGGGAAAGGCGGACGTGCTGGGTCTCTACATGGTGACCCGGCTGCTGGAGAAGGGTGAATTGAACGGCGCCAAGCTGGACGACAGCTACGTCACCTACCTGGCCAGCATCTTCCGCTCGATCCGGTTCGGTGCGTCGAGTGCGCACGGACGGGCCAACGCGGCGCAGTTCTCCTTCTTTCAGGAGCGCGGTGCGTTCACCCGTGACTCCGCCAGTGGGCGCTACCGAGTGGATCTTCCCAAGATGCGCGCGGCGGTGGACGCTCTCGCCGAGCAGATCCTGCGTTTTCAGGGCGACGGCGACTACGCGGGGACCAAGCGGTTCATGGACCAGCGCACCGCCATTCCTCCCGAGCTCCAGGGTGATCTCGACCGTCTGGGCACCAAGGGTATCCCGGTGGATATCGTCTTCGAGCAAGGCCCGTCGGTGCTGGGTCTGGGGAACTGAGCGTGGCCCGGATTTCCGGCTCGCAGATCGTAGATGTCGAGGTCGTCCGGCGGCCGCTCTGGCGACGGCTGCTGCCACCGCTGCTGCTGCTGGCGATCCTCGGCGGCGCGGTCTGGTACTTCTTCATCTATAGCCCAGCGCAGCGGGCACCAGAAGTCGTCGCGCAGGCTACCGATGTCCGCTCGCAGGTGTCCCGCCAGGGGGACTCGCTGGAGGTCGAGGTCGGCTGGCGTCTCAAGACCGCCGTGGCGGAGATCGTCCCGGAGTCGGTCCGGGTCGAGGTCGGCATGAGCGACAACGAACAGGTCGCCGTCTCGACTCAGCCGGTGGATAGTCGTCTGGATACCCTTCGTCTCTCCTCGCCTCAGCCGGGCCAAACGGCCAGCGGCTACTCCTGCGTATCGGGCATCCATCGCGGGCGGATCATGCAGGAGACCTGCACGCCGTGGCAATTCGTGCTCCCCTCGGCGGAACCGGCTCAGCCGCCGCGGCGGGACTCACTGCCTCGAGGACGTGAGCCCAAAGGGCGCGCCACCAGCGAGGCGGAGAAAATCCTGCGCATCGTCGTGCAGCCTGCCGGACTGCAGGTCGACCCTGACACCGGCGGCCGCTGCGCCGCCTGGCAGCGCAACAATCCCTCGCGCTCGGTCTGGATCGAAGTAAACGAGAAGGCGGTCGCCGACTGCATGGGACCGAACGGCAAGCCCACGGTCGCGCAGTTCTGTGCCTTCGCCATCCTCGCCGACGGGCGGCGGGTCAAGACGTCGAACTCCACCGACAATCCCTACTGCGACCGGCTCTTCAAGGATTGGAGCACGGAGAGGGTCTCCTGACCTAGAACTTCACCTGCGCCTGGGCCAGGAAGGTCCCGGTCCGCGTCCCCGGATCCCCGATCTTGCGTGAGATGTAGTTGGCCGTCAGCCGCACCTTCCCACCCGGAAACTCGACGTTGACGCCGCCGGTCGTGGCGCGGTTCTTGGAGGCCGCGCTGATCGCGTCCCGGCTGAAGTCTTCCTGCTTGAGCACCACTTGCAGCCAGGGAACCACCCGGTAGGCGCCCGAGCGCGTACCACCCCTCGTCGTCCACATCGAACAGTTCCCGCTTTTGGGTGATGTACTCCCCCCGGAAGATCGCGCCGAGGTACTCGACCGAGACGTCCACGCCGTAGCGCGTGCTGTCACCGCCGTAGTCGGCGAGGTTGGCACCGAGGGTCAGGAAGGAGACGGGTCGGGCGGTAACCCGCGCGACGACCAGGAGACTGGAGTCGGCGTTGCTGGTCACGTTCTGCCCCTCGCCGTTGAAGACCCCGAGGAACACCGTCGCGTCCGCACCGAACGCGTAATCGGCCATCACGCCGAGATCCCGCTTCGGTGCGAGCGAGTCCACCACCGTGCTCCGATCGGCGGTTTCGAGGTCGGCGAGCGAGGTGATGAACTCGCGTGTGAACGGCGTCTTGAACTGTCCGGCCTGGATGCCGAAGGAGCCGGGTCTGTATCGGATAAGGGCGTCCTGCAGGGAGACGCTCGCCCTTCCGGTGCCCACGGAGCCGGTTCTGAATTCCCCTTGGATCCGCCAGGTCAGGTCCTTGGCGCCGCCGCCGCTCGCGGTCAGGCGGGCGCGGTTGATGGATCCGCTCAAGCCGGTTCCGTCGCGGTAGCTCTCCCGGGCCTGGATGTATCCGCTGAATCGGACGGAGAGTGGAGAGCCTTGGGCGGACAGGGCGGCGGGAGCGACGCAGAGGTGCGCGGCTGCCAGCCAGACGAGCGGTCGCCCCATGGAAATTCCTCTTGGTGCTTTAGGGGAAGCTTGAGATAGCGCTTCTCGGTATTTAGAGTAACATAAAGGTTCGATAAATGCTTGTCGAGGGAGTGCCATGGAACTGCTGAATACCGAGGACGCTTCCCGCTACCTGCACCTCAACGCCAAGCGGGTCCAGGCCCTCGCGCGCGCCGGCCGGCTTCCGGGCAGGCGCGTCGGGCGCAAGTGGCTCTTCGACCGGCGCGACCTGGATCGCCTGCTGGGTGCGGAAGGCGACCTCGGGAGCGCGGAGCTCGACATCAGCGCCCGTAACCAGCTGCGCGGGACCATCACCTCGCTCACGGTGGATGGCGTAATGGCGGAGGTGAGGCTGCGGATCGGAGACCAGGAGCTGACTTCGATCATCACCCGCGGCTCGGCGGAGCGGCTCCGGCTCAAGGTGGGCGATCGGGTGGTCGCCGTCATCAAGTCCACCGAGGTCATGATCGGCAAAGGAGCGATATCCGGATGAAGATCGGCGCAGTCCTGCTTCCGCTGGTGCTGCATGCTTCTGTCGCCGAGTCCCAGGCGACCACGCCGGAGCCGGAGCTCACCGTGTTCGCCGCGGCCTCGCTGAGCGGCGCGTTCCAGGAGATCGGCGCCATGTTCGAGCGAGCGCATCCCGGAACCCGGGTGAGCTTCAACTTCGCCGGCTCGCAGCAGCTCGCCACTCAGCTCGAGCAGGGCGCCATGGCGGACGTATTCGCCTCCGCCGACGAGCGGTGGATGACCTACGCTGCCGACAAGGGCCTGCTCGCCGAGCCGCCGCGGCTGTTCGCCCACAACCGGCTCGTCGTCATCGTGCCGGCCACGAACCCGGCGCGGATCGGCCGGCTGCAGGATCTCGCCAGGCGAGGTGTCAAGATCGTCATCGCGGCCGAGGCGGTGCCGGTCGGGGCGTATACCAGGCAGTCGCTCGGCAAGCTGGCGCAGGCGCCGGACTTCTCCACGGACTTCGATCGCCGCGTGCTCGCGAACGTCGTGTCACAGGAGGAGAACGTGAAGGCGGTCGTGACCAAGGTGCAGTTGGGCGAAGCCGACGCGGGCGTCGTCTACGTGTCCGACGCCACCGGCTCCGTGGCCCGTCACCTGCGGGCATTCCCCATTCCGGACGCGCAGAACGTGGTCGCCGACTATCCCATCGCCGTGCTCCATGGCGCCAAGGCGCCGGCCGCCGCCGCGGGTTTCGCAGAGCTGGTCCTTGCACCGGAGGGGCAGGACGTATTGAAGCGATTCGGCCTGATCCCCGCGGCCGTCCAGGCCGGGATGGCGCTCCCTGCCGGCATCCGCTGACCCCCGTACTCCGATGATGGGCGTCGCGCTCCGCCTCGCGGGCACACTCGCGGGCGGTGCGCTGATCGTCCTGCTCGGCCTGCCCCTGCTCGGCCTCTTGTTTCGGGTGGAGCCGGCACAGCTGATCCTGCGGCTGGGTGAGCCGGCCGTGCTGGACGCGCTCCGCCTCAGCCTGATCACGAGCACGGCCGCGGCGCTCGTGGTCGTGGTGCTCGGTCTGCCACTCGCCTATCTGCTCGCCCAGGGACCGTTCCGGGGAAGGCGTCTGCTCGAGACGCTGGTGGACCTGCCGATGGTGCTGCCCCCGACCGTGGCCGGCCTGGCCCTCCTGCTGGCCTTCGGGCGAATGGGGCTGGCCGGTCGGGCACTCGGCTCCTTCGGCGTTTCGCTCCCGTTCACGACACTCGCCGTCGTCGTGGCGCAGGTCTTCATGTCCGTCCCCTTCTTCGTGCATGCCGCCCGGGCCGGCTTTGCGTCGGTGGACCGGCGGTACCGCGAGGCCGCCGCGACCCTCCGCGCACCCGAGCCGGTGGTCTTCCTTCGCGTCCTGGTACCGCTCAGTCTCCCGTCGTTGCTCGCGGGCGCCGGCATGAGCTGGGCCCGTGCGCTGGGCGAGTTCGGCGCCACCATCATCTTCGCGGGCAACTATCCCGGTCGCACCCAGACCATGCCGCTGGGCGTCTACGTCGCCCTGCAGCAGGACGTGGAGCTCGCCGTCACCCTCTCGCTGATCCTCGTCGCCATGTCGGTCACGTTGCTCGTGGGACTTCGCCTTCTGCCCGGGGCCATTCCGGGGGTGCCGGTTGCTGGCGCTTCGGGCCGCTAAGCGCCTCGGCACGTTCCAGCTCGACGCGGAGCTCACCGTCGCGCGAGGCGAAACGACCGTGCTCGTCGGTGAGAGCGGCGCCGGCAAGTCCACGCTCCTGCGGATCGTCGCCGGGCTGGAGCGGCCCGACGAAGGCCGCGTCGTCCTGGATGATCTGCTGTACTTGGACACCGCGACCGGAGTGAACACGCCGGCCTGGCGGCGCAGTGTGGGGTTCGTGTTCCAGGACTACGCGCTCTTCCCGCATCTCTCGGTCGGCGAGAACGTGATGTTCGGCCTGCGCGCCTCTGGTACACCCCGTGCGGAGGCGCGGGAGCGCATGCACTCCACCCTGGAGCGGCTGGGCATCGCGGATCTCGTGGACCGCCCGATCGCCGGATTGTCGGGTGGCCAGCAGCAGCGGGTCGCGCTGGCGCGCGCGCTGGTGCTCGACCCCGACATCCTGCTGCTCGACGAGCCGCTCTCCGCGCTCGACCTTCGCACCCGGCGCAGCATCCGGGGCGAGCTCCGCCGGCTGCTGCGCGAGCTCCCCTGCGTCACGCTCTACGTCACCCACAATCCGGTCGAGGCGATGTTCTTCGGCGAGCGGATCGCCGTACTGGAGCGCGGGCGGATCAGCCAGACCGGCAGCCGGGACGAGCTGCTCCGGCACCCGCGCTCGCTGTACGTCGCGGAATTGGTCGGGACCAACCTGATCTACGGAACCGCCGGGAGGTCGCCGGAGGGGACGGTCGAGGTGCGCACCGCGGAGGGGGTGCTCCTGGTGACCGGTGGAACGGCGGATGGGGACGTCTTCGCCACGGTGAGCCCGCGGGAGATCACCCTCTACCGTGAGCGTCCCGACGCCAGCGCCCAGAACCTCTTCACCGGGCCGATCCTGGAGCTCGTGCCCGAGCCGCCCGACGGAGAACGGGTCCGGGTGGCCCTCGGCACCGTGCCGCCATTGGTCGCCGAGGTGACGCGACAAGCGGTGACGGCGCTGGACCTGCGGGAGGGCGCCGTAGTGCACGCCGGATTCAAGGCCACCGGCGTGCGCACGTACGCGTGAGACTGCTCAGAGGTACGAGAGCCACCAGGCCCGACTGCGCTCCTTGATCTTCGCGTAGCGGGCGCAGAGTGGATACAGCAGGAGCACTACGCCTGCCCAAACCGCATAGATCACCGGAAGGCCGAACCCGTAACCGTCCGGCGGCGGCAGCGGCAAAATCAGCATGCTCGAGGCGGGCAAGCCCTGCGTCGTGGCCGCAAGCACGGCGAGGGCATGAATCAGATAGAGGTGCGCGACATAGAAGAGGAATGGCACCCGGCCAAAGACCACGATCGCATCTGCCACCGCGCCCCGGACGCGGTCGGCCAGACCGAGCGCGACTAGCGCCGGGCCCAGCGTCATGAGCAGGAACAAGCAGCGACGGCGGGTACTTGGTCAGGTTCAGGAACGACATGGCGAGGGTCGCGTCATCGCCCTGCAGCAGCCGCGGATGGGCATCGCCGTAGATGTCGAGTGCGCGGAGCACCAGAAACGCCGCGACCAGGCCCAGGCCGAACCGGATGAGCCGCGCTGCGGCGGTGGGTTGACGCGAGAATACCATCGGGCCCGCCAGATAGCCCAGCGCCATCACCGCGACCCACGGGACCAGCGGATACAGCAGGAAGACCGGCAGATCACCCAGCGGACCGGGCACGTGCAGCAGACGCCAGACCACCGCGAGGCCCCCGGTGCTTTCAGGCGTGATGCCGTCGAAGAGATTGTGCCCCAGGACGAGCGCGAGACCGAACGCCGCGATGGCGGCGCGGGGGAGGTAGATCAGCCCCGCCAGCACGACCATCGAGGCCCCGATCACCCAGATCACCTGGGCCACCAGTCCCTTCTCCATCCGCAGATTGAAATACCATCCGAAGCTGATCACCGTGAACTCGAGCAGGACCAGCCAGAGTCCACGACTGAGGAGCAGCCGGGACAGCTCGTCGCGCGTCCGACGCGTGCCGGCGACCCACGCACTCGCGCCGGCCAGGAAGATGAACGTCGGCGCGCAGAAGTGGGTGATCCAGCGCGTCAGGAAAAGCGGCCCGGACGTCTGGGTGAGATCGGTCGGGTCGAAACGGACTTCCGTGAAGTATGCCCGCACGTGATCCAGCACCATGATCACCATGACCAGACCTCTCACGAGGTCCACCCGATCCAGTCGCGTCGTGCGGATCGGAAGCTCGGCCAGCGTCGACTGGCGCGGCTCGAGTGCGATCGTTGCCATGAAGGTCCTCGCGTAGGAAGGCGAGGCCGTGGGTCGGCCCCTATTGGCGAATGCGCGGTAGGGGGTCGCGAGAGGACAGGATCTGGCCCGAACCAAGATCCGGGGGTAGGATCGGTCATCCCTTCAGAGTCCCTGCGTGACGCTTGGAAGCCTCGGAGACGGAGGTCTCATGGCCGGCCGCCTTGCGTTGATGACCGTCGCCGCACTGACGGTGACTCTTCATGAAGCCTGCCCCGCTGGTCGCGGCGGAACTACGCTGAGGCCCTGAGATGGCGCCGGGTCACGGGCACAAACTGAAGCCGGTGTCGGTTATCTTCCCATCGCGCGAGCGTGGCGGAACTGGCAGACGCGCAGGACTTAGGATCCTGTCCCGCAAGGGGTCCGGGTTCGACTCCCGGCGTTCGCATCCTCCTGTAGATAGCACTGCTTACCTCGTAGCCCCTCGGCTCGCGTTCCGGCACCTGTGCCGGACCTGTGCCGGTTCGCCTCCGTTTCCGGGTCCCGACCGATTTCCGGAGCGTCCGGGTGCAGATTTGCAGTTCAGGTCGACCGCCTTCGTTGTACGGCCTATCACTGCAGCACGCCGGAGAACCCCTGTGGCAAAACGCGAACGCGGAGAGGGTGGTCTACCAACGCCCGGACCCCAAGAACCCCAAGCGCCTGCTCAAGGTCTGGTGGATCCACTATCACGTCGATGGGCGCCGGTACCGTGAGTCCTCCAAGAGCAACCGGAAGAGCGACGCCGTCGCGCTTCTCAAGCGCCGGATGGGTGCACGCTCGTCGAGACAGTGCGCTCCTCACACAACCCGTAAATAGGCGAAGCTAGGCACGATCTAAGTCGTTGCCGGGCTTCATTGCCCCTCCTGGGCTCGAACCAGGACTCTCCTGATCCAGAGGGGCCGCTGTAACCAGCCCAACTCCCCCAACCTGCCGCCTTTACGCGAGTTCGTGGCACCCGATGCTGGAGTTTGCTGGTCTGATGCTGGACTTTGCTGTGGTTTGCCCGCACAGATGTCGAAGTTTGCCGATCCTGTCGACTGCCGGCGGAAATTGGGCGAGGTCGATACGCGCCGAACGCGGAGAGGACGCGACCCTGCGGCGCTTCCTGATCCGGTCTCAGTCGGGACCGCAGCCACGTGACTGGGGGAGTCTGCGCGTCGGGCGAAGCCGATGCAGATGTGGCTCCCCGGAGCGGTTCCGTTACTAGTCCGAGACGGATGAGCAGCCCTTGCTGCTCTTGACCGCTCCGATCCCCAGGCCTACGTTGGAGCCGCTTACAAACCGATGAATGCACACCCGGCGAAAGCCGGGGTCGCAAAGCCACGGGTCCTCGCCTCCCCCGCGACGCCGGAGTTTAGGACGCCACGAAGGACCTCAAGACCGCCGAGCTGCCTCAGGTCAGCTCGGCGGTCGTGCTTTTTGTAGGCCGGGGCCTTCGACGGCGCGACGTGCAGACGAGACGAGCTTAGTACCGTCACCACCCCAAGGAGAGAGGAGACCCACGTGTCTGTCACGACCACAAAGCCACCAGCTCAACCTTCTCCAAGGAGCACATCCATGAGCAGCACCATCACGAAGGACTACACTGAGAGCAGGATCATCACGAAGGACGGCACCGAGATCTACTACAAGGACTGGGGCAAGGGTCCGCCCGTCACGTTCTCCCATGGTTGGCCGCTCAACTCCGACGCATGGGACGGGCAGATGCTGTTCCTCGCGCAGAACGGCTTCCGCGCCATCGCGCACGACCGACGCGGTCATGGCCGATCCAGCCAGGCCTCGGCGGGCAACGACATGGACGGCTATGCCGACGATCTGGCGGCCGTGATCGAGGCGCTCGATCTCAACGACGTCACGCTGGTGGGCCACTCCACCGGCGGCGGAGAGGTCGCGCGCTACATCGGACGTCACGGAACGTCGCGGGTCGCCAAGGCAGTCCTGATCGCCGCGGTGCCGCCGATCATGCTGAAGAGCGCGGCCAACCCCGAGGGCCTGCCGATCGAGGTGTTCGACGGCCTGCGTGCGAGCCTCGTCAAGGACCGCTCGCAGTTCTACAAGGATCTGGCAGTCCAGTTCTACGGCGCCAACAGGCCTGGCGCCAAGGTGTCGCAAGGCCTGCTCGACCAGTTCTGGCTGTGGAGCATGCAGTCCGGCCTCAAGAACGCCTACGAAAGCATCAAAGCCTTCTCCGAGACCGATTTCACCGAGGACCTCAAGAAGTTCGATGTACCGACTCTGGTGCTCCATGGCGAGGACGACCAGATCGTTCCGGTGCAGGGACTCGGCGAGTGAAGTCGGCCCGGATCATCAAGGGCGCGAAGGACATCTACTACCCCGGCGCGCCGCACGGCATTACCGCCACGCATCAGGATCAGGTCAACGCGGAGTTGCTCGCGTTTCTTCGGAGCTAGCCGCAATCGCCACCCGCTTACGAAGGACGTCGCGGCCGTGAGCCGCTGGCGAGATACGAGCCCTGCTTCAGTACCAGCAGCCAGACGAACTCACGATGCGCGAGCCGCCGGAGGGACGAGACCCTAAACAAAAACGGCTCCCGCGACAGCGGGAGCCATTGCCCCTCCTGGGCTCGATCCGAAGGCCGCGCTAGCGGCCGAAGGACGAGCCCCCCATGTGAGGCCTTCATGCGAGTCCAGAGAGGTTACCCTCCGGAACGAGGCGCTCCCTCCCAAACCATCGGTTGAGGTACATAGTCACCGCACCGAGATCGCGTCCGGCGCACCGGAAGGCGACGTGACCGTCGGGCCGTACCAGGTATTGGGCGACATCCTGAGGGTCGCTTGCGCCGAGTCGCGATAGCACCTCACCACTGGTATCGACCAGTGCGTCGACGGACGAGCTCGCCGTTAAGTAATGGATCACAACTAAACCCGCGCGCCGCGCGATGACATCGGCAACCTGGAACTCGTCCCACCCGTCCCGCGCTCCACACAGGATGAGATGAAGGTGTGGGCCGGCAAGTTCCTCCTGGAGATATGTCTGTCGCCCATCACGTTCGATCCTGGCGTCCGGGAAACGATCTCCAGCCTTCGGGCCCGCTCGTAGCCTTGGCTCGCCTTCCGTGACAGCGGGACTGTTCCGGTACCGAATCCCCAGCTGCGACACGAAATGAAAGAGAGAGGCACGAAGCCGCCTCGAGGTGAGGATGCGAGGAAGTACCCGCGCCACCACAACTCGCCGGAACCACGCGGCGGGTGCGCTGCCGGAGATTGCCCGCGTGAACAGGCTGAAGGCGCGATCGGTGTACCGGAGAAGCCGACGTCCGACCGGCCAGCGTTCTGCCTCGTAGGAATCGAGCAGTGGGTCGACTGCCGTCCCGCGGACGACGAGGGCGAGCTTCCAAGCGAGATTCCAGGCATCCTGAATCCCTGTGTTCATTCCTTGTGCGCCGACCGGACTGTGAATATGAGCCGCGTCGCCGGCGAGGAAGATGCGACCCGTGCCATAGTGAGCGGCCTGGCGATGATGGAGCCGGAAGTGGCTGAGCCACGCCGGATCGCGGAGGATGAGGCCTCCACCCGTCGCTCCGTCGACGACCTTCTGCAGCTCGTCGAGCGAGAGGTTGCTCGTGACAGGCGCCTCGGTTGACTCGTGCGGAGTCGCCGGCCCAGCACCTCTTCCGCGGGTTCTTTGTCCAGGGGCGTTGCCCGAAGCGGCGATGACCCGCCATGTGGTGGGCGACCCGAGCGGGAAGAACATTGCGACACCGCGTCCAACGGCGAACGAGTGCAGTGCGTCGCGTTCGGACAGGCCGTCGACTTCGACGTCACCCAGCATGAAATCTTGGAGATACGCGTCACCCTCAAATGAAACGCCTGCCCGCTGCCTCACTGTACTATGGGCTCCATCGCAACCGATGAGGTAGCGTACTCGAGCCTGTTCCTGCTTACCATCAAGATGGCGAAGCAGGCAACGGACACAGTCCGGCTCCGCCATTGCATCGAGCAGTTCAACGCCACGCTCGATCATCACCCCCATCGATGCAAGATGGTCGCCAAGCACGGCTTCAGTTTCGGCTTGCGAGACGAAGAGAATGAACGGGAAACGAGTATCGGTTACGCCGAAGTCACCAAGACGTACCTCGGCGGTGCGGTTGTGGTCGAGATGAAGGAGAAGGCGAGCGCTGGCATTGCCCCGGCGGACCAGCACCTCTCCTAGTCCCAGACTTTGGAGAACTTCCAGGCTGCGAGCCTGTACGCCGAGCGCGCGCGATTCATGGACCCGGTCCATCGCGCGATCGATCACGCGGAACTGCACGCCGAAGCGGGCAAGCCCGGCCGCGAGCGTGAGCCCAGTCGGGCCGGCACCCACGATCAAGGCGTCATGCATCGAGCCCGTTTCGCGTTCATGCCCTGCATGATTCCGAACATAGCTTGGAATAGGTCACCGTGAAGTACGACCGGATCCCGCCGAACCAGATGCAGACCATCCTCACCGCATTTCCTCGCCTCGAGATGAAGCGGCGCTTCATGGACTCGGTCTGCCGCATCGTCAAGGCCAAGCCGGAGACCACCTACGACAATTTCGCGCGGGACTTCGGGAAGCGTTTCGTGCCAGGCTACAGTCGGCCGTCTACCGTGGATTTCCTGATGAACGCCCCGTTCGAGGAGTAGGGGTCTGGACCCTGGGGAAGTAGCGGATTACCAGGAGTAAGTAGGCCAGCCAGAGTGCGAGCCACACAGACCCGACGGCAAGAAGCCCAATCGAGAAGAGGACCAGGCTCGGGACGAGGAACAGCAGGGTGTAGCCGAGTAGCCAGAAGCGATCGCCCCGCCGGGAGTACAGAGCTGGCTCTGCATCATCGATCCGGCTGCCGAGCGAGGAACGGTAGTAATGCAAGGATGCGAGCACGAATGAGAACGTCGCCACACCCATCGCCACTAGCATGGCTTGAAACAGCCAGGCATTGATCGCGCCTTTCTCGAACCTCGGATACAGAAAGAACAGCATGAACGTGAAGATTGCGATGCTCGGCGCGGCGAGCGAATACGCGCGGTTTACATTAGCTGCGGCAAGATCGTCTCCCATGGAATACCTCCGCGGTCGTTGTCTTGATCATCATTGATTACCCGCGCCTTCTATATCCCCTATGACCGCGCGAATGAGTGGCCTCTCAGCGTGCCCACGACGACGCGCCGACGTTCGCACCACTCCGGTTGGCCTGTCAAGGCACACGGCGGGACGCGCTTGCGCAGGGGACCGTCGTCGAAGGAAGGAAATTCGATCGGTGATCGCTTGACCGACGCACTCCTGGATCAGGTCAACGCCGAGCTCCTCGCCTTCCTGCGGGGGTCCGCGGCAAAGTCACGACGCGGCGACCGCATGATGGCCGCGGCGTCAACCACTCGTTGAAAGGATTGTACCACGAAAGTCGTGATCATCGGCGGGACCGGCCTCATCGGGTCGAAGGTCGTCACCCGCCGTCGGGAGCAGGGTTATGAGCCGGTGGCGGCGTCTCCAGACACGGGCGTCAACACCCTCACGGGCGAGGGCCTGGCCGAAGTCCTCGCCGGTGCGGCCGTCGTGGTGGACGTGTCGAACTCTCCGTCGTTCGAAGACGCGGCGGTGCTCAAGTTCTTCCAGACGTCGACGGGTAATCTTCTGGCCGCCGAAGCCGCCGCGGGGGTGGGTCATCACGTCGCGCTGTCGGTCGTGGGCAGCGACCGGGCGCCCGACAGCGGTTACCTCCGCGCCAAGGTCGCCCAGGAGAAGCTGATCGCTGGGTCGCGCATCCCTACAGCATCGTCCGCTCGACCCAGTTCTTCGAGTTCCTCAAGCGGATCGCGGACGATGCCACCGACGGGAACACGGTGCGTATCGCCCCGGTGCTGTTCCAACCGATAGCGGCGGAGGACGTTGCCAACGCGGTGGCTCGAGTCGCGGTGTCAGCTCCGGTGAACGGCATCGTGGAGATCGCGGGGCCGCAGCAGTTCCGCTTCGACGAATTCGTCAAACTGGGTCTCAGTGCACGCCGGGATCCACGGGTCGTCATCGCCGACCCGTATGCGCACTACTTCGGCATGGAGCTGGGCGGGCGCGGGTTAGGCTGCACCTCGCTCGGATGCCTCAATCACCATGACCATCCGGTGCTGCCGGCGAGCTCAAGACGACCCCGAGGATAGCGCCCCACAGGATGCCGTTTAGGGGAAACGTTAGAGATACAAGCGCCGCATACTCACCCAGACCGCCCCGGAGCCCTAACCCCTGAACGACAGGTATAGCGGCGAACAGAGCCGGGAACCCCACTATGACCAGCGAGTACCCCAGGAGCTCGGTGAACTCGTTGACACGCGTCCCAAGCGCGATATAGAGCATCGCCAACGTTATGCCGGCGAGAACCCCAATTCTTGCGCCTCGCCGCATCCTGCGCCCGATGTGTGCATCCAAGAGCGCCTCCGGTCACGGACCACGCCAAGCCATCAGGTTCGAAGTCGCTGTAGCGCGGCCTAACTCTCCAATGGACCGACATCACTAGCTGCTCATCACCCACTAACTTCATCCACTGCAGTCTATCCCGCCATTCCTGCGAGTGGTCTGGCAGACCACCCCACTAATCGAGTTGGGTTCGCGCGTGGCTCCTCCGTGCTGGAACAAGGCGCTACAGCGGAATACTGCGTTACACCTTCATAATCCTCGCTCGCTTCTTTGCTCTTTTCAACGGCCTTGTGACGTTCACTGCGTGCAGAGTCATCCGATCTAACTCATTGTGTACGAGGATGCTCATGACAAAAGGGGCCATCCGGCATCTCTCTTGCTTTGCTTCCTGAAACAGCAGGATTCACCTGGGTTCCTCCACTCTCTTCCGAGGGCTCTATGCGCGCCACTGCTCTGCAATCCCTTCGGGCTGTTGCGTTCACCGCGCTGATCTTAGTGGCCGCATGCGGAGACGGTCCGACCGCTCCTCCCGGAATTCAACCCCAGATTACGAATCTGACCGACGCATTCTCTTATCAGGTGAGCGCGGTCCAGGATTTCACCGGGACGTACAACTACACCTGGCAGAATACCGGCACGCTCGCGCAGATCTCTCACGCCTCCGATGCCGGGGCGACCGGTACGGCGACCGTCGTGGTGAGGGATGCCGCAGGCACTCAGGTTTATTCAGGGCAGCTGGTATCGAGTGGTCAGCCCGTGAGCTCTCCTACCGGAGTCGCTGGGACCTGGACCATCAGCGTGGTGTACTCCAGTTACAGCAATACCCAGGTGAATTTTGCCGTGTCGAAGCAGTAAGGGCTCGGGCGACCCCTTGCCTCCTGCCGGGGTAAGGGTCGGCCTGCACCCCACCCTGATCCTGCGGTATTGCGCGTCACCAAGCTCCGCACGCTCTACATGGCCCCTCCTGGGCTCGATCCGAGCGGCGCCAGCCGCGAGGACGAGACCCTTAAACGGGACGGTCGCTGCGTAAGCAGCGACCGATTGCCCCTCCTGGGCTCGAACCAGGACTCTCCTGATCCAGAGGGGCCGCTGTAACCAGCCGAATTCCAGCAACTTGCCAACCTTCACGCGAGTTCGTGTCACCCAATGCTGGAGTTTGCCGGGTCAGATGCTCGACTTTGCTGTCGTTTGCTCACACAGGGGTCGAAGTTTGCCGGCCTGAGGCCCGCAGGCGGGCGTCGCTCACCGGCCATGGAACGACGTGAACGCCCATTCGACAATGTCATGCGACTCGGAGACAGCCCCCGCTGCAGCGGTCCTGGCGGGCCGGAGCTCAGACGGAGCCCGCACCTAGCGGCCTCGGCATCTCCGCACGATATTGAGGCAGAGCCATCTCCAGATCTGACCGCCTAGGTGACTCCCGGCAAGGCGGCCATTCCTCACCGCACTCCAGCCCGCGTCCAGCGCCGCCCTTACCCCGGCGGATGGATGGGCTGACTCCTTCCCGATTCGGCACTTCTGGGGCCACGGTCCCGCAGCCTGTCCATGCAGTTGACCCGAACTGCCACATGGCCCCGAGCCCGTGGGCCTGTCCTGAGCATTCCTCGAGGAGGTCCCGTGAAGAATCGCTGGCTCATCGCGCTCTCGGCCGTCGGCATTCACATCTCCATCGGATCGGTGTACGCCTGGAGCGTCTTCAACCTGCCGCTCGAGAATGCGTTCGGCTGGACCAAGGGCGATGTGGCCATCACCTTCAGCCTCGCCATCTTTTTCCTGGGAATGTCGGCTGCCGTCATGGGGCGCTTCGTCGAGCGCCGGGGCCCGCGCACCTCGGGCACGGTGGCGGCCGCCCTCTGGGGTACCGGGCTCCTGGTCGCCAGCCTCGGCGTGAAGCTGGGCGTGATCCAGGTGCTGTGGCTGGGATACGGGATCCTCGGCGGCATGGGACTCGGCATCGGCTACATCACGCCGGTCTCGACCCTGGTGAAGTGGTTTCCCGACCGCCGCGGTCTCGCCACCGGGCTGGCCATCATGGGGTTCGGCTTCGGGGCCGCCATCGGAGGTCCGGTCTTCAACTACATCATGTCCCGGGTGGCCGCCGGGCAGCTTGGTCTCTCCGAGTCCACCTATAGCCACGGCGTCGCGAACTACAACGCCGCGAAAACCATCCTGAAGGGCATGCACCTCCACGATTCGTCCACGGCGGCGATCGAGCTCCCGGAATTCTTGAGCATGGTGCGCGATGGACGGAGCGAGAAGGTCCTGGCTTCGCTGCCCGAGAAGCAGGCCCGGGACGCGGCCGGCACGCTGGCCGCGCTCCAGAGCGGCCAGGCCGATCCGGGGCTGGCGCCGTTCTGGGCGTCGGCGGGCACGGCGCCCTTCCGGAGCGCCATCGCGGCCGGCATCTCGGCGGCCTTCCTCTTCGCCGGGATCGCCTATCTCGTCATCATGCTCGCGGCCGCCCGCTACATCGAGCGCCCGCCTCCGGGCTGGATGCCGGAGAGGATGAAAGCGGACGTGGACGCCGGCAAGCGCAAGGTCATTCCCGACCTGACCCAGCTCACGGCCAACGCCGCGGTCCGGCGAGCCCCGTTTTACGGCCTCTGGGTCATGATGTTCATCAACATCTCGTGTGGCATCGGCATCATCTACACGGCGTCCCCGCTGGCGCAGGAAAGCATCGGCCTGACGCCCGCCCAAGCGGCTGGCGTGGTCGGGCTCATGTCCATCTTCAACGGCCTCGGTCGCCTCGGCTGGGCCTCGCTATCCGATTACCTGGGCCGTTCGGGCACGTATACCGCCTTCTTCATCATCCAGGTCGTCGCGTTCTGGGTGCTGCCCGACATCACCAGCGTCATCCTGTTCCAGCTCGTGCTCTACCTGATCCTGACCTGCTACGGCGGCGGGTTTGCCACTCTCCCGGCGTATATCGGCGATCTGTTCGGCACCAAGGAGCTGGGCGCCATCCATGGCTACGTGTTGAGCGCCTGGGGTCTGGCCGGCGTCATCGGCCCGCAGCTGGTGGCCCGCCTGTATCAGGCCACTGGCTCCTACGAAGCCGTCCTGCACGTGTTCTCGGTGGTGTTCGTGGTGGCGCTCGTCGTGAGCATCATGATGACCATCCACGTCCTCAATGCGCGCAATCGGATGACGACCGCGACGATCTTCTCGTTCGACGGCGCGGACTTTATACGGATCCAGACCACGTTGCTCACCGCCGAGGGCAAACCCGCGCTCAACACGAAGCTCGATCGCGAGTCGGCCAGCTATCAGGCCCTGATGCAGAACTACTCGTATCGGGGAGAGGCCACCATCTTCGGCCGGAGCTACGACACCTACTACGCGCCCCTCACCAACGTGCAGGGCAAGCTCGACGGGGCGATCTTCGTCGGAAACCAGAAATGACCGTCGCCGCCGCCTCGGCCTGCGCCCGCTAAGTAGGCAAAGCGCGGTGGCTGCCACGCAGCCACCGCGCCTCGAGTTGCCCCTCCTGGGCTCGAACCAGGACTCTCCTGATCCAGAGGGGCCGCTGTAACCCCCCGAATTCCAGCAACTTGCCAGCCATTTACGCGAGTTCGTGTCACCCGATGCTGGAGTTTGACGGCTTTCATGCCGGACTTTGCCGTACTTTACTCACTCAAATGTCGGAGTCTCCGAGTCGCTCAGCGCCTCCCAACCTTGCCCGCTGGACCATTCGCGGCGCACCAATTGTGCTGTCCAGGAGCTTCCTTTTGCAGCCTGTAGAGCCGCAGGTGGAGCTTAAGGGACCTACGCTCATATAACGACTCGGAGTACGACCTTGAAGACATCTGGCCACGTTAGCCAGTCGGCGTAGTTCGATTGGAGCCGGGTCGCTAAGCACACCCGAGGGGACGTTTCTGGCCACAGATGCCCTGCGCGCACCCCTGTCTTGGTCAGTGCCTTCCCTTCCTTGGACCAAGAAGGAGTTACACTGGGCCATGATCGTCCGTCAACACGATTCGGCCGCTGCCGAAATCAGGACCAGCCCCACACCGAATTTACGCCCCTCAGTAATCCTGAATCGCCCTGAGCTCTGAAGTTGTCCCGCTTTCATGGACACCCATCTTCCTTTCCGAGAGGAGCGGATGTCCATGCGGAAGCGACGCGTCTTTACCCCCGGAATTCCGGGCCGAAGCGGTGCCATTGGCGCTGGAGGGTGAGCGCCCAGTCGAGTGAGAGCGCGCGGGAGCTGGGGATTCGGCCCGACCGGTTGCGCCCACTGGAAGCAGCGCTCGCGAGAGCGCGGAGCGGCCGGCTGCGGGGAGACCCCGGAGCAGGCGCTGCGGCATCTGCGGCGGGAGAATGCGGTGCTGCGCCAGGAGCAGGAGTTCCTCAAAAAAAGCGGCGGCGTTCTTCGCGAAAGGGTCCCGGTGAGGTACGCCTGTATCGCCCAGCATCGGGACTCCTATCCGCTCGGCCTGATGTGCCGCGTGCTCGAGGTCACCCGGAGCGGCTTCTACGCCTGGGCCCGGCGGCCGCCCAGTGCCCGGGCTGAGGCGGATGCCCGGCTGCGGGTGGCGATCCGGGCCATCCACGCCGCGAGCCGGCGGCGCTACGGTCGGCCCCGCATTCAGCGCGCGCTGCAGCGGCAGGGGGTGCGGGTGAGCGGCAAGCGGGTGGGCTGGCTGCTGCGGCTCGAGGGGCTGCGCGGCAAGCGGAGCCGGCGCTTTGTAGTGCCGCCGTTGGGCCAGAACCCCCCGGTCCCGGGGGCTTCCATCCTTACCTGCGGATCACGCCTTGAGCGCCCACCAGCCGCCGCGAGGCCGCCGGGCGCATCCGGCCGCTCGGCGCCAACGCGGGCTCATACTTCGCCGCCGGCCCCGGGAGCTCGTTCCCCCAGCGGTGCATCTCCTGGAGCAGCGGGCCCAGCCCGCGACCCCGGGCGGTGAGCGAGTATTCGACCTTGGGTGGCACCTGGGGGTACATCTCTCGGTGCACGACGCCGTCGCGCTCCAGCTCCCGGAGCTGCTGGGTCAGCATCTTGTGGGTGACGCCGCGCAGGGTCCGGTGCAGCTGGCCATAGCGCTTGGTACCGGTGAGCAGCTCCCGGATGATGATGACCTTCCATACGCCGCCGATGATGGCGAGGGTCCGTTCCACCGGGCACCATTCCGGCTGGCAGGCGACTTTGGCGGTGCGACGGGTACTCATACTTACTCCAAGTATAGTATATAACCTGAAAGTACATTCTAGTTCTGCGGAATGTACAACACTAGCTTCGGTCCGTCGCGCGCCACACTCCCGTGGCGGCGTACTTGACCTGGAAGCGTGAAGGAGTATCCGATGTCCAACGGCACGACCCTGACCACCGACGAGCTCGACCGCCGGCTGCACCAGCGCGGCGCCTTCATTTTCTGGAATGTACTCACCGAGGAGTACTTCAGTGGCGAGCTAATCCCCGGTTCCCTCTGGGTGCCGGTCGACACCGTGGGTCGCGAGGCGAAGCGGCTGGGCCTCTCGCCCGACGCGGAGATCGTGGTCTACTGCGCCAATCCGACCTGCCCCAACAGTACCGATGCGGCCAAGAAGCTCAGGACCCTCGGGTTCACCAACGTGCGGGCCTACGAAGGCGGGCTGGAGGAGTGGAAGGCGTCGGGGCGTCAGGTGGGCCGGCTCCCAGCCAGAGCGGCGGCGTAAGATGCCGGCCTCACTGACCGGGTGGCGCACCACCAGCCTGACCCGGGCTCTGGGTCTCAGGTACCCGGTGATCCAGGGCGCATTCGGAGGCGGTCTCTCCACCGTCGAGCTGGTCGCCGCGGTCAGCGAGGCCGGTGGTCTGGGTTCCTTCGGTGCCCATGGCCTGGGCCCGGAGGAGATCCTCCAGACGGCCCAGGCCATTCGGGAGCGTACCCGGGGGCCGTTCGCCCTCAACCTCTGGGTGCCGCTCCCTGGTGAGGGCGCCGAGCCGCCCCGCAGCGATCGGTATGCCGCAGCGACGGCACTGCTGGAGCCGTACTACCGCGAGCTCGGACTCGAGCCCCCGACCCAAAGTGCCCTTACCGAGTCGGCCCGACCCACGTTCGGCCGTCAGCTCGAAGCTGTGCTCCGGGCCCGGCCGCCGGCCCTCAGCTTCATCTTCGGGATCCCTCCGGCCGAGGCCCTGGCCGAGTGTCGCCGGTTGGGGATCGTCACCATCGGCACCGCGACCAATCTGCCGGAGGCGGAGGCGCTCGACGCCGCGGCAGTGGATGTGATCGTGGCCTCGGGTCTCGAAGCCGGAGGGCACCGCTCCTCGTTCCTCCGGCCGGTGTCCGAGGCGCTGACCCTGGGCGCGCTCCTGCCCCAGGTGGTGGACAAGGTGCGGCGGCCGGTGGTGGCGGCCGGTGGCATCGCGGATGGGCGGGGGGTGGTGTCGGCGCTGGTCTACGGGGCCGCCGGTGTTCAGGTGGGAACCGCGTTTCTCGCCGCCCCGGAGTCGGGTGCCAGCGCGGCCCACCGTCGTGCGCTGGTCGAAGGCCCTCGCGCGACAGTCCTGACCCGGGCACTCACCGGTCGCTACGCCCGCGGGCTGGTGAGCCGGCTCGCCCGAGAGCTGGCACCGCACGAGGCCGAAGCACTCGACTATCCGTGGCAGAACGCCCTGACGGTGCCCCTCCGTCGCGCGGCGGGGAGTGCCGGTATGCTCGACCTGATTCCCTTCTGGGCCGGCCAGAACGCGCCCCTGGTGAAGCAGCGGTCGGCTGCTGAAGTGCTCGCCTTTCTAGTCGAGGACACCGAACGGGTGCTTACTTCGCCTTAGACAACTTTGCCCGCTGCGCGCT